>CANGIQ010000003.1 GCA_947453965.1 Comamonadaceae bacterium
CCTGGGCAGCCGTTGAATGAGAACGGGCTACCCAATGTTCCTGCATTGCTTTCTCGCTTCATCGACTCAGCGCCAAACCCATTGGCCTCAGCAAATTGCTTGGCAATTACTTCACCTTTGCAATTATTGCGTCCGGCTTTTTCGCAAGCATCAATCAATGGAGCAAGCTTGTCATCTCTGAGCTTGTCCAACGTTTGCAATTCACTTATTCGTGTGTCACAGCTGCTGTCACACTGCCCACCCTGTTTTTTTAGCTTTAAGCGCGCTAACTCACCTTCTTCATCAATCAATCTGTTGTGAAGTAAATAGTTATTTGCAGCCGCATTCGCCCCCATCTGAGCCGCAATGTTCACCGCTGCCGCGCTGTCAGACCCACCCACCAGGGCACCAGCTACCGCGCCCATGCTCTTGGCAAATGCCAGTGCATTTGCATCTGTGGCGCCTGTGCTTTTGGCATAGCCTGCACTCAACTCACCCACCACCGCCCCCACAGCACCTGCGCTACATCCACCGCTGTTGCCAGTAGTAGCCGCCCCACCCACACAACCAGCCAGGGCATGGGCCATGGCTTGTGTGTAAGCGTTGAGGGTTGGGTTGCCGCCTGTTGCTGCCGCACCAATGTTGTTGACTGCTTGCGTCATGCCCGAAGTAACAAGCGCACTGCTCAGTGCAGTGCTCAGCGCTTCTTCGCTCAAGGGCTTGCCGTTGATGGCGCTGCTCACCACGGCGCTGGCCAGGTTGTTGGTAACGTTGCGCGTGAGGTTAGCCATGAATTTGTCTGCCTCTTGCGCCGTGCTAATGACTTGGGCGTTGGCGCCGCTTTGACCTGTGGCAGTGGTGGTACTGCCCAGCTCTGTCAGCGCGCCAGCGGTGGCCATCGCCGTCAAGACGCCTTTGACGTTCTGGCTTTGCCCCAAGTCCTTGAGCGTTTTGCCTATGTCACCACCGTTGTTGACCAAGCTCACGGATGCGCTTGAAGCCAATGTGGTCAAGCCAGCTGTCATGGCGGCAGCGGTTGCACCACTCAAGCCCATCGAGCTCACTAGGCTTGCCGCAGACCCACCGCTTGCTGCTGCCACCGCAATGGCCAGCACAGCCGCCCCCGCTGGCGTCAACCCCTCTTGGCTATAGTCCCACTTGTCATAAGCCAGCTTCACTTGTTGCCAATTGACCTTGGGGTCTTTGGCCAACTCCCCCAGGTAAGCCAGGCCAGGTTGTTGGCTCAAGCTTTGCACCTGGGTCTTGAGGTCGCCCTCAGGAATCATCACCAAGGTGTTGATGCCCGTGGCAATGTTCACCTTGCCGTTGATTTGCGTTTGGCTCAAGGTTTGCTTGGTCTCGCCCTGGCCAGACATTTCTTGGTACACACCGGCGGTGGTGGTTTTTTCTGTATGGCTGGTTTCGGTCGTATTGCTGCTGGCCCCAAGGATGAGCTGGCCTGCTTTGCTGGCGTCTGCGCCCGCGCTGCGCACAAAGTCCACCTTGGGTGCATTCAATATGGCGCCTTGCACATCGGTCACAGCGCCCACGCCAATTTGAATCGCTTTATCCGAGTTCAGCTGAGTACCCAGGGCTTCGCTCTTGATGTTGCTGTCTGTGCTGTTGCTTTTGCTGTAGGTGATGCCTATCAAGCTAGAACTGGTTTGGCTGTTTTGTGTGGTTTGGTGCACTTCTTGTGCCGCATACAGCTGGGTGTTGTTGACACCTTCGACTTGCACCTGTTGTGCGCCGTCTAGCTTGGCAGCTTCGCTTTTGACGTTGTTGCCAAGCACCCGGATGTTTTGGCCCTCAATCTCGGTGGCTTGGGCAGTTTTGTCCAGGGTTTCGTGCTGGGTGGTGGTGGTGCTTCTCTTGAAACCACCCCAACTGCTGCTGGAGTTGCTGGTGGTCCAGTCGCGTTGCTGGGTGTCGGTGTTAAAGCCTAAGCGCACATCGCCCGCCGAAGACACCGTGGTATCGCCTTGTGCGGATTTGACACTGGCAGCATCGAGCTGCACGCTGTTTTGGCCATAAATGGTCACGCCCTGATCTGCCGTGATTTTGCTGCGCTCGGTGACCAAGCTTTGTTTGGTGTCGTTGCCGTTTTGCACTTTGCTATAGGCTTGTGCACTGGTCAGTGCCACGTCACCACCGGCCACCACAGCGGCTTGTTGGCCGACCTGCATTTGCAGGCTTTGCGCGTTCACGTTGCCCTTTGTGGCTTGCACCAGGGCGTTGCCCGCTGCGTTGATTTGTACGCCTTTGACGTCTTGGGTTTGGGTGGTGTTGCCAATCAAACCACTCAACAAGCCTGCAAAACCTCCACCACGTCCGCCTTTGATGTTGACGTTTTCACTATCTACCACGGCTTGCAGATCCACATTGCCTTGAGTAGAGGAGAGTTTGAAGTCTTCTCCAGCATCGAGCTTGCTGCCTTGGGCCAACACACCTTTGGTGCCCTCAATGGTGAGGTTGCCGCCTGATTGCACGTTGGTGGTTTCATAGCGCACGTCATCTTTGCTGCTGCCGTCACCACGCACCACATGTGCTTCGTGCTTTTCTGCGTTCAAGGCGATGTTGCCGCCCGCGCTCAGGCGGGCATCACCCGCAGCCTTGATTTGTGTGGCCGTCAAGGTCAGGTCGTTGGCGGTGTCAAGGCTGAGCCAGCCACCACTTTGAATGCTGGCCGATTTCAAGTCCACGCTATCAGCCACGATGGCCACGGTTTTGCCGCCGCTGTAGCTGCCGCCACCACTGACTTTGCCGCTGGCATTGATGGCAAGGCTGTTGCTCGCAGCCAAGCTGCCTGTGTTTTCTAACTCTCGGGTGGTGATGGCCACGTCGGTGCCCACAATTCTGGCGCCCTTGTTGTTGTCGTTGTTCTGCGTTTGATGCGCCACATAGAGCTTGGGCACCAGCACCTTCTGGCCGTCGACCACTTGCCACTCGGGCCACACCATGTCTTTTGTCAGAGCGGCTTGTTGAGCCGGGCTCAAGCTATCGCCCAAGCCAAAACCAAACTGGGCTTGGGCCAGTAGGCCGGCGTCCATGAGGCCCATCATGAGGTCGTAGTCGTTGTCGGTGCCCGCCACCAAGTGGGTGCGACCTTTGAGGGCGTACATCTGGTCTTGCACGAGCTGGGTTTCGTACCAAGCGTCGCCCAAGAGTTTGATGCCGCTGGGCATGAGGCCCAGGCGGGTGAGCAGGTAATCGGAGCCCGCAAATTTGTTGTAGCTGGTGTACTGGTCGTTAGACGCAGAAGCAAACAGGTCGCTGCGGCCACGGATGAGGTAGGGCGAGGTGGCTGGGGCTTTTTCAAACAAGCCTGTTGGACCGTTGGGCACGGTGTAGTGGCTGAAGTCAAACGTGCCATCGGCCTTAAGCACAAGGCCGTCTGACAATGCGGTGGGGCTGCCCAAGTTCAAACTGGGGGCTGTGCCTGCAGCACTGTTGGCCGGGCCGTTGACGATGCCAAAGCGGTCTTTGAAGGCTTGCGTCAAGGGCGAGGCGGTGTTGGAACGTTCGTCCACGAGGACCACGCGGGGGTCGGTGGACAGGCCCGCAAAGCCGTCGCGGGTGTCGATGGTTTTGTTGTCCAATTTTTCACTGGCTGTGACGGTGGCTGTGCCACCTGCAGCAATGACACCGCCCCAGGTTTCGCTGTAGCTCACGGTTTGGTGGCAGTTGAAACATGCCGCTTTCACCACGTAGTTTTGGGTTTGAATAGCGCCATACGCACGGTTGGTGAGCAAGCGTGTGCCTATATTGGCGTTGAGGCGAGCCGAGATGATGCCGTATTCGTTGTTCAGTTCGTCGGCTTTGATGTTGAGGTTTTTGCCCGCCAAGATTTCAGAAGTTTTGCCATCGGCGTTGAAGGTATCTTTGGCGGTGGTAGTGATCAGTGTGGGCGTGACCGACTTTTCCACCACGCCACGGGTGTTCACGGTGGGCACGACGGCGTGGTTGGTGATGGTGTTGGCCTTGAGGTTGATGTCGCCTTGGGCCTCTATGCGTCCGATGTAGTTGAGCAGGCTTTGCGCGTTGTCGCCTGCAGCGTTGCCCTGGATGGTGATGTCGCCGACGGCATAGATACGTCCAGCGTTGTTGACGAGTTCTACACCGTAGTGGTTTTGGTGGCCTGCGCTGTAGATGAGCGCTTTGTTTTCTAAGTACTGGGTTTGGGTGGTGATGTCGCCCCCAGAAGCCAAGGTGGCTTGATTAAGCACTTTGTCGGCTTTGATGGTGAGGCTTTGGTTGCCTTGCACCATGCCGGTGTTGCCCAGCTCTAACGATTGCTCGGCGCTTCGGCCTTGCAGCACGGTGGCTTTGCCCGCGAGGGTACCGCTGTTGGTGAGGCTGTCAGCCTTGATGCTCAAGCTGTCATCACCCTGTACACGGCCTGTGACCACCAGTGTGTTGGCGGTAACGTTTGCGGTCTTGCCACGAATTTGTTGGGCCACTTCCAGCTGTTTGGCGGTGACGCTCAATGCGCCGGCTGCAGCCATTTGACCTGCCAGCACATCGCCTTGGGCGTTGACGGTGAGGTTACGCCCGGCGGCCAAGCTGCCTTGGTGGTTGTCAAACAAAACGTTACCGACATTCAAGGCGAGGTCGTTACCTGCTTGAATTTGCGACGTAGGTGTGTTGAGCACGATGACAGGGGCATTGGGCACGCTCAGGTCAACAGGTTTGCCATTGGGTTGGGTAATGCTGCTGCCAGTTGTCCCTGCGTTGACGGCAGGCACGGCAGCTTGGGCGTCAGCTAATTGTTGAGCAGCTGCGGTGGCAGCTGCTTGGGCTGCTGTGTTGGCTGTTTGCGCTGCAGTGACTGCGCTTTGCGCTTGGGCAATGGCGGCTGGGGTGCTGGTGGCGTTGGCTTGCACGCTGGCTAAGTTGGTTTGCGCAGTTTGCAGTGCGGTGGCAGCCGCTTGGGCTTGTGCATTGGCTTGGTCCGCCGCGTTTTGTGCCTGAGTCACTGCGTTGGAGGCGGCAATGTCGGTGTTCCAGTTATAGCCACCGGTGGCGGTGCTGGCACCGCTGCTGATTTTGGTTTTGTCCAACAAGCTGAGGCTGCTGGGACTGCTGAGTTGTGCGCTGCTGGCGTCGGTCACAACACTGTTAGCGGTGATGGTGATATTGCCTGTGCTGCTGATGTTGCCCTTGATGTTGAGCAGCTGACCTTGGGTGGTGGCGCTGGCCACCGCCTGTGCGCTCACATTGAGCGAGGCAGCGTTTGAGCCAGTGCTGGCTTGAGTTTGGACGATTTGGCCTTGATTGTTGTCAATATCACCCGCGCTCACACTGAGACTTTGACCTTGCCCTTCAATTTGGCCTTTGGCGTTGTTGAATGCCAGGTCTGCGTGGACCTGCGCGCTGCCGCTGCCTTGATGCAGGATGAGGCCTTCGCTGTTGTCGATGTTGCCGCCGACCGTGATACGCATATCGCCCTTGCTGCTGAGTGTGGCGCGGTTGTTGTACATATTGCCCGCATCGATGGCGAGTTTGTTTTTGGCCAGCAAACTGCCGCCGGTGTTGTCGAGCAAGCCAGCTTGAATGCGAATGTTGCCGCTGTCGGCGACACTGCTTGTGGCGGTGATGTCGGTGCTGATTTGGTTGGTGTTGGTCAAGTTGCCGTAGCCAGTGATGGCCATGCGGTCTGCCGCCATCACGCCGCTGTTGGTCACTGCGGTTTGGGTCAGCCGATCCGCGGGGGGAATGTTACTGTCTTGATACGCAGAGAGCGTGAGCTGATCGGCTTGCAGGCGGCCCGCGTTGTTCAGGGCTTGCGTGTTGATCACCACCTCTGTGCCACTCAGGCTGCCTGTGTTTTGAACGGTCCAAGCTTGGCTGACGTTGAGGCCTGCGGCGGCTTCAATAACGCCTGCATTGTTAACGCGACGCGCATTAAATGTGGCTAGCCCTTCTGTGTGAATGCGGCCCAAATTATTGAGTGTGGTGGCCTGAATGGTGGCCGCTGCGCTGCTGGCTACGGTGCCCGCACCGAGGTTGAGCACTCTGTCGGCCGTGACATCCAAGGTTTGGCCACTGAGCGTGCCCGAGTTTTCTAGGCTGCTGAGTCGGCTGGCTGTGAGCGTGCCTTGGCTTGCGAGGGTGCCACTTTGCACCAGTTTGTCGGCCTCAAGCGTAATGGAGCGATTGGCCGAAACACTGCCAGCGTTGTTGATGGCATTGGCTTGGAGTGTCAGGTCTTGCGCGGCCGAAAGGCTTGCGGTGCTGGCGTTGTCCAGCGCGCTCGTAACGGTGGCTGTGACGCTGTTGCCCGATACTTTGGCGGTGTTGTTCAAGCTGGATGCGGTAATGTTAAGCGCCGCATCGGTAAGTATTTCACCCGCATTAACCAAGGCGCCAGTGGTGATTTGACTGGCTCCCTTTGCATGGAGTTGGCCACTGTTGTTGAGGCTGTCGCTGGTGACAATGAGCGTGCCATTAGCGGCAATCTTTCCTTGGTTGACGATGGCCTGCGCAGCTTGTACGCGCTGGTCTTGCCCAACCAAAGTGCCCGTGTTGGTGAGCGATTGGGCGTTGATGTCGAGCGCCCCAGTCGCCAGCAGGCTGCCGCTTTGCGTGATTTGTTGGGCGGTGACCTGGATGCTGTTTTGCGCACTGGTTTTACCGGTATGGGTGAGCTGCCCATCGCTGGTGATGTTCACGTTGCCAGCGCTGACCAAGGTGCCGTCCACCCTAACGCCCACGCCTGCACCTGTGGCCACCAACTGGATTTGGTTGGCATACATGCCGCCCAGGGCCGCAATGTCCATGGCGCCCCGAATGTCGGACAGCTTGGTACGACTGAGGTCGCTGTAGCGAATGTCGTTACCGCCTGCGATGACGTTGAGGCTGTCGGCATGCACATCACCTTGGATGTTGATGGCTTGGGAGAGCAGGTCCACCCGGTTGTCGGGCGCACTCAAACCGTCGCCACCAATATTGATCGAACCCTGGCGTACTTTGAGCCCATCCAACTGACCTGTAGCGCCCCACATAGGCGTGCCCGTGCTGAGGGTGACGCGGCTGATGTTGATGAATCCGCACCCATTGCAATTGACACCGTTTTCGTTGGTGATGATGACGTCGGCTTTTTTACCAGCCACTTCCACAAAACCTTGCAACTGCGACGGGTTGGCCCCGACCACCTCGTTCAAGATCATCTTGGCTTCGTTGCCTGGCTTGAGGTTAGGGTTGCCTTCAACCCAGCCCGCAAGTGAGGTGTTGCTGTTGTTGGCCGCGTTGTTCAAGATCAGGCCTTGCTTGCCGACATTCAGCTCCTGGTACACATTGCGTGAAACACCCGCCCCATTGGGCGTGGCAATGTTGACCTTGGGCAGACCGTTTTGTGTTTGATCCACATAGGCACGACGACCGTCATTGGGCGTACCAGCATTGAGCACGACTTGGGCAAAAGCAGACACCGGCCCGAGTAGATAGCTGGCCAACAACGCAGTGGCGATTTGGCGACGAGATGTACGGGGATAGATCATGGCGTTCTCGCTCACAAGGCAATGCTGAAATGGGCCAACCAGCGTTCACGGGACTCGCTGGCAAACTCGACCGGACGGCTCAAGGCACGGGTGTAGGTGAGGTCAGCTTTGACCTTGCCCCAGTCCATGCGCATGCCGATGGCATACCCCGTGAGATGGTGTTGGCTGACTCGTTGTTGCGCGTTCGGTTTGACGTAGCCGGCGTCATAGCCCAAATACGGCGTCAAGCTGACAGATTCGACGCGCACAGGACTGCTTTCCAAGTCGTTGCGCAACCAGGCACCTTTGGGACCAAATAGGCTGTTGTCTTGGTAGCCACGCACGTTGTAGCGGCTACCCATATACATTTGCGCAAGGGTAGGCACATTGCTTTGTGCATCTTGCATTTGAAAGCTCGAACGCCAAATGCCTTGGTTGTCAGACAAGGGCAGGGTGAGGTTAGCTTGTGCTTTGTGCGCCCAATAGCGCGGGTCTGTGCCACCAGGAATGCTGTCCATGGCATCAATCAATCCCGTACCTTGATCCGCACGCAATTGCCAATCGAACATGTTGTTGCCAAAGTACCGCTTGCCTTTGATGCCCGCATAGGCAACGGCCAGTCGGCGGTACTGGCTGTTGATGTTGATGTCTTGTGTGTAGCTGCGCTGATGCGTGAAGTCCAAGCCTGCGATCAGGCTGAGCTTGCTGCTCTGGTCGCGCGTGAGCAGGTATTCGTAGCTCACCCCTGATTTTTTGGAACGCGTTTGGTAGAGATAGTCTTGGTTGATACCCGGCAACGTGAAGTCTGTTTTGAATACCGCCAGCGATGCACCCCACAGGTGGTTGCCACGCGACAGGCTGTAGTTGGCTGTGACGCCTTCGAAGAGGGAACCCAAGGTGCCTCGGTCTAAATTGCGGTTGTACCCGATGGCCAATTGGTCGTTGCGACCCCACAGGTTGTCCGTGGCAAATTCGGTGTTGCTGCGCCAATGACCCATGCTGGTGTTGCCACTGTTGTCAACCATCTGGGTCCAGCGGTTGCGTGGCTTTTCTGTCATTTCGACCACAACCACCGAGGTGCCGGGCTCTTTGCCTGGATAGAGCTGGAATTTGGCTTCTTGAGACGGCACGCGGTTGAGGTTTTCCAGGCCTTGCTCAAGATCGCGCAGATTGAGGTAGCCGCCCGCTTCTTCTGGGAAAGCGTAAGTCAGTCGGTCGTCTGCGTCTTTGTCGTTGTAGCGGTAACCTTCAATGCGCCCAACCACCACACGCAACACCAGCTCACCGCCCGTGATGTCTTGTTCTGCCGCATACACACGGGTGGTGGTCCATCCACGCTGTTGGTACCAACGGTTGAGATCGCCCAATAAGGCGTTGACTTCTTCGGCAATCAAACATTGACCCAGATAGGCGCTCAACACCTCTTGAGGCAGTGCGCCCAACGCGTCGGGATGCCCTTCCAACTGAATGTGTTGAACCACACGACACGCGCCAGTTTGGGGCTTGGCCTTCGGGCTGGACGTGGGCAACTCTTTTTCGGGACTCAACGCGTCCACGTCACGCGGCTCGCGCCGTGTGGCGTCTTGAACGGCCCGCTCGTGTTGACGCGTCAACGCGTCGATCGGCACCGCCTGCGCCAACACAGAAGTAGCACCTACAAGCCACCCACCCCAAATGCCCGCCAAACATTTGAGATTTTTATTTGCCCCGTACAAACCCATTGAGCAACCCTTAAAGCTTTGATGTGCTTTAAATGGTATCTATATGCAGTGTTTATTTATTAATAAGTACTACATATTGCCGTGATTCCTAACGAACAGTGCACGCAACAAAAAGCCCCAGTCGCCTGAGCTACTGGGGCTGTTCTTTGGTCGGCAAGTTGTTGACGTTGCCGCAAATTAAGCTCTAGAAGGGAATGTCGTCGTCCATGTCGTCAAAGCCACCTTTGGCAGGTGCGGGCGCTGCTTGGCGTTGAGGTGCAGGCGCTGCTTGGCGCGGTGCGGCAGGACGGCTGTAGCCACCCTCGTCACCACCACCGGAGCTGGGGTTGCCCATGCCTTCACGGCCGCCCAAGAGTTGCAACTCGGTGGCGATGATGTCCACGGTGTTCTTTTCGACGCCCGTGGTTTTGTCGGTGTACACGCCGTATTTCAAACGGCCTTCGACGTAAATCGGGCGGCCTTTTTTGACGTATTCGCCAGCAATCTCGGCCAAGCGGTCATAAAACGTGACGCGGTGCCACTGGGTGTCTTCAATCATCTCGCCGCTGTTTTTGTCTTTGCGACGACTCGATGTCGCCACGCTCACGTTGGCCACAGCTTGGCCGCTGGGCAGGTAGCGCACTTCGGGATCGCGGCCACAGTTGCCGACGAGGATGACTTTGTTAACGGATGCCATGGGTAAATTCCTCCAATAGGGGGTGATTATGGGGTCTTGCTCGGGTCAGTAGAAGGGGTGGGGGTTCGCACAGGCGCCACCATGGGCCAAGCTACCACCAGCCACACCAGCATCAATGCCGCGCAAGTTAAAAACAAACCTTGTGTGCCGTAGCCTTTGACGAGCTGCCCGCCCATCCAGCCACCGGCAAAAAAGCCCAGCGATTGCAAAGTGTTGTACACGCCCATGGCCGCCCCACGCGAGGCTGCCGGTGCAATGCGCGACACCAAGCTGGGCTGCGTGGCTTCGAGCACATTGAAACCACAAAAAAATGCAAACAACAACCACGCCAACGTGGCGATGCTGGGCGCGCCAGAAGACACCCACAGCAAGGCCACTTGCACCAAGGCAATCAGCGCAATCGCGCTCAAAAACACGCCACGCAAATAGCCCCGGCGCTCCATGGGGAACACGCCGCCCATCAACACGAACGAGGCCAACACCGCAGGCAAGTAAATTTGCCAATGGTCGTCTTTGACCAAGCCCGCTTGCACCAAAAAGGCCGGAATGGCCACCCACATGGCCAGTTGCACCGCATGCAGCACAAACACGCCCAGGTTCAAACGCATCAAGGCAGGATCAGCCAACACTTGGCGCAAGCCGCCACGCGCTGCGTCTTTGTGAATCACCGGTTCAGCGGGCACCGCCCACAGCACCACGATCACACCCGCCAGGGCCAACAAAGCCGTCAACACAAACAAACCCGACAGCCCGATGTGCGCAGCAATCAACGGCGACAACACCAACGAGAGTGCAAACATCAAGCCAATGCTGGCACCCACCAAGGCCATGGCTTTGGTGCGCACGTTGTCGCGGGTCAAATCGGCCAACAGGGCCGTGACCGCCGCAGACACAGCACCGGCGCCTTGCAAGGCGCGCCCAATCAGCAGTTCATGCAAGGTGTCGGCGCTGCCCGCCAAGGCGCTGCCCGCGGCAAACACCAGCAGGCCAAAAATAATCACGCGCTTGCGGCCCAAACGGTCCGAGGCCACGCCAAACGGAATTTGCAAGATGCCTTGCGTCAGACCGTAAATGCCCATGGCCAAGCCAATCAAAGCAGGGTCATCGCCGCCCGGGTATTTGCGCGCTTCCAGCGCAAACACGGGCAGCACCAAAAACAAGCCCAGCATGCGCAGCGCAAAAATAGATGCCAAGCTGCCACTGGCACGCCGCTCGGTGGGCGTCATGGTGGGGCTGTCGTCTAAAGAAGGATCGGGGGTTAAGTTCATCGTCACAGCCTGCCATTGTCCTGCATTCTGGCCAATGAAACGCATCGCCACTATCATGGCGGGTTGCCCTTTGATTGATTGACCTCGTGAACGATACCAATGACGGCGCCTACCTAGGCCAGGCCATGCACCACCCTTCAGCCATGCGAAACATCAGCATTCGCGGGGCACGCACGCACAACCTGAAAAACATCGACCTCGACATTCCGCGCAACCAGCTGGTGGTGATCACGGGCTTGTCGGGCTCGGGCAAATCCAGCCTCGCGTTTGACACGCTGTATGCCGAAGGCCAACGCCGTTATGTAGAAAGCCTCTCGGCCTACGCACGCCAGTTTTTGGGCCGTTTGGACAAACCCGATGTGGACCTGATTGAGGGCTTGTCGCCCGCCATCAGCATTGAGCAAAAAGCCACCAGCCACAACCCGCGCTCCACCGTGGGCACGGTGACCGAAATTCACGACTACCTGCGCTTGCTGTTTGCCCGCGCAGGCACGCCGTATTGCCCTGACCACAACTTGGCGCTGCAAGCGCAAAGCGTGTCGCAAATGGTGGACGCCGTGATGGCCCTGCCCGAAGACACCAAGCTGATGCTGCTTGCACCCATTGCGCGCGACCGCAAGGGCGAATACAGCGAGGTGTTTAGCCAGCTGCAAGCGCAGGGCTATGTGCGCTTTCGCATCGAAGGCAAGGTGTACGAATACGACGACCTGCCCGAGCTGAAGAAAACCGAGAAACACGACATTGACGTGGTGGTGGACCGCATCAAGGTACGACACGAAGCGCCAGCGGCTCCCGTCTCTGTGGCAGCGCCCAGCATTGGCGACGTGGCGGTGACCGCGCCACCACCGGGCTTGCGCCAACGTTTGGCCGAGAGCTTTGAAGCCGCGCTGCGTTTGGCCGAAGGCCGCGCCATCGCGCTCGAAATGGACACGGGTGTGGAACACAGCTTCAACGCCAAGTTCTCCTGTCCGCAGTGCACGTACTCGATCAGCGAACTCGAGCCACGCCTGTTCTCGTTCAACTCACCCGTCGGTGCTTGCCCGGCCTGCGACGGTTTGGGTCATCAAGACTTTTTCGACCCTGCACGTGTGGTGGCGTTTCCGACCTTGAGTCTGGGCAGCGGCGCCATCAAAGGCTGGGACCGCCGCAACGCGCATTACTTCACCATGCTGGAAAGCTTGTCCAAACACTACAAGTTTGACCTCGACGCGCCGTATGAAGACCTGAGTGCCGAGATACGTCAAGTGCTGCTGTATGGATCCGGCGAAGAAGAAATCAAATTCAACTACAGCCTGGAATCGGGTGGCAAAAAGCTGAGCAAAAAGCACCCCTTCGAAGGCATCTTGGTCAACATGGAACGTCGCTACCGCGAGACCGATTCGGTGGTGGTGCGCGAAGACCTGTCGCGTTATCGTGGCACCCGTGCCTGTACCGCATGCGGTGGTACCCGCCTGCGGCGCGAAGCGCGCAACGTGCGCATTGGCGAAGGCGCGCAAATGCGCGGCATTTTCGACATCAGCCACACCACACTGGGCGAATGCTTTGGCTACTTCAACACCCTCCAACTGCACGGCGCCAAAGCTGAGATTGCCGACAAGGTGGTGCGCGAAATTGCCTCACGCTTAAAGTTCCTCAACGATGTGGGTTTGAACTACCTCAGCCTTGATCGCAGTGCCGACACACTGTCGGGCGGTGAAGCACAACGCATTCGCCTCGCGTCACAAATTGGATCCGGCCTGACGGGCGTGATGTATGTGTTGGACGAGCCCAGCATTGGCTTGCACCAGCGTGACAACGACCGACTCATCGACACCCTCAAGCACCTGCGCAACATTGGCAACAGCGTGCTGGTGGTGGAGCACGACGAAGACATGATTCGCGCGGCAGACTTTTGCGTGGACATGGGCCCCGGCGCGGGCGTGCACGGCGGCCAAGTGATGGCCAGCGGCACCCCGGCCGAAGTGGAGGCCAACCCCAACTCACTGACAGGCCGCTACCTCGCACAAGTGCTGCGCATTGAGGTGCCGGTCAAACGCAACGCCTTCTTGCCTGTCGCGCCCGAAGATCTGGCCTTTCATCGCAAGCTTCACAAAGATGCGTCGGCGCACCAAGTGATTCGCATCCGTGGCGCGCGAGGCAACAACCTGAAAAACGTCACCGCCGATTTCCCCGTGGGCTTGCTCACTTGCGTCACCGGTGTGTCGGGCTCGGGCAAATCCACACTCGTCAACGACACGCTGTACACCGCAGCGGCACACACCATTCACCGTGCGCACGACGAGCCGGCAGCGCACGATGAAATCACCGGCCTCGATTACTTTGACAAAGTCATCAACGTCGACCAATCGCCCATTGGCCGCACACCCCGCAGCAACCCCGCCACGTACACCGGCTTGTTCACCCCCATTCGCGAGTTGATGGCCGAAGTACCGATGGCCCGCGAACGCGGCTATGGCCCGGGACGCTTCAGCTTCAACGTGGCCGCCGGCTCAGGCGGTGGCCGCTGCGAAGCATGCCAAGGCGACGGCATGGTGAAAGTGGAAATGCACTTTTTGCCCGACGTGTATGTGCCCTGCGATGTGTGCCACGGCTTGCGTTACAACCGCGAAACCTTGGAGGTCATGTACAAGGGCAAAAACATTGCACAAGTGTTGGACCTCACGGTGGAAGCCGCGTTGCAGTTTTTCAGTGCGGTGCCCAACATCGCGCGCAAGCTGCAAACCTTGATGGACGTGGGCTTGTCATACCTGCAACTCGGCCAAGCCGCCACAACGCTCTCAGGCGGTGAAGCGCAACGCGTGAAGCTGGCCTTGGAGCTGAGCAAACGCGACACCGGCCGCACGCTCTACATCTTGGACGAGCCCACCACGGGCCTGCACTTTGCCGACATTGCGTTGCTTTTGAAAGTGCTGCAACACCTGCGCGATGCGGGCAACACCATCGTCATCATCGAGCACAACTTGGACGTCATCAAAACTGCCGATTGGTTGATTGACATGGGGCCCGAAGGCGGCAGTGGTGGCGGCACGGTGGTGGGTGTGGGCACGCCAGAAGACTTGGCGGCCAACCCTGCCAGCTTTACCGGCAAGTACTTGAAGCGCTTGTTACCAAGCTGATCGTCAATGCTGATGCCCGTGCGCGCCATGCACATGGCGATGGGTAATTTCTTCTGCCGTAGCAGCACGCACATCTGTCACCGTGCAGCGAAACTGCAAGGCTTGGCCCGCCAAGGCATGGTTGCCGTCCAGGTGCACTTCGGGCCCTTTGATTTTGACCACGTTGAACACTTGGGGCTGCCCGTCAGCGCCCGCGCCTTGCAACTGCCCGCCCACTTTCACGCCGGGTGGAAATTCAGCCTTAGGAATGACGCGCACCAACGACTCGTCGCGCTCGCCAAACGCATCTTCTGCGCTCAGGTCCAGCGTGACGGCAAAGCCCACCGCTTGGCCATTGAGCGCGGCTTCGACCTTTGGAAAGATGTTGTCATAGCCGCCGTGCAGATACGACAAATGCCCCGAATCCAAGGGCTTGCCTGCAGGGGTGGAGACTTGGTATTTGATGGTGACGGCCGTGTCTTGAAGGATGTGCATGGCTAAGCTTTGAATGAAAAACGCCATTGTCCACGACCTTGCAGCGGAAACGGCATGGTGACTTATCTGCCTGAAGTTATGACGCAAGTAACGGAGCAACATCAAAGTTGTCAGAGTTGACGCATGAGCGACAAATCTGTCGGCGCTTGAGCTCTGGGTGATACCGCTTTGCAGCAACCTCAGGTACAACACGTTCATCTCTTGGAGCTGCTGATGACTCAAACACACACACCCTTGCCGCATGCCCAACCCGCCGAGGTCGGCCTGTGCCCGGATCGCACGCAACAACTGATGGACGTGCTGCGCCGCGAAGTGGCCAGCGGACGACTACCGGGCGCTGTGGCGATGATTGCACGGCAAGGCAAGATTGCTTTGTTGGACGCCGTGGGCCAGCAAGATCCAGGCACCGGATCGGTCATGAAGACAGACAGCATTTTTCGCATCTATTCCATGACCAAGCCCGTGGTGTCGGTGGCAGTGATGATGCTGGTGGAGCGTGGCCAGTTGCTGTTGAGTGATGCGGTCAGCCGTTGGTTACCTGAATATGCCCATCAGCAAGTCGCGACCGCTCACGGATTGATTCCCGTCCAACGAGAAGCCACCGTGCAAGACCTGCTGCGCCACACCGCAGGACTGACGTATGAATTTTTGGGCACGTCGTCTGTGCAACAGCAATACGCACAGGTGAACATCGCCTCGCGCGATCGCAGCAATGACGAATTTTCAAAAACGCTGGCGGCGCTGCCATTGCAGTTCCAACCTGGCAGCGTGTGGGCTTACAGCCGCGCCACCGATGTGCTGGGGCGCTTGGTGGAGGTGGTCAGTGGCCACAACTTGGGTGCGTTTTTGAAGCAAGAAATCTTCGACCCCTTGGGCATGGTGGACACGGGCTTTGCTGTGCCGCCCAAACACCACCACCGAATTGCCGAACCCTTTGCCCACGACCCTGACGGCGGCGTACCGATGCAGGTGATTGAACCGCGTGAAGTGCCGGCCATGGACAGCGGCGGCGGTGGCCTGATGTCTACCGCCATGGACTACACGCGCTTTTTGCAATGCCTGCGCAACCGTGGCGAATTAGACGGTGTGCGTTTGATCGGACCGCACACGCTGGACTTCATGACAGCCGACCACCTGGGCAACATTCCCGCCGACGGCACCTTGCTGCCACCGGGCCACGGCTTTGGTTTGGGCTTTGCAGTGCGCACACATTTGGGCTTGTCGCCCTTGCCAGGCTCGGTGGGTTTGTATTACTGGGGCGGTATTGCGGGCACCACATTTTTTGTCGACCCAGCGCTGGACATGTACGCCATGCTGCTGATTCAAGCGCCCAACCAGCGCGACTATTACCGTCCGCTGTTTCGCAACTTGGTCTACGCGGCGCTTCAGTGAGCTTTGGCGGCCTGCAAAGTTTCGCGCGTTTGCAGGGCCACACGACGTGCGGCATCGGCAAAGTCGTCCCCCTTGGACGCATACAAAATCGCCCGCGATGAGTTGACGATGATGGGGCCAGTGGTCTCGCCGCCGCTCACACGCAAGCCTGCTTTGACCGTCGCTACTGCATCGCCACCTTGTGCGCCCACGCCGGGAATCAGCAAAGGCACCGTAGGCGCGAGTTCGCGCACACGTTCAATTTCTTTGGGGTAAGTAGCGCCCACCACCAAGCCCAATTGGCCATTGAGGTTCCAAGGACCTTGGGCCAAACGGGCCACGTGCTCATACAGCAAAGGCTGACCGTCTACCGATGCGAGACGTTGGTTTTGCAAGTCGTCGCCCCCGGGGTTGGAGGTGCGGCACAGCAAGAACGCACCCTTGCCGTGGTACTTCAAATACGGTGCGACTGAGTCCCAGCCCATGAAGGGCGAGAGGGTCACCGCATCAGCGCCGTAGCGTTCAAAGGCCTCAATAGCGTATTGCTCGGCGGTGCTGCCAATGTCGCCGCGCTTGGCATCCAAGATGATGGGCACATGGGGCGCGACGCGGCGCATGTGTTCCATCAAACGCTCCAGCTGGCCTTCGGCGCGGTGCGCGGCGAAATAGGCAATTTGAGGTTTGAAGCTGTTCACCAGATCGGCCGTGGCATCGACGATGGCGGCGCAGAAGTCGTAAATCTTGTTCGAGTCGCCCTTGATGCGGTCTGGGAATTTGGTCGGTTCGGGGTCAAGGCCCACGCACAGCATGGAGGCGTTTTGGCGCTCGGCGCGCGCAAGCATGTCAAGAAAGGTCATGACGCGATTTTAGAAGGCTTACCATCCCCACCATGTCTACACAGCCCACGCCCTCGTCCAGCCCTGTGCCAACACCCACCGTCAGCACGCGCATGCCTTTGCTGACGCGGCGTCAGCTGTGGACGCTGATCACCCTCACCTTGGTGTGGGGCATCAACTGGCCGATCATGAAATTTGGGGTCACTGGGTTTCCTCCGCTGACCTTTCGCAGTTTGTCGATGCTGATTGGCTTACCCGTGTTCGGCCTGGCGCTGGTGCTGATGAAAGTGCCGTTTCGTATCCCGCGCGCGCACTGGCGCGAGCTGTTGGTGTTGGCCGTCAGCAATATGTTTGTGTGGCACATCTTGGTGATCTTGGCCATCCCTATGCTCTCGAGCGGACGGGCGGCCATCTTGGGTTACACCATGCCCATCTTCTCGGCCATCTGTGGTGTGCTGTGGTTCAACGCGCCGCTGCGCGCGCGCCAGTGGCTGGGCGTCTTCGCCGCTGCAGTGGGGGTGCTGCTTTTGCTGTGGAATGAACTCACCCACTTTGCCGGGCAACCCGTGGGGGTGCTGATGATTTTGGTGGCCGCCGCCGTGTGGGCTTATGGCACGCAGCGTTTGCGGCACACCCCGATGGAAGTTCCCACCTTGACGATTGCGTTTTGGATGACGTTTTTAACCACCCTCTTGATGACGGGACTGGCGATTGCGTTTGAACAAGAACGCTGGCAAATACCCGCGCCAAACACACAGTGGGCGATTCTTTACAACGCGCTGGGTGTGTTTGCTTTCGCCCAAGCGGCATGGCTGACTCTCGCCCGTGGCCTACCGCCTGTGGCATCCACCTTGAGCGTGATGTTCATTCCCGTGTTGGGGGTGTTCAGCGGCGCTTGGTGGCTGGGAGAAGTGCTGCATTGGCAAGACTGGAGCGCCGTGGTGCTGATGGTGGTGGCGATCGCCTCTGTGCTGTGGCCTGAGAAGGCGCCTTAAGCAGACTCAGACCCTTTGACATGCGCCATGGCCAGGCACAAGTCAGCCCATACCTTGGCTTTCTCGGGCAAATTGCGCAGCACATACGCAGGGTGATAGGTCACCACCACGGGCAAGTTCTGATAGGTGTACACGCGACCACGCAGCTTGCCCAGTGGCATGGTCTCGACATCGGGCACGGTGTCGCGCAACAGCGCTTGCACCGCAAAGCGCCCCATGGCCAGAATGATTTTGGGTTGGAGCAAAGCCACTTGGCGCTCTAAGTACGGCAGGCACTGCGCCACTTCTTCGGGTTTGGGGTTGCGGTTGCCCGGTGGTCGGCACTTGAGCACGTTGGCGATGTACACGCCGCCCCCATCCGGGCTGCGCGCCCCCGTGCGTGAAAGCTTCATGGCGCCGAGCATGTTGTCGAGCAGCTTGCCGGCTTGCCCCACAAACGGTTCGCCTTGGATGTCTTCGTTTTCGCCCGGGGCTTCGCCCACAATGAGCCAATCGACTTGTGGTGCTTGGCCCTCTGCCGCAGGAGCGCCCACACCAAACACCGTGTTTTTGCGCGAACCACACAAGCTGCAAGCTTGGCAGCCAGATACCGTGTTGTGCAAGGCTGACCAATCCATTTGATCAATGCCTTCGGGGCGTTGAATCAGAACGGGCGCAGGTTTGGTGGGATTTGGAATGGCTTGTGCGACCAGCGCACTGGCGGCGACAAAGCGGTGCGCTTCGTCAGCGTGGGCTTGCATCACCACTTCGGGCGGCTGCGATGCAGAGGTGTCCACCGCCAGCGATTCGACCACAGGCGCGCCCATGACCACAGCTTCGGACATGGGGGACCACACGCGCACGCCCATTTCGGCCAACATGGCGCGTTGGCGTTTGTCGAGGTGCAAGATGTCGGTCATGGTCACAGGCTCACAGTTTCAACGACATGACCACCGCATCTTCGCGATGACCAGAATGCGCGGGGTAATAGTTTTTGCGTTCACCCACACGTCGGTAGCCATAGCGCTCATAGACCTGCTGTGCACGGTTGTTGCTAGCGCGCACTTCCAGCCACAGCCAATGTGCGCCGCGTCCACGTGACCACACAGACAGGGCATCCAACATCAACACCGCCCAGCCTTGGCCTTGAAACTCGGGCGCCACGGTGATGTTGAGTAAATGCACTTCTTCGACGCCTTCCATAGCCACAAAGTAGCCCAGCACGGTGTCGCCGCCCATAAGGGTCATCACTTGATAGCCCGCTTTGAGGGAGTCGACAAAGTTGCCGCGTGTCCATGGATGGCTGTAGGCACGTTGCTCCACGCGCAGCACATCGTCGAGCAACGCTTCGTTCAGCGGCTCGAGTCGGGCTTCGGGTTTCAAAACAGCGCTCATGGGATAGTGTGAGGATGGGGCTCAGGCTTGCATTGTCGATCAAGCTGCGTGGGGCGCAGCGGCTTGCTTCGCCTGCAGGCGCTCTTCGGTGGTTTGCGCCACTTTGTCACGGATGTACAAAGGCAAGGCGTCTTCCGGCGGCACGGCCAAGCCTTGCGCCCACGCCTGAGGCGCCAAGCGCAGCAAAGCAGCGGCTGTCGGCATGGCGCGTAGTTGCGGCGCGCGCAACGCGGCAGGCCATCGCTCGGCATAAAAATCCCATGCATTGCCTGCAGCCACAAAACCATCGGCGGTCCAATCGGCAGGCCACTGCAAATGCTCAGGGTTGTGAACCTGATTCGCTTGCACACAGCGCCAGCCAGATTCGGCACCACTGGCCGCATATTCGTAAGCGGCACTGTAGACCTGCTCCATGCGCGCATCCATCACCACCAGCACGCGTGTCACAGCAGGCTGCACCTTTAAGGCTTGCGCATGGCGCACCTCTTCGGCCACGGCCAACAAGGTGTCGATGGGCAACACGGGCAAGTCAGCGCCAAAGGCCAAGCCCTGCGCCACCGAACACGCCGTGCGCAAACCCGTGAACGCGCCGGGCCCGCGTCCCAAAACGACCGCTTGCAAATCGCGCAACGACAGCCCTGCCTCAGACAACAAGGATTGAATGCTGGGCAAGATGTGTTCGGACGATTTCGCCCCTCCCTGCGAGGTGTGGGTCCATTGCTGGCCTGCCCGCGCCACGGCGAGTGACAGAAGGTCGGTGCTGGTCTCTAACGCGAGCCATGAAGAGGTGTGCATGCGGTGATTATCCCGGCAGTGATAATTTGCCCATGTTGCTCACGCCTAATCGCCTTCATCCTCAGTTTGCTCAGTCCTCCATGACGATGGCGGCGCGTCAAAAAAGCGTTCGCCACATCGGGTGGCGCGGCGTTGTGACAGGTTTGTTGTGCTGCCTTGGGCTGTTGGCGCTGCAATGGGCCCAAGCCGCACCGAGCAAAATAAAAAGCACGCCACCCAGCCACACCCAAGGCGACATCGGTCATTTACCACCCGAGGTGCAAGCCGCGCTGCAACGCGCCAAGGTGCCTGCCGAGGCCCTGCACGTGATGGTGGTCGACACCCAAGCACAGGCCACACCGCGCTTGAGCCATATGGCGCAAACGCCCATCAACCCAGCCTCGCTGATGAAGCTCGCCACCACCACGGCAGCGCTGGACCTGCTAGGCCCCGCGTTTGTCTGGCGCACACCGGTGTACGTGGATGGCACCGTGCGTGACGGCGTGTTGCAGGGCAATGTGTACCTGCGCGGCAGCGGCGACCCGCGCTTGGTGGTGGAACGTTTGTGGCTCTTGATGCGTCGCATCCAGGGCTTGGGCATTCACAAAATACAGGGTGACATCGTGCTCGACCGCAGCGCGTTTGACGTGCCCGCACGCGATGCGGCCAGTTTTGATGGCGAACCCCTGCGCCCCTACAACGCAGCGCCAGACGCCTTGCTGCTCAATTTCAAATCGCTGCTGATTCAATTCGTACCCGACCGGGCGACCAATGTGGCGCGCATTCAAATCGAGCCCCCCATGGCAGGCGTGCAATTCCCGGCCGCCGTGGCGCTGTCTGCGGGTGACTGCAACGACTACCGGGGCAGTTTGAAGCCTGATTGGTCAGATCCCACACGGATTCGTTTCAACGGCAGCTTTCCTGCAATCTGCGGCGAAAAAGTGTGGCCCATCGCCTACAGCGCGCCCCAGCAATTTGCCGCCCGCGCGATAGCTGGCATGTGGCAACAACTGGGCGGACACCTCAGCGGCCAGGTGCGTGAGGGCAGCGTACCCGCCAACTTACAACCCGTGTTCAACAGCGATTCCGCCACGCTCGCTGAAGTCATTCGTGACATCAACAAGTTCAGCAACAACGTGATGGCCCAGCAGCTCTTTTTAACGCTCAGTCAGCAGCAACGCGGCGTGGGCAGTTTCGACGCCTCGCGCGAGGTGTTGCAACGTTGGTGGCGCGAACGCGTGGGCGGTGATGTGCCGGTGTTTGACAACGGCTCAGGCCTGAGTCGCGACGAGCGCATCAGCGCCCAAGCCTTGGCGCGTTTGCTGCAAGTGGCCTGGGCTTCACCCACCATGGCGGAGCTGATGAGCTCTTTGCCCATCAGCGGACTAGACGGCACCTTGAAGCGCAGCAAAGCGCAGGGCGTGGCGCATTTGAAAACCGGTAGCCTGCGCGATGTGGCTGGCGTGGCGGGCTTTGTCGATGGCGCCAGCGGCAAGCGTTGGGTATTGGTCGCCGTGCTCAACCACCCCAACGCCAACGCGGCACGACCCGCACTCGACGCCTTGATCGATTGGGTTGCGCAGCAACCCTGATATTTTTTAAATAAAGAACCCGCGATGATCTTGCTCACCGACTGGATTGGCTACGCAGCCGCCACACTCACCACGGCGAGCTTTGTGCCGCAAGCTTGGCTGACTTTTAAAACGCGTGATGTGCGCGGCATTTCATTGGGGATGTACAGCGCCTTCACCTTGGGCATTGCGCTGTGGTTGGCCTACGGCTTGTTGATTCAAGCCTGGCCGGTGGTGATCGCCAATGTGATCACCTTGGCCTTGGCGTCCAGTATTTTGTGGATGCGCTTGCGTTTTGGTGCAAGCACTGACACCTAGGCTTAGCGCCAGGCGGCGCGGTATTCCGTCACGTTGTAGATGTAGTCTGCAATCATGCGATGGACGGCAGGCGTGAGGTTGTAGTTATCAGCAAACACAGCGGTGGCGTAATCCCAAGGCAAATTGCTATTGTGGGAGTTGGTTTTGATGGATGCTGCATTTGCGGTGCTGCACAAGTTAGACGCCGTGATGTCGTTGACACAAACAGGCACATCTGGATTGGTCAGCAAAACCCCTGAAGAAGTTGCAATGCCAAAGGTACTGGCGTTGCCTGTGGGGTTAGGGAACGCGCGCCCGTAAATATCACTGCCACCAGCGCCCGTACCCGTGACCAAGTTGAAATATTGTGCAATGTCAGCCAACAACACGGGCTGTCCATGCGTGGTGCCAGGATAGCGATTGACCAAGGCTTGAGAGATTTGGCAACCGAACGAACTGCAGCTCGTATCGCCAGACGTCAATATGCTCAGTTGTTGCACAAAACTGTATTGGTCACTGAACGTGGGGTAAGACGTGTGCGTGGTAGTTTCTGCGGCAAAGACCCAAGGCATGCGCGCGACATTGAACGGGGCAACGATCAAGACATGCTTGGCACCTGCTGTGGTTAAACGCTGCACCACATTGGCCAAATCGACGGCGGCCTGCGCCACATTCGCTTTGGCTTGGTCTGCCGTCATGGCATTAGCAAAATATTGCTTGGCGTTGTAAATGATGTCACGTGTCCCTGCTGTGATGACGATCAAGTCGTTATCACCAGGGGTGTTGTGCGCCAAAAAATTTGTCACTTGATCTGTCAAAGGAGCGGCCGCGACGCCCGAACCATTGGTCACGGCCGTTGACACACGAGCCTCGCCTTGGGCATAGCTGTAAGCACCGCCAACAAGTACACGCGTATCGGTGACTGCACTCATGCTGGTGAAGCCGTAAATAAACGCAAACCGCTCGGCCACCGTCATGCTGCCACCTGCAGACACATCGTCCACGGTATAGCGAAAACCACCCGCGCCGACATCGCTCAACCCATCGCCAAAAGCAATGACACGCGCATTGGCAATGTTAGGGTTGACTTTGGTACTGAGCGGATTGACCGTGCTACTCGTTCCGCCACATGCGCTGAGCAAGCTTGCCAAGGCCAGGGCGCATGCGCCCATCAGACGTTGAATTGAAATATGGGTCATCAGATGTTCTCGTTGATTGAGCGTAGTTTAGCCAGCTGGCGTGGCAGCCCGGGTCAGCCGGTCCAAAACGCCCTCCCACTCGGGAAGTTGGGCAGGGCGTTCGACCCAAATCTGGGCCACACCCTGGCGGTCAAATTCACGCAGCTGCGCAAACAACACATGGGCACAGGCGACCGGATCTTGCGGCATTGCACATTGCACCACGTGGGCGTTCAAAGCCGCGTTGACTTGCATGGGGCGACGCGACCACACGGCCACGTGGCTTGGTCCGGCCGTGGTCGTGCTCAGGTGGTTCAAAGCAGCTTGCATTTCTTGGGCATCCATCAAGCGCACTTGCGCAGACGGTGCATAGTGCGACGCCAATGTACCGGAAGCACGCGGCGCATCGGCATCTGTGATGACTGAGGTGCGCACAATCTCGCCACAAGCTGCTCTCAGCTGTTCGAGCGTTAACACCCCCGGACGCAACAACACCGGCATGCCTCGTGTGCAGTCGACGATGGTTGACTCAATGCCCACATCACAGGCACCGCCATCCACAATCAGCAAGCGCTCGCCAAACTCGGTGGCCACGTGCGCCGCCGTGGTAGGGCTGACGCGGCCAAACAAATTGGCGCTGGGGGCCGCCACGCCAAACACGCCCAAAGTCTCGGCGCTTTGCAGCACGGCATGGGCTACCGGATGTGAGGGACAACGCAGTCCTACCGAGTCTTGGCCTCCTGCTGCAACCGCAGCGACCTCAGGGCGACGCGGCAAGATGAGGGTCAAGGGGCCTGGCCAAAAAGCGTCGATGAGCTGCTGGGCAAACTGCGGCACATGGCTGGCAAAACGCGGTACGTCTGATGCGCTGGCCACATGCACGATGAGCGGATGATTGGGAGGACGACCTTTGGCGGCAAAAATTTTGGCCACCGCTGCATCATTGCCCGCATCAGCCGCCAAGCCGTACACCGTCTCGGTAGGCAGCCCCAACAGTTCACCGCGCTGCAAAGCCTGTGCAGCGGCGGTGATGGCTTGGGGGGATTGGCCGTCAACGATCATGGCAAGAAACGATTAAAACGGCGCAATGCCCAAAATGGCAGCGGCTTGCAACGCCACGGCACGCGCCGCATCAGGCGTTGCCGCCGTGACGTTGAGATGTCCCATCTTGCGACCCACGCGCGCTTCGCGCTTGCCGTACAGATGCAGATGTGTGCCGGGCAGCGCCAGCACCTTGTGCCACGCGGGCTCGGTCTGCAAAGCATGGGGTTCTGAACCCGATGGATTCACAAGCCACAAATCGCCCAACAAATTGAGCATGAAGGCGGGGCTGTGCAAGCGTGGTTGCGTCAAAGGCAAATCGGCCATGGTGCGCACTTGCAACTCAAACTGCGACACATCACATGCATCTTGGCTGTAGTGGCCGCTGTTGTGGGGACGGGGGGCAATTTCGTTGACCACCAGCTGTCCATCGGCCAACACAAAGAATTCGACACACAACACGCCCACGTAGTTCAGCTCTTGTGCCACGGCTTTGGCAGCAGTGATGGCTTGGCTTGCCAACGCATCGGACACGTTGCCTGCAAACACCTCGGTCACAGCCAGAATGCCATCGCGGTGCAGATTGCGTTGCACAGGCAGGTTCACCATTGCGCCATCGCGACCACGCGCCACGATGACCGAGCACTCGCTGGCCAGGGGCAACATTTTTTCCAACACGCAAGGCACTTGGCCCAGCTTCGCCCAGCCCGCTTTTAATTCATCACGCGTGGCCACGCGCAATTGGCCTTTGCCGTCGTAACCCATGCGGGAGGTTTTCAAAATGCCAGGCAGCAAATCGTCAATCGCTACAGCGTTCGGCGCCCCCGCTAACAAGGCCGCGAGCTGCTCGGGCGTGTCGATCACCGCATACGGCGCGACCGGCACGCCACAGGCGACAAAGTGGGCCTTTTCACGCGCACGGTCTTGCGCCACCGCCACCGCAGATGCAGCGGGCGACACAGGCAACGTGGCTGTAAGTTGTGCCAGCGCATCGGCAGGCACATTTTCAAATTCCGTGGTCACCGCTTGGCACACCGCCGCGAGTTGCTTCAAACCCGCCGCATCCAGGTAGTCGGTGTGGATGTGGTGATGACTCACCAAGCCCGCGGGGCTTTGGGCATCAGGGTCGAGCACGGCCGTGTTGTATCCCATGCGCTGTGCGGCATGCGCCCACATGCGACCCAATTGGCCACCACCCAGCACACCCAAGGTCGCACCGGGCAGCAGAGGTTTCAGGGCTTCGCTCATACGGGAGGCAGGGTCATATTGCGCGCCACCTCGGTCTGCGCCACGCGGAAGGCTTGCAGCTTGTCCGCCAGTGCCGCGTCGGTTGACGCCAGCAAAGCCACCGCAAACAAGGCCGCATTGGCAGCACCCGCATTGCCAATGGCAAAGGTGGCCACCGGAATGCCCTTGGGCATTTGCACGATGCTGTGCAAAGAGTCCACACCTTGCAGGTGCTTGCTGGCTACCGGCACGCCCAAAACGGGCACGATGGTTTTGGCAGCCAACATGCCTGGTAAATGCGCCGCGCCGCCCGCTCCTGCGATGATGGCGCGCAAACCCCTGCTGTGTGCGCTGTCCGCATACGCAAACATATCGTCTGGCATACGATGGGCAGAAACGACACGGGTTTCAAAAGAGACGCCAAATTCTTGGAGAATCTGGGCTGCATGTTGCATGGTGTCCCAATCGGAATTGGACCCCATGACAACGCCAACTTGGCACTTGGTCATGATGAAGGCTGTGTGTGAGCAAAAACGAATTTTAAGACGGGACCCCCATGATCGATGTAACGATGGCAAATTTCGAGGCCGATGTGATTGCTGCCTCTCAAACCACCCCTGTGCTGGTGGATTTCTGGGCCGATTGGTGTGGCCCCTGTAAATCGCTGGGTCCGATTCTGGAAAAGCTGGAAACCGCTTACGAGGGCCGCTTCCAACTGGTCAAGATCAACGCCGACACCGAGCAGCAACTGGCGGGTGCCTTTGGCGTTAAGAGCCTGCCCACTTGCATTTTGTTGATGGGCGGGCGGCCTGTGGATGGTTTCATGGGTGCCTTGCCTGAAGGCAAGGTGCGCGAGTTTTTAGACAAGCATTTGCCTTCTGATGGCGAAATCACGGCCCAAGCCGATGCGCAAGAAGCCGAGCAGCTCATGCAAGCCGGCGATGTGGACGCTGCCCTGCACAAATTGCAAGAGGCTCTGGCCCTCAACCCCAGCGACGAAGAAACCCGCTACAACTTCGTCAAGCTGCTGATTTCGGTCGGCCATCTTGAAGAGGCGGCTGCCGCCTTGGCGCCCATGCTGGTGCAAATTCCCTTGCAACTTCGCTTTGACGCTTTGAATTACTGGCTGCAAGCGCTGACATTTGTCAGCAGCGACGCGCGTGGCGGCTGGACGTTAGAGCAGTTTGACGAATTGATCGCCAAGAACAAACGTGACTTTGAAACCCGCTTGGCCAAAGCACGCACCCTCATTGCTGCCGGTCACATGGAAGCGGCGATGGAGGAGTTGCTGGAAATCATCATGCGCGACAAGTCATGGAGCGATGACGTAGCGCGCAAAACCTACGTGGCCATCCTCGAATTGCTCACACCCCCTAAGCCCAAAACGGACGATGCCGCCTTTGGCAAAACCGCAGGTGGCATTGAGCTGACCGGCAAAGCTGCGGTGCAAGAAGACCCGGTGCTGGAGATGATTTCTCGCTACCGCCGCAAGCTCAGCATGGCGCTGAACTGATCGCGGCGGACAAACACACTCAGTCTTTCAACCGCTCCCAAGCCTCTTGGTACTTGGCGGCGGTTTGGGCAATCACCTCTTGCGGCAAATGTGGCGCCGGGGGCGATTTGCTCCAAGGCTTGCCCTGCACTTGGGCGGTTTCCAGCCAATCGCGCAAAAACTGCTTGTCGTAGCTCGGTGGGTTCACACCCGCTTTGAAGCTCTGCGCGTAGCTGTCGGCCGGCCAGTAGCGTGAGGAGTCGGGGGTGAGCACTTCGTCCATCAACACCAAATCATTGTTGGCATCCAAACCAAACTCAAACTTGGTGTCGGCAATGATGATGCCTTTGGCGGCTGCCACGTCGCGTGCGGTCTCGTAGAGCGCAATGCTGACGGTTTTGACTTTCTCGGCCAAGCTGCTGCCAATCATCTCGACGACTTGCTCATACGTGATGTTCTCGTCATGGTCACCCACGGCCGCTTTGGCTGCGGGTGTGAAGATGGGCTCTGGCAGCTTGCTGGCGTTTTTCAAACCTTTGGGCAAGGGCACACCACATACCGCTTGGTTAGCTTGGTATTCCTGCCAACCGCTGCCTGCCAAATAGCCACGCACCACGGCCTCCACAGGAATGGGCTTCAAACGCTTAACCAACATGGAGCGGCCGGTGACTTGCGCCACTTCATCGGCGCTGACCACGCTCTCAGGCGCTTCGCCCGTCAGGTGGTTGGGGCAGATGTGGCCCAGCTTGCCGAACCAAAACAAAGCCATCTTGGTGAGCAGCTCACCCTTGCCTGGAATGGGCTCGCCCATGATGACGTCAAACGCGCTGATGCGGTCGGAGGCGACCATCAAGATGCGGTCATCGCCCACGGCGTAGTTGTCGCGCACTTTGCCGCGTGCCAACAGGGGCAAAGAAGTCAAAGCAGAGGTGTGCAAAGCGGAGGTCATGGATTTCACAATTCAAATAAGAAAGCCCGTTGAACGTTCAACGGGCTTGGAACTATTCGAGCGAATTATCGCAAGAGTCGTTCGTGGTGATCACTTCACCAGTTGTGCGAGCTCGCCCTTGGCGTATTTGGCCGCCACAACTTGCAGGCTTTGGCCTTTGATCTTGGCGCCTTGGCCTTCGCAACCAAATTCCAAATAGCGCTGCTTGCAAATCGCCATGGCGGCTTCGCGGGCGGGCTTGAGCCATTCGCGGGCATCGAACTTCTCTGGGTTTTCTGCCAAGAACTTACGCACCGCGCCGGTCATGGCCAAACGGATGTCGGTGTCGATGTTGATCTTGCGCACGCCGTACTTGATGGCTTCTTGAATCTCAGCCACGGGCACGCCGTAGGTTTCTTTCATCTTGCCGCCGTATTGGTTGATGATGGCCAACAGGTCTTGCGGCACGCTGGACGAGCCATGCATCACCAAGTGGGTGTTGGGAATGCGGGCATTGATTTCTTTCACGCGGCTGATGGCCAACACATCCCCTGTGGGTGGGCGTGTGAACTTGTACGCGCCGTGGCTGGTGCCGATGGCGATGGCCAAAGCGTCAAGCTGGGTGGCTTTGACGAACTGCGCCGCCTCTTCGGGGTCGGTCAGCATTTGGCTGTGGTCCAACTTGCCCACCGCGCCCACGCCATCTTCTTCACCGGCTTCGCCAGTTTCCAAAGAACCCAGGCAGCCCAATTCGCCTTCTACGGTCACACCCACTTTGTGCGCCATGGCCACCACTTGTTGGGTCACGCTCACGTTGTAGTCAAAGCCCGAGGGGGTTTTCCCGTCTTCCAGCAAAGAACCGTCCATCATGACCGAGCCAAAGCCCAGGTCGATCGCGCCTTGGCAAATCTTGGGCGAGGTGCCGTGGTCTTGGTGCATGACCAAGGGGATGTGGGGATAGGCTTCTGTGGCCGCTTGAATCAGATGCTTGATGAACGACTCACCGGCGTACTTGCGTGCGCCCGCGCTGGCTTGCAAGATCACAGGCGCGCCCACCGCATCGGCCGCAGCCATCACGGCTTGCACTTGTTCCAAGTTGTTGACGTTGAAAGCGGGAATGCCGTAACCCTGCTCTGCCGCATGGTCCAGAAGTTCGCGCATCGAGACGAGTGCCATAGGAAATACCTCTAAAGTTAAAAATCTGTCAAATTGCCCAAATTTTAAGTGGGTCAGCTTGGCGGCAAGCTGACAAATCAGCCCACTTCACAAATGCGCAGCATGTTGGTGCCGCCGGGCGTGCCCATGGGGTCACCGCAGGTGATGGCGTAGACATCGCCGGTGTCGACAATGCCGCGCAACTTCAAATGCGCTTCAGCTTGGGCCAAGGCCGTGTCGCGGTCGGCGCTGGTGTCCATCAGCAAGGGGCGCACGTTGCGGAACAAGGCCATGCGGCGCTGCGAGGTCACCTTGGTGGTCACGGCATAAATGGGAATGTGAATCCGATGGCGGCTCATCCACAGCGCGGTCGAGCCCGATTCCGTCAGCGCCACAATGGCTTTGGCACCCAGATGATGGGCAGTGAACAGCGCACCCATCGCAATGGTTTGGTCAATACGGCTGAAGGTTTGGCCTTTGAAATCGGCGTCGAGTTCCACATCTTCGGCCGCCTCAGCAGCGGCACAAATTTTGGACATTTCTTCCACCGTCTCCAGCGGGTATTTGCCGGCTGCGGTTTCAGCACTCAGCATGACGGCGTCGGTGCCATCAATCACCGCGTTGGCCACATCGCTCACTTCGGCGCGGGTGGGCACGGGGTTGGTGATCATGCTCTCCATCATTTGGGTGGCGGTGATTACCACTTTGTCGTGTTGACGCGCCAGCTTGATCATGCGTTTTTGGAGTGCTGGCACGGCCGCATTGCCCACCTCCACCGCCAAGTCGCCACGCGCGACCATGATGCCGTCGCTGGCACGCAAAATTTCATCCAGCAAAGGAATGGCTTCGGCGCGCTCGATCTTGGCAATCAAACCGGGCTTGTGTTTGTACTCAGCACCGGCCACATTGGCGAGTTGGCGCGCCATTTCCATGTCGGTGGCGTTCTTGGGAAAGCTCACCGCTACGTAGTCGGCTTGAAAGCTCATCGCGGTTTTGATGTCTTCCATGTCTTTGCCGGTCAGAGCCGGGGCGGTCAGGCCACCGCCTTGTTTGTTGATGCCCTTGTTGTTGGACAACTCGCCGCCTACTTTCACCGTGGTGTGCACTTGCTCACCGCGCACGGCCTCCACCGTCAACACAATCAAACCATCGTTGAGCAACAACAAGTCGCCGGGCTTCACATCCCGGGGCAGCTCTTTGTAGTCCAGGCCCACACCTTGCAGGTCTCCGGGCTCAGTGCGTGAGGCGTCGAGTACGAATTTGGCGCCGTTTTCCAGCATGACCTTGCCGTCGGCAAACTTGCCCACGCGGATCTTGGGGCCTTGCAGGTCGGCCATGATGGCCACTTCGCGGCCCGCACGGGCAGCAGCTTCGCGCACCAAGCGGGCACGGTCGATGTGGTCTTGGGCTTTGCCGTGGCTGAAGTTGAGGCGAACCACATTGACGCCAGCGCGAATCATCTGTTCGAGCAAGGCCGGGTCGCTGGACGCCGGGCCCAATGTGGCAACAATTTTGGTGGCGTGACGGGCCATGCAGAGTCTCCTGGTGTTGTGTTTGGGTTGATTCTCACATGTTTGAAATGCGCGCCCGTGCCGCCATTCGAGGCCTTGTTCTCGCGCGCCCTGGGCAGCTCAACCTGTCAAAACAACCCTTTTGTGTTCTTTTTTGACTGCGACGTCCCCACGTGGCAGGGGGACAAACATACATCCCGGACCTTAAAAAGCGATAATCTGCAGGTAATTGATTCAAATCAGTGCGCATCCGCACCGCTCACCTAAGATCCAACACTGGATCGCCCCCGTGGGCCCCAAACGGGCAACGCCAGTTGTTGGCAGCCCACTTGACTGCTTGACTATGACCACAACGATCAAACCTATTCTTCCCGGCGAACCGATGCCACACCGCAAGATCATGCGCGAGTGGCTGATTCCTTTGGCTGAGCGCACCACCGCACTGGCCATCGTGTTGCTCGTCGTCGACTACATCCTGTGGGGCGCCCTGATGGCGGGCACCGTGCTGCTCGACGCTTGGTGGGCCAAGCTCTTGAGCGGCTGCGCCGCGGGCTTTGTGATTGGCCGCTTGTTCATCTTGGGCCACGACGCCTGCCACCAAAGCCTCACGCCCCACCGCAACCTCAACAAGTGGTTGGGCCGCATTGCCTTCTTGCCCTCGTTGACCGCCTACAGCTTGTGGGACATCGGCCACAACGTGGTGCACCATGGTTACACCAACCTCAAAAACTTCGACTTCGTGTGGGCCCCTTACACCCCCGAAGAGTTTGCCGCCTTGAGCCCGTTCGAGAAATTGCGCGACCGCGTGTACCGCAGTGGCTGGGCCCCTGGCCTGTACTACATGATCGAAATCTGGTGGAACAAGATGGTGTTCCCAAACGAAAAGAACATGCCTACGCGTCGCCCCATCTTCACCAAAGACTGCTTGCTCATCACGGCATTTGGCATCGCTTGGGTGGCAGCCATGGTGTGGGCGGCCTTGGCCACCGAGCAATCGATCGCCTACATCTTGCTGATGGGCGTGGGCGTGCCGTTCTTCTTCTGGGTGACCATGATTGGTTTTGTGGTGTATGTGCACCACACCCATGTGGATGTGTCTTGGCACGAAGAGCGCACTGGCTGGTCCAAGGCTTCGCCTTTTGTGTCCACCACCGTGCACCTGACCTTCCCCTTGCAGATCGGCGCCCTGATGCACCACATCATGGAGCACACCGCCCACCACTTGGACATGAGCATTCCGCTGTACAAGTTGAAGCAAGCGCAAAGCAAACTCGAAGAGTTGCTGCCCGAGCGCATTATTGTTCAGCCGTTCTCTTGGAAGTGGTATTTCCAAACCGCACGCGACTGCAAACTGTATGACTTCAAGACCGACAGCTGGACCACCTACGACGGCCAAGTCACCAGCCCGCGCGCCATGCAGGCAACACCTGCTGCCTAAGTACGCTGCGTGCTCTATCGCCAACTCCAAGCCCCGCTCATCCGGGGCTTTTTTTTGAGAGTCGCATGTCCATGAAACGATTTGTTGTTTGCCTGTTGTTAGGTGTCACTCAGATTGCCCAAGCCATGTGGGTCACCGTGACGCAAAACGAAGTGGCCACGGTGTATGTGGACTCTGCCGCGATTGAAAAAATCAACGGCAACAAACGCGTGTGGGTGGTCTACGACCTCAAAGGTCCCGATGCCACAGGACAACAATCGGTCAAGTCCTACATCGAATACGACTGCAGCGAAGGCAAATACAAGACCCTCAGCGCCAGCAGCTACCCGCAAAAAATGGGCAAGGGCGCAGCGATCAAATCGCTGCCCGTTGGAGCCGACTGGAAGTCTGTCAGCCAAGACAGCATGAGCCGGCAGTTGTTTGCGTTTGCTTGTGCGTGGTGAAAGGCCAGATTAACCCGCTGCGCGCTTGGTCAAAATCTCAAACGCAGGCAGCGTTTTGCCTTCTAAGATTTCCAAGAACGCGCCACCACCGGTAGAGATGTAGCCCACTTGTTTTTCAATGCCGTACTTGGCAATTGCGGCCAAGGTGTCACCACCACCCGCAATGCTGAAGGCGCTGGATTCGGCAATCGCGTGGGCAATCACCTGGGTGCCGTTCTCGAACGCGGCAAATTCAAACACGCCCACTGGGCCGTTCCACACGATGGTGCCCGCGACTTTAAGTTGCGCCGCCAACTTAGCTGCGGTCTCTGGGCCAATGTCCAAAATCAGATCGTCGTCGGCCACCTCGGTGGCTTTTTTAACCGTGGCCACCGCATCGGCCGAGAAGGTTTTGGCGGTCACCACATCGGTGGGAATCGGCACTTCGGCGCCACGTGATTTCATCAAGGCGATCACGGCCTTGGCTTCGTCGATCAAGTCGGGTTCGGCCAAGCTCTTGCCGATCTTCAAGCCTGCAGCCAGCATGAAGGTGTTGGCAATGCCACCGCCCACAATGAGCTGATCCACGTTGTTGGCCAAGCTCTTCAAGATGGTCAACTTGGTGCTGACCTTGCTGCCTGCCACGATGGCGGCCAAGGGGCGTTTGGGCGCAGCCAGGGCTTTTTGAATCGCGTCAATTTCAGCAGCCAGCAGGGGGCCTGCACACGCGATGGGCGCAAACTGCGCAATGCCGTAGGTCGTGCCTTCGGCACGGTGGGCTGTGCCAAAGGCGTCGTTGACGAAGATGTCGCACAGCGACGCCATCTTGCGGGCCAGGTCTTCGTTGTTCTTTTTCTCGCCTTTGTTGACGCGGCAGTTTTCAAGCAGCACCACTTGACCGGGCTCAACTTTGACACCATCCACCCAGTTGGCCACCAGGGGCACCTCACGGCCCAACAGCTCGCCCAAACGCTTGGCCACGGGCGCCAGCGAATCCTCGGGCTTGAACTCACCTTCGGTGGGGCGGCCCAAATGGCTGGTCACCATCACCGCCGCACCGGCAGCCAGGGCCATTTGAATGCAAGGCACCGAGGCGCGCACGCGGGTGTCTTCGGTGATGGCACCGCTGTCGTCTTGCGGCACGTTCAAGTCGGCGCGAATGAAAACACGTTGGCCTTGGACACGGCCAGCGGCGCACAAATCAGAGAAGCGAATGACGTTCATGGGAAGCTGGGTTTGAAATTTATAACCCGCCTATTCTAAAAGTCTGAACTTGCGCAGCCTGACACGCCACCACCGGCCCCTGCGCATGAGGCCTATGGTGGCGTGGCGAAGAATCGCGTTACATCACCGCACCCAGCTGCCAAGGCACGAACTCGTTTTGGCCATAGCCATGTTGTTCGCTCTTGGTGTGCTGGCCGGAGGCCGTGGCAATCATCAGTTGGAAGATGCGTTCACCCGCTTGCTGCACAGTTTCTGCACCATCGACCACGCCGCCGCAGTTGATGTCCATGTCATCCTCTTGGCGTTGCCACAAAGCCGTGTTGGTCGCAAGTTTGATGGAAGGGCTGGGCGCGCAACCATAGGCCGAGCCACGTCCAGTGGTGAAGCAAATCAGGTTGGCGCCCCCCGCAACTTGGCCGGTGGCCGATACCGGGTCGTAGCCCGGTGTGTCCATGTACACAAAACCCTGTGCGGTGATGGGTTGGGCGTACTCATACACATCGACCAAATTGGTGGTGCCGCTTTTGGCAATCGCGCCCAGGCTTTTTTCGAGGATGGTGGTCAAACCACCCGCCTTGTTGCCCGCCGAGGGGTTGTTGTCCATCTGCATGTTGTTGCGGTAGGTGTAGGCCTCCCACCAGGCAATGCGGGCGCGCAATTTGTCAGACACCGCCACGCTCACAGCGCGGCGCGTCAGCAAGTGTTCGCCACCATAAATTTCGGGCGTTTCAGACAACACCGCCGTGCCACCGTGGCGCACCAGCAAGTCCACCGCTGCCCCCAACGCTGGGTTGGCGCTGATGCCCGAATAGCCATCGCTGCCGCCGCACTGCAAGCCCACGGTCAAGTGTTTCAGAGGTACCGGTTCACGCTGCACACGGTTGGCTTCGGGCAGCATGGCCTTGATCAGCTCAACGCCTTTGTCCACTGTCTTGCGGGTACCGCCGGTTTCTTGAATGTTGAACGCCACCAGCTTGGGGCCCACTTCCATCTCTTCTTGCGTGAGCAAGCCTGAAATTTGGTTGGTCTCACACCCCAAGCCCACCACCAGCACGGCGGCAAAGTTGGGGTGCTTGGCATAGCCGCCCAGGGTGCGGCGCAGCACTTGCAACTCTTCACCGTCGCTCGCCGTGGCGCAGCCCATGCCGTGGGTCAAGGCAACCACCCCGTCCACGTTGGGGAAGTCGGCCAAAGCCTCGGGACGAATGTCACGTCGAAAGTAATCCGCAATCGCGCGCGCCGCCGTGGCCGAGCAATTCACCGAGGTCAACACACCGATGTAGTTGCGCGTGGCCACGCGGCCATCCGCACGCACAATGCCTTGGAAGGTGGCGGGTTGCGCGACATAGGCTGTTGGCTGTGCCGCAGCGCCAGGCGCGTGTTCACGCGCAAAGTCGCTGAAGGCCAGGTTGTGCGTGTGCACATGCTCGCCTGCGGCAATGTCGCGCGTGGCCATGCCAATGATTTGGTCGTAGCGGCGCACGGGCTGCCCCTTGGCAATCGCCTGCGTGGCCACTTTGTGGCCGGGGGGCACCAGACCCGAGACCGTCACACCTTCGTCGGCCAGCACCGTGCCGCCGACCAACTGTGATCGGGCAATGACCACATTGTCTTGCGCATGAATGCGGATGACGGGCGACATCAGTTAGACCATCCGCCGTCAATGACTTGTGCCGTGCCCGTGGTGAAGCTGGACTCGTCACTGGCCAAGTACACCGCCAAAGCAGCGATTTCATCCACACGACCCACACGGCCCATGGGTTGGCGGGCCACAAACGCGGCTTCCACTTGTGCAATGGTTTGACCACTGGCTTGGGCTTGGGCCGAGATGCGGTCACGCAGCGAAGGCGACTCCACGGTGCCAGGGCAAATCGCGTTGCAACGCACACCCGTGGTGATGTAGTCGGCCGCTACGGCTTTGGTCAAACCAATCACCGCCGCCTTGGTGGTGCCGTACACAAAACGATTGGGCGCGCCTTTGATGCTGCCCGCCACCGAGGCCACGTTGATGATGGAGCCTTTGCCCTTTTTGAGCATGCCCGGCAAGAACGCTTTGATCATGTGAAACTGCGAACGCACGTTGAGGTTGAAGGCAAAGTCCCACTCCGCCTCGGTGCAGTCGAGCACCGTGCCTGCGTGCACAAACCCTGCACCATTGAACAGCACATCGATCTCGCCATGCTTGGCGTGGGCGGCTTGAATGGCCGCGTCGCTGGTGACGTCGAGCACATCCACAGCGCAGCCGCATTCTTGTTTCAAAGATTCCAAGGCGGCGGCATTCACATCGGTGGCGATGACCTTGGCGCCTTCGCGCACAAAGGCGAGGGCGGTGGCGCGGCCAATGCCTTGACCGGCTGCGGTGACGAGTGCTGTTTTGCCTGCTAAACGATTGCTCATGGTTGTCTCTCTGTGAGGGGGTTAAGTGTTGGAAGTCTTGGGCACCAAAGTGACGCCCGTGATGCGTTCTTGCGCCTCCACCAAGGAGGGCACAAATTTTTTGCCAAAGCCCAAAGCGCTGGCCATGCTGAGCGATTGGTGCACCGCCTCGCCCATCAGCGTGGGCACGGCCATGCCTTCAGCCAAGTGGGTGTAGTAACGAATGTCTTTGCGTGCGTTGTCGAGCTCGAACTTCAAGCCCGTCAAATCGCCATCGAGTGTTTTGGCCATGGCCTGAAACAAGCCGGAGTTGACCGGGCCTGCACCGACCAAAGCAACGAGTTGCTTGGGGTCAATGCCCGCGCGCTTGCCCACCGCAAAAGCCTCGGCTGTGGCGGCACAAATGGCTTGACCGATGAAGTTGTTGAGCAGCTTGATGGCATGTCCTGCGCCGGGGCCACCAACGTGGAACACGTTCTCGGCGCAGCATTTCAAAATAGGTTCGAGCTTGGCAAACACGGCGGGTTCAGCACCCACCATGATGTTGAGTCGACCGGCTTCGGCCTCAACGGGTGAGCGTGCCAAGGGCGCATCGACAAAGGTCACGCCTTTGCTGTGAGACAGTTCGCGCAAATGGGTGGTGGAGTGCGGCTCGCTGGTCGAACAATCGACGATCACCAAACCTGCTTTGGGGTGGGTCAACAAACCGTTCGGGCCCGACACCACCGCCTCGACTTGAGGCGAACCGGTGACGCAGATCAACACCACGTCACACGTTGCGCCCAGCTCCGCGGCATTGGCCGCCAAGGTGGCGCCCGTATGGAGCAGGTCTTGCACGCGGTCGCGTTGTGTGTGAACGGTGATGGCGAGTTGTTGGCCTTTGGCCAACAAGTTTTTCGCCATGCCATGCCCCATGAGGCCCGATGCACCGATGTAGCCAATCTTCATGTTTGTCTCCTGTTGATGTTGTCTGTTTTTAAATTCGAAATGTCATGCCACCTGCGCGGCTTGCAGCTGCGCACGGGTGGGCAAACCTTCGGTGTCACCGCGCGCTTGGACGGCGCGTGCGCCCATCCAAGTGGCGCGTCGCACCGCGTCTTCCAAGTTCAAGTTTTCCAGCAAGCCGCTGATCACGCCCACCGCAAACGCATCGCCCGCACCCACGGTGTCGACCACACGCGTCACCGGCGACGCAGCCACATAGCCCGAGGCTTGCGCACTGTCGAAGTAGGCACCCTGAGCGCCGAGTTTGACAATCACCTGGGCGGCACCTGCGGCGCGGTAAAACGCAGCCATCTGCTCGGGCGTGTCTTGTCCGGTGAGCTGGCGTCCTTCGTCCAAACCGGGCAACACCCAATCGGCTTGAGCGGCCAGGGCGTTCAAGGTGGCGCGCATGTGCGCTGCGTCGCGCCACAAGGCAGGGCGCAGGTTGGGGTCAAAGCTCACCGTCTTGCCTTGGGCACGCATGTGTTGCATGGCGGTCTGCGTGGCGGCCAAGGTCGCGTCGGTGAGTGCAGGGAACACACCCGTCACATGCAAGTGACGCGCTTGCGAGAGCCAGGCCAGATCCAAATCAGCAGGCCCCATTTGGCTGGCGGCGGAATCTTTGCGGTGGTATTCAATCGGTGGGTCCGAGCCATCGTCAACCCGGCCTTTGAACATGAAGCCTGTGCGGGCCCCGGGCACCATGGCGACGTGTGCGCAATCAATCCCTTCGTGCGTGAAGGCGTTGCGCAAGTACTGCCCCATGGAGTCGTCCCCCAAGCGGCTGGCCCAGCCGACCTTGAGTCCTAAGCGCGCCAGACCCACAGCCACATTGGTTTCTGCGCCAGCGGTGTATTTGGTGAAGCTGCGCACCGAAGCCAAAGGCCCCGGCTGCTCAGCTGCCAACAACACCATGGCTTCGCCCAAGGTGACCACGTCGTGCATCGTGTGGGCCTGAAGGTGTGTGTTAACCGCGGCCGACGAACGGCATTTGGTTGGCCATGACGGTGACGAACAAGATGTTGGACGACAAAGGCAAGTTGGCCATGGTCATGAAGGTGTCCACCACCGAGCTCATTTCCATGCGCGCTTCGGGCTTGATGGTGCCGTCGGCTTGGTGCACGCCATTGACCATCTTGGCGGTCATGTCGCTGGCCACGTTGCCAATGTCAATTTGGCCGACCGCGATGTTCATATTGCGTCCGTCCAAGTTGGCCGCACGGGTCAAGCCGCTGATGGCGTGTTTGGTGGCGGTGTAAGCGATCGAGCCCGGACGCGGCGCATACGCCGAGATGGAGCCGTTGTTGATGATGCGGCCACCTTGGGGTGACTGTGTTTGCATTTGCTTGAAGGCATGCGACAAGCAGTAGAACGCACCGTTCAAGTTCACATCCACCGCTTGGCGCCACGCGTCTGCCGCCAAATCACCAGGCAAGGTGTAGGGCAAGGACACACCAGCGTTGTTGAACAGCAAGTCCACGCGACCGAATTTGGCCACCACGGTTTGGAAGAGCTTGGCCACTTCTGCATCTTTGCCCACATCGGTGGGCACAGCCAAAGCGTTGGCGGCATTCGCACCCGCTTCGGCGATGGTGGCTTGCAAGGCGTCCGCACGGCGCCCCACCAAGGCGACTTGCCATCCGGCCTTCAACAAGGCCAGGGCGCATGCTTTACCAATGCCCGAGCTGGCACCGGTGACTACGGCTACTTTTGTCATCTCTGATTTCCTTGATTTTTAGTGGTTGTCTTTGGGAACGGCGGCACCGCGCATGCCGCGCAAGAAGTCGAGGTCAGCACCTTCGTCAGCTTGCAACACATGGTCGATGTACAGCTTCCAGTAACCGCTGGCCATCGCTGGTTCGGGGGGTGTCCAAGCCGCGCGGCGCTTGGCCAATTCAGCATCATCCACATGCAGGTGCAGGCTGCGCTTAGGCACATCCAAGGTGATCAAGTCGCCGTTTTGCACCAAGGCCAAAGTACCGCCCGCCGCCGCTTCAGGCGCGGTGTGCAACACCACGGTGCCGTAGGCGGTACCGCTCATGCGCGCATCGCTGATACGCACCATGTCGGTGATGCCTTTGCGCAGCACCTTGGGCGGCAGCGGCATATTGCCCACCTCGGCCATGCCGGGGTAGCCCTTGGGGCCGCAGTTCTTGAGCACCAAGATGCAGGTTTCGTCCACATCCAAGTTTTCGTCGTCGATGCGGGCGTGGAAATCGTTGCTGTCTTCAAACACCACGGCACGACCAGTGTGTGTCATCAATGCGGGGGTGGCCGCACTGGGTTTGATCACCGCACCGCGTGGCGCCAAGTTGCCACGCAAGATGGCAATACCGGCCTTCTCTTTGAAGGGCTCGGCAAACGGCTTGATGACTTCGGTGTTGTAGTTCTGTGCTTCGGCCACGTTTTGGCCCACGGTCTTGCCGTTGGCGGTGACCACATCGGTGTGCAACAGATGCGCGATTTCTTTCATCACCGCAGGCAAGCCACCGGCGTAACAAAAGTCTTCCATCAGGTATTGACCGGAAGGCTGCAAGTTCACCAAACAAGGCAACTCGCTGGCCAAGCGGTCAAAGTCGTCAATGCTCAACGGCACGCCCAAGCGACCGGCGATGGCCACCAAGTGAATCACGGCGTTGGTGCTGCCGCCAATCGCTGCCAAGGTGCGGATGGCGTTCTCGAACGCTTCACGGGTCAGGATTTGAGAAATTTTGATGTCGTCTTTGACCATCTGCACAATGCGGCGACCAGCGTCGCGGGCCAACACATTGCGACGGCCATCGACAGCGGGGTAAGCCGCGTTGCCAGGCAAACCAATGCCCAAGGCTTCGACCATGCTGGCCATGGTGCTGGCGGTGCCCATGGTCATGCAGTGGCCGTGGCTGCGGTGCATGCAGCTCTCGGCTTCAAAGAAATCTTGCAGCTTCAAGGTGCCGGCGCGCACTTGTTCGCTCATGCTCCACACACCGGTGCCTGAGCCCAACTCTTGGCCACGCCATTTGCCATTGAGCATTGGGCCGCCGCTCACACCAATGGTGGGCAGGTTGGCGCTGGAGGCACCCATCAACAAGCTGGGGGTTGTTTTGTCACAGCCCATCAACAGCACCACGCCATCGATCGGGTTGCCGCGAATGCTCTCTTCCACATCCATGGACGCGAGGTTGCGGTACAGCATGGCGGTGGGGCGCAACAAGGTTTCACCCAGCGACATGACGGGAAATTCCAGCGGGAAACCACCCGCTTCGTACACACCGATCTTCACTTGCTCGGCAAGGGTGCGAAAGTGCGAGTTGCAAGGCGTGAGTTCGCTGAAGGTGTTGCAGATGCCAATCACGGGACGACCATCGAACTGGTCGTGTGGAATGCCCTTGCCCTTCACCCAACTGCGGTACGCAAAACCATCCCGGTCTTGCCGCCCGAACCATTGTTGACTGCGTAAATCTTCGGGGCGCTTTTTGGGTTGGTCACTCATGGTGGGTCTCGCTGGTTGACGTTCTTACTGGTTTCCCCGAATCTGAGTTCGGGCACTGCGAGCATATTATGGTATGACGATTGAATCTCAACCCCGTGAAAGCCCTAGGAGCCCACCTTGTCCCACATCGACGTCCTGTCTGTCGCCAAACTCTCGCCCCTGCTCGAGCCTCAAATTCGTGCCGTATTCAATTTGCACGACCGCTTGCACGAGACCGATCCAGCGGCTTTCGCCAAGATCGCACCCCACATCCGCGCCATTGCCTCCACCGGCGAATCCAAGGTGCCTGAAAGCTTGATCGCCCAATTGCCTGCGCTGGAAATCATTTCGGGATTTGGCGTCGGCTATGACGGCGTTGACGTGGCCGCCGCCAAAGCACGCGGCGTCATGGTGACCCACACCCCCAATGTGCTCAATGACGATGTGGCCGACCTGGCCATCGGCCTAATGCTGGCCGCCGCGCGCCAACTGCCGGCTTCGGACCGCTATGTCAAAGAAGGCCAATGGCCCACCGGCCCCATGCCGCTGGCACGCAAGGTCTCGGGCGCCCGCATGGGCATTGTGGGCATGGGCCGCATCGGCCAAGCCATTGCACAGCGCGCTTTGGCCTTCAATATGTCGGTGGCCTACACGGCCCGCAGCGCCAAGGCCGATCTGCCGTTCAAGTACGCGGCCACCGCCGAAGCCTTGGCCGCAGAGAGTGACTACTTGGTGGTCATCACCCCCGGTGGCGCAGGCACGCGCAAATTGATCAATGCCGATGTGCTCAAAGCTTTGGGCACCAAGGGCATCTTGGTCAACGTGGCACGCGGTTCGGTGGTCGATGAAGCGGCCCTGATTGAAGCGCTGCAAAACGGCGTCATCGGTGGCGCCGGCCTGGACGTGTTCGAGAACGAGCCCCACGTGCCCGAAGCACTGCGCGCTTTGCCCCATGTGGTGCTGGCACCCCACATTGGCAGCGCCACCACGCAAACCCGCCAGGCCATGGCGGATTTGACCTTCAACAACTTGAAATCGTATTTTGAAAACAAAACCGTGCACACCCCTGTGCCCGAGTGCGCGGCCAAGGGTTAACCCAAAAGATGCGGGTAACTCCGCATCTGGAGATGGCTCAATCATCATACGATAGCACCAAGGTTGCACAGACCTTGAACTTCTAACCTGAGGAGACAACAGATGAAATTGAAAACTTGGCTGACCGGCGCAATGATTGCGGCAGGCCTGATCACCGCCGCGGGCCCTGCCCTGGCGCAAGAGAAATTGAATGTGTGGTGGGTCAAAGGCTTCTACAAAGCCGAAGACGACGCCTTGTTCGCAGCGATCAAAAAATTTGAAGAAAAGAACAAGGGCATCAAGATCGATCTCTCGCAGTATCCGATCCAAGACATGATCCCCAAAACCGTGGCCGCGCTGGACTCTGGCAGCCCACCCGATTTGGCCTATGCCGACACTTACGACTTCCAAGTCACCGCCAAATGGGCGTACGACGGCAAGTTGGAAGACCTCTCGAGCGTGATCGACAAAGTGCGCAGCAGCTTCGAACCTGCGGCCCTGTCCACCACCTTCTTGTACAACAACCAAGCCAAGAACCGCGCTTACTACGCCTTCCCGATCAAACAGCAAACCATGCACATCCAGTACTGGAAAGACATGCTGGCTGATTCGGGCTACAAAGAGAGCGACATTCCCACCGACTGGAAAGGTTACTGGGACTTCTGGTGCTCCAAAGTGCAAACGGGCTATCGCCAAAAAACCGGCAAGCGTGCCTTTGGTACCGGCTTCCCCATGGGCGTGGACGCCACCGACTCGTTCTTCTCGTTCCTGACTTTCATGGACGCCTACAACGTCAAGTTGGTGAACGATTCGGGCAAGCTCTTGGTCGACGATCCAGCCGTGCGCGCAGGTTTGATCAACGCCTTGAACGACTACACCGCGGTCTACACCAAGGGTTGCACACCCCCCTCGTCAACCAGCTGGAAAGATCCGGACAACAACGTGGCCTTCCACAACAAGACCACGGTCATGACGCACAACGCCACGATCTCGATCGCAGCCAAGTGGTTGGACGACATGAACAACACCGCCTTGACCCAAGAGCAACGTGACTTGGGCAAGAAGAACTACTACGAAGTAATCGGCACTTCTGGCTTCCCGCTCAAACCCGATGGCACCAAAATGACCTATCGCTCAGCGGTGAAAACAGGCGTGATCTTCAAAGACGCCAAGCGCAAAGATTTGGCGAAAAAGTTCTTGGCCTTCATGCTGGAAGAGCAAAACCTGACACCTTATGTGGAAGGTTCGCTCGGTCGCTGGTTCCCTGTGACCAAGGCGGCGCAACAACGCCCCTTCTGGAAAGCAGACCCCGCACGTTTGGCGGTGTACAACCAGTTCATGAATGGCACACAGCCGTTTGAGTTCACCAAGAACTACAAGTTCACCGTGCTCAACAACGAAAACGTGTGGGCCAAAGCCATGAACCGTATCTTGAACGAGAAAGTGCCGACTGACAAAGCTGTGGACGAAATGATCGCCCGCATCAAAGAAGTCGCCGGTAACTAAACCCCAAGCGCACACCGGTGCCAGCCTCGCGCTGCACACCGGTGTGTGTCTTGCTTCCCCTGATTGACATTGGGTTGCCGTTCTCAAAACTGCAGCCGTTGAGGCGACCTTTGCCCATGAATACTCAAGTTGCTCCTCTCACACCCCCACCCGCCAAGCCGCTATCGCCTTGGGAGTTTTGGGGCCGCCTCATGGTGGTGCCCTACATCGTGGTGTTTGTGGTGTTTGTGCTCTACCCTGTTGGCTATGGCTTATGGCTCGCACGCCATCCACAAAGCTACGTCGATTTATTCAACGACCCGATTTTTTTCCGCAGCGCCGTCAACACCTTTGTGTTCCTGGTCGTGGCGATCAACCTCAAAATGATCGTGGCCTTGGCGCTGTCTGGTTTCTTTGTGATGGAGCGCTGGTGGATCAAGATCGTGTCCGCGCTCTTCATCTTGCCTTGGGCCGTTCCTTCGATTCCCACCATTTTGTCGGTGCGCTTCATGTTGAACCCCGAGTGGGGCATCATCAACAGCGCCATCTTCCGCTGGACCGGCTTGGACGGCCCCAACTGGCTCAACGACCCCACCTTGGCGCTGTCGTTGTCCATGCTCATGCACATCTGGAAATCGCTGCCGTTTTGGACGCTGATTTTGGTGGCCGCCCGCTTAGCCATTCCGTCTGAACAATACGAAGCCGCTTCGGTGGACGGTGCCACCAGCTGGCAAAAGTTCAAGTTCATCACCTGGCCTTCGATGCGCTCGATTTACTTGACCTCCACCATCCTGTCCATGATTTGGACCCTGGGCGACTTCAACAGCGTGTACCTGCTGACCGGTGGTGGCCCCGCTGACATGACCCATGTGTTGGCCACCTTGGGCATCCGTTATTTGCGTCTGGACCAAGTGGACTTGGCCATGGCCTCCATCGTGGTGGGACTGCCCTTTGTCTTGCCTCTGGTTTACTTCATGATGAAAAGGCTGTCGAAATGAGCTTGAAAAAAATAGCTGCCGAAGCCAAGTTGCTGCTGATCGGCATTCCTGTGCTGATCTGGACTTTGTTTCCTGTGTATCACATGGTGTTATTCGCGATTTCTCCGCGCGACACCGCCACCTCGGGCCATCTCTGGCCTGAGCACCCCACGCTGCAAAACTTTGAAATTGTGTTCAAGCGCGATCACTTCTACTTGGACCATTTCTGGCAACAGCTGGGCAACTCTTTCATCATTGCCTTGGCCGTGGGCGCATTGACCTTGTTGGTGGCCACCACCTCGGCCTTTGCCATCAGCCGCCTCAAGATTCGCGGCGGTCGCACGGTGATGAACCTGGCCTTGTTCACCTACTTCATCCCCGCCGCCTTCTTGGCGGTGCCCATGTACAAAACCATGGGCCTGTATGGTTTGCTGAACAACCAATGGTCGCTCATCTTGGCCATGGTGACGATTGCCTCGCCCTACTGCATTTGGGTGCTCAAACAAGCCAGCGACAAGCTGCCGTTTGAGTTGGACGAAGCCGCCCGCATTGACGGCGCAACGCCTCTGCAACTGTTCTGGATGGTGTATCTGCCTTTGATGGTCCCCTCGCTGGTGGCCGTGGGCACCTACGCTTTGTTGCTGGCCTGGAACGAATACCTGTACGCGTTCTTGTTGCTCTCCAAAGACCAAGACGTCACCCTGGCCGTGGCCTTGGGTAACTTTTTGTCGGCCGACGATTCCCCCTGGGAGTTGCTCATGGCCACAGGCTTGATTTATGCGCTGCCACCCGCCGCGATTTACTACACATTCAAACGCTACATGGTGTCTGGCTTGACCGCCGGCGCAGTCAAAAGCTAAGGAAGAAAAATGGCATCCGTTTCATTCAACAACGTTCAAAAAACCTACGGCAACAAAGTCAAGGTCATCCACGGCATCACCTTTGAAATTCAAAACGGTGAGTTCGTGGTCCTGGTCGGCCCTTCGGGCTGCGGCAAATCCACCCTGCTGCGCATGTTGGCGGGCTTAGAAGAAATTTCAGGCGGCGAAATTAGCATCGACAGCACCGTCATCAACGATTTGGAATCCAAAGACCGCGACATCGCGATGGTGTTCCAAAGCTATGCGCTGTACCCCCACATGACGGTGCGCGAGAACATGGCGTTCTCGCTGCGTCTGCGCAAAGCCGATGCCAAAACCACCGAAGAACGTGTGGCCCATGCGGCCCGCATTCTGAACTTGGACGCTTTGCTGGATCGCTATCCCCGCGAGCTGTCGGGTGGTCAACGCCAACGCGTGGCCATGGGCCGCGCCATCGTGCGTGATCCCAAGGTGTTCTTGTTCGACGAACCGCTCTCCAACCTCGACGCCAAGTTGCGCGTGGCCATGCGGGCTGAAATCAAAGCGCTGCACCAACGCTTGAAAACCACCACCGTCTATGTGACCCACGACCAGATCGAAGCCATGACCATGGCCGACCGCATCGTGGTGATGCACGATGGCATCGTCGAACAAATCGGCACACCGCTGGAATTGTTTGACCGCCCCGGCAATTTGTTTGTGGCCCAGTTCATTGGTTCCCCCGCCATGAACGTGTTCAAGGGCGTGGTGCAAAACGGCCAAGTCGCGGCCTTGGGCGCCTCATGGCCCATGCCCGTCACCGCAGCGCCTGTGGCCAATGGCACATCGGTGTATTACGGCGTACGCCCTGGCGATTTGGAACTCGCCAGCAGCGGCATCGCCGCCAAAGTGGTGGTGGTCGAACCCACCGGCGCAGAGACCGAGTTGGTGCTGGACATTGGTGGCCAACAGTTCACCTTGGTCATGCATGGCCGCACCTCGGTGCAACCGGACGACACCGTGCACCTGCAATTCGACACCGCCAAAGCCCACATCTTTGACGGCACCAGCGAGCAACGCCTCTGACCATGACGCCTCCTCGCCTCGTCATCATGGGTGTGTCCGGGTGCGGCAAAAGCACTGTGGGACAACGCTTGGCGGATCGCATTGGCGTGCCTTTTTTGGAAGGCGACAGCTTGCATCCGCCACGCAATGTCGCGCTGATGGCAGCAGGCACTCCTTTGACCGATGAAGACCGGGCGGGTTGGCTAGACACCATTGCCACGCACTTGTCGGCCTTGGGGCCTGAGGAAGGTTTGGTGGTGTCGTGCTCCGCTCTCAAACGCGCCTACCGCGACCGCCTGCGTTTGGCCACGCCCGACCTGCGCTTTGTGCACTTGCATGGCGCGCGCGATTTGTTGGCCGAACGCTTGCAACGCCGCCAGCATGACTACATGCCACCCACCTTGCTCGACAGCCAATTGCGCACCTTAGAAACTCCCACCGCTGACGAAGCTGTGCTCGCGCTCGACATTGCACAGCCGCTTGAGCAGTTGGTAGCGGACATCGAACACCATCTACAACCCAACCACGCATGATCACCGCACAAACATTCCGACTCGATGGCCGCTTGGCCTTGGTCACCGGCTCGTCAGCCGGCATTGGTCTCGGCCTGGCACGCGGCTTGGCCCAGGCCGGCGCCAGCATCGTGCTCAACGGACGCGACGCCCACAAACTCAAAACCACAGCAGCCACTTTGCGCGCCGAAGGTTTTGATGTGTTTGAACGCGCCTTTGACGTCACCGATGCGGCGGCCGTGAAAAGCAACATCGATCTGATCGAACAAGACATTGGCCCGATCGACATCTTGATCAACAACGCCGGCATTCAACGCCGCGCACCGCTGCACGAGTTCGACCACAAAGACTGGCACGAACTCATGCAAACCAATTTGGACAGCGTGTTCTTTGTCGGCCAAGCCGTAGCGCAACACATGATCACGCGCCACAAGGGCCGCATCATCAATATTTGCTCGGTGCAAAGCGAGTTGGGTCGCCCCGGCATCTCTCCCTATATGGCCAGCAAAGGCGCATTGAAAATGTTGACCAAGGGCATGGCGATTGACTGGGGTCCGTTGGGCCTGAACGTCAACGGCATTGGCCCCGGTTACTTCAAAACCGAACTGAATGAAAAACTGGTGAATGACGCCACCTTCAGCGCTTGGCTGACCAACCGCACACCCAGCCGTCGCTGGGGCGAGGTAGAAGAACTCGCCGGTGCGGCGGTGTTCTTGGCCAGCGATGCCTCGACTTTTGTGAACGGCCACATCCTCTATGTGGATGGCGGCGTCACCGCTCAGCTTTAAGGAACACACATGAAAGCCATTGTTTGCCACGCCCCCGAAGACCTGCGTCTCGACGCGTTTGAAACCGACGCCCTCGGCCCTCAACAGCTCGCCGTGCGCGTGGCCTACGGCGGCATTTGCGGTTCTGATTTGCACTACTACCGCCACGGCGGTTTTGGCACCGTGCGCATCAAAGAGCCGATGGTGCTGGGCCACGAGGTGTCGGGCATCGTCAGCGCGGTAGGCGCTGAGGTGAAAAACTTTGCCCCCGGTCAACGCATTGCCATCTCGCCCTCACGTCCTTGCGGCGTGTGCCAGTACTGCCAAAAAGGCCACCACAACCATTGCTTGGACATGCGCTTTTACGGCAGCGCCATGCGCTTTCCGCACATCCAAGGCGCGTTCCGCGAATCGCTGGTGATTGACGCGTCGCAAGCGCACCCGCTCAGCGACAAGCTCAGCCTGTCGCTCGCCGCCTTGGCCGAGCCTTTGTCGGTCGGTTTGCATGCCATCCAGCGTGCCGGTTCGGTGTTTGGCAAGCAGGTGCTGGTCACGGGCTGTGGCCCCATCGGCGCGCTCTTGATTGCCGGCTTGCGCCGCGCCGGTGCAGCCCGCATCGTGGCGGTGGACGTGGCCGACAAGCCCCTGGCCTGCGCCCGCGCCATGGGTGCCGATGAAACCATCAACCTGTCCACCACGCCCGATGGCCTGGCGCCGTTTGCCGTCAACAAAGGCGTGTTCGATGTGATGTTCGAAGCCTCCGGCAACGACAAAGCCTTGCGCAGCGGCCTCGATGTGGTGACGCCACGCGGCGTGATCGTCAGCATTGGCCTGGGCGGTGACGCCGCCTTGCCGCTGAACCAACTGGTGGGTAAAGAGCTGGAGCTGCGTGGCACCTTCCGCTTCCACGAAGAGTTCGCGGTGGCCGTGCGCTTCCTGAACGAAGGTTTGATTGATGGGCGTCCCGTGATTTCTCATGTGATTGATTTTGATCAAGCCACCCAAGCCTTCGAGCTGGCCAGCGACAAGAGCCAAGCCATGAAAGTCCAAATCAACTTCGGCGCCGAGAAAGCAGCTGCATGACCACCTTCACCCAAACCATTCTTTTCACCGACACCGATGGCTGCGCGCGTTTTCGCGAAGAAACCATCGCGCTGACCGAAGGCAAACCGCAAGCGCGTTTGTCTCAGCTCATGAGCAGCGGGGGTTACCAGTTGCGTCACAGCCCGGTGGGCTTTCGCAGCCAGTTCCATTGCAGCGACCACACCCAATGGGTGTTCATCTTGAGTGGCCACATGGAAATCGGTTTGCAAGACGGCAGCTCGCGCGTGTTCAGCCCGGGCGAACACTTTTACTCCGCAGATCTGTTGCCCGCAGGCGCGACCTTTGATGAGAAGGTACACGGGCATTGGAGCCGCCAAGTCGGCAACCAACCCCTGGTGACCTTGTTCGTGCGCGGATAAGGAATAAGGACCTCATGGCCATCAAGAACATGCTCGGCCACACGCTCGATTTGTTGGGCGAGGCCATTGTGTCCGGACACTATCAACCGGGCAGCTCCATGCCGCCCGAGACCGTGCTGTGCGTCGAGCTGGGTGTGAGTCGCACCGTGGTGCGTGAAGCCGTGAAATCGTTGGTCGCCAAAGGCTTGGTCAGCACTGGCCCCAAAGTGGGCACCCGCGTGCTGCCTTCGGACCAATGGAATTGGTTTGATCCTCATGTGGTGGCTTGGCAATCTAAGCTGGGTTTGACGCGCGAATTTTTGCGTGATTTGCAAGACCTGCGCCGCGTGGTCGAACCCGCTGCCGTGCGCTTGGCCGCAGAGCGCGCCACGCCTGAAGACTTGGCCGAGGTCGAAGCAGCCTACGCCGGTATGAAACACGCCATCGAATTTGGCGGCGACTACGTGACCCACGATTTGCTGTTTCACCAGGGCTTGCTCAAAGCCTGTCACAACCGCATGGTCGCCCAAATGAGCAAGGCGATTGGCGCTTTGTTGCGCACCAGTTTTGAGATCACCACCACCAAGCCCAATGGGCCTGCGCTGTCCTTGCCCTTGCACCGTGCGGTGCTCGATGCCGTGATTGCACGTGCGCCTGAAAAAGCCGAGCGTGCGGTGCTCAAGCTGATCGACAGCGCGCGCGAAGACATTGAAATGGTCTTGGTCTCCAAACGCAAACTGCCCTCGCTGGCACAACCTGCAGCTTCTTTACGCGCACCGAAATCGGTGCGTGCCCTCCACCCTTCACCGAAAGATTGACCTATGCGTTTATTGATCACCGGCGGCGCTGGTTTCATTGGAGCCCGATTGGCTCGCACCTTGTTGGCACGCGGCCAACTCAACGGACAAGCCATCACACAAATCATCTTGGCTGATCAGTTCCCCGCACCCGCCGATTTGGCCGCTGACCCACGCGTGCTGGTCAAGACTGGCCCCTTGCTCGACCACTGCAAAGACCTGGCACACGAGGCCGTGGACGGTGTGTTCCATTTGGCCTCGGCCGTGTCGGGCGAATGCGAGGCTGACTTTGAGTTGGGTCTGCGCTCCAACCTCGACAGCACACGCGCTTTGCTCGACGCCCTGCGCTCGCGCACCGAAGGCGGCGCCAAGCCCACCCGCATGGTGTTCTCCAGCTCGGTCGCGGTGTTTGGCCCAGACGATGCCTACCCCATGCCCGCCATCGTGGCCGACGACACCTTGCCCACACCGCAAACCTCGTATGGCGCCCAAAAGCACATCTGCGAACACCTGATCGCCGACTACACCCGCAAGGGCTACATCGATGGCCGCAGTGCACGCTTGATGACTGTCACCGTGCGTCCTGGCAAGCCCAACGGCGCCGCCTCGTCGTTCTTCAGCGGCATCATCCGCGAGCCCTTGGCCGGTGAGCCCTCGGTCTGCCCGGTGTCGCCCGATGTGTCACACCCTGTGACCTCGGCAGGTGCGACGGTCGATGGCTTGATCACCGTGTTTGAATGCTCGCGCGAAGCCTACGGCGGCCGCACCGCCTTGAACTTGCCTGGCTTGAACGTGACCGTGCAAGAAATGCTCGACGCCTTGGAGCGTGTGGCCGGCCCCGAAGTGCGCGCCCGTGTGACCTTTGAGCGCAACGAAACCATCGCCGGAATCGTGTCGCGTTGGCCCAAAGGGTCCAGCTCGGTACGCGCCAACAAACTCGGCTTGTTCGCCGAGAAAACATTCGACGACATCATTCGTCAATACATCGCGGACTGCCAAGCCGGTCCCAATGCAGCACAAGCCTTGAAAGGATACAAAGCATGAACCAAATCGATTTGAAAGGCCGCGTGGCGGTTGTCACCGGCGGCGCACAAGGCATTGGCTACGGCACCTCCGAACGTTTGCTGCGCTCAGGCGCCAGCGTGGTGATGTGGGACATCGATGCCGCTAAGCTTGAAGAAGCCAAAGCATCGCTGAGCAAACTCGGCAAGGTCAGCGGCTATGTGGTGGAACTCACCTCCGACGCTGCCGTGGCAGCGACCACCGCACAAACCATCCAAGACAGTGGCCACATTGACATCTTGGTCAACAACGCTGGCATCACCGGTGGCAACGCCACCACCTGGGAACTCGACCCCGAGGTGTGGCGCCGCGTGATTGAAGTCAACTTGATTGCGCCCTACCTCACCTGCCGTGCCGTCACGCCGCACATGATTGCGCGTGGTTGGGGCCGCATCGTCAACATCGCCTCCGTCGCGGGCAAAGAGGGCAACCCCAACGCCAGCCACTACAGCGCCTCCAAAGCCGGTGTGATTGCTTTGACCAAGTCATTGGCCAAAGAAGTTGCCACCAAAGGCGTGTTGGTCAACGCCATCGCGCCTGCGGTGGCACGCACGGCCATGTTTGCGCAAATGACCCAAGCCCACATTGACTACATGCTGGGCAAGATCCCCATGGGTCGCTTTGTGGAAGTGGAAGAAATCGCCGCCATGGTGGCCTGGTTGTCGAGCGAAGACTGCTCGTTCACCACCGGCTCGGTGCTTGACATCACCGGCGGTCGCTCGACTTACTAACGCGCAGGCGTCAGCGCAGGCAAGGGTGCTGGCGCATCGCCCGGAATGGGCGTGCGGTCCACATTCAAAGTCATGGCTACCAACACGTAGTAGCCGTTGACGGCGATCAGGTCCATCACGCCTTGTTCGCCAAAGGCATCCACCATGGCTTTGTAGGTGGCGTCGCTCAGGCGCGTGGTGGTGTGCAGCTCTTGGCAAAAGTTGTAGACGATGGCCTCATCGTCTTTCATCGTGGTTGGCCGTTTGCCTTGGGCAATGGCCTCGGCCACCTGCGGGTCTAAGCCTGCTTGCAAAGCCAATCGATGGTGGGCAAACCATTCGTACTGCGCTGTCCAATGACGCGCCGTGATGAGAATGGCCATCTCATTGAGCTTTTGCCCCAAGCTGCTTTTGAAGCGAATGTGGGAACCTACTTTTTGCAAATGGTCCCCCAACTCAGGGCTGCGCAAAAACACATTGAAGGGGCTGCCCAAGCTGCCATCGTTGCTATTGGCAGCAGAGCCTGCAACAGCAGCGCGAGGGCCTGAGCGGATGTTTTGTACCAAGTCGCGCTGGGCTTGTGTCATCTCCGCAGGGGCCAGTACTTTGAAACGACGCTGCGACTCTTGCGCCTGCACACTGGCTTGAAAAGAGACATGGGCCACCAACACACAAGCAAGGGCAGCCTTTGAAAAGTGAAAACAACGCATGGTGGAGCGGGGTCAAGCCCAGGTGAAGAACAGGCCCAAACTATCGAGCCAAGCTCCGCACGCGCTTGTCTCACCCGTGACTTTTAAAAACCCAAGCCCAGATGCAGCGGCAGATAAACCGCCATGCCGCCCAGAATAGTCAGCAGCACATTACGTTTGACAAAGTAAATCGCCACCCCTGCTGCCGCGGCAAACAAACGCGCGTCTTGCCAAGTGCTGATAAGTACGCCTTGACTCATCACGATTTCGGGAATCACCACCGCAGACAAGGCGGCAATCGGCGCGTACTGCAGTCCACGTTGGGCCCAATGCGGCAACTGCCAAGCGCTGTCAGAGATGAAGAAAAAACCACGCGCCACCACGGTAACCACGGCCAAGCCGACAATCACCAGCAGCGTCCAACCATCGGTGCCTTGCAAAAAATCGCTCATGCATGGCCTCCTGTGCTGGCGTTGGGGTTGAAGCGCTCCATGGTCAAACACAGAATCACCGCAACGGCAATGGCCACCACGATGTTGAGCTTCAAGGGCAAGGCATAGGTGGCCACAGCCGCAGCGCCCGCCACGGCCGATGCCACCATGCGCATGCGCGAGCTTGCCAGCGAGCATTGAATGCCCAGCAAACACAAAATGCCGGCAAAGCCCAAACCCCAGGCTGGCGGAATGAAGTTGGCGAGTGCCACGCCAATCAAACTGGCCACCATCCAGCTGCTCCAGTTCAGGCAATCGTTGCCGGCCAAATAGGCTTCTTGCGCGCGACGCTGCTCAGGCGTGTGGCCGGGTTGGTGGAAGCGCCGGGTGAACAACACATAGCTGATGTCTGCCGTCACATAGCCGTGCAGCAAGCGTTCCCAGCGTGGCAAATGAATCAGATGCGGTCGCAGATGCAGGCTGAACACCACAAAGCGCAAGTTCACACAAAAACCCGTGGCCAAAATCACCCACGCCGGTGCGCCTGCCACGAGGAGTGGAATGGCCGCGAGTTGCGAACTACCGGCAAACACCAACAAGGTCATGGCGACGGACTCGAACACGCTCATGCCCGACTTCACCATGGCCACACCGGTCATCAAACCCCAAGCCGCAACGCCCGGAGCTTGCGGCGCCAGCTCGCGCAAACCGATTTTGAATTCGGGATGGCGAAAGAGTTTTGGGCTGAGAAACATCATGACGATGACCCGCCTGTGTGTGGGTCAAAACATTGGCCGGGTGTGAGTGCAAAGCCGCGTAAAAAATCAGCCGCGTTCAAACGCTTGCCACCGGCGCGTTGCAACTCGGTCACGCACAACACGCCGTCGCCACAGGCGATGCGCACGCCTTGGGCATCGGCACTGAGTACCGTGCCGGGTGCTTGGCCATGGGCTTGGGCTTGGGCTTCAACATGTGCCTGCCACAACTTGATGACCTCACCCTCGATCTGGCCGGTCGCACCAGGGAACGGATTGAACGCTCGCACACGGCGGCCAATCACTTGCGCCGTTTGCTGCCAATCGACAGCGGCTTCGACTTTTTCAATTTTGTGGGCGTAGGTCACGCCGGCTTCGGGTTGCTTGACGGGGTGCAAGGCATTGGCCTGCGCATCGTTCAAGGCTTGCACAATGAGTGCGCCTCCCATGTCAGCCAAACGGTCATGCAGTGTGGCGGTGGTATCGTCGTCGGCAATGGCGAGCTGGTCGGTCAACAACATGTCGCCGGTGTCCAAACCCGCATCCATTTGCATGATGACCACACCGGTGTGCGTGTCGCCCGCCTCGATGGCACGGTGAATCGGTGCTGCACCGCGCCAGCGCGGCAACAGCGAGGCATGAATGTTCAGGCAGCCCAGGCGTGGTGTGTCAAGCACCCACTGAGGCAAGATCAAGCCATAAGCCGCCACCACCATCACATCGGCTTGGGCCGCATCCAGAGCCGCGCGAGCTTGCATGGCGTCTTCTGGGTATTTGCCATCCAGGCGCAGGCTGCGTGGCTGCGCCACCGTGATGTGGTGTTGCAAGGCCAGTTGTTTGACCGCCGAGGCGTGCAGCTTCATGCCACGACCGGCCGGGCGGTCGGGTTGGGTCAGCACCAGGGGCACCTCATGACCCGCCGCGATGATACGGGCTAAGGCGACGGCAGCAAATTCGGGCGTGCCCGCAAAGATAACGCGCATGACGGTTTTCCGAATCACGCGTCGTCGCGCTGAGATTTGAGCAACTTGGTTTTGATGCGGTTGCGCTTCAAAGGCGAGAGGTATTCCACAAACACCTTGCCCAGCAAGTGGTCCAGCTCGTGCTGAATGCACACCGCGAGCAAGCCTTCGGCTTCGATCTCGCGCAGCTGGCCGTCGCCGTCTAGGGCTTTGACCTTGACCGCGGTGGCGCGTTCGACGCCGTCGTAAATGCCGGGCACTGACAGGCAGCCCTCTTCACCTTTGACGCGCTCGGGGCCCATCCAGGTGATTTCAGGGTTGATCAGCACCATGGGCTCATTGCGTTCTTCCGACACATCAATCACCACCAGGCGCTCGTGCACATCTATTTGTGTGGCTGCGAGGCCGATGCCGTTGGCGTCGTACATGGTTTCGAGCATGTCGGCAATCAGCGTGCGGATGCGTGCATCCACCGCCTGAATCGGTTTGGCGACGGTATGGAGTTTGGGGTCGGGGTATCGAAGAATGTCTAACTTGGCCATGTGCTTATTGTCTCTGGTTTTGAAATTTTCGACCTCCAGCCCCGTCTGCGATGTGACCCCCTGCCCACAATGGTTTTCACACCCAGCAGGAGGCCCGCATGAACACACCATCCATCGCCCCGGACGCTCCCAGCAGCGCCCACAGTCATGCATTACGCAGCTGGCTGCGCCTGGGCCTCACCCCAGGTGTGGGTAACGAGGCAGCCCGACACTTGCTGGCTTGTTTCGGCAGCCCGCAGGCCGTGTTTGAACAAAGCGAAGCCGCCTTGCGGCAGGTGGTGAGTGCGTCTCAAGCCCAAGCGCTGCTGAGCGAACCCCCTGAGTTGCCCGTGCACCTGGTGCGCACGCAGCAGTGGCTGGCCTTGGCAAACCAGGATCACCCGCACGGCGTACGCCACGCCGTGTGGACCTTGGGTGACGCCGCGTACCCCGATGCTTTGCTGCAACTGGCAGACCCACCCCTCATGCTCTACGTGCAAGGACAAACCGACGGGCATCTGGGCAACGCGATCTCGGTGGTAGGCAGTCGCAATCCCACACCGCAAGGCGCGCAAACCGCAGCGCAATTCAGCGAGGCCTTGAGCGCTGCGGGCTTGTGTGTGGTGTCGGGCATGGCGCTGGGCATTGACGGTGCGGCGCATCGGGGTGCTTTGCAAGGCGCAGATGCATCCCACACCAATGCGACGGCCGATGGTCAGTGGCGCACCGTTGCCGTGGTGGGCACAGGGCTGGACCGCGTGTACCCCAAGCAACATCAGATGCTGGCCCAGGACATTGCGCAACACGGCGTGTTGATCAGCGAATACCCGCTGGGTACGCCGCCGTTGGCGCAAAACTTTCCCAAACGCAACCGGCTCATCGCCGCCTTGGGGCTGGGCACCTTGGTGGTTGAGGCGGCCTTGCAATCGGGCTCGCTCATCACGGCGCGCCTCGCGCTCGATATAGGACGTGAGGTGTTGGCCATTCCAGGCTCCATCCACGCGCCGCAATCGCACGGCTGCCATGCCTTGATTCGCCAGGGCGCCAAGCTGGTCGAAAGCGCGCAAGACGTGTTGGAAGAATTGCAACTCGACACACCACAACAAGCCTCGTTGTTTGCTGCGTCACACGAACCTGATGCACCTCCACACGAACTGCTGCAACACATGGGGTATGCGCCGGTCAGCTTAGACGCCTTGCAAGCACGTTGCGGCCTAGACACCGCCGCGCTGCAAGCCGAGTTGCTTACTTTGGAGTTGGCGGGCGCGGTGGGTCGTTTGCCCGGTGGTTTGTTTCAACGCTTGGGGCCGAGCTGAGGACACATGGCAGCACCTATTTAAGGGTCTTTACCGACATACATGCAGACATGAAATCCATGTATATTGAAGTCATGTTTGAAGTACTCGTCTTCGTCTACGAAAACTACTGGCGAGGTGATGCGTGTCCCGAGCTGCAGCAGCTGGGCCGCAAACTCTCTGCCGCAGGGTTTGAGGTGGACGACATCCAACAAGCCCTGCATTGGCTGGACGGGCTCAACCTTGCGTCACACAACACCGAGCTGATCGACATCAGCCAATCGGTGCCAGAGCACCACACCGAATCGGCCCACAGCCTGCGCGTCTACTCGGTGGCCGAGCAAGACCATTTGGGCGCTGAATGTTTGGGCTTCATCAATTTCCTGGAAGCGGCCGAGGTGCTGTCGCCGCACATGCGCGAAATCGTGTTGGACCGCGCCATGGCTGTGCCCGGTCATCCCATGGCTTTGGATGATCTCAAGATCATCGTGTTGATGGTGTACTGGAGTGTGGGCTTAGAGCCCGATGCGCTGGTGCTCGATGAGCTGTGCGACGACAACAATCGCATCGCACACTGACCACACAGACACAAAAAAGCCGGTTCGCAAACCGGCTTTTTTCATGGGCAGCGCATTGGCTTACACCACGGCGCCCGAGTTTTCGTCATCTGGATCACCCGCCACTTTGGTGGGGGTTTTGATCAAGTCTTCGCGACGGATGCCCAACCACATGGCAATGGCAGCGGCCACGAACACCGACGAGTAAATACCAAAACAAATACCAATGGTCAGCGCCAGCGCAAAGTAGTGCAGCGTGGCGCCACCGAACAGCAACATCGACAAGACCATGAGCTGCGTACAGCCGTGGGTGATGATGGTGCGGCTGATGGTCGAGGTGATGGCGTTGTCGATGATCTCGACCGTGTTCATCTTGCGGTAGCGGCGAAAGTTCTCGCGGATCCGGTCAAAGATCACCACCGACTCGTTCACCGAATAACCCAGCACCGCCAGCACAGCAGCCAACACGGGCAGCGAGAACTCCCACTGGAAGAAGGCGAAAAAGCCCAAGATGATGACCACGTCATGCAAGTTGGCAATGATGGCCGCCACCGCGAACTTCCACTCAAAGCGCATGGCCAAGTAAATCATGATGCCGATGACCACAAAGGCCAAGGCTTTCAGGCCGTCGGCCGCCAGCTCGTCACCCACTTGTGGGCCGACAAACTCGGTGCGGCGCAACTGCGCGGTGGCATCGGCTTCTTTCAAAGCGGTCAACACCTGCTCGCTTTGTTGTGCCGAGCTTTGACCTTTCACGGCCGGCATGCGAATCATCACATCACGGGCGGTACCAAAGTTTTGCACCTGCACATCGGTGAGACCAATCTTGGCAATTTGGTTGCGCACAGCGTTCAAATCGGCTGGTTGGCTGTAGCTGACTTCCATCAACGTGCCGCCGGTGAACTCCACCGACAGGTGCAAACCACGGCTGAACAAAAAGAACACCGCCGCCAAAAACGTGACGAATGAAATGGCATTGAACACCACCGCGTTCTTCATGAACGGGATGTCTTTGCGAATCTTAAAAAATTCCATGACTCAATTTCTTTCTTGACGCCACGCGATCAGGCGCGCCACACCGTGCCGATGGACACGCTTTGCAATTTTTTCTGACGGCCGTACCACACGTTGACCAAGCCGCGTGAGAAGAACACGGCTGAGAACATGCTGGTCAAGATGCCCAGGCAGTGCACCACGGCAAAGCCGCGCACGGGGCCGGAACCAAAGGCCAACAAAGCCAAGCCCGCAATCAGGGTGGTGACGTTGGAGTCCAAAATCGTGGCCCAGGCGCGGTCGTAACCGGCATGGATGGCCGATTGCGGCGAAGCGCCATTGCGCAACTCTTCGCGCACGCGTTCGTTGATCAGCACGTTGGCGTCAATCGCCATGCCCAGCACCAGAGCCATCGCGGCCATGCCCGGCAGTGTGAGCGTGGCTTGCAGCATGGAGAGCACCGCCACCAAGAGCAACAGGTTCACGGCCAAGGCCACGCTGGAGAACACGCCAAACAGCATGTAGTACACACACATAAAGGCCGTCACGGCCACAAAACCCCAGGTGACGGAGTCAAAACCTTTGGCGATGTTTTCCGCACCCAGGCTTGGGCCAATGGTGCGTTCTTCAATGATTTCCATCGGTGCGGCCAAGGAGCCGGCGCGCAACAACAAGGCGGTGTCGTTGGCTTCGACCGTGCTCATGCGGCCGGAAATTTGCACGCGGCCACCGCCAATTTCGCTGCGAATCACAGGCGCGGTCACCACTTCGCCCTTGCCTTTTTCAAACAGCAGAATAGCCATACGCTTGCCCACGCTCTCGCGTGTCACATCTTTGAAGATACGTGCGCCCTTGGCATCGAGTGTTAGGTGCACAGCGGCTTCTTGGCTTTGGTTGTCAAAGCCAGGCTGTGCGTCGGTCAGGTTTTCGCCGGTCAGGATGACTTGTTTTTTGACGATGACCGCTTGGCCATTGCGCTCCAAGAAACGCTCGGTGCCAAAAGGCACGGGGCCGCTGCCGATTTCCGCACTGCGCGCTTCGGCGCTGTCATCGACCATGCGAATTTCCAGCGTGGCCGTGCGACCCAAAATGTCTTTCGCCTTGGCCGTGTCTTGCACGCCTGGCAGTTGCACCACGATGCGGTCGGTGCCTTGCTGTTGAATCACCGGCTCGGCCACGCCGAGTTCGTTGATGCGGTTGTGCAAGGTGGTGATGTTTTGCTTGATCGCTTGCTCTTGCACACGACGTGCGGCCACCGGGTTGATGGTGGCGCTGAGTTTGAAGTCGGCCCCATCCGCAGCGCTGGTGGTTTGCAGATCCACAAACTGATCTTGAATCACGCGTTGGGCGGCTTCGAGTGTGGCCATGTCGCGAAAGCGCACTTCAATGGTTTGGCCATTGCGGCTGATGCCGCTGTGGCGCACATTCTTTTCACGCAAGCCCGTGCGGATGTCACCCGCCAAGGATTCCGCTTTTTTGGTCAGCGCCGCAGGCATGTCCACTTGCAACATGAAGTGCACGCCACCGCGCAAATCCAAACCCAAATACATGGGCGACGCATTCAGCGCTGTCAGCCAAGCGGGTGAGCGGGCCAACAAATTCAAAGCCACCACATAAGAAGCGTCGTTGGCATCAGGCACCAGCGCATGCTGGATGGCGTCTTTGGCTTTGAGCTGGTTGTCGGTGTTGTCGAAGCGAACCTTGAGCGAGCCGTTGTCCAGCGTCAGCACCTCGGGCGTGAGGTTGGCCGCTTTCAGGGCCTGCTCAACGCGCTCTTGCACGGCAGCGTCGACTTTGACCGACGACTTACCGGCAGAGACTTGCACCGCGGGTGCTTCGCCAAAAAAGTTAGGCAGCGTGTAAATGCTGCCAATCAACAAAGCGATCACGATGATCGCGTACTTCCAAAACGGGTAACGGTTCATGATCGCTTCGTGCTCAGTGGCAAAGATTACTTGACGGTGCCTTTGGGCAACACTTGCACCACAGCGTGACGCTGCAACTGCACTTCCACGCCAGGGGCAATTTCCAAGCTCAAGGTGTTGTCACCCAGCTTGCTGACTTTGCCCAGCAGGCCGCCAGCAGTCGCGATTTCGTCGCCTTTGGCGAGCGCATCAATCATGGCCTTGTGTTCTTTTTGACGCTTCATCTGGGGACGAATCATCACGAAGTACAACACCACAAACATCAGCACCAAAGGCAGCATGCCAGTGAGCGAAGACATGACATCGCCACCTGCGGCGGCGGCAGGCGCGGTTTGCGCAAAAGCAGAAGAAATCAACACGGTCAAACTCCAATCAAAAAGGGCTGCCGTCCAGGGGCAAGACGCCCAGGACAGGCCAACCGCGGATTGTATGCGGCTGGCTTGAGCCCTCTCTTTATGTGAGGGATGACCACTGTGTCTTTAAACTGTCCCATTTGCCGCGTGCGGCTGCCAGATTGCGCGCCTTGACGTGGCCAAAGCCACGGATTTGTTCTGGCACACGTGCAATCTCCACCGCCAAGGCGTGGTTTTTGGCGTTCAGTTCCGCGATCAAGACCTCCACGCTGGTGCGGTACTGCGCGATCAGAGCACGCTCAGTGCGACGCTCTTCGGTGTTGCCAAAAATGTCTAACGCGGTGCCACGCAGGCCTTTAAAGTGCTTGAGCAATTTGAAGCCCGTCAACATGAGGGGGCCAAACTTTTGCTTTTGCAACTCGCCTTTGGCATTGGTTTTGGCAATCAGCGGCGGGGCCAGGTGGTAATTGACCTGGTAGTCACCTTCGAACATGCCTTCAATTTTTTGCAAGAAGGCCGTGTCTGTGTGCAAGCGCGCGACTTCGTACTCGTCTTTGTAGGCCAGGAGCTTGAAGAGGTTGCGCGCCACGGCGTCGGTCAAACTGGTTTTGTTGAGCGGCGCCTCAGCGGCGCGCACACGCTCCACCAAGGCACGGTAGCTGTGGGCATAGGCGGCGTTTTGGTAGTCGGTCAAAAACACGGCGCGCTTGTCGATCACCGCATCCACACCTTCGGGTTTGTGGAACTGCACCACCTGTGCAGGCGCCAGCAGGTTGTGCACCACGTTCCAGTGGTGTGCGCAGTGACGGCCCCACTCAAAAGCAGCAATGTTTTGCTCAACCGCGACTTGGTTGAGTTCAATCGCCCGCACCAGCGCTTCGTGGCCCAGTGGCACCCAGCCCTTTTGCCAGGCATAGCCCAAGAGCATGGGGTTGATGTAGATGGTGTCACCCAACACCTGGGTCGAGACGCGGTTGGCATCGAAGGCGCTCACACCCTGCGGACCCACGGCATGGGCGATTTCTGCCGCGCATTGATCAGCCGGGTTTTGCCATTCGGTGTTTTTGACAAACGCGGCGGTGGGTGTGCTGTAGGCGTTGAGCGCCACATGGGTGCGTCCCTCGCGCATGCGTTGCAGGGTTTCTTTGCCTGCGGTGACGATCGGGTCGCAACCGATGATCAAGTCGGCTGCGGCCATGCTCACGCGGGTGGTGCGGATGGCTTCTTGATCGTTGGCAATCAACACATGGCTCCAGGTAGCGCCGCCTTTTTGGGCCAAGCCCGCAGAGTCTTGGGTGACGATGCCCTTGCCTTCAATGTGCGCCGCCATGCCCAGCAACTGGCCAATGGTGATCACACCCGTGCCGCCCACGCCCGCCACCACTGTGCCCCAGGCATGGGTGGTGTCGGGCAAGGTGGGCTCGGGCAAGGTCACATCTGGCAAGGCAATGCGGGACACGCCCTTGGCTTTTTTCTTCAAGTTGCCGCCTTCCACCGTCACAAAGCTGGGGCAAAAACCTTTCAAGCAGCTGGTGTCTTTGTTGCAGGTGCTTTGGTTGATGGTGCGCTTGCGACCAAATTCAGTTTCCAAAGGCTCCACGCTCAGGCAGTTGCTTTGCACGCCGCAGTCACCGCAGCCTTCGCACACCAGCTCATTGATGAGCACACGGACCGCTGGATCGACCATGGTGCCGCGCTTGCGACGGCGGCGTTTTTCGGTGGCACAGGTCTGGTCGTAAATGATGACGGTGCAACCTTTGATCTCGCGCATCTCGCGCTGCACACGGTCGAGTTCGTCGCGGTGGAACACGTCCACACCGCTGACCAAGTCAGCGCCTTCATACTTGTGCGGCTCATCGGTCACGATGACGATGCGTTGCGCGCCCTCGGCCCGCATGCTTTGCGCAATTTGCAAAGTGCTGTGGCCTTCGGGTCGCTCGCCCACGGGCTGACCGCCGGTCATGGCCACCGCATCGTTGTACAAAATTTTGTAGGTGATGTTCACCCCTGCAGCGACGCTTTGACGCACCGCCAAGATGCCGCTGTGGAAATAGGTGCCATCGCCAATGTTGGCAAAGATGTGTTGGTCGTTGACGAAGGGTTGCTGGCCCACCCACGGTGTGCCTTCGCCACCCATTTGGGTAAAGCCTGCGGTGCTGCGGTCCATCCACAAGGACATGAAGTGGCAACCAATGCCAGCCATGGCACGCGAGCCCTCAGGCACTTTGGTGCTGGTGTTGTGGGGGCAGCCCGAGCAAAACCACGGCAAGCGATCGGCTTGCACTTCGATGGTGGTCATGGCCTGCTCTTTGGCCGTGATGATGGCCAGTTGCGCGTTGATGCGTGCGGTGGTGTCCGCATCCACGCCGAGCTTGAGCACGCGTTGTGCAATCGCCTTGGCGATCAACGAGGGGTTGAGGTCGGCATTGGCGCGCAGCAAAGTGTTGTCTTTGGGGTTGGGCATGGACCATTCGCCACCGCCTTCGCCGGTCTCGCTGAACTTGCCCAACACCGTGGGACGCACGTCGGCGCGCCAGTTGTACAACTCTTCCTTGAGCTGGTACTCAATGACTTGGCGTTTTTCTTCGATCACCAAAATCTCTTGCAACCCGGTGGCGAACTCGCGTGTGAGCTGCGCTTCCAGCGGCCACACCACGGTGACCTTGTGCAAGCGAATGCCGATGCGACGGCAGGTGTCATCGTCCAAGCCTAGGTCAAGCAGGGCCTGACGTGTGTCGTTGTAGGCCTTGCCGCTGGCGATCAGGCCCAAGCGATCCCCCTTGCCACCATTGGGCCCTTCGATCACGTTGTGGTTCAAGCGGTTGGCGCGCACATAGGCGAGGGCCGCATACCACTTGTAGTCAAACAAGCGGGCTTCCTGGCTGAGTGCATCGTCAGGCCAGCGGATGTGCACGCCGCCCGGGGGCATCTCAAACTCAGGAATCACGATGTTGACGCGATCGGGGTCAATCACTGCAGTGGCGCTGGACTCCACAATTTCTTGGATCGTCTTCATGCCTGACCACAAGCCGGCAAAGCGGCTCATGGCAATGCCGTGCAAACCCAAATCCAGGATGTCTTGCACGCTGGCAGGGAAAAACACAGGCGTGCCACAGGCTTTGAAGATGTGATCGCTTTGGTGCGCCGCCGTCGAGCTCTTGGCAATGTGGTCGTCACCGGCCACGGCCAGCACGCCGCCCCAAGGCGTGGTACCGGCCATGTTGGCGTGTTTGAACACATCGGCACAACGGTCCACGCCTGGACCCTTGCCGTACCAAATACCGAACACGCCGTCGAACTTGTTGCTGCCGGGTGGCGCAAAGCCGAGTTGCTGGGTGCCCCACAAGGCGGTGGCGGCCAGTTCTTCGTTCACACCGGGTTGGAACACGATGTGTTGGGCTTTCAAATAGTCTTTGGCCTTCCACAAGGCTTGGTCATAGGTGCCCAAAGGTGAACCGCGGTAGCCGCTGATGAAGCCCGCCGTGTTTTTGCCTTGCAAGGCATCGCGTTGGCGCTGCAACATGGGCAGTTTGACCAAGGCCTGCACCCCACTCATGAAAGCACGCCCCACATCGAGGCTGTATTTGTCATCCAGCGTCACGGTCTCAAGTGCGCGGCGAATGTGCTCGGGCAAGGGTGCGTTCATCTGCGTCTCCGTTGTGGTGATGTTGTTTTGGCAAAGTGTAGGGCGCAGGCCTGGATAAAGGTTTGCGTTTTACGCTTTGATTTCGACTGTTTACGCAAGATTCTTTCTAGAATTCGAGAAAAACGAAACAGAGGGACGTTACCTTGGAGACACTGGACAAATTTGATCTCGCCATCTTGCGCGAATTACAGACCGATGCGCGCCTGACCAACGCCGAGTTGGCACAGCGCGTAGGCCTGAGCGCGGCCCCCTGTTGGCGACGTGTCCGAGTGCTGGAAGAAGAGGGTTACATCACAGGCTACCGCGCCGAAATCAACCGTCACAAAATTGGCCTGGGCGTGTTGGCCTTTGTGCGCTTAGACGCCGAACGCAACTCGGGCGATGTGGCGCGCAAGCTCGAAGCCGCAATTCGCAAAATTCCAGAAATCGTGTCTTGCCACTACATCAGCGGCACCGGCACATTTGAGTTGCAGGTGGTGTCGCAAGACTTGGAGAGTTTCAGCCAATTCGCGCGCGAGGTGCTGATCAACCTGCCGCATGTGAAAGACATGCACACCAGTTTTTCGCTCGGAGAAGTCAAAGCCAGTGGCGCCCTGCCGCTGACGCATCTCAAGCCCTGATGGCCTTGATCGCGCTCAGTGCATCAAGGTTTGCGTGGGTGCCGCTACATCCAGGGCGACGGGTGCAGACTCAAAGCCCACGCCCCATTGCGCCACCTCTTGGAGTTTGTTGAGCAAGGTGATCATGACCTGCAACACGGACTGGTTCATTTGCACATTGACGCTTTTTTGCGTGATGAGCTGAAACTCGATGGAGGTTTGGTCACCGTTTTGATTGATCACCAAGCCGGTCACCAACAGCGGTTCATTGCCTAACGGTTTTTGCGAAGGTGCTTGGTACGTCTCTTGAAAATTGGCACGCTGCGCCACGGCCTGCTGCTGAAACTCTTGCATGGCTTGCGCCACTTGGGGTGGGTGTTTTTTTTCCAGCGTCTGCACAGCCAATTGCTGACTGCCTTGAATCAGGCTTTTGACCACAAAGCGGGTGAGCCAAAAGCTGAACTCTTGGTCTTGCGATGTGTTGAAGCGAAACAGCACCCGATCTTCACGGGCCACCCATTCGCCATTGAATTGTTTGATACTCACAAGGTCACCTCGGCCACAACACCCACAGCCTTAACGGCTGTTTCATACGTCCCGCAAAATCCCCGGCCTCGGGGCCTGTGCCTGCGAAATAGTCGGCACGCACCGCACCCACAATGGCGCTGCCCGTGTCTTGCGCAAACACCAGGCGTTGCAAATTGGCGTTGAGGCCTGCACTGGCCAACCACACGGGCGACGCGTAGGGAATGGAATCTTTGTCCACCGCAATCGAGCGCCCCGCTGTCAGCGGCACGCCTTGGGCACCGCGCGGCCCGAGGTCAGCATCGGCCGCGCTGCGCACCTCCGGCTTGAAGAACACATAGCGCGGATTGCTCCACAACATCTCTTGCACCAAACGCTGGTTGCTTTGCTGCGTGCTGCTGATCCATGCTTTGATGCCTGGCCACGAAGCATCTCGAATCAAGCCCCGGTCCAGCAACCAGCGGCCCACGCTTTGATACGGCTGCTCGTTCGAGCCAGCGAACGCCAAACGCACGACGCGTGTGCTGCCATCGGGGTTGGCGATGCGCACCCGGCCCGAGCCTTGGATATGCAGCACCAAGGCATCAATCGGGTCAGCCAGCCACGCGACTTCACGGCCGCGCAGGGCATCACGCGCTTGGGGTTGGGTGTCGATCTCTTGGCGGCTGAACCAAGAACGGCCCGTGCGGCGCGCCTCGGCCAAGCCATCGGGCGGGGCATACAGCGGCACCTCAAAACCAGGGCGCATTTGGGCTGAAGCCTCAAACAAAGGCTCGTAATAGCTGGTGAGCAAACCATCGCCCGAGCCTTCGATGGCCTCCACACGGTAGGGCTGCAAGTGCGCCATCATCCACAAGCGGCGGTCATTGTCATTGCTCAACACCAGCTGACGCACGTCTTGGCACAACGGTGCAAACAAAGGGCCGGGGCGTTCGCAGTTTTGCAACCAAGCATTCCAGGCCTCTTGCAAGTTGTCGCTGGTCCAACCGGGCAACTCGGCCCAAGAGGCCTGCACCCAACGGCTGCGGTAACTGGTCTGCGGGCTGGGCGTGCCGGGCATGCCTGCCAAAGCGCCGCTGGCACGTGGCAACTCAGCAGCTGGGCGTGCCGGCGCGCTGGGAGCAGGACGCGCATAGTCATCCACGGGCGCACGACGCGATGGCCCGGAGCCGCAGGCCACCAGGCTTCCTACAATCAGCGCCCACACCACACGCCACAGGAGTTGTTTCATGTTGTTGATTTTGCTTGAAGCTTTAGGCGCAGGCTGCATCTTGGTGCTGATCGTGTGGTGGACCATGTTCTCAGGCCGCAGCGAGACCGAAGCCGAGCACGAAGCGGCCCAAACCCAAGCGCGCCAAGACTCCAAAGACTGACTCATTCGCCACGCAGCAAATTCGCCAACTCCACCGCGGACTTGACGGCCATTTTGTCGAACACCCGCGCCCGATGCACCTCAACCGTGCGCACGCTGATGTCGAGCTGATCGGCAATGAGTTTGTTGGGCAAGCCTTCCACCACCAAACGCATTACATCGCGCTCGCGTTCGGTCAACTCGGCCAGGTTCTGTTGCAAGCTTTGCTTGGCACGCACGCTTTGTAGCTTGTGCGCGGAATGCTGCAAGGCTTGTTCAATGCGATCGACCAGCGCATTGTCAGAAAAGGGTTTTTCACAAAAATCAAACGCACCGCGTTTGACGGAATCGACCGCCGTGGGCACATCGGCGTGGCCGGTGAGAAAAATCACCGGCAACACATCAAGCAGTTGACGCTCTAACAGTTGCTCAAACAGGGCCAAACCGCTCATGCCAGGCATGCGCACATCCAACAACAAGCAACCCGGCTGCGAAGGCTGCCATGCGCCATGCGGGTGGGCGTTGAGAAACGCGGCAAACGCATCGGCACTGTCAAACGACTCGCTGGGCAAGCGGCGCGAACGCAGCAACCATGCCAGGGCCTCGCGTACACCGGCGTCGTCATCGACGATGAAGACCAAGGCGTCTTGGGTGGGTTGCATGGGTCAAATTCCTCGCATCAAGGTTGGGGCAGGGTAAAGCTGAACACGGTGCCACGGGGTTGGTTGGGGTGGTGGCTCAAAAAACCACCATGCTGCTCGACCACGGTGCGACACAAGCTCAGCCCCAGGCCCATACCCTCGTCTTTGGTGGTGAAAAACGGGGTGAACAATTTTTCAGAAATCTCTTCGGCAATGCCGCAGCCCAAATCGGCCACAGTGAACTCCAGCCAACGGCTCACCGCATTCGACGCAGCAGGACGCACAGCAAGGGTGAGCACTTTTTTGTGCGTCGAATCGTCGACCATGGCCTGCATGCCGTTGCGCGACAAATTCAGCAGCACCTGCTCGACCATCGTGCGGTCACACAGCACCTGAGGCAAATCGGGCGGGCAACGCACCTCCACACGCACACCCAATTTGCGCGCCTGCAAACTCACCAGGGGCATCACATCGTCGAGCAAGGTGCGTGGCGCCACCGCTTCACGCGCTTGATCACGACGACGCACAAAGTCGTGCACGCTCTTGATCACTTTGCCCGCACGTTCGGCCTGTTGGCCAATGCGCTGGATGGCGCTGCTCAAGGTCTCGCTTAGCTGAGGGTCGTGCAATGCGCCGCCTTGCAGCAAATTCATGCTGCCTGTGGCATAGCTCGAAATCGCAGCCAAGGGTTGGTTGAGCTCATGACTCAAGAGCGAGGCCATTTCACCCACGGTGGCCAAACGCGCCGTGGCTTGCAGACGTTCTTGGCTGGCACGTGAGAGCTCTTCCACCCGGCGTTGCTCGCTGATGTCGAGCACGGCACTCATCCAACCGGTCTGCGTACCTACGGCATTGATGAGCGGGGCTTCAAAAATCAACACCGCAAAGCGCTCACCGCTCTTGCGCATGAACACCGACTCCACGCCCTCACGAGGCGGCGCGTTACCGGCCAAGCGCAAGGCTTGGCGTTGACCGTATTCATCAATACGCTCAGGCGGCCAATAGGGCGCCGGAATGCCATGACCCAGCAGCTCTTTAGCCTCAAAGCCCACCATTTCGCAAAACGCGGGGTTGACGTAGGTGATGCGGCCTTCGCTGTCACGCGCACGCAAACCCGTGACCAAAGAGTCTTCCATCGCTTTGCGAAATGCCAACGCATCCGCCAAATCAGATTCAACTTTTTGGCGCCGCCGCATGTCGCGCGCCAACATGACGAGCACGGTCACCAAGGCAATGGCCATGGCGGTGACCAAGGCGGTCAGCACATTGGGAAACAAGTCCGGCGCTGCGCGCCAACTGTCCATGCGCAACACCATGGTGTGGCCTGGCAAGTCCAACAACTGACGCGCAGTGAAGACACGGCTGCCACGACGGCTGGTGCCATGCATGGCCAAGCGGGTGCCATCCGCTTCGGTGAACGACACCTCACGGCTGCGCGCGAGTTGTGGTCCCACCATATTGACCAGCATTTCATGCAAGGCGTAACTCGCCACGGTGTAACCCGTCAATTGCCCATCGGTGATGACGGGCAAACACAGGTCCATCACTTCAACGCCCAACCCGTCTTTTTGCGGCACATAGCTGCTGGTGCCGTAACCCGGCCCACTTTGTCGTTTGGCCACCGCACAGGCTTGCACCACTTCGGGCTGTTTGGCTGAGCGCCCCATGCGGGCAAACACGGGGGCACGAAATGGCGTGTCGACAGCAGCGATCACATTCAGATCCAGATCGCGCCACTCGATGCGCAACCACTCGCGGTGTTCACGCACCAAGTTGGCCGCATCTTGTGCCCAAGGCACGGAGGTGCGGTCTGCAAATTGCAGGGCCTGCAAACTTTGCGCGTTGCGGGTGAGCGCGGTGCGAATGTCGGTGACCGCATCGGAGGCATCACGTTCAATGCGTGTTTGCACTTGACTGACCTCGTAGCGCCCCGCCAACCACACCAAGGTGCTGAGCATGCTGAAGACCAACAGCACCAGCAGCAGCCACAGCGACCACCGACGCCACATATGACGCGCAGGAAACCGCATCAATCGACCTTGGTCACTTTGGGGTTGGCCCAGGTGCCGTCCACATGAAACTCGGAGGTGCCGGCACGCACCAAGGGTTTGCTCAAAATCAGTTGCGCCAGATAACTGGTCAAGCCGACCAAGGGATTGATGGTGGCCATGTACAAGGACGCCGTGCCGGCATTGATTTCAGGCACCACCACCACCTTCAAATCTTGGGTCTCGCGCGCCAAATCGGCACGCCCTTCAATCAAAGCGCCGGCCACCACGCCTTTCATTTGCAGGTTGTTGGTGATGGCCACACCTTGTTCAATGCGCACGTCGCCACGCACAAAATCAAACGCAAAACCGTCGCTGAACAAGTCGCTGAAATCCAAGCTCAAACGACGTGGCAAGGCTTGCAAATTGAGCACGCCCAACAAACGCGCAGCGCCTGGATCGGTCTTTAAAAACTGGCCTTTTTCAATCGATAAATTCAGCTTACCGCCCATACTCGCGTAGTCCAGCGTGATGGGTGAGCCCGCCCATGAAACCTGGCCCTCCAAGCGGCCATGGCCATCGCGCACCGCGTTGGGCGTGCCCAAACGGTCGAGGAGTTGACCGCTGTTGCGCACCTCCATCACAAAATTGAGTTGGGTGCGCCGAGCACGCGGGCCATCCGCGGCCCATGCACCGTTGGCGGTCAAAGTGGCCTCGGGCAAGATGATGTTGAGCTTGTTCAGCCGCCACTCCCGCGTGGCCTGCGCACCGGTGCGGTTGATGGCGTCAATTTCAAGCCGTCCTAATTTTTTGCCCCGCAAGGTCAAATCATTCACCACAATGTCCAGCGTGGGGATGCTGCTGGGTTGCTCGGTCAGCATGCTCTCGACGTCGGGCACCAAGCTGGGTGGAATGTTCAAGTACGACAGGCGCGCAAACAGTTGCGCAGGCGTGTTGTCATTGCCGGGACGAATTTCGGCGGAGCCGTTGAGTTCATCCGCACTGATGTTCAAACGCCAGAGCTCGCCTTGACGCGTCCCCCCCACCAACACGCGGTGGATCACGCGCTCGGTCACTTTGATTTGGTCTGCACGCAAGGCCAGAAAAGTCGGCACATAGTCTTGGCCATCATCCGCACTGTTTTCGATACCCATGGGCACCACCTGCGATTTGGCAGCCTTGCCTTTGGTCTGCGTGTTCAGCAATGGCGTGCCGGTGAATTGGGTGAGTGCCTCATTCCACGCATCCACATCGACCATGGGCAGTTGCAAGTTCAAACTCACCCCGGCATCCCGCAATATCAATCCGTCTCCAACCGTCGTGCCGACTGCAATGCCGCCCCGCAAAACGCGTGCGCCCGACCCGCTCAAATCACGCACATAGGTGGCCGCTACCACCCGACCCAAACTGACTTTAATTTGGTCTTGCAACACCTTGGTCGTGGGCACCAAAGAGTCACGGGTCAGCTGTGACTCAAGGCGTAAAGGCAAGAGCATGGCTGCCGTTTTGTTCAGCGGTGCAGGCAAGGCCAAGGCCATGCCTTTGAGGTCACTGGTGATCAGCAGCTCCGGTTGGCCGCGCCGCAGACCCAAGGTGGCGGCGTATGCCGTGCTGCCCGTGGCCCGTTCGGCCAAACGTGAGGCAAAGCCAAACTCACGCGCCTGACGCAAGCCATCGGCGGTGAGGGTGCCTTTGATTCTGAGCTGTAAGGGAGTCTCTGCTTTGCTCACATCGAACGACAAGCCGCCGTCGAGTTGCGCCTCACCACCCAGCAAGCGCGCTTGTATGGCCTTGAGCTGCACACCTTGCTCTGTAAATTGCAACAACCCTCGGGTGCGCTTGAGCACAGGTGTGCCGGGAATGACCTGCAAGTCGTTGTCAATGAAGTTCACGCTGCCTTGCACTTTGGATTGGCTCAAAGCGTTCAAAGGCAAGGTCAACGCCAATTTGAAGTCAGCATTGCCATTGGCTTGACTTTTCTCAAGCACCTTGGCGGTCAAGTCGTTGAGGGCCGAGCGTGAGATGAGATTCAGCACTTCGGGCAGGGGACCGCGCGACTCACCGCTGACATGCACCTCCGCTTGCGCCAGATTGGCAATGTGAGCTTCGAGCTTTTGCCAGTTCACATGTGGCGCACCGTCGAGCTGGCTGCTGCCTTTGAAATGCATGGCACTGCGCTCAAACACCAGCTCACCGTTGAGCTCGGTCATCGCAGGCCAAACCGGTGCGACAACGGCACCTTTGGGTTGCGTGACAGGTGGCACATAGGCGTATCGACCCTGCGCAATTTGAGCGCTGATGCGGAACTCACCGAGCTTGGGATCGGTGAATGGCATGTCATTCAAATCACCCCGCAGCCGCAATTTGACTTTGCTGGCATCGCCCGCTTTCACGGCGTCGCGCACATAGCTGCGCACATCGGCGGGCAACACATTGGGCAGGTAGCGGTGCACTTGCGCCACATTGGCTCGGCTGAGCGTAGCGGTGAGGTCGAGCACACCCGGCAAGCGCGCAGCACCCACACCGGTTTTCCAACTGCCACTGAACTCACCCGTCAAATCGGCGTTTTGCACACTGCCTTGGCTGATTTGCACACCGATCTCATCACCCTTCAACTGCCAAGCGAGCTGCGCCGTGGCCTCATCCAACGGCACACGTGGTTCGTCCAACCCTAAGGGCAAGATCAAACTACCGTTTTGAATGTGCACCCGCGCTTTGCCGCTGTGCTCGTTCACATCAAACTCTACATCGGCACCTTGCACACCCGGCATATTGGCCAACGCTTGGGGCGCCGAAGCATCGTGCAACCAATGCAACTGCTTAATTGAGCCGCGGGCACTGTACTGCGGTTGCGCATCACCGTTGGCACCGTGGCTGATGAGCCAGTTGGCTTTGAGTTGGTTGACTTGACCTTTGGGCTGCCAACGGGCCAAGGACGTGCGCAAAAGGTCTGGCAAGGGCAAGCGTTGGCTGATTTGGGCCAGTGCTTCTAAATCAAGCCGATCGGCGGTGACCGTGCCCGAGTTGAAGTTTGTGCCCCGCCAATTGACACGCAACACACCGCCAGGCCACTGCTCACCTTGCTGGGTATCGAACATCAGATCTTGGCTACTGACTTCCACTTCATCATCTTGCCAATGGCCACCTAAGCGACCGCGAATGTGACGCAGGCTCAAAGGTTTCAAGTCCGAGCCCAAATGCACATCCACCGCATCCAAAGCCACGTCGGCCATCACGCCCACGGCTTGACCCTGCACGATGTCGGTCCACACCCGCACCGCGCCTCGGCCCTCTTGCACCGACACGCCCGAGTCCAACGTCAGCCACTGGCGCAAGCTGGAGAGGTCCACATGCGGCACGTCCGCAAACAACTCACCCGTCCAATGCTGCACATCACCTTGGCGCTGCCATGGGGTTTGCTGAAATTTCCCCAGCAAGGTCAAGCGTTGTCCAAAGTCTGGCGGCGGCGTCACGTCGACGCGCAGATGGTGGTGATGCCACTGATTGCGCATCACCACATCGAGTTGCGTCAAGCTCAGCGTGGGGCCGTTGGGTCCGTGACGGGCTTCGTCGCGCCAATGCACCACGCCTTGGCGCACCACGAACTCAGGTTGGGCAAAAAACCAGTCGGCGGCGCTGCCGTCACCTGCAGCGCGAGTGTCGAGTCCGGCCACCCAGACATGGCCTTGGGTGTCACGGTGGATGTCGAGTTCGGGTTGGTCAATGACAAGTTGCTCAAACTGTCCGCGCAGCACAGAGCGTGGCGAAATGGCCGCCAACACCCGTGGCAAGCGCAAGGCCTCGCGGTCTTGTGCGTCGAACAGCTGTACCTCGTTGATTTCAAATGCGGGCACCAGCCAGCCCCCTTGGGCACGAATGCTGCCAATGTGCATCCGCATTCCCATGGCGCGTGAGGCTTGTTGTTGCAACAGTTCACGGTAGTCATCGATTCGCGGCACAATAAAAACATGCAGCGCAGCCCATGCCAAAAAAGCTGCCGCCCAAGCCACCACCACCATGCGCAAAGCAAAGTTAACCCCACGCATCCACCGCGAAGGCGGGAGGGCAGGGGCTGGGGTGGGTGCTAACGACTCAGACAAAATTTTCATGGTGTTCACAACGTGACTGGAATTATCCCCCTCTCGATGGACGACTTGAGCGCCTATTCGCGCTTTGTGCAGCGTCTGCGTCGCCGCTACGCGACGGAGTTGCCTCTGCTGCCAGCAGGAGCGCCCGAGATGGCGAGCATGCGCACCTGTTTTAAAGCCTTGCGCACCACACACCCCAGCGCCGACGCCTTGCGCATCTTGCGTCAGCTGGTCATGGAACGTTTGGTGGTGTTGGACACTACGCAGCAAGCACCCCTGTCGGTGATCACCCGTGCGGTCACCGAATTGGCCGAATTTGCGCTCAACGAAGCCTTTGTGGAAGCCCAAACCCAGCTCGATGCCCGCCACGGCATGCCCACCACCCCCAGCGGCCAACGTGCGGTGCTCTGGATTGTCGGCATGGGCAAACTCGGCGCCCGCGAGCTCAATGTCTCCAGTGACATCGATCTGATTTATGTGTACGACGAAGACGGCGAGACCACGGGCTTGCCCGATGGCCGTGGCCGCGTCAGCAACCACGACTACTTTGCCAAAGCAGTCAAGATCATCTACAGCATGGTGGGCGACACCACCGAGCATGGCTTTGTGTTTCGCATGGACTTGGCCTTGCGACCCAACGGCAATTCCGGGCCCAGTGTGGTCTCACGCCAAGCCTTGGAAGAGTACTTCTTGGTACAAGGCCGCGAATGGGAGCGCTTTGCGTGGCTCAAGAGCCGTGTGGTGGCGCCCTTGCAAGAACCCAACAACGCCCTGCGCAATGCGTTCGAGCTGCGCGACACGGTACTGCCTTTTGTGTTTCGTCGCTACCTGGACTACAGCGTGTTTGAGTCCTTGCGTGGCTTGCACCAACAAATTCGCAACCATTCGGCCAAACGCAGTGCGGGACGCCCCGAGCGGGCCAACGATGTCAAGCTCTCACGCGGTGGCATCCGCGAAATTGAATTCACGGTGCAGCTGCTGCAAGTGGTGCGCGGTGGGCATTTTCCGGAGTTGCGCACCCGCCCCACGCTCAAAGCGTTGCAACGCCTGAGTCAAGCCAACCTGATGCCTGCGGCCACGGCCGAAGCCCTGGCTCAGGCTTATGTGTTTTTGCGCCAAGTCGAGCACCGCATCCAATACCTGGATGACCAGCAAACCCATGTGCTGCCCACCCAAGATGGCGATTTGCACTGGATGGCCTTGACCATGGGCTATGGCGATGTGTGCGACTTTTTGACCCAACTCGACAGCCACCGCGAGTTGGTGGCGCATGAGTTTGACCGCCTGTTAGGCCAGGGTGAAAACGACACCGCCAGCAACACCACCGGGGACTGCAAAGGCTGCAAGCCCACCACACAGCCCGCGTGCTTTGATTTGGAGTCGCTGTTGCCGCACTTGGGCGAACGTTTGCGAGCCCGTGTTGCAGACTGGGCAGACCAGCCGCGCGTGCGGGCCTTGCGCGAGGAAGGCATGCAACGCTTGCTCAAGCTCTTGCAGCGCACCAACGCGTGGGTGGAAGAAGGACGCGTGAGCGAAGAAGCCGCCGTCCGCTGGAGCGATTGGATGGAGCCGCTGTTGCGCCGCGAAAGCTATTTGGCCCTGCTGATTGAACGACCCCGCGTGCACGAGCAGCTCATGCGCTTGCTCGGGTTGGCCCGTTGGCCCGCCAAGTATTTGTTGCAGCACCCCGGCGTGATTGATGAGTTGGCCAGCGAAGCCTTGCTGGCCGAGCGGTTTGTGGCTGCGAACTTTGAACAGGAGTTGGAACAACGCTTGGTCGCCCTGCAATCCATGGGGCAGGCCGATGAAGAAACACTGCTCAACCTGCTACGTCGTGCGCACCACGCTGAGGTGTTTCGCACCTTGGCACGCGATGTGGAAGGACGCATCACGGTCGAGCAAGTGGCGGATGATTTGAGCGCCTTGGCCGACTGCATTCTCAGAGTGACCTGCCGTTGGGTTTGGCAACACTTCAAGCAACGTCACCGCGATGAACCGCAATTGGCGATTTTGGCGTATGGCAAATTGGGTGGCAAAGAGTTGGGCTACGGCAGCGACCTCGACATCGTGTTTGTGTACGAAGACAGCCACGAGCGCGCGGGCGAAATTTATGCCGCGTTTGTGCGCAAGCTCATCAACTGGCTGACCGTCAAAACCGGCGAGGGCGATTTGTACGAAATCGACACGGCCCTGCGCCCCAACGGCAACTCAGGTTTGTTGGTGTCACCCTTCGAGGCTTATGCCAACTACCAAGAACAACGCGGCGAGAACACCGCCTGGACCTGGGAGCACCAAGCCATGACGCGGGCGCGTTTTTGCCTCGGTACTCCTGGTTTGAAAGAGCGCTTTGACGGCGTGCGCGCCAAAGTCATCACAGCGCAACGCGACCACGCGGCATTGGCGCAAGAAATTGTGGCCATGCGCGACAAGCTGCGCGCCGCACACAGCGTCAAAGCTGATTTGTTTGACGTCAAACACAGCGCCGGGGGCATGGTGGATGTGGAGTTTGCGGTGCAGTATTTGGTGCTGGCCCATGCGCGTCAACACCCGGTGCTGCTGGGCAACGTGGGCAACATTGCCTTGCTACTCGCCGCCGAACAAGCAGGCTTGCTGCCTGCGGGTGTGGGCCAAGCCGCGGGCAGCGCTTACCGCGAATTGCGCCGCATTCAGCACCAAGCGCGCCTGGACGAGCAACCGACCCAAGTGCCGCAAAAAGATCTGGACGCCGAAAGCAACGCCATCTTGGCCCTGTGGCACGCCGTGTTTGGCGCTCCGCACTGACTTGCGCTGCGCATCAACTGCGCGTGCTCAGCCCTGGCGAATTTTTTTCACAAGGGCGGTGGTGGAGTAACCATCCACGAACGGAATGGCTTGGGCACGCCCACCATAGGCCATCACAACCTGGGTCTCTGCTAGCTGACTCATGTCGTAGTCGCCACCCTTGACCAACACGTTTGGGCGTAGTTCGGTGATGAGTTCCAGCGGTGTGTCTTCATCAAACCACGTCACCAAACTCACCGACTCCAATGCAGCCATCAGCGCCGCGCGATCGGCTTCGTTGTTGAGCGGGCGGTCCGGGCCTTTGCCCAAACGGCGCGCCGAAGCGTCGCTGTTGAGTGCCACCACCAAGCTGCCGCCCAGCATGCGCGCCTGTGCCAGATAACTGGCATGGCCGCGGTGCAACACATCGAACACGCCGTTGGTGAACACCACCGGACCTTGCGCGCGCAAGGCGTTCACACGCGCTACCGCGTCATGACGCGACACCAATTTGGCTAAAAAAGAGGGGGCGGGCAGCGTGGTGTTCATGCGCTAATTTTAGGCGCACGCGACGCAGTTCAAGCGTTCAAGACTTGCTGGTTTGCTGCTTGCGCCAGCGCTTGACCTCGTTGCTGATGCCCACCAGATCGCGCAACACCACCGCATAGGTTTGCTCGCGCCGTTGCAACGCGGCACATTGCCCGCCGGCCCACAGCTCCACCGTGACAGGCAACAACTGACGCAATTCGCCCAAGCCGTCCACAACGTGGTTGGCGTTCATGCTCATGCTGAAACTCAAGGCCACCACATCAATGTGGTGCGCCACTGCGGCTTGGGCAATATCACGCAACGGCGTTTGCGTGCCTAAGGCGATGCAACGGCAGCCGTCCAGGGCCAACATGCTCTCGGCCATCAACAAGCCCAAGCCGTGCGACTCTTGTGGGAATGTCGTGAGCAACACGACGGGCGCGCTATCTGCCGTGTGTTCGTTGAGTACATTGATCGCATGACGCAACAAGCCGGTGACGCACTCGGTGTAGGCATGCTCTTCAAACACTTCCAACTCGCCACGCATCCACGCGTCACCCACGGCCGTGGTCAAAGGCGCCACCAAATCAGTCACAAAGTACTTGAGCCCTTCGCGCGCCAGGACTTGGTTCAGTTGACGGCGCAGGCCTTCATTGTCATGAGCGGTCAACAAGGCGATGTATTGGCGTAAATCCACCTGCGTCGTGCTGGCACTTACAGACAAAGGCTGGGGGGACGCGACTTGGGCTTGGCTCAGCTGCTGGAGTTGCTCCACCGATTGCGCCACGATGCGGCCTGGCCGGTGGCCCTGGTCCATCAATCGCTTGATGATGCGCAATTTTTCAACCTGGGCCATCGGGTAGACCCGTTCGCCATGGGCATCACGACCTGGCGTTGGAAAACCATAACGCCGCTCCCACACACGCAGTGTGTCTTTGCCAATGCCCGTATCGCGCTCAACGGCGGCGATGGATAAAACAACGTTGTTGAAGGGTTCGTGGATGTTCATGGTGTGGCGCTATTCCAAATCAAAACCAAATCAAAAACCAAGGGATTCTCTTGTCCTAGACAATATCCCAAGAATAAGCCATCATTGGTCATTATGAAAGATAAATTTATGCGCCCTCTTTTGCACGCTTTTGTATGCGCCTTGGTTGGACTCAGCCCCCATCTGTCGTGGGCTGCCACAGACAGCGCGGCTGCGGTCGCCCCTGCGGCATGCCCTCGCGTGCTGCAACACACGGTGCTGCGCTTGCAAGACGAAAAACCACAGGCCTTGTGTCAGTACGCCGGACAGGTGGTTGTCGTGGTCAACACCGCCAGTTATTGCGGGTTCACGTCACAGTACAAAGGACTGGAAGCCTTGTCGGCCAAATACAAAGACCGCGGTTTGGTGGTGCTGGGTTTTCCGTCCAACGACTTTTCACAAGAGCCTGATAGCAACGCCAAGATTGCCGATTTTTGTGAAAACACCTTTGGCGTCAAGTTCCCCATGTTCGCCAAAACCACGGTGCGCGGCCCCGACGCCTTGCCCCTCTACAAACAGTTGGCCGACATCACCGGCACCACGCCAAAGTGGAACTTTTACAAGTACATCATCAGCCGCGATGGCCAACACATCAAGAGCTTCAGCAGCATGACCGGGCCGCAAGACAAAAGCTTTGTGCAAGAAGTTGAAAAGCAATTGGCGCTCAAAGGGGCTGGTCAATGACACGACGCATTGCCATTGTGGGTTCCGGTATTTCGGGCTTATCCGCTGCCCATCACTTGCACGGCCATGCCGAGATCACGCTGTTTGAAGCGGGTGATTATTTTGGCGGTCACACCCACACGGTGGATGTCACCTTGCCCACTGCCACAGGCTTGCAAACCCATGGCGTGGACACCGGCTTTTTGGTCTACAACGAGCGCACTTACCCAGGCTTGATCGGGCTGTTCGATGAACTGCAAATCGCCACCGCCAAATCGGACATGTCGTTTTCGGTGCAAGTGCCGGGCGCGCCTGGGCAGCGTGCCTTGGAATGGAATGGCGCTAACTTGAACACGGTGTTTGCACAACGCAGCAATGTGCTCAAGCCCCGCTTCTTGCGCATGCTGCGCGATGTGGTGCGCTTCAACACCTTGGCCACCGCCTTGGCCGAACGCAACCAAGACCATGAACTGGCGCAACCCTTGCGCGCGTTTTTGCAAACCCATGCCTTTGGCGACAGCTTTCGTGACTGGTACTTGCTGCCCATGTTGGGCTGTATTTGGAGTTGCCCGACGGATCAGATGCTGGAATTTCCCGTGGCCACCATGATTCGGTTTTGTCACAACCACGGTCTGATTCAAGTCAACAACCGTCCGCAATGGCACACGGTGGCAGGCGGCGCGCGCCACTATGTGGAAAAAATTGTGGCCCGCATCCCCGACAAACGTCTGAACACCCCGGTGCTGCGCATTGAGCGCGACGCCCAAGGCACCACCGTACACACGCACTCGGGTAGCGAGCGCTTTGACGCTGTGATCTTGGCCACCCACGCTGACCAGTCCTTGCAAATGCTGGCCACGCCCACACCGCAAGAACAGGCCACGCTGGGCGCCATCCGCTACCACCCCAACCGCGCGGTGCTGCACACCGACACCTCGGTCATGCCGCAGAAAAAACTCGCCTGGGCGGCATGGAACTACGAACGCGCGGCGCAGCACAACACCGAATCCGCGCGCGTGTGTTTGCACTACTGGCTGAATTTGTTGCAGCCTTTACCGTTCACGCAAGACGTGTTGGTGTCGCTCAACCCGGTGCGCGACATTGACCCCGCCCATGTGCTGGGCGCCTATGACTACGCACACCCCGTGTTTGACTTGGCCGCCATTCAAGCGCAAGCACACATGCCGCAATTGCAAGGCCAGCAACGCACCTGGTTCGCCGGCGCATGGATGGGCTATGGCTTTCATGAAGACGGTTTCAAAGCTGGGCGTGCTGCCGCACAGAGTTGGTTGGCAGCTTAAACACACACTGAGCCCAACATGTCCACACCCCAACCCGCCGTGAACCCAGGTTCGCCATCTGCACTCGAAGGGCAGAGCGCGCAGGTAAACGCCACGGGTTCGCCTGCTGTGGGTTGGATCGGTTTTGGCCAAGTGCGTCACACACGCTTGCGGCCCAAGCACCACGCATTTGCCTATGCCACTTATTTTTTGATGCTGCCCATGCGCAGCATGGCACAGCACGGCAGCCACAACTTGCCCGTCAACCGCTGGGGCGCCATCAGCTTTCACGATGCGGACCATGGCGATGGGCGCAGCGCAACGCAAGGCGGCGCGCTCGCCTGGCTGGATGCGTTGCTGCACAGCGAAGGCGTCGCCGACGCGACAGGCGAAGCTTGGTTGCACTGCTATCCACGCGTGCTGGGCTACACCTTCAAGCCCGTGAGCTTTTGGTATTGCCATGCAGCAGACAACACGCTGCGCGCCATCGTGGTGGAGGTGAACAACACCTTTGGCGAACGCCATTGCTATTTGCTGGACCAACCACGCTATGGCACAGAACAACGCGCCCGCAAAGTGTTTCATGTGTCGCCCTTTTGCGAGGTACAAGGCGACTACCGCTTTCGCTTCATGCGGACCGCCGACCGCACGGTCGCCCGCGTCGACCACGACGATGCCCTCGGACCGTTGATTGAAACCAGCGTGAGCGGCCAACTCGAACCCATCACACCCGCAGCCCTGCGCCGCGCGCTGTGGGGCTACCCCCTGATGACGCTGATGGTGATGGCACGCATCCACTGGCAGGCCTTGAAGCTGTGGCTCAAGCGCGTGCCATTTTTCAGCAAGCCCACACCGCCCTCCGATTTTTTGACCCGTTGATGTTGAGAAAAGTACCACCATGAACACCTGCACCTCCTCGACCTGCGTCACCTCGTCCACCTCCGCCATGCCCGCTGCAGCGCGGCGTGTGGTGGGCTTGCTGCAACGACTGCAACACGGCACCTTGCATGTGCAATGGCCCGACGGCCGTGTGGAGCAATTTGGCACGCCACCTAGCTCCGGCACAGGTTTGAACGCCACCTTGCATTTACACAGCTGGGCGCCACTGACCCAAGCCCTGAAGTCAGGTGACATTGGGTTTGCTGAAAGCTACATTGCCGGTGAATGGACCACCAACAACTTGGCCGATTTGTTGCAACTCTTGGTAGCCAACCGCCGCGACATGGAAGAGGTGATTTACGGCCATTGGCTCGGTCGCTTGTTCTACCGCGTGCGCCACTTGTTGCATCGCAACACGCGCAGCAACAGCAAGAAAAACATCCATGCCCACTACGACTTGGGCAATGCGTTTTATGAACTGTGGTTGGACCCGACGATGAACTACTCATCGGCTTGGTTTGACAACGACCGCACCCAACCCATGGCCGATGCACAAACCGCCAAAGTGCGCCGCGCACTGCGCATGGTGGACGCCAAAGCGGGCGACCGCATTCTTGAAATCGGTTGCGGTTGGGGTGCTTTAGCCGAGCTGGGGGGCACCGAGTTTGGCGCCCAGATGAGTGGTGTCACCCTGAGCCATGAGCAACTCGCCTTTGCCAACCAACGCATGCAAAAGTTGGGTTTGAGCGCCAGCAGCAACCTGCGCTTGCAAGACTACCGCGACATTGATGACGGCCCCTATGACGCGATTTGCTCCATCGAAATGTTAGAAGCTGTCGGCCAAGAATATTGGGCCACCTACTTTGAGAGCGTGGCACGCTTGCTCAAGTCTGGCGGCAAAGCATGCATTCAAACCATCGTGATTGACGATGCGCTGTTTGAACGCTATGTGAAAAGCACCGACTTCATCCAACAATACATCTTCCCCGGCGGCTGCCTGCCTTGCCCGCGTGAGTTCCGCGCACAAGCCGCACGTGTGGGCCTGAAGGTGGTGGACGAACTGGCCTTTGGTTTGGACTATGCCGAAACCTTGCGACGCTGGCGCCACCAGTTCATGGCCGACAAAGCGCAGGTGTTACAGCTGGGCTTTGACGAGCGCTTTGTGCGCATTTGGGAGTTCTACTTGGCCTACTGCGAAGCCGCCTTTGAACAACACAACATTGACGTTGTGCAATACACCTTGGTGAAACCATGATGAATCGACGCAAACTCTTGGCACACAGCGCCACTGGCATCACCGCCGTCAGTGCGCTGGGGTTAGTCGGCTGTGCAGGCCCTACGGTGGACGACTACGCGCAAGAAAAACCGGCGCTGGATTTGCGCAGCTACTTCAACGGCACGGTTGATGCCTGGGGCGTGTTCACCGATCGCCAAGGCAAAGTGGTGAAACGTTTCACGGTCGAGATGCTGTGTACCTGGCAAGGTGAACAAGGCGTGCTGGATGAAAGCTTTGCCTACTCCGACGGCACGTCTGAGAAACGCATCTGGCGTTTGACGCACTTGGGTGAAGGTCGCTACCAAGGCACGGCGGGCGACGTGGTGGGTACCGCGAGCGGCCAAACCCGCGGCAACACCTTCCGCTGGGGCTACACCTTGGCCTTGCCAGTGAATGGCACGGTGTTGAACGTCAGTATGGATGACTGGATGTATTTGATGAACGAACGCGTCATGCTCAACAAAGCACGCATGAGCAAATGGGGCATCCATTTGGGTGATGTGACCTTGTCGTTCACACGTCGGGCTTGAGATGGCCTGGCTGCAACCCATGAACCCACCCATCACCGACTGGCAAGGTCGCAGTGTGTGGCTGGTGGGCGCATCCAGTGGCATTGGTTTGGCCACCGCACACGCGCTGCATGCAGCGGGCGCACGGGTGGTGGTGTCAGCGCGCAAAGCCGAATTGCTGCAACACTTTGTTGACACCCACGCCGGTGCCCAAGCCGTGGTGTTGGACGTGGGCGATGCCCAAGCCATCGCCCGCGCTGCAGCGTATATAGAAACACAACAAGGCTTGGATGTGGTGGTCTACTGCGCTGGCTATTACAAGCCGGTACGCGCCACCGCCTATGCCTTGGACGAAATGTTGCGCCACCAAGAGGTGAACTATGTCGGCGCTCTGCGCGTGCTCGATGCGGTGTTGCCGCCTTTATTGGCCCAAGGTCATGGCCACATCAGCTTGGTAGCCAGCGTCGCCGGCTACCGTGGCCTGCCACAGAGCCTGGCCTATGGCCCGACCAAAGCCGCTTTGATTCATTTGGCCGAAGCCTTGTATTTGGATGTGAGCGCCAAGGGCTTGGGCGTGAGTGTGGTCAACCCTGGGTTTGTGGAAACCCCGTTGACGGCGGACAACGACTTTCACATGCCGGCACTGATTCAGCCCGCCGAAGCGGCGCGTCAGATGCTGCGCGCTTGGGCACAAGGCGCGTTTGAAATTCATTACCCCAAGCGGTTCACGCGCTGGCTCAAGCTGATGCGTTTGTTGCCTTATCGACTTTACTTTGCGCTCGTGCGTCGCACGACGGGGTTGTGACGCATTGCACAATGGTGCAACACCACACGCCCACAGCGCCACCACCATGCACCTGATACCAGCCACCACGCCCGAAGCTGCATTGCAAAACGTGGTGCACTTTTTTGAGTATCTGCAACCCGCCGATGTGGCGCGCATCGCCGAGATTTACACAGCCGACGCCCAGTTCAAAGACCCATTCAACGAGGTGCAAGGCGTGGCCGCGATCACGCGTATCTTTGCCCACATGTTTGATGCGCTAGAGTCGCCGCGCTTTGTCATCACCCAACAGGTGCAACAAGGCACGCAATGCTTTGTCACCTGGGATTTCTTGTTTGCCATGCGTCGCCTGGATGCGGGCAAAACGCAAACCATTCGCGGCGCCAGCCATTTGGTGCTGCGCCAAGAGTCAGGCATGTGGCGGGTAGCTGTGCACCGCGATTATTGGGATGCCGCCGAAGAGCTGTACGAAAAGTTGCCCTTGGTGGGTGCTCTGATGCGGTGGCTCAAACGGCGCGCGAACAGTTGATCAAACCGGCGCGGTGTCCTTGAAGCTTTGACGTTGCGCCAAGCGCTCGTACAAGCCCCCCAGATTGGGGTGCTGATCGCGCCAGTCAATCGCTGGAAAACGAAAGTCCAAATAGCCCAAGGCGCTGCCCACCGCAATGTCGCTCAAGCTCAGGTGAATACCCACGCAGTGGCTGCGCTCGCCCAAGGCGCGGCTCATGGCGACCAGACTGTCGTTGATTTTTTTCATCTGGCGATCAATCCACGCTTGGCTGCGTTCGCCGTCTTGACGACCTGGCCAGGTGGCTTCTAAGCGCGCCAGAATGGCTGCATCCAACAAACCGTCGGCCAAGGCTTCCCAGGTTTTGACTTCGGCGCGTTCGCGGCCGCTGCCTGGGATGAGCTTGCCCACAGGCGAGAGCGTGTCCACATATTCCACGATCACGCGCGAATCAAACAAGGCTTCGCCGCCTTCCATGATGAGGCAAGGGACCTTGCCCAAGGGGTTGGAGGCCGAAATGGTGGTGTCGGCGGCCCAGACGTCTTCAGGCACAAACTGGTAGTCCAGCTTTTTTTCGGCCATGACGATGCGCACTTTGCGCACATAGGGGCTGGTGGTGGCACCAATAAGTTTCATACATTGCTTGAGAATTGAATTGACGCCCATTTTATAGAGCCGCATTGCATGCACTTGGCTTGGATGCACCACCTAAAATCCAAGGATGAGTCAAACACACAGCATTTCCCAAGTCGTGGCCCTGTCGCCCCTGGATGGCCGCTACGCCAACAAACTCGCAACACTTCGCCCTTTGATGAGCGAGCAAGGCTATATGCACCGCCGGGTGCAAGTTGAAATCGCTTGGTTCATCGCCTTGAGTGATGCAGGCTTTGCTGAGTTCAAACCTTTGAGCGCCGCCTCGCGCAGCTATTTGCTGGGTTTGGTCGCCAATTTTTCGACCGAAGACGCACTGGCCATCAAAGAGATTGAAAAAACCACCAACCACGACGTCAAAGCCGTGGAGTACTGGATCAAAGACCAATTCAAAGGCCATGCCGAGTTGGAAGCAGCCGCTGAATTTGTGCACTTCGCCTGCACCAGCGAAGACATCAACAACACCAGCCACGCCTTGCAACTGCAAGCAGGCCGTGATGAAGTGATCTTGCCGGGTCTGGATGGCTTGATCGCCAAGATGCGCGAGATGGCCCACGCCTTTGCCGATGTGCCCATGCTCAGCCGCACCCACGGCCAAACCGCCAGCCCCACCACCGTGGGTAAAGAGATCGCTAACGTGGTGATGCGTTTGAAACAAGTGCGCGCGCGCATTGCCAGCGTGCAGATGATGGCCAAAATGAATGGCGCTGTGGGCAACTACAACGCCCACCTGAGCGCCTGGCCTGACTTTGACTGGGAGGCCTTCAGCCAGAAGGTCATTGAAACCCCCGCACCGTTGGGGCTAGGCCTGACCTTCCAGCCTTACAGCATTCAAATTGAGCACCATGACTACATGGCCGAGTTGTTTGATGCGGTGGCGCGTGCCAACACGATTCTGATCGATTGGTCGCGCGATGTGTGGGGTTATGTGTCTTTGGGCTATTTCAAACAACGCTTGAAGGCGGGCGAAATTGGCTCGTCCACCATGCCGCACAAGGTCAACCCGATTGACTTTGAAAACGCCGAAGGCAATTTGGGTTTGGCCAACGCCTTGCTCAAGCACCTGAGCGAAAAGCTGCCCATCAGCCGCTGGCAGCGTGACCTGACCGACTCCACTGTGTTGCGCAATATGGGTGTGGCGCTGGGCTATGCGGCCTTGGCCTACCAATCGTTGAGCGTGGGCTTGAACAAACTCGAACTCAACCGCGAAGCGCTGGAGGCTGACCTCGACGCGGCATGGGAAGTGTTGGCTGAACCCATCCAAACCGTGATGCGCCGTTACGGCGTGCAAGGTGCTTACGAGCAGCTCAAAGAAGTCACGCGTGGCAAAACGGTGACGGCGCAAGCGCTGCACGGTTTGATTGCTTCGTTGCAAATTCCCCAAGCCGACAAAGACCGCTTGCTGGCCATGACACCCGGCAGCTACGTGGGCAAAGCTGCCGAACTCGCGCGTCGCGTTTAACCGGCAGCAGTTGCATGGCGATCAAATCCACCATCTTCAAAGCGAACGTTCAGATCGCCGACATTGACCACGGCTACTACGCCGACCACGCGCTCACCTTGGCGCGTCATCCCAGCGAGACCGACGAGCGCATGATGGTGCGCTTGGTCGCGCTGTCGCTGCAAGCCCATCAGTTGCAAGACATGTGCGGCGGCGACGGTGTGCTGGCGTTTGGCGCGGGCTTGTCTGACCCCGACGAGCCCGATGTGATGCTGACCGATTTCACCGGCCGCAAACGCTTGTGGATTGAGGTCGGCCAGCCGGAAGAAAAGCCGCTGCTCAAAGCCTGCAGCAAGGCTGACCAAGTGATGCTGTATGTGTTCTCCAGCTCAGGCGAAGTTTGGTGGAAGAACATGCAAAACAAACTCATCAAACCCACCACCTTGCAGGTGTGGCGCATTCCAAGCAGTGCTTCGCAAGACTTGGCCAAACTGGCCGAACGCAGCATGCAACTGCAAGCCACCATTCAAGAAGGGGTGGTGATGATGAGCAACGGCAAGACCACCGTAGACATCGAGTGCGAGCGCTGGAAATAAGGCTTACTCAGCCTTCGCGTCGTCGCTCACATCGACCGATGCAGAGGCCAACGCACGCTCCGCGTATTTGTTGAAACGCCACGAGGTGCCGATCATGGTGATACGTCGCCAGGTGCTGCGCTTCTCACCGGGCGACATTTCAGGCCAGTACTGAACTTCTTCAAAGGTACGACCGCAGCCTTTGCATTCCTCATCGCCTTGGCTGGTCGAGCAAATGGCGATACACGGTGCGTCGGGTGTGGTGCGGTACCAAGCCAACCACGCCTCGTACGCTTTTTGAGGAAACCCCTTTTCTGCCGCCTCGTCGTGGTGGTAGTAAATCATCAAGGCATAGACCTCGGCCAAGGCCCGAAGTTCGGGCGCGAGGGTGACCCCATCGGGCGAAGGCTTTTGTTCGCGCCAATAGTTGATTGCCGCTTCAATGTCGGTGATGTGAATGCCAGCCATCGCGTTAGAGTCAAATGCCTAAAAAGGGGTGTGGAAGTAGGGCTGTGGATGATAGCTGGAATGCTATGCTGACTGCGCAATGAAACTTATCTTCACTTGGTTACTTCACGCCACGGCCCTGATGGCGCTGGCGCATCTCTACAGCGGGGTTGAAATCACCAGCTTTGGCGCCGCCATGCTGGCTGCGTTCGTGATTGGCTTGTTCAATCTGATCGTGCGTCCGGCCTTGGTCGTGCTGACGCTGCCCGTCACGTTTTTCACCTTGGGCCTGTTTTTGTTTGTCATCAACGCCTTGATGTTTTGGGCTGCGGCCGGTTTGCTGGAAGGTTTTCAGGTGCACGGCTTTGGCTCCGCGTTGCTGGGCTCGCTGGTGTATTCCGCTTTCGGCGTGGTGATTGACTCAGCGCTCGAGCGCTTGTTCCCGCCGCAAGCGCTCTAACTCACGCAAACGGGCATCCACGATCGATGCCTCGACATGGCCCGCACGGTCTAATTTGCCTTCACGCGCCATCGCATGGGCCAATGCTTGCGCCGCTTTGAAGCGATCCACCGCAGCGCCGTAATCCAACTCCACAGCACGCGACTCCGCTTGAGCACGAATCGCGCGCAAACCGTCCCCTTGCTGCTCATACGCACTACTGAGCAAGGTCCAAGCGGAGGCATCGCGTGGACGCTGGCTCAACCACAGGGCCAAATCATCGCTGGCTTGCTTGGCCTGCGCTGGTTTTCGTGTGGCGATACGGCTCTGCGCCAGCAGCATGCGGGTGGCACGGTCGTTCTGTGCCAACGCAAACGCTTTGACATCCAGCACCAACAAGGCCTGCGCAGCGTCACCACTGGCCAGGGCTAACTCGGCTGTCAATAAACGAATCACACGTTGCGCCGACACATCCAAACCAGACAAGGCTTGCAAACGCGCCAAGTGCTGGCGTGCTGCCGCGAACTCACGTTGTCGCATATCCGCCATCACGCCGGCATACAAAGCACCCGCTTGTCGTGCCAGGGGAAAGGCGCGGATATTGGCTGGGTCAGCTTGCGTGGCCAAGGCCCGCAACACATCCACGCCCGGACTGGTCAACACCTGCGCACGCGCAGCCATCATGGCGTGCAGGGGCGTGAGCGACAAGGCTTGACGTGCGGGCAGCAATTGCTGACGCGCCTGAGCATCCGCAATGCGCTCGGTGGTCATGGGGTGGCTGCGCAAATACGGAAAAGAGCCGTTGTCGTTCAAACGCGAGGCTTGTTGCAACTTCTCGAACATGGTGACAAAACCTTGGGGCTCAAAGCCCGCTTCGGTCATCACACCATAGCCTACGCGGTCGGCTTCGCGCTCCATGTCGCGCGAAAAATTGAGTTGGCTTTGGATGGCTGCGGCTTGGCCGCCCACCATCACCGCGTTGGCGGCACTCATGCCACTGGCGCTCGGCGTGCGGCTGGCAGCCAGCATGCCCAAGATCATGGCGCCCATCACCAACGGGCCTTGTTTGCCTTGCTGCGAAATCATGCGCGCAATGTGGCGTTGCGTGACGTGGCTGAGTTCGTGCGCCAGCACCGAGGCCAGCTCATCAGGGCTGCTGACGGCGGCAATCAGCCCCAAATGAACCCCCAAGTAACCGCCTGGCAAGGCAAAGGCGTTGATGCTGCGATCGCGAATCAGCGCCACTTCCCAAGCAAATTGCTGCTCTAACTCCAGGGTGAGTTCGCCACGTTGACGCGCAGAGGCAAGCAAGGTTTGCCACAGCGCCTGCACATAATCGCCCAGCACTGGGTCGTCCAAATAATCGGGGTCGCGGTAAATCTCGCGGGCAATGCTCTCGCCCAAACGGCGCTCCACACCCAAAGGCACCTCGGCACCGTCACCTAAATTGGGTAAGCGCAAAGCCGTGGTTTGCGACTGCACGGGGGCGACCGGTATCAGCAATGCAGCACAGACAGAAGCAAGCACCCAGCGCTTGGTCAGGGTGGTGCGTGGGTGTGCAGAAATCTGGTTTTTCAATGGCATGAGAACGAATCTAAAGCTCGGCCCGTATGATGCGTGTCTCATGTTAACCCGCTGTCAATTGCCCCATGTCCACACTCACCCACTTTGACGCACAAGGCCAAGCCCATATGGTGGACGTGGCCGACAAGGCCCACACCCGTCGCGTGGGCGTGGCCACCGGACACATCATCATGCAACCCGCCACCCTGGCCTTGATTCAAAACGGCACGGCCAAAAAAGGTGATGTGCTGGGCATTGCCCGGATTGCTGGCATTCAAGCGGCCAAAAAAACCAGCGACTTGATTCCTCTGTGCCACCCCTTGGCACTCACACGCGTGGCGGTGGAGTTTGCCGTGGATGCGTCAAGCCACAGCGTGCATTGCACAGCCACGGTAGAAACCGTGGGACAAACCGGCGTGGAGATGGAAGCGCTAACTGCGGTGCAAGTGGCCTTGCTCACGATTTATGACATGTGCAAAGCTGTCGACCGCGGCATGACGATGACTGATGTGCGCTTGCTGGAAAAGCATGGGGGCAAGTCGGGGAGTTATGTGGCGGCTTAAGCCCGCGACTTAGCGCGAGGTTTCTTGCTGCTCTATCTGCCAAAGCTTCAAGTATTTGTAGTAGCTGGTTTCTGCGTTTGAAATCGATAGCGCCAAGCCATGTGAGCCATCTAAAAACCCCGCGCGAATCACATAGGTTCGGAAAAACGCCCAGGCACCATGGCCCAAAGCGCCGGCCACCGATGAACGTTTGCCTCGCGCATAGGCCTGTTGGGCTGAAGCGCTGGAATAGGCATCGACCTTGGACAACACCTGCGAAAAGTTCAGATAGCTGTAATGCAGCAAATGATTTTTCAAAGGCACCACGCGTTGCGATGTGACCACGCGCTCATGAACCAAGTCGTCTGAGAACTTGGCAGCATCACGTTTGAACAAGCGCAGCACATGGTCTGGCTGCCAACCGGCATGCCGAATAAAGCGACCGCAATACCAAGACAGACGCGGAATTTCAAACGCGGTGCTTTGAGGATGCGTTTGCAGGACTTGTTGAATTTCTGTCGCCAGTTCTGGCGTGACCCGCTCATCGGCGTCAATCGACAACACCCAGTCGCAGGTGGCCAGGTTCAACGCGCGGTTTTTCTGTGGCCCAAAGCCGAGCCAGTCTGCGGGTTGCGACACCTGGGCACCGTGTCGCATGGCGATGGCCACAGTGTCATCGGTGCTCTGACTGTCCACCACAATGATTTCGTTCACCAACCCTTTCAACGATTGCAAACAATCGTCCAGGTTATGCGCCTCGTTACGCGTGATCACAATGGCGGAAAGGGTAGGAAGCGTTGGCGTCATAGGTGTCCCAGTTTAATGGGATGCGGCGTGTTGAACATCGGCCAAGCGGCGCTCTAAGGCCTCTGCCTCGGCATTCAATCCCAAAATTTTTGCACTCTCCATCAAGCGTTTGACCACGCGCGCTTCGGGCGAATAGTGCATGAGCCGCTGGGCTTGCTGGTAAATGTCTGCCGCGTTGTCTGCTGTCACGGTTTGCGTGGTGAGCTCGGCAAATTCGGCCTGGTTGCGAAATAGCCAGGTTTGTTTGGCATGAAGCAAGGGGTTGTCGCGGTACGCCGCATTGCGCAGCTCAGGCGGGCGATAAATTTGGCCTACACGTCTGAAGTCATTCGCAGCATACAAGCAGCCCAAGAAAAGCAGGCTGCACATCAGCAACACGCCGTTTTGCTGCCGCATTGAAGGTACTTGCCCCACTGGCTCCAGCCCCTGTTCGGGCACAACCCACAACACGCCCAGCGCCAAACCCAAGGTGATTTGAAAAGGCCCGTACCATAACGGGTACTCCAACAGACTGTGAATACTCAGCACGCACAACACGCCCCAAGCCATGGCTCGTTCGGGGCGCAACTCGCGCCACGGTTGACGGCGCAACACCCAACGCAACGCAACGAACAGACACAGCAATGCAAAAGGAACACCCAACTCCAATGCCAGGTGCAAGGGAAAGTCATGCGCGTTGTCCAGCATGTCGCAAAACCGCATGCTTGGGTAAGCCGTCATGAAATGCGCGAAATCCGTTTCGCCCCAACCCCAGCCCAGCCATGGATGCTGCGCAATGAGCGTGAGCACATTGCGCCACAACACACGCCGTCCCGCACACACCCCGTAATCTTGGGCTTGACCTGTGACCCGCAAAATCATGCTGGCGCCTTGTTGACCTGTCATCGCTTCAGCAAGCCACGGCATCAGCACAGACCACAGCACCACTAGGCAAGGCGCGATCAGCGCCATGCACAGCAAGTTGTGCGCGCGCTGCCCGGTATGTCGGACCCAGCCCCACGCCCACAGAGCCGCCAACGCACCGATCACACCCCACTGGACGGCGCCTGTGCGCGAGAGTGAACACGCCACACCGGCTGCCATGAGGTGCATCAGCACCCAGCGCAGAATTTGCAGGCTGCGCCGAACACGGTGCGAGGCCAGATCCATCGCCTCCCAAGCAAGCAATGCCACCAGACCGATGCTGGTCAGCGATGCAAACTGGTTGCGCTGACGCAGATTGGCAAAGGCATCACCTTTCATGGGTTGGTTCACCCAAGGGCTCAAGTCATGGGCCAAATCCAAATACTGCAACACACCCAACACGCTGCTCACAGCAGCGGCAAACACCCAGGCACCGACCACCCACATCAACAAACCATTGCTGCGCAGGGCGACACGGCGCCCCAACTCAATCATCAACCACACACACACGAGTGCAGCCAGCAAGCCCGCGGTCAAAGCGCGGTCGATCACTTCAGGCACCCACAGCACAGACGCCAGCAACCACACACACAACAGGCCACCCAACCACGTGCGCGGTTGAACGCGAGTAGCAAGCACAGCCGGCAGGTCCACCACAAACAACAAGGCACACGATGCCAACATCCAACTCACCAGCAACGGAATCACCGAAGTGGAAGGACTGCTGGTGAACGGGTTGAGCCAAGGCGCACTCAGGCACAGCATGAGCAACATGTTGCGCCACCATGTCGAGGGGGTGTTTGAAAAAGCCATGACCAGATTTTCCAACATGCGAAGGCTGGCGCCAAAACAACAAAGGCGCTGGAAAGCGCCTTATGTTGCGAAAAAAGTCACTCGGCTATTTGCATTCACTGGGCACGTACTTCGTGTCCAGCGCATCGTCACGCACCGTCACACCTGCAAATGTTTGCCCACCTTTGGCCAAACATTTCCATTGCACCACGCCATTGATCAAGAGATTTGAAGCTGAAGGGGCTGGCAGTGTAGACGCCGTGTTGCCCTGTTGGGTGTAAGGCACCAACAGCAAAGTGCCCCCACCTGCCGCCGCCGTGGTGGTGATGGTGATCACGCCAGTCGTGGGGGCAATGTCGATGCTGGTGACATTTTTGGTGGCACCGCCAAAGTTGTAGTCGGCTTTGTAATTGTTGGTCGTCGTCGCGACATTGCCGCTGCTCACCACTTCCAACACCGTGTTTTTGGCGGCAGAAGCCAGCCCCAAGCCTTCGCTCACACGGGCACGCACGGTGTAGTCTTGGTAGGCGGGCAGGGCCACTGAAGCCAAGATGCCAATGATGGCCACCACGATCATGAGTTCGATCAAGGTGAAGCCTTGTTGGCGAATGCGTTGCATGGCGAGTTCCTGAAGTGTCGTTGTAAGTGAAATGAATTCTAAAGAGCACCTACGCAGCAACTGCCATGCGTGAGTTCAAAAAAAAGCGAGCGGTGAAACACCGCTCGCTGAGATGAAACTTTGACGAATTAAGCGTCTGCTGCTTCGTGCTTGGCGTCGCGCATTTCGATGAACTTGCCCCAAGCCACCACCACAGCAGCACCCGCAGCAGCGGCCGCGTAGTGCAACCAAGGATTGGCTGCCACGGTGTCGCGCAACAAGACGTCGCTGACGATGGTCTCGCCACCGACCCAACCGATCAATGCAGCGCCCAACAAAATGATGACAGGGAAGCGTTCCATCAGCTTGATCATCATCGAGCTACCAAACACCACCAGGGGAATGCTGATGGCCAAACCAATGATCAACAACGTTTGGTCGCCTTTGGCTGCAGCAGCCACGCCAATCACGTTGTCCAAACTCATGACCAAATCGGCAATCAGGATGGTGCGGACGGCTGTCATCAAATTCGCGTGTTCTTTGGCTTCTTCGTCGCCCTCTTCTTCATCGGCCAGAAGTTGTGCGCCAATCCAAAGCAGCAGCAAGCCGCCGATGATTTGCAAGCCTTCGAGCTCCAACAAACGGGCGGCAATGATGGTCAATCCGATACGCAACACCACCGCAGCGCCCGAACCAAACATGATGGCCTGCTTTTGTTGCTGGGGAGGCAAACCGCGTGCGGCCAAGGCAATCACCACCGCGTTATCACCCGACAAAAGAATGTTGATCCAAATGATCTTCATCAACCCGACGATGAAGTCTGGGTTTTGAAAGCTTTGCAATAAGTCCATGGACGCTCCGTTGTTGTTTTGAAAGCAGCAAAGATGAAAACAAACTGCTTTTTTAAGACCACAAAGTGTAACGGGCCCGACAAAGCGGGCCCGTTGGTATTACTGCTTATGCAGCAATGTCTTATTTCAGTTGCGCTTTGAGCAACTTGCCCAGTTCAGAGGGGTTACGTGTGATGGTGAAACCACACTCTTCCATGATGGCGAGTTTGGCGTCCGCTGTGTCGGCACCACCGGAAATCAACGCACCGGCGTGGCCCATGCGCTTACCGGGAGGGGCAGTCACGCCAGCGATGAAGCCCACGATAGGCTTCTTCATGTTGGCCTTGCACCACTGAGCGGCTTCGGCTTCGTCGGGACCACCGATTTCACCAATCATGATGACGGCGTCCGTGTCTGGATCGTCGTTGAACGCCTTCATCACATCGATGTGCTTCAAGCCGTTGATGGGGTCACCACCGATACCGACGGCGCTGGATTGGCCCAAGCCCACTTCGGTCAACATCGCCACAGCTTCATAGGTCAAAGTGCCCGAACGGGACACCACGCCAATGCGGCCTTTGCGGTGGATGTGACCGGGCATGATGCCGATCTTGATTTCGTCAGGCGTGATCAAACCAGGGCAGTTGGGGCCCAACAGCAAGGTCTTCTTGCCGCCAGCTGCTTCCTTGGCTTTCATCTTGTTGCGCACTTCGAGCATGTCACGCACTGGAATGCCTTCGGTGATACAGATGGCCAAGTCGAGGTCCGCTTCCACAGCTTCCCAGATCGCAGCAGCAGCGCCTGCGGGTGGCACATAGATCACAGACACGGTGGCGCCAGTTTCTTTGGCAGCGTCTTTGACGGTCGAGAAAATTGGCACGCCGAAAATGGACTCGCCAGCCTTCTTGGGGTTCACACCGGCCACGAAACAGTTTTTGCCGTTTGCGTATTCGATGCACTTTTCCGTGTGGAACTGACCGGTTTTGCCGGTGATACCTTGGGTGATGACCTTGGTGTTTTTATTGATGTAGATGGACATGTTGTTTCCCTTACTTCACGGCAGCAACGATGGACGTTGCAGCTTCGGCCATGGTGTCGGCAGAGATGATGGGCAGACCGGATTCGGCCAAGATTTTCTTGCCCAACTCGTCGTTGGTGCCCTTCATGCGCACCACCAGTGGCACGGACAAGTTCACAGCTTTACAAGCAGTGACCACGCCGTTGGCGATGGTGTCGCACTTCATGATGCCGCCGAAGATGTTGACCAAAATGCCTTTGACATGTGGGTTCTTCAGCATGATCTTGAAGGCTTCGGTGACCTTCTCAGCTGTCGCGCCGCCGCCCACGTCCAAGAAGTTAGCGGGCTCACCGCCGAACAACTTGATGGTGTCCATGGTGGCCATGGCCAAGCCAGCGCCGTTGACCAAGCAACCGATGTTGCCGTCCAAAGAGATGTAGGCCAAGTCGAACTTAGAAGCTTCCACTTCGGCGGGATCTTCTTCGTCCAAATCGCGGTACGCCACGATTTCGGGGTGACGGAACAAAGCGTTGGCGTCGAAGTTGAACTTCGCGTCCAAGGCCATGATGTTGCCCTTGCTATCGCAGTTCAAGGGGTTGATTTCCACCAACGAGGCGTCGGTTTCCATGTAGCACTTGTAGAGCTTTTGCAGCACGTCAGCCGCTTGGTCGGCAGAACCGCCCGTCAAGCCAACCGCGTTGGCGATCTTCAGAGCTTGGGCTTGGCCCAAACCGGTCAATGGGTCGACAAAATCGGTGATGATTTTCTCAGGCGTGCTGTGCGCCACTTCTTCAATGTCCATGCCGCCTTCGCTGGACGCGATCACCGCCACTTTTTGTGTGGCGCGGTCGGTCACGATGGACACGTAATATTCTTTATGGATGTCAGCGCCGTCTTCGATGTACAGACGACGGACTTTTTGGCCCTCAGGACCTGTTTGGTGCGTCTTAAGCTGCATGCCCAAGATGTCGCCCGCCAAACGCTTGACGTCGTCGATCGACTTCGCCACTTTCACGCCGCCGCCTTTACCGCGGCCACCCGCGTGAATTTGGGCCTTCACAACCCACACGGGGCCGCCCAATTTTTGCGCGGCTTCCACCGCTTCTTGCACCGTGAACGCGGGGATACCGCGTGGCACTGGCACACCAAATTGACGCAAGATTTCCTTGCCTTGGTACTCGTGAATCTTCATGAGATCTCTCTTAGGAATCGGTGGATTTGTGTTGCACTACACGCCCGCTGCCACGCACAGGTGGCGACGCGCAGAGCCCTAAGAACTGTATCATGCTGCATCGCGTCAAACTTTTAACAGGCTTACAGCGCCTGCGTTTGGCTTGTGCCCCTTTCAACCCCCAAGAACTGCCATGGCCAAGGTCTTTATTGATGGTGAAGCCGGTACCACCGGCCTGCAAATTCGCGAACGCTTGGCGCACATGCCCACCATTGAGGTGGTGAGCATCGACCCCGCCAAACGCAAAGACGCGCAAGCCAAACGTGAACTCATGGCCAGCGTGGACATGGTGATCTTGTGCCTGCACGACGACCACGCGCGTGAATCCGTTGCCATGATCGATGGTTTAACAGGCCAACAACCCAAAATCATCGATGCGTCTACGGCTCACCGGGTCTCACCAGGCTGGGTCTATGGCTTTCCAGAACTGACCGCAGGCCAACGCGATGCCGTGGCCAAAGCCCAGCGCGTGGCCAACCCCGGCTGCTACGCCACGGGCGCCATCGCTTTGCTGCGGCCTTTGGTGGATGCAGGCTTGGTGCCGGCTGATTTTCCGGTTGCCCTGCCTTCGGTCAGCGGCTATTCAGGCGGTGGTCGCACCATGATTGAAGATTACGAGGCCGGCAAAGCCCCCTTGTTTGAAGCCTATGCCTTAGGGCTTGAGCACAAGCACATCCCAGAAATCATGGCCTACACCGGCTTGACCCGTCGCCCCTTGTTTGTGCCGTCGGTGGGTAACTTCCGCCAAGGCATGTTGGTGCAATTGCCCATCCATTTGGACATGCTGCCCGGCAAACCCAAAGCGGCCGATTTGCACGACGCGCTGGCCCAACACTATGGCCAAAGTCCAGACGGCTGGGTCAGCGTGCAAGCCGCCACCGACAACGGCAAGCTCGACGCCACGGCCTTGAACGACACCAACAAACTGGAAATTCGCGTCTTCGCGAACGAAGCGCACCGTCACGCGGTGTTGATGGCCCGCCTGGACAACCTGGGCAAGGGCGCCAGCGGTGCGGCAGTGCAGAACTTGCAGCTGATGTTGGGCGTTTAAAAGTCTTCGGCCCCTGACACGACTTTGCGCACCACGTCTGGCGCAAAACCGCGACTGACCAAAAAGCGCACTTGCTTGGCGCGTGCGGCTGGGTCGACTGGCGGCTCGCCAAACTTTTTTCGCCAGACCTCGCGGGCTCGCTCTAGCTCGGTGCTGCGCATGTCTTGCACGGCTTGGGCGATGGCCTCTGTAGGCAATCCCTTGGCTTGCAATTCTTGACGCACCCGGGATGCACCGAGCTTGCGAGAGCGACTGTTAACCACCGACTCCACCACGCGTTGCGCGTTGATGAAGTCTTTGGCCTCTAAAAAATCCAACGCCTGGGCCAACTCGCCCGGCGTTTCTTCAAAACGTTTGAGCTTGCGCTCCAGCTCTTGGCGCGAGTGCTCGCGCAAAGAGAGCAAACGCAGCGCGCGGCCTTTGAGTGAGGGTTGCAAGCCCGACGCCTTTTTGGCCTGGGGCTTTTCCTCGTCGTGGCTTGGCGCGTCGTGTGTCACAGAACGGTTGCTGTCGTGAACCTTGAGCCTCAGACCACCACGCCATCGGCGTCAATGTCCACGTCTTTGGCTTCTTTGGCCGCTTTGCTGGCCTTGGGGGCTTTTTCTTCTTTGGCAGCAGGCGCGTCCACACCACCGGCCAGCAAAGGAATGCCCAAGGATTCGCGCACTTTGTTTTCGATCTCGAATGCCAGCGCTTCGTTTTCACGCAAGAACTCACGGGCGTTGTCGCGGCCTTGGCCAATTTTTTCGCCGTTGTAGGCATACCAAGCGCCAGACTTCTCAATGACTTTGGCATTCACGCCCATGTCGATGATTTCGCCTTGGCGGCTGATGCCTTCGCCAAACAAGATGTCGAACTCGGCCGTCTTGAAAGGCGGCGCCACCTTGTTTTTCACCACTTTGACCTTGGTTTCGTTACCCACGGCTTCGTCACCACGCTTGATGGTGCCGGTGCGGCGAATGTCCAAACGCACCGAGGCGTAGAACTTGAGCGCGTTGCCGCCGGTGGTGGTTTCGGGCGAGCCAAACATCACGCCAATCTTCATGCGAATTTGGTTGATGAAGATCACCGTGCAGTTGGTCTTCTTGATGGAAGCCGTCAACTTGCGCAGCGCTTGGCTCATCAAGCGGGCTTGCAGACCGGGCAATGAGTCGCCCATGTCGCCTTCGAGTTCGGCCTTGGGCGTCAACGCCGCCACTGAGTCGACCACCACCAAGTCCACCGCGCCTGAGCGCACCAAGCTGTCCACCACTTCGAGGGCTTGTTCGCCGGTGTCGGGCTGGCTGATGAGCAGGTCTTGCAGGTTCACACCCAGCTTTTGGGCGTATTGCGAGTCCAAGGCGTGTTCGGCATCCACAAAGGCGCAGGTGCCGCCTTGCTTTTGCATCTCAGCGATGACTTGCAAGGTGAGGGTGGTTTTACCGGACGACTCAGGGCCGTAGATTTCAATCACGCGGCCACGGGGCAAACCGCCCACGCCCAAGGCAATGTCCAAACCCAAAGAACCGGTGGACACGACTTGGATGTCGTCGATCACCTCGCCCTCGCCCAAGCGCATGATGGTGCCCTTGCCGAATTGTTTTTCGATCTGGGCCAAGGCGGCTTGCAGGGCTTTGGCTTTTTCGCTGTCAGCAACGATGGGTTTGTTGTTCATGAGAATCTCCGTGAAATCAAGGACTTACCTGGAATTTCCAGCCACTGCGTTTATCAACAGCTGGATGCTTGACCAGTACTTTAACACAAAGTCAAAACTTGTAAACACTTTTTTTGGTCAGTTTGCCTTACTATTTAGCCATGGCTTCTTCACCCGATTTCTCCACCCCGCAAGATTGGCGGCAAGTCCACCTGGGCCGCTTGCTGGGCCACGCCATGCGTCGCTTCGACGCACGCGTGTTGCACCTGATGGCCCACAACGTCGATGTGCCCTTGGCGTTGTCCAACCTGGCAGCGCGCGCCCAGGTGAGCGCTGCCCACATCCACATCACACGCCACCTGAGTTTGCAAGGCTCGCGCCTGAGCGAGCTGGCCGAGAACGCCGGCATGACCAAGCAAGCCATGGGCGACTTGGTCACGCAGTGCGAGGCCTGGGGCTTGGTGCAGCGCACGCCCGATCCACAAGACGCGCGCGCGCGACGCATTGTGTTCACCGACACAGGCTTGGCTTGGCTGCGTGCGTTTGAGCAAGCGGTGGCACAAACCGAAGCCGAGTTCAAGGAAGAAGTTGGGGCCGATGTCGCCACGGTGGTGAGCCTAGGGTTAGAGGCCTATGCAGGCGCGTACTCGGACCTAGAATCAGGTGCATCACAGACCTAAAACGCCAACAACACAGGAGACACCCATGCGCATTCTGATTGCTGAAGATGACTTGGTTTTGGCGGATGGCTTGCTGCGCACGCTGCGCGCCTCAGGCGCAGCAGCCGATCACGTGGCCAGCGGCAGCGAGGCCGACGCGGCCTTGATGACCACCGATGAATTTGATCTGTTGATCCTCGATTTGGGCCTGCCCAAAATGCACGGCCTGGAAGTGCTCAAGCGCTTGCGCTCACGTGGCTCATCCATTCCCGTGCTCATCCTCACCGCCGCCGATGGCGTAGAAGAACGCGTCAAAGGCCTGGACTATGGCGCCGACGACTACATGGCCAAACCCTTCAGCCTGCAAGAGCTCGAAGCCCGCGTGCGTGCCCTCACGCGCCGCGGCATGGGTGGCACCTCGTCGTCTATCAAACACGGCCCGCTGGTGTACGACCAAACTGGGCGCGTCGCCACCATCGACGGCAAGATGGTGGAGCTCTCCGCACGCGAGCTCGGCTTGCTCGAAGTGCTGTTGCAGCGCAGCGGCCGCTTGGTGAGCAAAGACCAATTGGTCGAACGCCTGTGCGAGTGGGGCGAAGAGGTGAGCAACAACGCCATTGAGGTCTACATCCACCGCTTGCGTAAAAAAATCGAGAAAGGCCCAATCCGCATCGCCACCGTGCGCGGCTTGGGTTATTGCCTCGAAAAAATTCCGGGCTAAACACCCCTCCGCGTTTCCATGGTGAAGCTCTTTCAGCGCGAGCAACGCTCGCTGTTCGGCGAAATTCTCGACTGGATGCTCACCCCGCTGCTGCTGCTGTGGCCCGTCAGCTTGGCCTTGACCTGGCTGGTGGCGCAAAACATTGCTGGCCGACCGTTTGATCGCGGCTTGGAATACAACGCACAAGCCTTGGCGCAGCTGGTCAAAAGCGATCAGCAACGCATGTACTTCAACCTGCCTTTGCCCGCGCGCGAAATTTTGCGCGCCGACGAAGCCGACTTGATTTACTACCAAGTGCTGGGCAGCAAGGGCGAATTCATCAGCGGCGAGCGCGACTTTCCCCTGCCCCCCGACGAAGAAAAAAGCCTGCCCGGCGAAGTGCGCCTGCGCGATGACGAAATGCGCGGCGCCGATGTGCGGGTGGCTTACACCTGGGTGCGCGTGGACATGCCAGGCGCCAAACCGGTGTTGGTGCAGGTGGCTGAAACGCTGGAAAAGCGCTCGGTGTTGGCGACCGAAATTATCAAAGGCGTGATGCTGCCGCAGTTCGTCATCCTGCCGCTGGCCGTGCTGCTGGTCTGGCTGGCATTGGCGCGCGGCATTCAACCGCTGAACCAATTGGAAGAACGCATCCGTCTGCGCAAACCCGACGACCTGAGCCCGCTGGATGACCATGCCGTGCCGCTGGAGGTCGCCCCCTTGGTGGCCTCAATCAACGACTTGCTGACACGGCTCAAAGAATCCATCGCGACCCAAAAACGCTTTTTAGCCGACGCGGCCCACCAACTCAAAACGCCGTTGGCCGGTTTGCGCATGCAGGCTGACTTGGCGCAACGCGCCGACTCCAGCGCCGACGAGTTGAAGCAGTCGCTCAAGCTCATTGGCCGCGCCAGCATTCGCGCCACGCACACGGTGAACCAGCTGCTGTCCTTGGCACGGGCGGAGAGCGGCAGCACCAACATTGCGCGCGCGCCGTGCGACATGGTGGCCTTGGTCAGTGATGTGATTCAAGACTCGCTGCCGCGCGCCATGGACAAGCACATTGACCTCGGCTACGAAGGCGTGGAGGCGGGGGGCGGAGGCCTGCGCATCAACGGCAACGCCACCTTGCTCAAAGAAATGGTGCGCAACTTGGTCGACAACGCGATCAACTACACCCCATCGAGCGCCGAACAGCCCGGCGTGGTCACCCTGCGCCTGCTGATGGACCGCTTGGGCAAAGTGGTGGTGTTGCAAGTGGAAGATTCGGGCCCCGGCATTCCCGAGTCAGAGCGCGACTTGGTGTTCCAGCCCTTCTACCGCGCTCTGGGCACCGAGGCCGATGGCTCGGGCCTAGGCTTGCCGATCGTGATGGAAATTGCGCATCTGCACGCAGCCACCGTGACACTGGAAGACGCCAACCCCGGCAAAGCCGCACCGGGCGCGCGCTTCACCGTGCGTTTCTCAAACGCCCAAACGTGATGCGGAACACCGGGTGTGAACCGCCCGGCGCAGCGCTGTCTACGCTCAAGCAGGCTTGAACAAATTCAGCTGCAAACGTTCGCGCTCAATCACACGTTGCACCGGCGGATGGGCCGCCACTTTTTGCACAAACGCCCACAGCACCGGATAGTCTTCGGGGTTAATGCCCGCAATCGTGCCCCAGCGTGTGAGGGTTAAGGTGTAAGCATCCAAGGGCCCAAAGTGCTCGCCGGCCAACCAGGCGTGGCCTTGCTGCTGGGCCTGACTGACCAAGGCCTGCAACTCCGTCATCAAACCACGGTAGGTTTGCACCGCATGGGCTTTGATATCCGCTTGCACCTCAGCCGAGTTGCTGTACTTGTTGGGCATGAACACGTGCGTGAAGGTGGGGTGCACCGTGTTGTTCATCCACGCAAACGCTTCCAGCGCCTTGGCGCGGGCCATGCCCGATGCAGGCAAAAAGCCCATCTGCGGAAACTTGCTGTCCAAGTAGCTGCAAATCGCCACGATTTGCGTCACCGCCTGGCCATCGTCCACCAGCACAGGCACTTGGCTGCGCGGGTTGATGGCTTTGTAGGCCGCGTCATACTGCTCGCCCTTGTGCAGCTTGACCATGGTCGGCTCATAGGCCGTGCCACTGGCTTCCAACAAACAATGCGGCACAAACGAGCATGCGCCGGGGGCAAAGTACAAGGTCAAACTCATGGCGTTTCCAATCGGGGGTTGAGGTTGCGCCAAATTGTAGGCATGCCCTTGAATGGGGCGAATCAACCCAAAGCGCAAGAGCTATTCCTAATCGCGCCGATTGAAACAACCAATGAACAAGCGGATCGATCGGGTTTAACATTCCTGCCAATGAGTTTGACTCATTCGATAGTTTTTCCCAACCTACCAAAGGAATTCACATGTCTCTGATCAACACCCAGGTTCAACCCTTCAAAACCCAAGCCTTCCACAACGGCAAATTCATCGAAGTCAGCGACGCCAGCCTCAAAGGCAAGTGGTCTGTTCTGATTTTCATGCCTGCTGCTTTCACCTTCAACTGCCCCACCGAAATCGAAGACGCGGCTGACAACTACGCAGCCTTCCAAAAGGCCGGCGCCGAGGTCTACATCGTGACCACCGACACCCACTTCTCACACAAGGTGTGGCATGAGACATCGCCTGCTGTGGGCAAAGCCAAGTTCCCTCTGGTCGGCGACCCCACACACCAACTGACACGCGCTTTTGGCGTGCACATTGAAGAAGAAGGTCTGGCCTTGCGCGGCACCTTCGTGATCAACCCAGACGGCGTGATCAAGACCATGGAAATCCACTCCAACGAGATCGCGCGCGACGTGTCTGAAACACTGCGCAAGTTGACCGCTGCTCAATACACCGCCGCTCACCCCGGTCAAGTGTGCCCAGCCAAGTGGAAAGAAGGCGCCAAGACTTTGGCTCCCTCGATCGATCTGGTCGGCAAGATCTAATCTTGGTCCCGATGTCGCTCTGCGCAGCAGAGCGGCTCGCAACCCACCCTGCTGAGGCAGGGCGTTGCGCACAGCGCATAAAGCACGTTTGCAGCGTGTGTTGTGCCCAACGAATTTCCCAACCTTTTGATGAAACCAGGTCAGCACCACAAGCGCATGACCTAGGACGTTTGCACCCTGAAACAGGAGAACACCATGCTCGACGACGCACTCAAAGCACAGCTTCAACAGTACCTTGGCATGCTGCGCCAGCCCATTCGCCTGATCGCCTCGCTCGACGACAGCGAGACCGGCAAAGACATGGGCGAGCTGCTGCAGACCATCCAAAGTTTGTCTGACAAGGTATCGCTCGACACCTCGGGCACCGATGCACGCAAGCCCTCTTTTGTGGTGGCACGTGACGGCGAAACGCAAGGCGTCCGCTTTGCAGGCTTGCCCCTCGGTCACGAGTTCACCTCCTTGGTGTTGGCTCTGTTGTGGACGGGTGGTCACCCACCCAAGGTCGAGCAAGACGTGATCGACAGCATCAAGAGTTTGGAGGGTGACTTCAACTTCGAGGTCTACATGTCTTTGAGCTGTCACAACTGCCCCGACGTGGTCCAAGCGCTGTCGCTCATGGCCATCGTCAACCCCCAGGTCAAAACCGTGGTGATTGAAGGCGGTGCGTTCCAAAAGGAAGTGGAAGAACGCCAAATCATGGCTGTGCCCATGGTGTTTTTGAACGGCCAGGTGTTTGGCTCCGGTCGCATGAGTGTGGAAGAAATCGTGGCCAAGCTCGACACAGGCGCCGCCGTCCGCGACGCGGCCAAGCTCAACGACAAAGCCCCGTATGACGTGCTGATCGTCGGCGGGGGCCCCGCCGGTGCTGCGGCTGCGGTGTACGCCGCCCGCAAGGGCATTCGCGTGGGCGTGGCGGCAGAGCGCTTTGGCGGTCAAGTCAACGACACCATGGCGATTGAAAACTACATCTCGGTGCTGGAGACCGACGGACCCAAATTTGCCGCCGCCTTAGAAGCCCAAGTACGCCACTACAACGTGGACATCATGAACCTACAACGCGCCAGCCAAATCGTGCCCGCCCCCACAGCGGGTGGCTTGACCGAAGTGCACATGGACAACGGCGGCGTACTCAAAGCCAAGAGCGTCATCCTCTCCACCGGCGCACGCTGGCGCAATGTCAACGTGCCCGGCGAAGCCGAGTACAAAAACAAAGGCGTGGCCTACTGCCCGCACTGCGATGGCCCCTTGTTCAAAGGCAAGCGCGTGGCCGTGATTGGTGGCGGCAACTCCGGCGTGGAAGCGGCGATTGATTTGGCCGGTATCGTCGAACACGTGACTTTGGTGGAATTTGCCGATGCCTTGAAAGCCGACGCGGTGTTGGTCAACAAGCTCAAGAGCTTGCCCAATGTGGCCATTCATGTGAACGCGCAAACCACCGAAATCACCGGCGACGGCCAAAAAGTCAACGGCCTGAGCTACAAAGACCGTGCCAGCGAAGAAGTGCACCACGTGGCACTCGAAGGTGTGTTTGTTCAAATCGGCTTGGTGCCCAACACCGAGTTCTTGAAAGGCACGGTGGAGCTGAGCAAGTTCGGCGAGATCGTGGTTGATGCCAAAGGCCACACCAATGTGCCCGGTGTGTTTGCAGCCGGTGACTGCACCACCGTGCCCTACAAGCAAATCGTCATTGCGGCGGGCGAGGGCTCGAAAGCGGCGTTGTCAGCCTTTGACTATTTGATTCGCCAACCCGTCACCGCCTGATCACGGCTTGGGCGCAACGCGCACGTTAACCCCCTGACGTGCGCACGAAGGCTCAGCGCAGATCCGACACCAAACTCTGCACCGTGTCTGACGCCACGCGCTCATCGGCACTGTAGTGCGCGTGGTCGCAGCCCACGGTCAGTGCGGCGCCCGCCTTGACGGCCTCGCGCATGGCGGACGTCAACTCAAAGCGCACAAAGTGAACCGCTGAAGTTTTGACATCGGTCTCGCGGTCCAAGTCTTCGTCGGCAATCGCATACACGCGCGGCTGCCCTGCGATCTCAATAAACAGGCGATCTTCTACGCCCATCAGCTGGGCCAGTGCGTGCTTGCGTTCTTCCACATCAGGATAGGTCAGCATCACGGTGGCCTTCCAGTTGTGGCCATCGGGCACCAAGGGTGCGTAAGCGTCAATCTCTTGCTGAATGCCCGCTTCTTCGAACACTTTTTCGATTCGCAGCATTTCCTGAATTTGATAGCGCATGGTGATTTCGCTTTCAAACTGCACCCGCAGATGCTCGCCCAAGGTCACAGTGCGCAATTGGCGAAGCGCCATCACCTCAGGTTTGTGTAACACGCGCCATTTGGCATAGGTCTCCAGCGACATGAGGTTGTCTGGCGCGATGCGTCCGGTGCACTGCATCAGTCCACCCATTCGGTCAGGGCTTTTTGGTAGCGGTTGGCATGGGAGCGTTCGGCCTTGGCCAAAATTTCAAACCAATCGGCAATGTCATCAAAGCCTTCATCGCGTGCGGTCTTGGCCATGCCTGGGTACATGTCGGTGTATTCATGGTTTTCACCGGCCACCGCAGATTCCAGGTTTTGCCGCGTGGAGCCAATCGGCAAACCCGTCACCGGGTCACCCGACTGCTCTAAAAATTCCAAGTGCCCATGGGCATGGCCGGTTTCACCATCGGCGGTCGAGCGGAACAAGGCGGCCACATCGTTGCGTCCTTCAATGTCGGCCTTATTGGCAAAGTACATGTAACGGCGATTCGCCTGTGCTTCGCAGTTGAAGGCTTCTTTCAGGCATTGCTCGGTGCGTGAACCTTTGAGTGCGACCATGGAAGGTGTCCTAAAAATAAAAGGTGGACTGGGCGTGTCAACGTTCAAGGTTGGCTCGCGGCAGAAGCCGCCGGCTTGAGCGTCATCGCCTCGGCTTGCAGCTGCGCGCTCAAGCGCTCAGGCTCTTGCACACGTTGCGGCCCTACACCGAGGAGGCGCAAATAACCTTGCGTCCAGGCCCAAAACAACAGGTTGATCACGACCAACACCACCGCGGTGTTGCGCCAAAAAAAGGGATGTTTCATTGCGGTCGTACGCTCACTTCTGAACTGTTGATCACTTCCAGGCCTTGCGCGGTTTCCACCCGCAAAGCGCCTGTGGCATCGACGCCGCGCGCCACACCGATGCGGCCATCGCTCAGGCTCACCGTCAAATCACGCAAAGCATCGCGCGCATGGAAGGCATTGTGCAACGGGGCAAAGCCACCTTGGGCGCCAGGGCTTTGAAACGCCAACAAGGTGGCCAACAAGGGTTGCGCTACGCGGCTCAGCGTTTGCGCCGCCGTGACCCCGGGCAGCAGGTCTTGCAGCCCCAAGGGCTCGGTCGACAAGCCCTGCGCCTGCGGCGCTGCGATGTTGATGCCCACGCCCACCACGCAATAGCGTGCCGGTGCAGAGGGGGCCTTTGCGGGCGTTGGAGGCACCGCGCTGCGTCCCGTGGCTACCGCTGTCTCAATCAAGATGCCCGCCAACTTGCCCCAGCCCATCGGCGTGCCCGGACGGGCCACCCACACATCGTTGGGCCACTTCAGGCGCAGGCCCAGGTCCGCGCGGGGGTCCAAGCTCTGCACCAGGGACAAACCCACCGCCAGCGACAGCCCCGACCAGTCTTGGGGCGCCAGCATGAGGCCCAACGAAAAAGTCAGCGCATCGCCAGTTTTGCCGTGCCAGGGGCGGCCCAAGCGGCCGCGCCCTGCGGTTTGGCTTTCCGCCACCAACAGCACCGGATCGGTTTGACCCGCGCGCGCACGGCGCATCAGCTCAGTGTTGGTGGAATCGATTTCGGGCAGCACCTCGACCGTGAGGCCTGGCTGCAAACCCACCATCGCTTGCCACAGGTCTTCAGCGGGCCAGATCATGGGGCTCAATGCTTTTTAGATTTGGCCTTGTGGGCCTTCTTGTCCGATTTTTTCTTATCTGATTTCTTGGCGTCGGACTTTTTGTCTTTGGGGAATTCAGAGGTGGAAGACAGCAAGGTGCCTCGGCACTTCTTGGCGCCACACCAGCAGGGGTATTCCAGTTTGAGCTTGGGCGTGAGCGGCGCATCAATCACCAAACCGTAGTCGTAGTTCAGCTCTTCACCGGCTTGGATGTCGCGCAGTGCTTTGATAAAAATACGACCATCGACCTCATCAGGCTCGCAGTTGGGTTTGCACGAATGGTTGATCCAGCGCGAAGAGTTGCCGCCGTACTTGGCGTCGATCACATGGGTTTCGTCGATGTGAAAGTAAAACGTGTGGTTGGGATCTTGGGGATCGTGCGGGTGACGGCGCAGCGCTTCTTTCCAGGAAATGATCTCGCCCACATACTCGATGATGGTTTCGCCTTGGGCGAAATCACTCAGTGCAAAAACCCCTTTGCCATGCACGCCAGAACGGCGGGTTTGAATGCGACGGCCCTTGATGGGCGCAGGGGTCTGGGCGGGAGATTTTTGGGACACTGAATTTTTCTGTTAACTTAAATACGTACGCATGCATGTGCGCGCCCGTGGGCGCGCGTGCGCACGCGCGAGAGAAGCGAATTGTAGTGGTCAGTTTTTAAGGAACGTTGAAATGAGCAAAACCCTCGTGATTGCCGAAAAACCTTCGGTCGCGCAAGACATCGTGCGCGCACTCACGCCTGTGGCGGGGAAGTTCGAAAAACACGACGATCACTTCGAGAGCGACACCTACGTCGTCTCCAGTGCGGTCGGCCATTTGGTGGAAATCCAAGCGCCCGAAGAGTTTGACGTCAAGCGCGGCAAGTGGAGCTTTGCCAACCTGCCCGTGATTCCCCCCTTCTTCGATTTGAAGCCGGTCGAAAAAACCAAGAGCCGCTTGAACGCCGTGGTCAAGCTGGCCAAGCGCAAAGACGTGACAGCCCTCATCAACGCCTGTGACGCGGGCCGCGAAGGTGAATTGATCTTCCGTTTGATCGAACAATACGCTGGTGGCAAAAAGCCGCTCGACAAACCGGTGAAGCGCCTGTGGCTGCAGTCGATGACGCCGCAAGCGATTCGCGATGGCTTTGACGCCCTGCGCAGCGAAAAACAAATGCAAGGCCTGGCCGATGCCGCGCGCAGCCGCTCGGAGGCCGACTGGCTGGTGGGCATCAACGGCACGCGTGCCTTGACGGCTTTCAACTCACGCGAAGGCGGCTTCTTCTTGACCACCGTGGGCCGTGTGCAAACGCCCACCCTGTCGGTGGTGGTGGAGCGCGAAGAACAAATTCGCAAATTCGTCAGCCGCGACTTCTGGGAAATTCACGCCTCGTTCAAGGTCGAAGCCGGCAGCTACCCCGCCAAGTGGTTCAACCCCGAACACAAAAAAGACGCGGACGATGCCGAGAAAAAACACGACCGCGTGTGGAGCGAAGCCGAAGCTTTGGCGATTGCAGACGCCGTGCGCAACCAACCAGCCAGCGTCACCGAAGAAAGCAAACCGACCACCAAGGCCAGCCCCGGCTTGTTTGACCTCACCTCGCTGCAACGCGAGGCCAACGGCCGCTTTGGCTTCTCGGCCAAAACTACTTTGGCACTCGCGCAAAGCTTGTACGAGCGTCACAAAGCCCTGACCTACCCCCGTACCGATTCGCGCCACTTGCCTGAAGACTATGTGGCGGTGGTCAAAGACACCTTCACCATGCTGGCCGACAGTGGCATGAAGCACCTGGAACAACACGCCACCGTGGCGCTGAACAACAACTACGTGCGCAAACTGCCGCGTGTGTTTGACGACAAAAAGGTCAGCGATCACTTTGCAATCATCCCGACCTTGCAAGCCCCCAGTGGTTTGTCGGAAGCCGAGCAAAAGCTGTACGACTTGGTGGTGCGCCGCTTCATGGCGGTGTTCTTTCCCAGCGCCGAATACATGGTGACCACGCGCATCAGCACGGTCAAAGCGGCGGGTAAAGACCACGCGTTCCGCACCGAAGGCAAGGTGTTGGTCAACGCCGGTTGGATGGCCGTGTACGGCAAAGACGCGGCCCAAGAGGCCTCGGACAACGAAGAAGACGGCAAGACCCTGGTGGCCTTGAAGCCTGGCGAATCGGCCAAGAACGAATCGGCTGATGCCAAAGGCCTCAAAACACGCCCCCCCGCACGTTACAGCGAAGCCACCTTGCTCGGTGCGATGGAAGGCGCAGGCAAGTTGGTGGAAGACGACGAGTTCCGCGAAGCCATGCAAGAAAAAGGCTTGGGCACGCCGGCCACACGCGCGGCCATCATCGAAGGTTTGCTGAACGAGAAATACCTCATCCGCGATGGCCGCGAGATGATTCCCACCGCCAAGGCCTTTCAGCTGTTCACCCTGCTGCGCGGCTTGGGCGTGGAAGAGTTGTCCAAGCCCGAACTCACGGGCGGCTGGGAGCACAAGCTCTCGCTCATGGAACACGGCCAACTGAGCCGTGAAGCCTTCATGCGCGAGATTGCCGAGATGACCGAGCACATCGTCAAGAAGGCCAAAGAGTTTGACCGTGACACCATTCCCGGTGACTACGCCACCCTGAAAACACCGTGCCCCAAGTGCGGTGGCGTGGTGAAAGAAAACTACCGCCGCTACGCCTGCGTGGGCAAAGATGGCAGCGCGTCAGACTCCGGCGAAAACGGTGCCGGCTGCGGCTTCTCGATCAGCAAAATTCCCGGCGGCCGCACCTTTGACGTGGCCGAAGTGGAACAGTTTTTGACGGACAAAAAGATTGGCCCACTCGACGGTTTCCGCTCCAAAGCCGGTTGGCCCTTCACCGCTGAGATTGCCCTCAAGTACAGCGAAGAAGACCAAAACTGGAAACTCGAATTCGACTTTGGCGATGACGGCGCCGACTCGGGCGAAATCGTGGAATTCGGCGACGCGCCCTCGTTGGGCAACTGCCCCAAGTGCGGCAGCCCGGTGCACGAACACGGCAGCAACTATGTGTGCAGCAAGGCCGTGCCCACCCACGCGCAGGCCACGCCCAGCTGCGACTTCAAGAGCGGCAAGATCATCTTGCAGCAACCCGTGGCCGTGGAGCAAATGCAAAAACTACTGGCCGAGGGCAAAACCGATTTGCTCGACAAGTTTGTGTCCATGCGCACCCGCCGCCCCTTCAAGGCCTTTTTGCAGTGGGACGCCGAAGCAGGCAAGGTCAACTTCGCGTTCGAGCCCCGCGTGAGCAAATACCCCGCACCTGGCGGCAAAACGCCCACCACCAACGCGCTCATCAAAGCCGCGGGTAAAAAAGTGCCCGCTAAAACGACAAAAGCGACCAAAGCCAAGGCCGAAAAAGTCGCCAAGCCCAAAGCACCACGCAAAGTCACCGCAGGCTTTTTGCCCAGCGCTGATCTGGCCAATGTGATTGGCGCCGAAGCCGTGGCCCGCACCGAGGTGATCAAAAAACTGTGGGACTACATCAAGGCCAACGGCTTGCAAGACGCCACCAACAAACGCGCCATCAACGCCGACGCCAAGTTGAAACCCGTGTTTGGCAAAGACCAGGTCACCATGTTTGAGCTGGCCGGCATTGCCGGCAAACATTTGCGTCCCATCGGTGAATAATTTGGCTCAACCCATGAGAGCGACCGCATGACCGTCCACGTCAACCCCATGATTGCCACGCCGCAAGCCATGCACTTCCCCGAGGTGCTGCGCCTGCAAAGTGGCGCCAGCCTGCGCGACTACACCCTCGCCTTTGAGACCTACGGCACGCTCAACGCCGACCGCTCGAATGCGGTGTTGGTCTGCCATGCGCTCAACGCGTCGCACCATGTGGCGGGCGTGTACGAAGGCCAAGACAAAAGCGAAGGCTGGTGGGACAACATGATTGGCCCCGGCAAGCCCGTGGACACCGACCACTTCTTTGTGATTGGCGTGAACAACCTCGGCTCTTGCTTTGGCTCCACCGGCCCCATGCACACCAACCCCGACACCGGCAAGGTCTACGGCGCAGACTTCCCCGTAGTGACGGTAGAAGACTGGGTGAACGCACAAGCCTTGCTGCTCGACCGTCTGGGCATCACCCAACTCGCCGCTGTGTTGGGTGGCAGCTTGGGTGGCATGCAAGCTCTAAGTTGGACGCTGCAGTACCCCGACCGCGTGCGTCATGCCGTGGTGGTGGCGAGTGCACCCAACTTGACAGCAGAAAATATTGCCTTCAACGAAGTGGCACGCCGCGCCATCGTGACCGACCCTGACTTTCATGGCGGCCACTTCTACCAACACGGCGTGGTGCCGCAACGCGGTTTACGCATCGCCCGCATGGTGGGCCACATCACGTATCTGAGCGACGATGTGATGAACGAGAAGTTCGGTAGAGAGTTACGCGATGCAGTGGTGGGCAGTGCCACCGGCTACAAGTACTCCACCCAAGATGTGGAGTTCCAAATCGAAAGCTATCTGCGCTACCAAGGCGACAAATTCAGCGAGTACTTTGACGCCAACACCTACTTGCTCATCACCCGCGCGCTGGACTACTTCGACCCGGCCCGCACCTACGGTGGCGATTTGTCGGCGGCGTTTGCACGCACAGCCGCCAAGTTTTTGCTGGTGAGCTTCACCACCGACTGGCGCTTCTCCCCCGCACGCAGCCGCGAGATGGTGCAAGCCCTGTTGAACAACCAACGCGATGTGAGCTATGCCGAAATCGATGCGCCCCATGGCCACGATGCCTTCTTGCTCGACGACGCGCGCTACATGAATGTGGTGCGCTCCTACTTTGCGCGCATCAACAACGAACTGACACTGCGTGGCCTTGCAAAAAATATCACGCCACGCTCAGGAGGTGCCGCATGACGAATGACACCTTGCACGCCATCGCCGCCCTTGTACCTCCAGGCAGCCGTGTGCTCGACCTGGGCTGCGGTGACGGCTCGTTGCTGGCCCACTTGCAACAACACAAAGGCTGCACAGGCTACGGCGTGGAACTCGACGACAGCAATGTGCACGCCTGCGTGCAACGCGGTGTCAATGTGTTGCAACTCAACCTCGACTTAGGCTTGAGCGTGTTTGCCGACCAGTCATTTGATGTGGTGCTGCAAATCGACACCTTGCAGCATTTGCGCAATGCCGAAACCATGTTGCGCGAAACCGCGCGTGTGGGCAAAACAGGCATCGTCGCCTTCCCGAACTTTGCGCACTGGCCGAATCGTTTGAGCATTTTGCAGGGGCGCATGCCCGTCACCAAACGCTTGCCCTACCAGTGGTACGACACACCCAACATCCGCGTCGGCACTTTTGCTGACTTTGCGGACTTGGCGCAGAAAAACAAGCTCCAAGTGCTGGACAGCTTTGGCCTGCAAGATGGTCAAGAAGTGCGCCTGTGGCCCAATGCCTTGGCTGGCACTGCCGTCTTCAAATTTCAACGCACCGCTTAACGCGCGCCAACCGGAGACCCGCCATGCAACGCAGACAATGGCTCCAACACACTGCCGCCAGCCTCTTGCCGGTGGCTTTCGCCAGTCCCACCGCATGGGCCCAAGCCTGGCCTGCACGCCCGATTCGTCTGGTCGTGCCCTTTCCTCCAGGCGGTTTGATTGACAACATGGCTCGGCTCATCGGCCCCCGGCTATCCCAAGAGCTGGGGCAGCCCGTGGTCATCGACAACAAGCCCGGCGCCGGTGGCAACCTGGGAGCCAGCGAAGCTGCACGCGCCGCCGCCGACGGCTACACACTGGTGATGGCGTCGCCACCGTTGACCATCAACCCTGCGCTGTACAAAAAACTGCCCTACCAGCCTGAACACATTGCCCCCTTGGGTTTGCTGGGCCGCGTGCCCAATGTGCTGATGGTCAATCCCGCATCGGGCATCACCTCGGTGGCTGAACTCAGCGCCCGCATCAAGGCACGCCCTGGTCAACTCAACTACGCCTCCAACGGCCAAGGCACCTCGCTGCATTTGAGCGCCGAGCTGTACAAGAGCAAGGCGGGTTTGTTCATCACACACATTCCCTACCGCGGCGCGGCAGCGGCCATGACGGCCCTCATGGCCAACGAAGTCGACATGATGTTTGACAACCTGCCATCGGCTTTGGGCCAAATTCAAGCCGGCAAGCTCAAAGCCCTGGCCGTCACCACGCCGCAGCGTAGCAGCGTCTTGCCACAGGTGCCCACCATGGCTGAAGCGGGCGTTGCCGGTTATCAAGTCAGTGCGTGGTTTGGCTTGGCCTCGCCTGCGGGTTTGCCTGCTGCTGTGCAAGCGCGCATTGAACAAGCGCTTGAGCGCATCGCCAAACAACCTGAGGTGGTGGCAGCTTTGCAAAAACAAGGGGCGGAGCCCAGTTGGCTCGACAGCAAGGGCTTGGCCAACTTCATGCAAGCCGACGCGGCGCAATGGAAAACCGTGGCCGATTACGCACGCATCAACTTGGACTGATCTTTTATGAATGCACCTGTTAGCCACGAACTGTTCGCCCATGTGAGCCAGGCCTGGGACAGCGACATCGTGTCGCAACTCAGCGACTACATCGCCATTCCCGCCAAGTCGCCCGCATTTGACGCCGACTGGGCACAGCACGGCCACATCGACCAGGTGGTGCAACGCGCCGCCGATTGGGTGTTGGCGCAAAAAGTGGCCGGACTGACGCTGGAAGTGATTCGCCTGCCCGGGCGCACACCGGTGTTGTTCTTTGAAGTGGCGGCCACGCGTCCCAGCAATGCACAAAGCGAGACCGTGCTCATGTACGGCCACCTCGACAAACAGCCCGAGTTCAGCGGTTGGCGCAACGATCTCGGTCCTTGGACACCCAAGTTCGAAGACGGCAAGCTCTACGGCCGTGGCGGTGCTGACGACGGCTACGCCATTTACGCCAGCATCGCCGCCATCCAAGCCCTGAAAGCGCAAAACACACCGCACCCTCGCATCGTGGGCTTGATTGAAACCTGCGAAGAGTCAGGCTCTTACGACTTGCTGCCCTATGTCGACGCCTTGCGCACCCGCCTAGGCAACGTCGGCTTGGTGATGTGCCTGGACAGCGGCGCCGGCAACTACGACCAGCTGTGGCTCACCACCAGCTTGCGCGGCATGGCCAGCGGCGTGTTGAAAGTGGAAGTGCTCAGAGAAGGCGTGCACTCAGGCGACGCCTCGGGCGTGGTGCCCTCAAGCTTTCGCATCATGCGCCAGGTGCTCGACCGTTTGGAAGACAGCGCCACGGGGCGCTTGTTGCCCGCGCAGTTTCATGTCGAAGTGCCAGCTGACCGCTTGCGCCAAGCGCAGGCCACGGCAGCCTTGCTGGGTGACGAACTGTACAAACGCTTTCCCTGGGCCCACCACGATTGCGGCGGCGCTACGTTGGTCACCTTGCCCATGACGCAAGACCCGCTGCAAGCCCTGCTGCAACGCACCTGGGCCCCCACGCTGAGCGTGACCGGGGCCGAGGGCCTGCCCGCCTTCAAAGACGCGGGTAATGTGCTGCGTCCTTCGACCGCATTCAAGCTCAGCTTGCGTCTGCCGCCACTGGTGGATGCGGCCCAGGCCGTGCAGGACCTCAAGGCCTTGCTGGAAGACAACGCGCCTTACCAAGCCAAGGTGACCTTCCATGCCGAAGGTTCGGCCAACGGCTGGAACGCGCCCACCTCCGCCGCCTGGTTTGAACAGGCGCTGGACGCCGCCAGCCTGGCCCACTTCGGCGCGCCCTGCGCCACGATTGGCCAAGGCGGCACCATTCCGTTGATGAACATGCTCAGCCAAGGTTTCCCCAAGGCACAAATGATGGTGTGTGGCGTGCTGGGCCCCAAGAGCAACGCGCACGGACCGAATGAGTTTTTGCACGTGCCGTTTGCGAAGAAGCTCACCGCTGCCGTGGCGCAGGTGATGGCGGCCATGCCATGAATACGCCCGTACTTTCCACCCTGGGCGCCGCCGACCAACAGCTGGCGGTGTATGACTGGGGCTTGTCTGAACCTCACCCCGCTGACGCCACGCGTGGCACCGTTTTGCTGGTGCACGGCTTGGGCGAGCACATGGGCCGCTATGCGCACGTGGCCGCCCAGCTCAACGCCTGGGGATTTGCGGTGCGTGGCTACGACCACTATGGCCACGGTTTGTCCAGTGGTGCGCGCGGCACCTTGCCTACCCCCCATCGCCTGCTCGACGACTTGGCCCGCGTGATCGACCACACCCGCAACACCTTGCCGCAATCGGTAGGACGTTTGATCTTGCTGGGCCACAGCATGGGCGGCTTGGTGGTGGCGCGCGCGGTGGCCGAGCAGCTGCGACCAGTCGATGGGCTAGTGATGTCCTCACCCGCCTTGAGCACCGGCCCCAACTGGCTTCAAAAAATGCTGCTGGCCACCTTGCCGCACATCGCCCCCCAACTGTGCGTGGACAACGGCCTCGATGCCCGCTGGGTGGCACGCGACACGCAGGTGGTGCAAGCCTACGAAAACGATCCGCTGGTGCACCGCAAAATCTCGGCCGCCTTGGGCGCTTGGATCGTGCAAGAAGGCCCCGCCACCTTGGCCCAGGCCGCGCAATGGCAGGTGCCCACCTTGTTGCTGTACGCCGGGCAAGACCGCTTGGTACGCCCCGAGGGCAGCGCCAAGTTTGCGCACAGCGCACCCGCGCATCTGGTGACCGCACATTGCTATGAGGCGATGTACCACGAGATCTTCAACGACCCAGCAGTCGACCAAGTGTTCGCCGATTTGCGCGCTTGGTTGGTCTGAACCCACCGCGCGAACAAAAAAGCCCAGGCCCTCAGGCGAGCGTGAGCATGGCTAAAGCCGCCAAGGCCGCTGTTTCGGCCCGCAGCACGCGCGCGCCCAAACTCACGGGCACAAAACCCTGCGCACGTGCCGCCGCGTCTTCTGCGTCATTCAAGCCGCCTTCTGGGCCGTTGAGTAACACCCAGTTGCGATTCGCTGTTGCCTGAGCAGGCGTGCCGGGTGCCGTATACAGCCCTTGTGTGAGCACGTTCAAGGCCTGGGTGCTGGCATGCAGCGACAACACGGCGTGAACGGTGGACGCATCCGTTGAGGCTTGCGCTTGTTGGCGCGCAAGCCAGCTGTCCAGGCGCTCGGGTGCGTCGATCACAGGCACACGGTTGCGACCACATTGCTCGCAGGCACTGGCGGCCACGGCTTGCCAATGCGCTTGCTTTTTATCGGCGCGTTCGCCGCTCAAGCGCACCACGCTGCGCTCGGTCATGAGTGGGGTGATGCGGTGTACGCCCAACTCGGTGGCTTTTTCGACGAGCCAATCCATGCGCTCGTTGGCGGGCATGCCCACCGCCAAATGCACTTGCTGTGTGGCTTCGCGCTCGATGCTCAGATGCTCGCCGACCACCACGCGCACATCGCTGCGGCCCATATGCTCCACCTCGGCGATGAACTCGCCGCCTTCGCCGTTGAACAGCGTCAGACGGTGGCCTGGCTGCATGCGCAGCACTTGCACATGACGCGCAGCCGTGGGTGGCAAGTCCACCGATTGACCGCTGATGAGCTGAAGAGGGCAGTAAAAACGCGCCATACTCAGGCCTTGCCGCCCGCGTTGGGCGTGAGGCGCGGAAAGGCCAGGCTGATGGCGGGCTCGGTGCCTTCGATTTTGTCGATCAAGCGCAGCAGCGGGGTGAGTTCGCTGTAGCGGCTGGCGGTGGCGCGGATGTACTGAATGAAGCGTGGTGCATCCGCCAGATATTTGGGTTTGCCATCGCGCAAGGTCAAGCGCGCAAAAATGCCCGCCACTTTGAGGTGGCGCTGCAAGCCCATCCATTCCACCGCACGCCAGAACTCGCCAAAGTCTTGCGACCAGCCGTCATGGTCCATCAAGCCAACTTTGCGGGCGCGTTCCCAATAGCGGATCGAGATGTCGAGCACAAAGTCTTCGTCCCAGCTCAAAAACGCATCGCGCATCAGGCTGGCGATGTCGTAGGTGACGGGGCCATACACCGCGTCTTGAAAATCCAGCACACCCAAGCGGGGTTCGGCTGGATCGCGCGGCATCATCAAATTGCGTGGCATGAAGTCACGGTGCACGTACACGCTGGGCGCCGCCAAGTTGCGTTGCACGATGGTGCGGAAAGTTTTGTCCAGCATCTCGCGCTGGGCGCTGTCGATGTTCAGTTGTCGATGTTGGGTCAGGTACCAATCGGGAAACAGCGACAGCTCACGCTGCAACAAGGCCTCATCGTAGGACGGCAACACACCCGGACGGCTACTTTGTTGGAGCGCCAACAAGGCGTCAAGGGCGCGCATGTACAGGCCGTGGTTGGCTTGGGGGTCGTCGGGCTGAATGACCTCCATCATGGTTTGCGAGCCCAGATCGTCCAGCAGCATGAAGCCCTGCGGCTCATCCCAGGCCAGAATGCGCGGCACGTACAAGCCCGCGTCTTGCATCAAGCGCGCGATGCGCACAAAGGGTTCGCAGTTTTCTTTCTCAGGCGGCGCGTCCATGACGATGCACGAGCCGATGGACGTGTCGACACGGAAGTAGCGTCTGAAGCTGGCATCCGCCGAGGCTGGACGCACGGTCTCGGGCAGCACACCGTGCTGGGCGGCTTGCACAGCCAACCAGTGATGAAAAGCGGCTTCGCGCTCGGGCTGCGTCCATTCAATCTTGACAAATGAAGAAGCAGAAGAAGAGGGGCCCGAAGGCTGAAGGGTAGGCTGAGTGCTCATGGATAATCTAAATTCTACAAATCAGCGCCGCCAGCCCCGCACAGGGTTGCTTGGCTCACGGCGCTGCACTTCTTAAGGTTGTCCTGCGTTGATGCTGTTGCCCGATTTTCCCCGCCATGCCCGCGCCCTGTCTGGTTTGGCGCTGGGCATGCTGGGCAGCATCGCGGTGCAGGCCCAAACGCAGACGCAAGCACCCAGCGCACCGCCCTTGGTGTTACGTCCCAGCAGCCTGTTGCAAGAGGTCATCAGCGACGAAACGCGCAAACAACTGCCCACGTTTTTGCAAAGCGATGCACTGCGTGGTCAAACCGATTTGCAAACCACGCTCGAAGGCCATGTAACGGTTCGCCGCGGCGATATCTTGCTCAAGGCCGACCAAGTGGAATACGACCAAGTCCATGACTTCGTCAAAGCACGCGGCAATGTGACCATCAACCGCGCAGGCAATGTGTACCAAGGTCCCGCCTTGGATATTCAGCTCGATGCGTTTGAGGGTTTCTTCACACAACCCAGTTACCAACTATTGAAAAACCAGGCTCACGGCAAAGCTGCGCGCATCGACTTCATCGACAGCGCCAACACCGTGCTGCACAAGGCAGATTTCACCACGTGTCAACGCAAACCCGGACCGAGTTGGACGCCAGATTGGTTTTTCAAAGGCGACAAGATCACGCTCGATACCGAACGCAACATTGGATTGGCCGAAGGCGCGAGCTTGCGCTTTAAAGATGTGCCCATCTTGCCGGTGCCGAATGTGGAATTCCCTTTGAGCGATGAACGCAAGTCCGGCTTGCTGCCCCCCACCATCGGCGTGGACAACATCGGTGGCTTGGAATACACCCAGCCGTATTACTGGAACTTGGCGCCCAACCGCGATCTGACTTTTTTCCCCACCTACTGGAGCAAGCGCGGCTTGCGTTTAGGCACCGAGTTTCGTTACTTGGAAGGCGTCGCACCTAACCCCGCTTTCATGGGCGAAATGCGCTTGGATTACATGGAAAAAGACGACCTGCGTGGCACGCGCCGCTGGGGCATGCAATACAAGCACACGGGCTTGATGGATCCGCGATTTGCAGGCGGTAACTTGTCACTCCATCTGAATTTGAACCGCGTGAGCGACGACGATTATTGGAAAGACTTTGCCATGATTGGTGGCAGCGGGATTCAACGCCTACTGGCCAATGACGCGGTCTTGAACTGGACCAATGGTGAATTTAGCGCAGGCATTCGGGCCCAAAAATGGCAAACCTTGCAAGATTTGGCAAACCTCGCCACCAACCGCATCACGCCACCGTTTGACCGTGTGCCGCAATTCACGGCGCGCATGCAGCGCACCAACGTGGGTGGGTTTGACTTCAGCATCGATGGTGATTTGACGCGCTTTGAATCGGCGCGCGATTACGAGTGCGCCAACAACGGCCTGTCGGCATGCACCCCGAATGCCAGCCGGGCGGTGTCATGGGTGCAGCTGAGTCGTCCGTTCACATCGTCGGCGGCCTACATCACACCCAAGATACAAGTGCATGGCCGCAGCTACCAGTTTGACGGCGGCTTGCCAAGCAACGCGTTCTATGGCGATTACCAAGGCCGCACCAGCGCCAGCGTAACGGTGCCAACTTTCAGCTTAGATGCCAGCGTGGCCTTTGAGCGCAGCAGCCGCTTGTTTGACCGCGCCTGGGTGCAAACCTTGGAACCACGTGCATTCTTTGTGTACACACCGTACCGTGACCAAAACTACTTGCCCAACTACGACTCGGGGGGCAATGCTTTTAACTTTGCCAGCATCTTCACCGAAAACGCCTACGTGGGACACGATCGGATCTCTGACAGCAAGCTGCTCACCTTAGGCGCGACCTCGCGTTTCATCGATCCCGCCACCGGGGCTGAAGGGGCACGATTTGGCGTTGCACAACGTCTGCGCATGCAAGAACAACGCGTGATTTTGCCCGGCGATCCAATAGCAAAAGCTGGTGTGAGCGATCTTTTGGCGGGCGCCACCTTGAACCTGAGTCCGGCATGGGCCTTAGACAGCGCGGTGCAATACAACCAAGACACCGCGAACTACCAGCGTCGCATGGTCGGCGGACGTTACAGCCCCGGCTCTTATCGCGTCATCAATGCCGCCTACCGCGCGCAAAACGACGAGTCAGGCAATGCCACCTCGCGCCAAATTGATGTGGGCTGGCAATGGCCTTTGCATGACCTGTGGCGCGCCCGAGATGAAGACTTGGGCGAAGGTCGGGGTCTGGGCGAAGGACGCTGGTACAGCGTGGCGCGCATGAATTACAACCCCTTGGACAAGAAGGTGGTGGAGTCGGTCATTGGCTTCGAATACGATGCAGGGTGTTGGTTGGGTCGCGTGGTGACCGAGCGTTTGCAAGTGGCCGAAGGTTTGGCGCGTCAACGCTTGTTGTTTCAGCTTGAATTTGTGGGCTTCTCACGGGTGGGCACCAATGCCTTGGGATCGCTGCGCACCAATGTGCCGCGCTACCAGCCCTTGCGCCAACCGATGATGACTCCTAGCCGTTTTGGCAATTACGATTGATGGTGACCATGATTTTTTCATTACTACGCTGGGCCCCTCGGACCCGCCTTCTCGCCCTTGCTGGGGCCATGGCGTGCTTGGCGGTCCATGCACAAACAGGGGCCGTCAATGCCACCTCGTCTGGTCGCGATTTCATCGTCGCGGTCGTCGACGCGGTGCCCATCACCAACCACGAGGTGAACGCACGGGTCGGGCAAATACGCCAGCAGCTGACCCAACAAGGGCGCAACATACCCGAAGCGGCCTCGTTGCTGCGCGACGCCCTGGAGCGCTTGATCAACGAAAAAGCACAGCTGCAACATGCCAAAGAAACCGGGGTGATGGTCGACGATGCGGCACTTGAACAAGCCGTCGCGCGCATGGCCGAAGACCCCACAACGGTCAGCACACGCCAACGCCAGGAATTGCGCGAACAACTCACCCTACAACGCTTGGCCGAACGCAACGTGCCCGCCCGCATCAAGATCAGCGAATCGGACGTTGAGCGAGCCATGCGCGAACGCCAAAACGTCACGATCAATACCAACCCCGACATCGAGTTAGGCCACATTTTCATTGCCGTGCCCGAGACCGCCAGCAACGCACAAGTGGTTGAGCTGCAAGCCAAAGCTCAGAATGCGTTGGATCGCATCAAGCGTGGTGAAGATTTTGGGGCGGTGGCCAAAGAGGTGTCTCAAAGCGCTGAACGCGACAAAGGTGGCTTGATGGGCTTGCGCCCTGCCGACCGTTACCCCACTTTGTTTGTCGAGGCCACCCAAGCACTTGCGGTAGGTGAGGTCAGCACGGTCGTGCGCTCCGGCGCAGGTTTTCATATTTTGAAGCTGGTCTACAAGCGCAACACCAACACCGCGACCATCACGGAAACCCGGGCGCGTCACATCTTGCTACGCCCCAGTGGGCAACTCAGCCAAGTGGCGGCGCGTGCGCAACTGGCGAACTACAAGCGCGAAATTGAGGCAGGCCGCGCCGACTTTGCCAAACTGGCGCAAGAGCATTCGCAAGACGCGAGTGCGCCAAGCGGTGGCGATCTAGGCTGGGTCGCGCCTGGCATGTTTGTGCCGGAGTTTGAAGAGGTCATGAACAAACTCCAGCCCGGGCAAATGGCGGACCCCACGGTGTCGCGTTTTGGCGTTCACCTGATCCAAGTCCTGGCCCGCCGTGAAGCGCCGATCAGCGAACGCGAGTTGCGTGACATGGTGCGCAACAAACTGCGCGAGCAAAAGTACGAAGAAACCTACCAACTGTGGGCCCAAGAAGTGCGGGGACACGCTTATGTGGAATACCGCGATACGCCGCAATAAGTCGAGAGCACGTTGAAACATATTGCACGCAAGCGCTTCGGTCAGCATTTTTTAACCGACGGCGCCATCATTGAAGGCATCGTCGACGCCATCAACCCACACCCTGGCGAGCCAGTGGTCGAGATCGGCCCTGGCCTGGCCGCACTGACGCAGCCTTTGGTCGAACGTCTAGGGCATCTGAATGTCATTGAGTTAGACCGCGATCTGGCCGCTCGGTTGCGCGAACATCCCCACCTGAACGTGATTGAGTCTGATGTGCTGCGGGTGGACTTCACCCAACTCGCCGCTGAGCTGAACGTACCCAAACTGCGCGTGGTGGGCAATTTGCCCTACAACATCTCGTCGCCCATTCTGTTTCACCTGCTCGAACACGTGGCCGTGGTGCAAGACCAGCACTTCATGCTGCAAAAGGAAGTGATCGACCGCATGGTGGCGCAGCCCAGCACCAGCGACTACGGTCGACTCAGCGTGATGCTGCAATGGCGCTATGCGATGGAAAACGTGCTGTTTGTGCCGCCAGAATCATTCGATCCACCGCCGCGTGTGGACAGCGCGGTAGTGCGCATGGTGCCCTTGGCACAACCACCCCAAATCGATGTCAAGCTGATGGAGAGCATGGTGCAGGTGGCGTTTAGCCAGCGTCGCAAATTGCTGCGCCACACCCTAGGCCGCTGGTTGGAAGCGCGTCAATTTGCGGGCACCTTTGATGTGCAGCGCCGTGCGGAAGAAGTGCCCACTGCAGAATACGTGGCTTTGGTGCAAAGCCTTTAGGTCACGTTGTCAAACATCGCGAAAAACGCATCACCGCACAAGCAAAAAGCCCGTCGATGAAGGGCTTTTTTTTGGCAAACGGATGTGCGGCTCTTTCACCGCGCCCGTTTTAAGCAGCGGTCAACCAGTAACCGGCGTTGAAGGGGCTGCTCATGCGCAAGGCCATGGGCGACACGTCCACCAGCTTGTCGGTGGGCATTTTTTCGCCTTCTTCCAAACCCTCGATACCGTCCACGTCACTGCTGACGCCGACCTTATCGGCCGATGGCGCACGCGCCACGGAGAACGAATAGAAGCAGCGGAACGGTACTTTGCGGTCAGACCAAAAATCAGAGGCTTCGCGGAAGATATCGAGCAATTGCTCGCGGGCTTCTTTGTCGAACTTGGCATGTGCAGGAATGTGCTCCAACACCACGATGAAGCCCGGCTGTGGGCCCGACTTGTGCAACACATCGGTCAGGCTGTCAGACAAGGAATCAAAGTTCTTGCTGGCTTGGGCCGCAAAAGTGAACTCTTTGGCGATTAAATCCAAAATGTCTTGTTTGCTCTGAGTTTGGGCCAGATTGGCATACAAAAAGTGATGACCGAGACCTTGCGCAGCTTCTTGCAGATCTGGCACGCGGAAAGCGCGGATCGATTGGACGATGTTGGTTTTGACAGTACGCAGTGGCATAGCTATCGCCGTTTCTTTTCTAGGTTTTGTAAGAGAGAACATTCTTCGGGTTAACCCGAAAAATAAAAGCGTAAGTGTGATCGAAATGCCACAAAAAAGCAAGGGCCCAGCCAAAGAAGGCCAGGCCCTGAAGGGTTATTAACCTAAAAGACGTAATTAAAGCTGGGTCACGCTTCAGCGAACCGCGCTGGCATCCGCCACGGTCAGGGCGGTCATGTTGACGATGCGGCGCACGGTGGTGCTCGCGGTCAGGATGTGCACAGGCATGGCTGCCCCCAACAACACGGGGCCAATTGCAATATTGCCGCCAGCCGCTGTTTTGAGCAGGTTATAGGCAATGTTGGCGGCATCCAAGTTGGGCAAGACCAGCAAATTGGCATCGCCCATCAAGGTGGTGTCGGGCATGCTCGCTGCGCGGGCTCGGCCATCCAAAGCCACGTCGCCGTGCATTTCGCCGTCGACTTCGAGCCAAGGCGCTTTTTGCTTCACCAGGGCCAAGGTCTCGCGCATCTTCACCGCCGTGGGTTGGTTGCTGCTGCCAAAGTTGGAGTGCGACAGCAAAGCCGCCTTGGGGTGGATACCAAAACGGCGCATTTCTTCTGCGGCCATGACCGTGATTTCGGCCAATTGCTCGGCCGTGGGGTCATAGTTGATGTGGGTGTCGACCAAAAACACTTGGCGATCGGGCAACAACAAACCGTTCATGGCGGCATAGGTGCTGACGCCTTTGCGGTGGCCAATGACTTGGTCCACATAGTTCAGGTGAGTCAGAGGTGTGCTCCAAGTGCCGCAAATCAGGCCATCGACCTCGCCTTTGTGCAGCATCATGGTGCCAATGAGTGACAAACGACGGCGCATGTCGATCTTGGCCAACTGCTCGGTCACGCCTTTGCGGGCCGTGAGCTTGTAATAGGTTTGCCAGAAATCGCGGTAGCGGTGGTCTTGCTCGACGTTGACCACTTGGTAGTCCACGCCTTCTTTCAGGCGCAAGCCAAAGTTTTCGATGCGTTGGGCAATCACGGCAGGGCGACCGATCAAGGTGGGCTTGGCCAAACCCTCGTCCACCACGATTTGCACCGCACGCAACACGCGTTCTTCTTCGCCCTCGGCATAGCACACGCGTTTTTTGGTGGCGCGTTTGGCCGCCGCGTAAATCGGCTTCATGATGGAGCCCGATGCATACACAAAGCCCTGCAGCTTTTCGATGTAAGCCTCCATGTCTTGGATCGGGCGCATGGCCACGCCGCTGTCGGCCGCGGCTTTGGCCACCGCAGGCGCGATCTTCATCATCAAGCGTGGATCGAAAGGCTTGGGAATCAGGTACTCGGGGCCAAACACCAGTTTCTCGCCCGCATACGCAGCAGCCACCACTTCGCTCTGCTCGGCTTGCGCCAATTCGGCAATCGCATAGACGGCTGCGATTTCCATTTCGTCGGTGATGGTGGACGCACCAGCATCCAAAGCACCACGGAAGATGTAGGGGAAGCACAGGACGTTGTTGACTTGGTTGTGATAGTCGCTGCGGCCGGTGGCAATGATGGCGTCGTCGCGCACCGCTTGCACATCTTCAGGAGAAATTTCAGGGTTGGGGTTGGCCAAGGCCAAGATGATGGGCTTGGCCGCCATCTTCTTGACCATGTCTTGCTTGAGCACGCCGCCCGCAGACAGGCCCAAGAAAATGTCGGCACCTTCGATGATCTCGCTCAGGGTGCGGGCATCGGTTTTTTGCGCGAACTGGATCTTGTCTTCGTCCATCAACTCGGTGCGGCCTTCGTAGACCACGCCAGCCAAGTCGGTGACGTAAATATTGCTGCGCGGCACGCCCATCTTGACCAACAAGCCCAGGCACGCCAAAGCCGCCGCGCCCGCACCGGAGGTGACGAGCTTGACGTTTTTCAAGTCTTTGCCGGCCACTTTGATGCCGTTCAAAATGGCAGCGCCCACCACGATAGCGGTGCCGTGTTGGTCGTCGTGGAAGACCGGAATCTTCATGCGCTCGCGCAATTTACGCTCGACGTAGAAGCAATCGGGTGCCTTGATGTCTTCGAGGTTGATGCCGCCGAATGTGGGCTCTAACGAGGCAATGATGTCGACCAGCTTGTCGAGGTCTTTCTCGTCGACCTCCAAGTCGAAAACATCAATGCCTGCAAACTTTTTGAACAAAACGCCCTTGCCCTCCATCACGGGCTTCGACGCCAAGGGACCAATGTCGCCCAGGCCCAACACGGCCGTGCCGTTGGAGATCACGGCCACCAAGTTGCCACGGCTGGTGTACTTGTAAGCGGCGTTGGGGTCTTTGACGATTTCTTCACAAGGTGCCGCTACGCCTGGGGAATAAGCCAGCGCCAAGTCATGCTGGTTGACCAATTGTTTGGTCGCATGAATCGCCACTTTGCCGGGTGTGGGGAACTCGTGGTATTCGAGTGCGGCACGGCGTAATTCGGCACGCGCTTCGGCGCTGTTGTGGGAGGGGTTCGAACTCATTGAAATCTCCTGATTGTGCAAAGGGCAGTTGCTTGATGGCAAGCAACTGCCCTTGTTGGTAATTTCATTTTAGGCCCAGCGACTTGGCGCCTGATGCGTGGATGCACCTACGCAAGTGGCTTTGCTTTTTACTTATTCGCAAAAGCACACTTAAGCGGTCACCCGCATGGCACGTCCTTAAAACTCAACCGCCTCAAAGTCTGCCTTGGCCACGCCGCAGTCCGGGCAAGCCCAGTCTTCGGGCACGTCGGCCCACTTGGTGCCTGGGACGATGCCGTCTTCAGGACGACCCACCTCTTCGCTGTAAACAAAACCGCAAACGATGCAGATGAAAGATTTGAAATTCGCGTTGCTCATGATGTGTTCCTTTGTTCATTCAATTCATAGAAATGGGCTTAGGCCGCAGCTTTGACTTTGTCGAGCTGGGCTTGGTAGTGGTTGGCGTGGCGCTCTTCGACTTTGGCCAAGGCGGCAAAACGTTTTTGCGCTTTCTCTAAGGTGGCCTTGAATTGCGCAGCGTGTACCTTGGACTCTTCGATTTGTTCATCCATCTCAACCACAGCGGCGGCATTGCCTTCGGCTTCTGCGGTTTTGCGGAAGGTGGGGTACATCTCGGTGTACTCATACGTTTCGCCGTCGATGGCAATTTGCAAGGCCTTGGCCGGTGTCATGCTGGCCTTGGGATAGAGCAAGTCAAGGTGGCCAAAGGCGTGCATGACTTCTTGGTCTGCCGTTTCTTCAAAAGCGCGGGCCGTTTCTTCCTCACCCATTTCACGGGCCAACTTGGCGAAGTAGCGGTACTTGATGTGCGCCATCGACTCGCCCGCAAAGGCGGCTTCGAGATTGGCCATGGTTTTGATTTCGGGGCGGGTGGCTGCAGTCATGTGGAACTCCTTCAGTTAACGAAATTAATCGGGACAGGAGGAATGATAGGTTCAATCAATTGATTTGACCAATTGAGATTTTCTAAGTCATTGATAGAGGCTATCGCATGGGCGCTCCTGTTCCCCACCGTGGGGCAGTCATTTCGGCCGGGGTTCTCTTGCTTTGGCGGTCGCTTGGCGGTGATGCGGTGCGCGCTAGGGCTCACTGTCGCTGCGCGCCAGGATATCGCCTACGCGCGCACCGCATCACCGCCAAGCTAGAGCGTAGAAGTCAAAGGCTGGACCACCTCTTTCGTGCGCACAAGAGGTGTGGGTGGGGTGAGCCCGCCCGACGCAATCGTGACGAAGTCTCTGAGGAGGGCGGGCTCACCCCATCCACACCTCGCCGCCACGCCAAAGAAATCAACCGCGCATTAATGCTTCAATTTCAGAAGCAATGACAGGCACCCCGCGCGTGATCAACTCGCAACCACCAGAAGTAACGATGGCATCGTCCTCAATGCGAATGCCGATGTTCCAAAACGCCTCGGGCACATCGTCTGCAGGTCGCACATACAGACCAGGCTCGATGGTGAGCACCATGCCCTCACGCAAGATGCGGCTGGGGCGGTTGATGATGGTTTCACCCGAGAGCGGGTCTTTGCGCGTGCTGGTTTCACCCTGCGAGGAAGGCTCTACATAGCTGCCGCAATCGTGCACATCCATGCCCAGCCAATGGCTGGTGCGGTGCATGTAGAACGGGAAGTAGGCGCGCTTTTCAATCACGTCTTGCACGCTGCCGTGCTTGGACTTGTTCAGCAAACCCAGATCTAACAATCCTTGCGCCAGCACTTTGACTGTCGCATCGTGCGGGTCTACAAACCGCGCGCCAGCTTTGGTCGCTGCCACTGCCGCGTCTTGGCTGGCAAGGACCAGGTTGTAAAGGTCGCGCTGTGGGCCTGTGAATTTGCCGTTGGCGGGGAAGGTGCGGGTAATGTCGCTGGCATAGCCATCCAACTCACAACCGGCATCGATCAACACCAACTCGCCATCGCGCACAGGGGCCGCGTCGGCACGGTAGTGCAGCACGCAGGCATTGGCCCCTGCGGCGACGATAGAGGTATAGGCCGGGAACTGCGAGCCGTGCTGGCGAAATTCGTGCAGCAACTCGGCGTCCAAGTGGTACTCGCGCACATCTTGGCCAGCGCGCAACATGCGGGCGCTGGTTTGCATGGCGCGGATATGGGCACGCGCACTGATGGCGCTGGCGCGGCGCATCACGTCTTGTTCGTGCGCGTCTTTGATCAGGCGCATGTCGTCCAGCGGCTCGCACACATCGCGTTGCAAAGCCGGGCACTGAACACCAAAGCGCACGCGAGCGCGCACGGCATTGAGCCAAGCATCCACACGTGTTTCCAAACCTTTGTGAGTGGCAAAGGGGTACCACACCGTGTGCTGGTTCTCCAGCAATTGCGGCAACTGTTTGTCCAGTTCAGCGACCGAAGCGGCGGCATCCACGCCCAAGGCAGCCACAGCGGCGTCTGGCCCCAAACGGTAGCCGTCCCAAATTTCGCGTTCCAGATCTTTGGGTTGGCAAAACAAGGTCGTGCGCCCGGTGGCATCAAGCACCAGCCAGGCATGGGGTTCGGTGAAGCCGGTCAGATAATAAAAATAGCTGTCGTGGCGGTACGGAAAATCGCTGTCACGGTTGCGGGCGCGTTCAGGCGCTGTGGGAATGATGGCCACGCCACCCTCGCCCAGCTGGGATGCCAAGCGCGCGCGGCGCGCGGCGTAAATGTGGGCATGTGCAATCGCTTGTGTCATGTCTTACCTTGTGTGTTCAGGCGGCGTTGAGTTGCGCCAAGCGCTCTGGGGTGCCCACATCGGTCCACGCGCCGTTGTACAGCGATGCGCTCACCCTGCCATTGTCCATGGCGGCGCGCAGCATGGCGGCTAATGGGGCTTTCACGCCCTCAGGGTTGCCTGGGGGAATAGGACACCAAGCCGCTTCGAAGAAAGCACGCTTGTAAAGCGCGATGGTGCTGAAGGTGTAACGCACGTGTTGTGACGGAGCCTGCTTGGGCAAGTTCAGCGCCAAGCCTTCGCGTGACAAGCCAAAGTCACCGCCAGGGTTATGTGCAGGGTTGGGCACCAACCAAATGTGGGCCAATTGGGGGCTGGCTGTGAAGCGTGCATAGGCCTCGGGCGCAAACACAAAGTCTGGCGCAAACACATCCCCTGCAGCGACCCAAAACACCTCGGCCAACTGCGGCAGCGCACGCACAATGCCGCCAGCCGTTTCTAAGGCACCGCCGAATTCCACCCCCTCTTGCGAGTAATGCAAATGCATGGGGGCTTGGCCTGCTGTATCCAGCACAGCGCCAAAGTGCTGGGGAATTTGCGCACCCAACCAAGCGGTGTTGATGACCAAGTGGCTGACGCCGCCACGTTGCAGGCCTTGCATGGCCCATTGCATCAAGGGCTGGCCACGCACGCGCAACAAGGGCTTAGGCGTTGTGTCGGTCAGCGGACGCATGCGTTCACCGCGGCCTGCGGCCAAAAGCAGGGCCGTGGACAGGGGGGCAGAACCGCTAGAAATGAAGCTTTTTGTCATCACGTGGCAGTGTAGCGAGCCAGGCACGCGCGCGATTTGCGCCATCAACTGTCACGCTTGGTCAGCTTGGGGTAGGCAGGCTCGTTAAAATCGTGGTTTTCCCTCACCCCCCATCGGAGCCGCCTGACATGGCAAACACCCAACAAATGGCCAGCGCAATTCGCGCCTTGGCAATGGACGCTGTACAACAAGCCAATTCAGGACACCCCGGTGCGCCCATGGGCATGGCCGATATGGCCGTCGCCTTGTGGGGTGACCACCTGCGTCACAACCCCAAGAACCCCCATTGGTTGAACCGCGACCGCTTTGTGCTCTCCAACGGCCACGGCTCGATGCTGATTTACGCCTTGTTGCACCTCACCGGTTATGACTTGCCCATGAGCGAGTTGAAGAACTTCCGCGTGCTGCACAGCAAAACGGCGGGCCACCCCGAAGTCGGCGTCACGCCCGGTGTAGAAACCACCACCGGCCCCTTGGGCCAAGGCATCACCAATGCGGTGGGCATGGCGCTGGCAGAAAAGCTGTTGGCGGCAGAGTTCAACCGCGAAGGCCACGACATCGTCGACCACCACACCTATGCCTTCATGGGCGACGGTTGCTTGATGGAAGGCATCAGCCACGAAGCCTGCTCACTGGCTGGCGCGTGGAAGCTGAACAAGCTGATCGCTTTGTACGACGACAACGGCATCTCCATCGACGGCCAAGTGGCCCCTTGGTTTGCCGACAACACACCCGCGCGCTTCAAGGCCTATGGCTGGCAAGTGATCGGCCCGATCGACGGCCACGACGCGGCAGCGGTCAGCCAAGCCATTGCCACCGCTAAGCGGAGCGCCGACAAGCCGACCTTGATCGTGTGCAAAACCAGCATCGGCAAAGGCAGCCCCAACCGCGCAGACACGGCCAAAGCCCACGGCGAGCCCTTGGGCGCCGAAGAAATTGCCTTGACCCGCGCCGCCATCGGCTGGAACCACGCCCCCTTCGAGGTACCGAAAGAGGTGTATGCCGATTGGAACGCTGCGGCCAAAGGCAAGGCGCAAGAAGCCGAGTGGAAAACTGCGTTCGCCGCCTACAAAGCCGCGCACCCCGCCTTGGCCAAAGAGCTGCTGCGCCGCATGGCGGGCGAGTTGCCCAAGAACTTTGCACAAACCGTGGTCGACACCGTCATTGGCGCCCACACCAAGGCCGAAACCGTGGCCAGCCGCAAGGCCAGCCAATTGGCTCTGGAAGCCTTCACCGCCGCCTTGCCCGAACTCTTGGGCGGCAGCGCGGACTTGACCGGCTCGAACCTGACCAACACCAAATCCACCCCGAACCTGCGTGTGGACTTGGCCGGTCGCGTGGTGAAAAACGAAGCAGGCCAAGGTGGCCGCCACATCAACTACGGCGTGCGCGAGTTCGGCATGGCCGCCATCATGAACGGCGTGGCGCTGCATGGCGGCTTCATCCCTTACGGTGGCACCTTCTTGACGTTCAGCGACTACTCGCGCAACGCGATCCGCATGGCGGCGTTGATGAAGCAACGCATCATCCATGTGTTCACCCACGACTCGATTGGTTTGGGCGAAGACGGCCCCACCCACCAGTCAATTGAGCACGCGGCGTCGCTGCGTTTGATTCCCAACCTCGACGTGTGGCGTCCTGCCGACACCGCTGAAACCGCGGTGGCTTGGGCTGTCGCACTGCAAAACCAACACAAGCCCACGGCCTTGTTGCTGAGCCGCCAAAACCTCCCTTACCTGCCCAAGGGTGATGCGACCCCACACAAGACAGCTGGCGATGTCTCTGGCCTCGACGCCATCAACAAAGGTGCTTATGTGCTCGCCGAGCCGAGCGAAGTGGGTCTGAAGAAAAAGGCGCAAGCCGTCATCTTGGCCACTGGCTCTGAAGTGCAATTGGCCTTGAAGGCGCAAGCCTTGTTGGCCGAGAAAAAGATTGCCGTGCGCGTGGTGTCTGTCCCCAGCACCACCACCTTTGACCGTCAAAGCGTGGCCTACAAAGCCGCTGTGTTGCCCGCTGGCGTTCCCCGCATTGCGGTGGAAATGGGCTCCACCGATGGCTGGTGGAAGTACGGCGTGTCGGCTGTGGTCGGCATTGACACCTACGGTGAGTCAGCCCCAGCGCCTGTGCTGTTCAAGCACTTCGGCTTCACACCTGAAAACGTGGCGGAAACGGTGCAAGCCGTGTTGGCCCACTGAGCAAGTTTTGATTTTTAACTTTAGAAGGGTAATTCCATGACTATCAAGATCGGTATCAACGGCTTTGGCCGTATCGGACGTATGGTGTTTCGCGCTGCGGTGCAAAACTTCCAAGACATCGAAGTGGTGGGCATCAACGATTTGTTGGAGCCTGACTACCTGGCCTACATGCTCAAGTACGACAGCGTGCACGGTCGCTTCAAAGGCGAGGTGTCTGTGGACAACGGCGCCTTGGTGGTCAACGGCAAGAAAATTCGCCTGACCCAAGAGCGTGACCCTTCCGCATTGAAGTGGAACGAGATCGGCGCCGACATCGTGATCGAAGCCACCGGCCTGTTCTTGGACAAACCCACCGCTGAAAAGCACTTGGCCGCTGGCGCCAAGAAAGTGTTGTTGTCAGCGCCGTCTAAAGACGACACCCCCATGTTCGTGTTCGGTGTGAACCACACCACCTACGCCGGTCAAACCATTGTGTCCAACGCCTCCTGCACCACCAACTGCTTGGCCCCTGTGGCCAAGGTGTTGAACGACAAGTGGGGCATCAAGCGCGGTTTGATGACCACCGTGCACGCTGCCACCGCCACGCAAAAAACGGTGGACGGCCCATCGAACAAAGATTGGCGCGGCGGTCGCGGCATTTTGGAAAACATCATTCCTTCCAGCACCGGCGCCGCCAAAGCTGTGGGCGTGGTGATTCCTGCGCTGAACAAGAAGCTGACTGGCATGTCTTTCCGCGTGCCCACCAGCGATGTGTCGGTGGTGGACTTGACCGTCGAGCTGAACAAAGAGGCGTCTTACGCCGAGATCTGCGCCGAAATGAAAGCCCAAAGCCAAGGCGCTTTGAAGGGCGTGTTGGGTTACACCGAAGACAAAGTGGTGGCCACCGACTTCCGTGGCGAGCCATGCACTTCCGTGTTTGATGCTGAAGCCGGCATCGCCTTGGACAGCACGTTCGTGAAGATCGTCAGCTGGTACGACAACGAGTGGGGCTACTCGAACAAGTGCTTGGAAATGGTGCGCGTCATCGCCAAGTAACAGGCCATCACGCTTTGCACTTGGTGTGCTGAGCGTCTGAGAACAACGCCAGTGCTGCTAAGTGCTGGCGTTTTGCTTTTGGCGAGCACATCTTTGTGGCAAACATGGTTGATTTGGTGCATTTTTTGCATACATCCGGTGCGATTCTCAGAAATTGCGTGAAAACGCACCAAATAAGCACAAATCATCCAAGGAAAAACAATGGACGCACTGAAACAGGGCGCTGACGCTCTATTTATTCTGCTCGGAGCCATCATGGTGTTGGCCATGCACGCAGGCTTTGCATTTTTAGAGCTGGGCACGGTTCGCAAAAAAAATCAGGTCAATGCCCTGGTCAAAATTTTGGTCGACTTTTGCGTGTCCACGGTGGCTTACTTTGTGGTCGGCTACGGCGTGGCGTATGGCGCGAGCTTCATGATCGGCGCCGAATCTCTGGCCGCCAAAAATGGCTATGAATTGGTGAAATTCTTTTTCTTGCTGACGTTTGCGGCAGCCATTCCTGCCATCATTTCGGGCGGCATTGCCGAGCGCGCCAAGTTTTGGCCTCAGCTGATTGCCACGGCGGTGATCGTGGGTTTTGTGTATCCCTTCTTTGAAGGCATCGCATGGAACCAGCATTTCGGCATCCAGGCTTGGCTCAAAGCCGTGACCGGTGAAGAGTTTCACGACTTTGCCGGTTCTGTTGTGGTGCACGCCGTGGGTGGCTGGATTGCTTTGCCCGCCGTGCTCTTGCTAGGCGCACGCAGCAACCGCTACCGCAAAGATGGCGCCATCTCTGCGCATCCCCCATCCAGCATTCCGTTCCTGGCTTTGGGTGCATGGATTTTGATCGTGGGCTGGTTTGGTTTCAACGTGATGAGCGCGCAAACGCTGGACAAGATTTCTGGCTTGGTCGCCGTCAACTCCTTGATGGCCATGGTGGGCGGCACCTTGGTGGCCTTGGTGTTGGGCAAAAACGACCCAGGCTTTGTGCACAACGGCCCCTTAGCTGGCTTGGTCGCAGTGTGTGCGGGCTCAGACCTGATGCACCCCATGGGCGCGCTGGTGGTGGGCGCGGTGGCCGGCGCGATTTTTGTGGTGATGTTCACGTTGACCCAAAACAAATGGCGCATCGACGACGTGTTGGGGGTGTGGCCCTTGCACGGTTTGTGCGGCACATGGGGTGGCATTGCCGCCGGTATTTTTGGCGCCCAGTCGCTCGGTGGTTTAGGTGGCGTGAGTTTGAATGCGCAGCTCATGGGCACTGCCATGGGTGTGGTGTGGGCTTTGGGCAGCGGCTTCGTGGTGTACGGCATCTTGAAAATGACGCTTGGTTTGCGCATGAGCCAAGAGGAAGAATTTGAAGGCGCGGACTTGTCGATTCATAAGATCAGTGCGTCGCCAGAGCGTGAATCGAGCTGGTAAGCCGCATGAATTGTGGTTTTTCGCACATGAATTCGTTGAATTACAGGTAAACGCTTGGTTTTTTCGAAGACTTGTGCTCCATAATGGCTCTCGCCGTGTCAATGCTGAGGTATTCACACGGTGTGTTTGGTGATCGGTCAGTTTCGGTTCGGGACTCCATCGCTTTATTTTTGTGTTTTAAGGAGTCCCTTTCATGGGCAATAAACTGTACGTCGGCAACTTGCCGTACTCTGTACGCGACAGCGATCTTGAGCAGTCTTTTGGACAGTTCGGTGCTGTGACCAGCGCCAAAGTCATGATGGAGCGCGATACCGGCCGTTCCAAAGGTTTTGGTTTTGTGGAAATGGGCAGCGATGCCGAAGCACAAGCGGCCATCGAAGGCATGAACGGCGCACCTTTGGGTGGTCGTAGCCTGGTGGTGAACGAAGCACGTCCGATGGAGCCACGTCCTCCCCGTACGGGCGGCGGCGGCTACGGTGGTGGCGGTCGTGAAGGCGGCGGCGGTGGCGGCGGTTTCCGTAGCCCCTACGGCGGCGGCGGTCGCAGTGGTGGCGGCGGCGGTGGCGGCTACGGTGGTGGCGGTCGCGAAGGCGGCGGCGGCCGTGGTGGTTTCGGTGGTGGCAGCAGCTACTGATCGATCTGCTTCACTGCAAATCAAAAGGCTCCCTCGGGAGCCTTTTTTCTTGACCGTCTTATTTAGCGCCGCGTTGCGCACTACGGCTTAGCTTGCCGTGGCGCCAAGGCGCCTCGCACACGACCATTGAGTTGCAGTGTTCCGTCAAGGTTGTCGTAGGTCATGCGCTCTGCGGTGAAGCGGTCCCGTCCACCACGAATCAACTCCACGGGCAAATGCGTGCGCACAGTTTCTGTGTTCGCATAGAGATGCAAAAACTCGCTGCGCAATTCGCTGCGTGGCAGCATGATGCCCTGCGCGGTTTTCAGGGCCTCGCGCACGACCACCGCCTTGTCGAACAGCTGGGCTTCTGAACCATCGGCATTGATCAATCCCCTTCCGCTTTGGCCCGTTGTCAGGCGGCCTTCGGCGTTGTAAGCGCGGATGCGGATCTGATCGATCTCCAAGGTATCGGTGTCTGGGTAATGACGCCCCTCGGCGCCGACGATTTCGCTTTTGAGTTGGCCCTGCGCATCAAACACTTTGACCGAGAAGTCGCGCATGAAGTAATCGGGCACATGACGGGGTGCCGCTTCAAGCGCCGTTTCGCTGACCGAGGGCGTGTTGCGCACCAACCAATAGGTGACCATCGCCATCACACCCATGAGCACAATGGGTAAATACACCGCCATGTGGTCCCACACGCGGCGCACACGCAACAGCAAGGAAGGCGCCATCAGAGGTAACGCCGCCATAAATCGGCATAGCGGCCAGAGGCCACCAGCAGCACGTCACAGAACTCACGCGCTGCGCCGTGACCGCCCTCACGCTCGGTGACGTGATGTGCAATCGCCTTGACCTCGACATGCGCATTGGACGGCGCACATGCAAACGCCACCCGCGTCATGACCGCCATGTCTGGCCAGTCGTCGCCCATGTGCGCGGCTTGAGACCAATCCAAGCCCAAGGTCTTGAGAATTTCAGCAGCGGCAGGGGCTTTGTCTTCGGTGCCATAGCGCACGTGTTCAATGCCCAAGGCATGGAGGCGTGTGCGCAAGGCGGCACTGTCGCGGCCGGTGATCACGGCCGGGGTAATGCCCACTTCCTTGAGCAACTTCAAGCCTTGACCGTCGAGGGTGGAAAAACGCTTCATGGTTTCGCCCGCTTCGGTGAAGTGCAAGCCACCGTCGGTGAGCACGCCGTCCACATCAAAGAAGGCCACGCGCACACCTTGGGCGCGCAACAACAGGGCAGGATCAATCTGCAGGGCGGGCGTGGTGTGGGTGTGATGTGTCATCAAATCACTTTCGCACGCATCAGGTCGTTGGTGTTGAGCGCGCCGCACAACACACCTTGCGCGTCCACCACCAACACGCTGGTGATGCGGTGCAGCTCCATCAGTTCCGCGGCCTCTGCCGCCAAGGCGGTGGCGCGCACCGTGCGTGGATGACGGTGCATGACTTGTTCTGCCGTCAGTTGGCGCATGTCGGTGCCTTTTTCGATCAAGCGACGCAAATCACCATCGGTGAACACGCCCAACACTTTTTGATCTTCATCGACGACCGCCGAGGCCCCCAAACCTTTGGCGCTCATCTCACGCATCAATTCGCTGAAGCTGGCCGTGGGCAACACATGGGGCACGGCATCGCCGCTGCGCATGACGTCGCTCACATGCGTGAGCAAGCGTCGACCCAAGGAGCCTCCGGGGTGCGAGCGTGCAAAGTCTTCGGCTCTGAAGCCGCGTGCATCGAGCAAGGCCACGGCCAGCGCATCACCCAGCGCCATTTGTGCGGTGGTGCTGGCCGTTGGCGCCAAGTTCAAGGGGCAGGCCTCTTTGGCCACGCCGCTGTCGAGCACGATGTCGGCATGGTTGGCCAGCGTCGATTGGGCGCCGCCCGTGATCGCCACCAAAGGCACACCTTGGCGTTTGAGGACGGGCAAGATGGCCGCGAGTTCATCGCTTTCGCCGCTGTTGGAAATGGCAATCACCAAGTCGGTGTCTTTGACCATGCCCAAGTCGCCATGGCTGGCTTCAGCAGGATGCACAAACATGGCCGGTGTTCCGGTGGACGCCAAGGTGGCGGTGATCTTGCGGCCCACATGGCCGCTTTTGCCCATGCCCATGACCACCACGCGTCCCTTGACGTTGAGAATGGCACGAACCGCCTGCACAAAGGTCGGTGATAAGCGGTGTTGCAAATGGCGAACCGCGTCGGCTTCGATGTCGAGGGTGTCGTGGGCCAGCCGCAAAATGCGCTGGTCGTCCACCTGCGCAACCGCGTGGGTGGCCTGTGCATGGGTTTGGGTCATGCCTGCATTTTATCGACCAGGGCGACTTTCACTTGCCAATGCAGAAACTGGAAAAGATCACGCCCAACAAGTCGTCCGAGCTGAACTCGCCCGTGATGTTGTTGAGCGCGTTTTGCGACAAACGCAATTCTTCGGCCAACAAGTCCAAGGCAGGCACCTGCGCCTGCAAGCAGGCGTTGGCTTGCATGAGGTGGGTGTCCACCTGGTGAAGGGCTTGTACATGGCGCTCTCGGGCCATGAAGAGGCCTTCGGCGCTGCCGCCCTGCCAGCCCACCACGTCGAGCAGCTGTTGGCGCAGCGCAGGCAAGCCTTCACCGGTTTTGGCCGACAGTGTCAAGGCGTGCGCTGGGTTCGCCGGCGTAGGGTGCTCGGTTGCTTGCTTGCTGGTTGTCGCGTCGGCCTTGTTCCACAGATGCAGCACAGGCACGTGCGTCGCCACCCGATCTTGCAAGGTGGCTTGAATGAGTGCGTCCGCATCGCGGTAACCTGCCTCGCCTTGACGTGTGAGGTCGTGCAAGAACAGCACGGCATCGGCTTGACCAATTTGGTCCCAGGCGCGGGCAATGCCTATGCGCTCGACTTCGTCAACGTCGGGGTGGTCACGCAAGCCCGCTGTGTCCACCACGTGCAAAGGCACGCCCTCAATTTGAATGGTTTGCTGCACCACGTCACGGGTGGTGCCCGCAATGGGCGTCACGATGGCCAACTCTGTCCCTGCCAAGGCATTGAGCAGTGAGCTTTTGCCCGCGTTGGGTTGACCTGCAATGACGACGCGAATGCCTTCGCGCAGCAACGCACCTTGCCGTGTTTTTTGCATCACACGCGTGAGGTGTTCTTGCAAGCGCGTGAGCTGGCCTTGTGCATCGGCTTGTTTGAGAAAGTCGATGTCTTCTTCTGGAAAATCCAGCGTCGCTTCGACCAGCATGCGCAGATGTATCAAGGCGTCGCGCAATTGGTGAATTTCGTGCGAGAAAGCGCCCGCCAAAGAGCGGCTCGCGCTGCGGGCCGCCGCTTCGGTGCTGGCATCGATCAAATCGGCCACGGCTTCGGCTTGTGCCAAATCGAGCTTGTGGTTCAAAAAAGCACGTTGTGTGAATTCACCGGGTTGCGCCAAACGCAGGCCCGGCAACAAGGCCTGTGCTTGTGCGTCTTGCGTTGCGGCGACCGCCAAACAACGTGCGAGTAACAGTTGCAAGACCACCGGGCCACCGTGTGCCTGTAACTCCAACACGTCTTCACCGGTGTAGCTGTGAGGGCCAGCGAAGTACAGGGCCAGCACGTGGTCAATCGGTGCGCCATGTGCGTCGGCAATGGGCAAATAGGTGGCCTCACGCGGCTTGAGGTGACGGCCACACAAGGCTTGCACCCATGGTGCGAGTTTTTTGCCGCTCACGCGCACAATGCCGACCGCACCTCGACCGGGTGCGGTGGCAATGGCAATGATGGGCGCGTCGTGTTGTGAAAGCATGGGGGGATTGTCCAGAAAAAAACCCGCCAACCTCTCGGTCTGCGGGTTTTCTTGATCGGGCGCCTCGGTTTAGAACTTGGGCAAATTGAACTGTGGTGGCACACCCATGCGGGTGTTGATGAGCCACTGCTGAGCAATCGACAACACGTTGTTCGTGATCCAGTACAACACCAAGCCTGCGGGGAAGAAGAAGAACATCACGCTGAAGGCCAGCGGCATGATCCACATCATCTTGGCTTGCATCGGGTCTGGTGGCGCGGGGTTCAATGCGGTTTGCAACAGCGTGGTCGCCGTCATCACCAAGGGCAAGATAAAGAACGGATCGGGTGCCGCCAAGTCGTGAATCCAACCCACCCACGGTGCGTTGCGCATTTCAACCGTGGACAACAACACCCAGTACAAAGCAATGAAGACAGGAATCTGAATCATGATGGGCAAGCATCCGCCCATCGGATTGACCTTTTCTTCACGGTAGATCTTCATCATCTCCATTTGCATTTGTTGCGGGTTGTCTTTGAGGCGTTCGCGCATTTCCATGATGCGGGGATTGACCGCTTTCATCTTGGCCATGCTTTGGTATGCGTGGGCGTTCAACCAATAGAACGCTGCTTTGAGCAAGACCACCAGCGCCACAATGGACCAGCCCCAGTTATGCAAGAGGCTGTTGAGTTGGTCCACCAGCCAGTACAAGGGTTTGGCCATGATGGTGAGCCAGCCATAGTCTTTCACCAGCTCCAGGCCTGGGTACAGGGCTTCGAGTTTTTTCTCTTCTTGAGGACCGGCAAAAAAACGTGATGTCACTGTTTTGGTTGTGCCAGGCGCAATGCTCTCAAGTGGTGTGATCATGCCGACCGAGAACAAATTGGTGTCGATCTTGCGCATGAAGTTCTCACGCGGTGTGCCGTCAGGCAACAGCCAAGCACTGGCAAAGTAATGCTGCACCATGGCCACATAGCCATCGTTGGTTTGCTTTTGAAATTCCGCTTTGTCTTTTTCAATGTCTTTGAATTCGACTTTTTGGTATTTCTTTTCACCCGTGAACACGGCAGGGCCGGTGAAGGTGGAATAGAAAGAAGACTCGCCATCCGGCTTGTTGCCATCGCGCACCAGCTGGTAGTACAGCTGGGGAGCCACCTCTTGGTTGCTGGTGTTGACAATGTCGTGTTTGACCGCGATGTCGTAGAGGCCGGACTTGACAGTGTAGGTCTTGATCAGTTTCACGCCGTTTTGCACGGGCGATTCAAAGGTAATCGACAGCTCTTTGTCATCGGCCTTCAAGATACGTGGACCAGGACGAACGGTCATCGCCGTTTTGTGTGTGGGCAACGTTGTGCCGGGCACGCTGGCAATCAAGCCTGTTTGGGCCAAATACACGCGTTCTTTGCTGTCGTCCAGCAACACTTCGTTTTGACCGGGATGGTGCACGTCGATGTGTTTGAGCAGTTCCACGCGCGACAAGGTGCCGCCTTCTGTCTCAAACGTGAGCTTGAACACATCGGTGGTGACGTCGATTTTTTCTTTCGGAGCATCAACACGTGGCTCGTTCACAGGCACGCTGGTGGTTGCGTTGGCCACGGTAGCCACAGGTGCAGGAACACTTGCTGCCGAAACCCCGCTTGCGCCGGCTTGTGACACCACCGCTTTTTGTGGCGCGGGTGCAGGGAAGAAGGTGGCTTTTTGCCCGTTGTGAATCTGCCATTGGTCCCATAACAAGACCATGGAGAAACCAAAAATCACCCACAAAATGGTGCGGCGAATATTGTTCATGAAGTTTTCTTTCCGGGGTTGGAAGGTGTCAAAGAAGTAAAAAGTGACGGACGTGTGGGAACAGGATCATGCCCACCTGCACACCACGGATGGCAACGGCCCAAACGCCTGAGCGTGAGATAACCACCCTGTGCTGCACCATGCATGGTCAAGGCCTCTAGGGCATAAGCTGAGCAGGTCGGTTCAAAACGGCACGCCGAGCCCAACCACGGACTGAGCAACAAGCGATAAGCCTGAACGCAGCGAATCAAAATAGTCTGCATCATGGTGTCACGATCTTGCCAAACAATTGTGTCAGCTCTGTTTTCACCGCCTGCTTCAAGGCCAAGGAGGACGCGCTCACAAAGTGTTTGTTGTCAAATCCGGTTCTCAATCGAACCACATAGGCGGTGGGCTTGAGCTGGGCACCAAACGATGCTGCTACGTTATAAATCTGCCGCTTGATGAGATTGCGTGTGACCGCGCGCTTGGCCCACCGTTTAGGTGTCAAAGCGCCAAGTATCAACACACCCTCAGCAAACAGGGCCGGGGTTTTTTCAAACCCAGGCCCTGCGGAGGCTTTGTCAGCGTCTTGCCATTGGTGCAACACAAAGTGCGGTGTTCTTGCCACCGTGCTCGCTGCCATGACAGCCTGAAACTCTGACCACTGCTTCAGACGCTCCACGGCGTACAGCTCGCGGGTCTTCTCAAGCAGCAAAGAATTAGACAGCCAGACGTTTGCGACCTTTGGCGCGACGGGCATTGATCACAGCGCGGCCACCACGTGTTTTCATACGGACCAAAAAGCCGTGGGTACGGGCACGACGGGTTTTAGAAGGTTGGTAAGTGCGTTTCATGATGATTCCAAATAGCTAGGCCCTGTAGATCAGGGAAACCAATGATTATCGCAAAAAAATTGAGCTTCGGCAACTTTTCAACTTCAGGTTTTTGGATCACGATTTTGAAGCGATCAAAAAAATCACTAGGCTGTGGATAAATTTTTGATAAAGTCCTTGTTTGCTGATCTTTTTTGAACAGCTATCCACAGAAAAACAGTCATGATCCAGGGTCTTCCTTCTTCCGCCACCGATGGCTTGCCGCCAGGCTCTGGCGATGGTTTATGGCAGGCCTGTATCGATCAATTGGCGCAAGAATTGCCCGAACAGCAATTCAATACATGGATCAAACCCCTCCAAGCTACCGTTGCTGAAGACTTCAGCCGTGTGCTCATCATGGTGGGAAATCGCTTCAAATTGGATTGGATACGGGCTCAATATGCACAGCGTATCGCCGCCTTGTTGCACCAGCTTTACGGCCAAACGATACAGGTTGAGTTAGCGATCACTCCCAAAGAAGCCCCTGTAAAAACAAGAGTCGTCTCTTATACCCATGAACTTGAGGCGCTGCCCGAGAGTTTTGTGGGAATTGAAGAAAACACACCCAGCGGCCCACGCACACGGTTGAACACTGCCCTGACCTTTGACAGCTTGGTCGAGGGCACCGCCAACCGTATGGCACGTGCAGCCGCCATGCATGTGGCCACCATGCCAGGACAGCTTTACAACCCCCTGTTTATTTATGGTGGTGTGGGTTTGGGCAAAACACACTTGGTCCATGCTGTGGGTAACAAGTTGTTGGCCGACCGTCCAGACGCCAAAGTTCTCTACATCCATGCAGAACAATTTGTTTCGGATGTGGTTAAGGCCTACCAACGCAAAACATTTGATGAGTTCAAAGAGCGCTACCACTCGCTGGACTTGTTGCTGATTGATGATGTGCAGTTCTTTGCCAACAAGGAAAGAACACAAGAAGAGTTCTTCAACGCCTTTGAAGCGCTGTTGGCGAAAAAATCTCACATCGTGATGACCAGCGACACCTATCCCAAAGGATTGACTGATATCCATGAACGTTTGGTGTCTCGTTTTGATGCGGGTTTGACTGTCGCCATCGAGCCCCCAGAGCTCGAAATGCGGGTGGCCATTTTGATCAGCAAAGCACGCAACGAAGGCACCGAAATGCCCGAAGAAGTTGCTTTCTTTGTGGCCAAGAACGTGCGTTCTAACGTGCGTGAACTTGAAGGTGCCTTGCGAAAAATCCTGGCTTACTCACGTTTCAACCAGAAAGAAATCTCCATTCAATTGGCACGTGATGCCTTGCGCGATCTGTTGTCGATTCAAAACCGTCAAATCTCGGTTGAAAACATTCAAAAAACCGTGGCCGACTATTACAAGATCAAGGTAGCAGACATGTATTCCAAGAAGCGTCCTGCTTCGATTGCACGTCCACGCCAGATTGCGATGTACTTGGCCAAAGAGCTGACGCAAAAAAGTCTGCCTGAAATTGGCGAACTGTTTGGCGGCCGTGATCACACCACGGTGTTGCATGCTGTGCGAAAGATTACCGCAGAACGTCAACAGTTGGCTGAACTCAATCAACAATTGCACGTACTTGAACAAACACTAAAAGGTTAATTTTTCAAAAACAACAACTCTGTGGATGGTTTTTGCATAACCTCATAGTTATCCACACAAGTCCACCCCATCAAAAAGTTATCCAGTTTTGAAAGACATCAGAAAAGCGCACTTGCAAACATGTTTCAAAGCATCACAAGTACTTGAAAAAAAAGAGGAAAATGCTGTTTTCCACAGAAACCTGCTGTGCTTATCTACTACTACTAATTTAAATAAAGAAAACAAGAGGAAGAGATGATCGTTCTGAAAGCCACACAAGACAAGGTGTTGTCCGTTCTGCAATCCGTTGCAGGCATTGTTGAACGTCGTCACACATTGCCGATCTTGGCCAATGTGTTGATTCGCAAAACCGGCAGTTCATTGCAACTGACCACCAGTGATTTGGAAATTCAAATCCGCACCACGGCAGAACTCGATGGCGATGCAGGCAACTTCACCACCACAGTCGGTGCGCGCAAATTGATCGACATCTTGCGCACCATGCCTTCAGATCAAACCGTGAGTTTGGAATCAAGCCAAAACAAATTGATCTTGAAAGGCGGTAAGAGCCGCTTCACCTTGCAAAGCTTGCCTCCTGAAGATTTTCCTTTGGTGCAAGAAGCTGCGAACTTTGGTCCCTCGTTCAGCGTGCCACAAAAAACATTGAAAGAGTTGTTGCACCAAGTCTCGTTTGCCATGGCTGTGCATGACATCCGTTACTACCTCAACGGCATTTTGTTTGTTGCCGAAGGCAAGCAACTGAGCTTGGTGGCCACCGATGGCCACCGTCTGGCATTTGCCTCTGCCACGCTCGATGTGGAAGTGCCCCGTCAAGAAGTCATCTTGCCGCGCAAGACAGTGCTCGAGATGCAACGTTTGTTGAGCGACAAAGAAGGCGCCATCGACATGCAATTCGCCAACAACCAAGCCAAGTTCAGCTTTGAAGGCATGGAGTTTGTGACGAAGTTGGTCGAAGGCAAGTTCCCCGACTACAACCGTGTGATTCCAAAGAACCACAAAAACACCATCACCTTGGGTCGTACCGCTTTGTTGGCTACTTTGCAGCGCACTGCGATTCTGACCAGTGAAAAATTCAAAGGCGTTCGCTTGAACTTGGAGCCTGGCACCTTGCGTGTGGCGTCTAGCAACGCCGAGCAAGAAGAGGCTGTGGACGAACTTGAAATTGATTACAACGGTGACACCATCGAAATTGGTTTCAATGTCACATACCTGATCGATGCGTTGACCAATATGGACCAAGACATGGTTCAGGTGGACTTGGCAGATTCCAACAGCTCAGCACTCATCACCATTCCGGACAACACCACATTCAAGTATGTGGTGATGCCCATGCGTATTTGAGTTTTTTGATATCCCTTTTGACAGATCCCGCAGCGCGCTTATGCGCTGCGTATGAAGACTTGCTATGACCGAACCCACCCAAAACCCTGAAATTCCAGTCCCACCAGCCGCCGGCGAAGGCTATGGTGAAGGATCGATCCAGATTCTGGAAGGACTCGAAGCGGTTCGCAAACGCCCCGGCATGTACATTGGCGATACCTCCGATGGCACAGGCTTACACCACCTGGTGTTCGAGGTGGTGGACAACTCGATTGACGAAGCTTTGGCAGGCCATTGCGATGACATTGTGGTCACCATCCACAGTGACAACTCCATCAGCGTCACTGACAATGGCCGTGGTATTCCTACCGGCGTGAAGATGGATGACAAGCACGAGCCCAAGCGCAGTGCGGCTGAAATTGCCTTGACCGAATTGCACGCAGGTGGCAAGTTCAACCAAAACAGCTACAAGGTGTCGGGTGGTTTGCACGGTGTGGGTGTGTCGTGCGTGAATGCCTTGTCCAAATCTTTGCGCTTGGTCGTGCGTCGCGAAGGCAAAGTTCATACCTTGGAATTTGCCAAAGGCTTTGTGCAAAACCGTTTGATTGAAGTCGTCAATGGTGTGGAAGTGTCCCCCATGCGTGTGACGGGTGAGACGGAAAAACGCGGCACAGAAGTCCACTTCTTGCCCGACACAGAAATCTTCACCCAAAACAGTGACTTCCATTATGAGATCTTGAGCAAGCGTTTGCGTGAACTCAGCTTCTTGAACAACGGTGTGCGTATCCGTTTGAAAGATGAGCGCAGTGGCAAGGAAGACGATTTCTCGGGTGCCGGTGGTGTCAAAGGCTTTGTGGACTTCATCAACTCGGGCAAAAAAGTCTTGCACCCCAATGCTTTTTATGCTGAAGGTGAACGTCCTGCAGAGAGCTATGGTGGTATTCCTGGCACCAGCATTGGTGTGGAAGTCTCCATGCAGTGGAACGATGGTTACAACGAGAGCGTGCTCTGTTTCACCAACAACATTCCACAGCGTGATGGCGGCACCCACTTGACGGGTTTGCGCGCGGCGATGACCCGTGTGATCAACAAGTACATCGAAGAAAACGAGTTCGCCAAAAAAGCAAAAGTCGAAGTCTCAGGCGACGACATGCGTGAAGGCCTGTGTTGCGTGTTGTCGGTCAAAGTACCCGAGCCCAAATTCAGCAGCCAAACCAAAGACAAGCTGGTCTCCAGCGAAGTGCGTGCGCCTGTGGAAGATATTGTGGCCAAGGCCTTGGGTGACTACCTGCAAGAGCGTCCCAACGACGCCAAGATCATTTGCGGCAAGATTGTGGAAGCTGCCCGCGCCCGTGAAGCCGCACGCAAAGCGCGTGAAATGACACGCCGCAAAGGCGTGTTGGATGGCATGGGTCTGCCCGGTAAATTGGCCGATTGCCAAGAGAAAGACCCCTCGCTGTGTGAAATCTACATCGTCGAGGGTGACTCCGCCGGTGGTTCAGCCAAACAGGGCCGCGACCGTAAATTTCAAGCGATTCTGCCCTTGCGCGGCAAGATTTTGAACGTTGAAAAAGCGCGTTACGAAAAGTTGCTCACCAGCAATGAGATCTTGACACTCATCACTGCCTTGGGTACTGGCATTGGCAAAGCCAGTGCTGAGTCTGGCAAGTCGGCCACCGATGACTTCAACGTCGACAAACTGCGTTATCACCGCATCATCATCATGACCGACGCTGACGTAGACGGTGCGCACATTCGTACCCTGTTGCTCACTTTCTTTTATCGTCAAATGCCGGAGTTGGTCGAGCGTGGTCACATCTACATTGCGCAACCACCTTTGTACAAAGTCAAGGCGGGCAAAGAAGAGCTGTACCTCAAAGACGCGTCGGCGCTCGATGGCTTCTTGCTGCGCATTGCACTCAAAGACGCCAGCATCACCACGGGTGGTGCCAATTCACAAACCTTGAATGGCGAGACCTTGGCTGAATTGGCGCGCAAGCACCAATTGGCCGAAGCGGTCATTGCACGTTTGAGTGGTTTCATGGACGCCGAAGCACTGCGCGCCATGGCTGACGGCGTGTCGGTCAATTTGGACACAGTGGCCGATGCCGAAAAATCAGCAGTGGCCATGCAAGAAAAATTGCGTGAACTCGGTAGCGGTTCTGAGGCCTCAGGTGAGTTTGATGTGCGCACCGACAAACCGATTTTGCGCATCAGCCGTCGCCACCACGGCAACGTCAAGAGCAGTGTGATCACCCAAGACTTTGTGCACGGGGCTGATTACGCGGCCTTGGCTGAAGCCGCACAGACCTTCCGTGGCTTGTTGAGCGAAGGCGCCAAAGTACACCGTGGCGAAGGCGAAAAAGCCAAGGAAGAGAAAGTGTCTGACTTCCGCCAGGCCATGAAGTGGTTGATTGGTCAGGCCGAAAACGCCACGGCCCGTCAACGCTACAAGGGTTTGGGCGAGATGAACCCTGAGCAACTTTGGGAAACCACGATGGACCCCAATGTGCGTCGTTTGCTGCGTGTGCAAATTGATGACGCGATTGAAGCCGACCGCGTGTTCACCATGTTGATGGGCGACGAGGTCGAGCCCCGTCGCAACTTCATCGAACACAACGCCTTGCGCGCTGCCAACATCGACGTTTAATCAGGTCGCGCCTTGCGCCCTGGGCCCATCATGGGATGGGCTGGGGGCACGGTTTCGGCATCAAACACTTTTTGCTGCTCAGGCGTGAGCTGGGCGTAAAACTGTTTGGCCGCCTCGCCACGTTGCTTCATGTGCGTTTGCATGGCGGTGAAATTGGCCTCGTGCTGGGCATTCATTTTTTCAATCCGTTCGGGGGTCGGCAGTTTAGCCAAGGCCTCACGGTCCAAAGGCTGGGCCACAGGTTTTGCCGGCGGCTTCATCGCTTGCACAAAGCTGTTCCATGCGGGTTCTTGTGCCGCTGTCAGATTCAGTTTGGCCTTGAGTTCAGCTTGGCGCTTCTCCGCGTATTTGCCCATGCGTTCATGGTGCGCGCCTGCACCTTCGCGCATGCCATAGTCACCACCCATCATGGGTTGGGCTTGGGCGGGGGCCATAGCCATCCACGCGCTGCTTGCCAGCAATGTGGCAAGTGTGACACGAGAGAGTTTCACATTTTTCATGATCAAGTCCTTGAATGAAGAAGCGGGTTGCTTCTGACAAGGTTGAACTGTGAACGCCCTGTGTGTCGGGTCTGTGCGGTCTGTAAGAAGTTTCGTAAAGTTATTTATCCCATCAAGCCAGCGCGAAAGTCGTCCACCGCTTGCACCAGTTCTTCGCGGGTGTTCATCACAAACGGACCGTATTGCGCAATCGGTTCACGCAGCGGCTGACCGGCGATCAAGATCATGCGTGTGTTGGCTGTGCCACGCACAAGCAAGCCGTCACCCGCGTTGCGCAAAATCGCCATGCGCTTGACAGGCACGGCCGTGGACGCGTCTCCGTGTAGTACCTCAACCGATCCACGGTAAACATAGATGAAGGCATTGTGTGTGGCAGGCAAGGCTTGCTCAAACACAGCGCCATCGGTACTGGGGAAATGCAGATCCACATACAAAGGTTCGGTGTGTTCACGCTGCATGGCGCCTGTCACGCCCTGTGACGTTCCTGCAATGACACGTACCAGCACTTGCTGTGGTGTGGTGACTTCAGGAATTTCTTCACTTTGAATGTCGCGGTACCACGGGTCGCACAGCTTGTGCTTGGCAGGCAGGTTCAACCAGAGCTGAAAGCCTTCCATCACGCCTTCTTCTTGCTCGGGCATCTCGCTGTGGGTGAGCCCCCGACCGGCGGTCATCCACTGCACGCCACCGTTTTGCAACAAGCCTTCGTGGCCACCGCTGTCGCGGTGGCGCATGCGGCCCGCAATCATGTAGGTCACGGTTTCAAAGCCGCGGTGTGGATGGTTTGGAAAGCCTGCGATGTAGTCGTCTGGCTTGTCGCTGCCAAAGGCATCGAGCATCAAGAAAGGGTCTAGGCGTTGCTGCAAATCGTGCGACAAGACGCGCGTCAAACGCACACCTGCGCCGTCTTGCGTGTCTTGGCCGATGACCAAGCGTTCAACGCCCCGCGCTGTTTTGACGGCACTCATGCGACTTGGTAGCCTTCTTCAGCGATGGCGTGGGCCAGGGTTTCACGCGGTTGGTTGCTGTGCACATCAACCTTGCCAGATGGGCGGTCGATCTCCACTTTGGCTTCAGGGTCGAGGCGAAGAATGGCTTTTTTGACCGCCATTTCGCAATGACCACAGGTCATGCCTTGCACTTGGAAGGTGTTGTCCATAAGTTGCTCCTGATAAAGATGTAACCTTAACCCATGAATGAATTATCTTGCGACATTGGTATCGGTGGGATGACCTGTGCATCGTGTGTGACGCGCGTGGAACGCGCAATCGCCAAACTGCCTGGCGTTCAACAGGTGAGTGTGAACCTGGCCACCGAGTCTGCGCGTGTGGTGTGGAACGACGCCGACCCCACGCATGAGGCACGCTTGCGCCGTGCCGTGCGTGATGCAGGTTACGAGCCCTTGGCGCCAGAACATTTAGAACAAGCGTCGAACAGTCCTTGGGCGGGCTTTGCACCCGTGGCCATCGGCGCGTTGCTGAGTGCACCCTTGGTCTTGCCCATGCTGGGAGATGTCCTGGGTCAACACTGGATGTTGTCGGCTTGGTGGCAATTTCTCTTGGCCACACCGGTGCAGTTTGTGTTGGGCGCACGTTTTTACAAAGCCGGTTGGCATGCTTTGCGCGCAGGCACCGGCAATATGGACTTGCTCGTCGCCATTGGCACCACGGCCGGTTGGGCTTTGTCCATGTGGTTGTGGCTGACAGCGCCTGCAGGCGCCATGGTGCATTTGTATTTCGAAGGCTCGGCCGTGGTCATCACCTTGGTGTTGCTGGGCAAGTGGTTGGAGGCGCGCGCGAAACGTCAAACCACCGATGCCATTCGTGCCCTGCATGCCTTGCGCCCCGAACGTGCACGCGTCATTGGCTTAGATGGTGAGGTGGAAATCCCCATCGATGAATTGTTGGTTGGCGACCGCGTGGTGGTGTTGCCCGGCGAGCGTTTTGCGGCGGACGGCATCGTGCTCGAAGGGCAAACCCAAGTGGACGAATCCATGCTCACGGGCGAGCCCTTGCCTGTGGCCAAAGCCATAGACGCCAAGGTCACGGGTGGCAGCATCAATGGCGAAGGCCGTGTGGTGATGCGCGTGAGCGCCACCGGCACGGCCACGGTGCTGGCCAACATCATCCGTTTGGTCGAAGACGCACAGGCCGCCAAAGCACCAATTCAACGCTTGGTCGATCAAGTGTCTGCCGTGTTCGTGCCCTTGGTGTTGGTGCTGGCGGCGCTGACCTTGCTGGCATGGTGGTTCACGGGTCACAGCGTCGAGGTGTCGCTGATTCACAGCGTGGCGGTGTTGGTGATTGCCTGCCCCTGTGCGTTGGGGCTGGCTACTCCGGCGGCCATCATGGCGGGCACCGGTGTGGCGGCCAAGCACGGCATTCTCATCAAGGACGTGCAAGCCTTGGAAGTGGCGCACCGTGTGGACACCGTGGCGTTCGACAAAACAGGCACGCTCACCGTGGGGCAGCCGCGGTTGTTGTCGATCACCTCACTCACGTCCACAGACCCAGGATGGTTGGGTCTGGCGGCGAGCTTGCAGCGTGGCAGCGAGCACCCCTTGGCCCATGCGGTGGTGCAAGCGGCCAAAGCCCAAGACATTGCAACCACCGCACCTGACGAAGTGCGTGCTGTGCCCGGCTATGGCAGTGAAGGTGAGGTGCAAGGCCGCCGCTTGATGTTGGGTAGTCTGCGTTGGATGCGCGTCCTAGGCCTGGTGCCTAGCGCCGCCCCTGACACCCCAACCCCTGATGCGGCACAGCGACCTGAAGAGGCGTGGTGGATTCAAGCTCAGGCTTTGCAGACCCAAGGTGCGACCGTGTCGGTGTTGGTGGAACGCACCCCACAAGGCCTCACGCCCTGCGCTGTGATGGCTTTTGGTGACGAGCCTAAGCCCGGTGTGCAAGCCGCATTGGCCACCTTGCGCGCGCGTGGTTTGCGTTTGGTGATGATCTCGGGCGACAACCTGGGTGCGGCGCAGGCCATGGCGCAACGTTTGGGTCTGCGCGCGGATGAGGTGCATGCCGACGTCATGCCGGGTGACAAAGCGGCCTTGGTGAAAAGTTTGCAGCACAACGACCACGGCGCACCCCATGTGGTGGCGTTTGTGGGAGACGGCATCAACGATGCACCGGCCTTGGCCGCAGCCGATGTGGGCTTGGCCATGGCCAATGTGCATGCCGATGGTCAAGGCGGCGGCACCGATGTGGCCATGCAAGCCGCTGGCATCACCCTGATGCGCGGTGATGTGGCCCTGGTGGCCGGCGCGTTGGAGATTTCAGCCCGCACCGTGGCCAAGATTCGGCAGAACTTGTTTTGGGCCTTTGCCTACAACGCCGCTGGCATTCCGCTGGCGGCGCTGGGCTACCTGAGCCCGGTGGTGGCGGGCGCCGCGATGGCCTTGAGCTCGGTGAGCGTGATGACCAACGCCTTGCTGCTCAAACGCTGGAAGGTTTAAGCCTGTGCCGGCGGTGTGTTGGGCTTGTTGGAAAACCAAGCCACATATAAAGCCGGTAACACCACCAAAGTCAGCAGCGTGGCCGTGACCAAGCCGCCAATCACCACAATCGCCAAGGGCCGTTGTGTTTCAGAACCAATGTCGTGGCTCAAGGCCATCGGCAACAAGCCCAGGGCTGCGAGCATGGCGGTCATCAGCACGGTGCGCAAGCGTTGCAAGGCACCTTCTCGGACCGCTTCCAGCACGGTGTAGCCCGCATTGCGCAGCTGTTGGAATACCGACAACATCACCACCCCGTTCAGCACCGCTTGGCCTGACAGCGCGATGAAGCCAATGGCGGCAGAGACGGAGAGCGGAATGCTGAAAATCCACAGCGCTACAAAGCCACCAATCAACGCCAGCGGCACGTTGATCAAAATCAGCCCTGCTGTTTTGAATGAACCGAATGCATCGAACAGCAACACAAAGATCAGCAGCAGCGAGATAGGCACCACCACGCCCAAGCGTTGCATGGCGCGTTCTTGGTTTTCAAATTCGCCCGACCAGGTGACCGCATAGCCATCAGAAATTTTCACGTTCTTGGCCACCCGCGCTTTCATGTCTGCCACGATGGAGCCCATGTCGCGGCCTTTGACAAAAATGCCAATCGCCATCGTGCGACGACCCGCCTCACGAGCGATGTTCATGGCGCCGCTGCCTTGTCGAATCGTGGCCACGTTTTCCAGTGTGGCGTAGCCGCCGCCAGGCAAGGCAATCGGCGTGGTGGGCAGGTTAATCACGCTGCGTTTGTCACCCGGCAGGCGCACCACCACGGTGAATTTGCGCTCGCCTTCCCAAATTTGCGTGGTGGCTCGACCTGCCAGTGCCGACTCGACCACGTCTTGGATATCGCCCACGTTCAACCCCAAGCGTGCGGCGCGGTCGCGGTCAATGTCGATGATGAGCTGTGGCACTTCGCCCAAGCGGTCAATCTCGGCGCGTTGCACGCCTTGCACTTGTTTGAACTCACGCTGCATGGCTTCGGTGGTGTGACGCAACTCACCCAAGTCATCGCCCGAGACCTTGACCACGATCTGGCCTTTGATCTGCGAGATGGACTCCAGCACGTTGTCGCGAATCGGCATCGAGAACGCTGGGTCCACGCCGGGGATGACGGCCAGCTTTTGGTCCATCTCTTCAATCAGCATGTCGCGCGTCATGCCCTTGCGCCACACTTCGGCGGGCTTCACATCGACAAACACCTCGGCCATGCTGAGGGTTTTGGGGTCCGTGCCGTCTTCGGGCTGACCGGCTTTGGAGACCACGGTGCGCACTTCGGGAATCGTCAGCAATTGCAGGCGCGCTTTGCGTAGCACCTTGCCTGCTTCTTCTTGCGACACACTGGCTGGCATGTCCCAGTTGACCCAGAAGGTGCCCTCGTTGAGCTCGGGCAAAAACTCGGACCCCAGGTGAGCGGCTGCGACCACAGACAAAGCAAATCCGCTCAATGCGATCGTGACCACTTGGCGCGGTTTGTCGAGCGCCCAGTTCAGCACCGGCTCGTAGACGCGCTTGGCCCAACTCACCAGGTTGTTGTCGCCGTGCGGAATGCCTTTGCGCAGCATCCAATAGGCCAGCAAAGGCACCAGCGTGAGCGAGAAGATCAAGGAGCCCACCAAGGCGGTGGTGACCGACAACGCCATGGGTTGGAAGATGCGACCTTCATGGCGTTGCAGCGCAAAGATCGGAATGTGTGCCGCAATGATGATCAGCATGGAGAACAGTGTCGGGCGCCCCACCTCGTTGGCCGCATTGGTGATGAGGGTGCGACGCTCTTTCTCGTTCATGCCTTCGCCGCGTTCTGCCAAGCGGTGCATGATGTTTTCAATCACGATCACCGCACCATCGACGATGATGCCGAAGTCCATTGCGCCCAAGCTGAGCAAGTTCGCCGGCACGCCTAAAATCTTCAGACCCAAAAAGGTGGACAGCAAAGCCAGCGGAATGACCACCACCACGGCCAGCGATGCGCGCATGTTCGACAAGAACAAGTACAGCACCAGCGAGACCAACAGCGCACCTTCGACCAGGTTTTTGAACACCGTGGTCAAGGTCTTGCCCATCAACCAGGTGCGGTCGTAAAACGGCACGATTTGCACGCCTTTGGGCAGCACACGGGTGTTGAGGTCGTCGAGCTTTTCTTTCACGCCTTTGAGTACCACGCTGGGGTTCTCGCCTTTGCGCATGATGACGATGCCGGTGACTACATCGTCGTCCATGTCTTGACCGACCGTGCCCAAGCGCGGGACGGCACCAATTGCAATGGTCGCTACATCACGCACCAGCACAGGCGTGTTGCCGCGCGAGGTGACCACGATGCTGCCAATGTCGTCGGCCGAGTGCAACAAGCCAATGCCGCGAATGGCGAACTGTTGCGCGCCTTGCGCCACATAGCTGCCGCCCGCATTGGCGTTGCCGCGACCCAGTGCATCTTGCAGGTCTTGCAAGGTCAGTTTGTAGGCGCGCAGTTTTTGCAGATCGGGCTGCACCTCATACTGCTTGATGTAGCCGCCCATGCCCACCACGTCGGCCACGCCAGGAATTTGTCGCAATGCGCGCTCCACCGTCCAGTCTTGGATGGTGCGCAACTCGGTGGAGGTCTTGCCGTCGCCTTTGAGGCGATAGCGCATCACCTCGCCCACAGGCGTGGCGTTGGGCATGACGTTGGCTTGCACACCGGGGGGCAGGTCCACGCCGCTCAAGCGTTCGTTGACTTGCTGGCGTGCCAGGTTGACCTCGGCCTTGTCGTCGTAGGTGACCACGGTGAAGGACAAACCAAACTGCGTGTGCGAGAAGACGCGAATCGAATTGGGCAAGCCCGAGAGCGCCACCTCAATGGGCAAGGACACTTCTTTTTCAACCTCTTCTGCGGCGCGCCCCGGGTAGAGCGCAATCACCGTCACTTGCGTGTCGGTGACGTCGGGGAAGGCTTCGACGGACAGGTTCTTGAAGGCGAAGACGCCCGCCATCACAAACAGCAAGGTGCCCAGCAGGATGAACAGCGGCTGGTTGAGCGCGTAATGAATCAGACGCTTCATTTGTGCTCTGCCGGTGCGCTTGCGTTGGTGGGTGCAGGCGTGTGTTGCTTGCTTTCTTCTTGGGCATTGCGGAATTCACGCGCTAACAACAGGCTGTTGTCTTTGACCACCAACTCGCCGGCTTGCAGTCCGCTGATGACCAGCACTTCTTGCATTCCTTCGTAACCGAGTTTGACCAAGCGCGGTTCAAAGGTACCGGGTTCGGTTTGCACATAGGCCCAATGTTCGGTGCCGCGCAATTGCACGGCACTGGCGGGCACCAACACGCCCGCCGTGAGCTTGCGCTCAATCTTGGCGGTGCCCAGCATTTCGGCTTTGAGCAAGCGTTGCGGGTTGTTGATCACGGCCCGCACTTTGATGGTCCGTGTGTTGCTGTCGATGAAGTCGCCAGTGGCCGCGACTTTGGCCTGAAAGCTTTGGCCAGGGAAGTTGGGCAAGACAATGCCAATGGAGGTGCCTGGCTTGAGCGAAGCGACATCGTTTTCGTGCGCATCAATTTGCACCCACAGCGAGGTCGGATCGGTGACCACGATCAAGGCGGGCGAGCCGGGACCGCCTTGGTCCGGGCGCACTTCCAAGCCTGCGCTCAGGTTGCGCTCGACGATGACACCGGGCACGGTGGACGACAAGCCCAGTTGTTGGTCCACACCACTGGCGCTGCCGTACATGCTGGTGCGCGCGTGGGCACGGGCCACCTCGGCTTGTGCGCGGGCCGCATCGGCCTCGGCTTGTTCCAGGTCTTTGCGCGACACAATGCCGGCCTCAAAGAGCTCGCGCTGACGCGTCAAGGCGCGTGCGTTGAGTTGTGCGTCGGCTTGCGCTTTGGCGGTGTCGGCTTGTGCGGCACCAAACTCCGGCGACGCCAAGGTGGCCAGCACCTGGCCTGCTTTCACACTTTGTCCAATGTCGGCGTTGAGTTTGAGCACGCGGCCTGCAAAGGCGGGATAAATGCGGTGTGTGCGCTCTTCATTCCACACCAAGCGCGCAGGCAGCTCGATGGTGACGCTTTGTGCGGCAACCGCAGGCGCGGTGGTCAGCAGTGCAAGCTGGGGATGACCGGCCGGAAAGCGCAGTTGCTCGCCTTGCACGATCGGCAGAGGAGCGGGTGGGCGCACAGGCGGTGTTTGGTTGTTCAAGGTGTAGCCGATCACCAGCAGGGCGACGACGCCAGCGATCGCGCTGTAGCGACGCGCGGGCGTGCTCAAAAGACCTTGGGCGGTGACGAGGAGTTTGTTTTTTTCTGGGGACATGGTGTGTGTGTCTTAGCGCGTGGCGCTTTGAAGGTGTGCGGTGCGCAATTGCCAAGCGGTATGGGCTTTGGCGTATTCGGCACGGGTGAATGCGGCCTCGATCAAGGTGCTGCGCAGGGTACGGCGGGCATCGAGCAGATCGGTCAAAGACGAGGCGCCTTTGGCATAGGCCAGCTCGGCTTGTTCGGCCACACGGCGCGCGCGCGGCACGATGTCTTTTTCGTACAAGTGTTCACGCTGGGTGGCGGCATGCCATTCTTCGAGCAAGCGCTGTAAATCGGCGCGTGCATCCAGCTTGGTTTTTTCATACAAGTCTTGGGCTTGCACGCGCTGTGCTTGGGCGCGGCCAATTTCACCTTCATAGCCATAACCCCATTGCAGCGGCACCGAGAAGCGCAGCTCCATGCTGCGCCGCGATACCCGTGGGTCGTGGTCAAGGCTGCTGCCCAGCGTCACATCCGATTTCTTTTGGGCCAAGGCCAAATCGAGCGCGGCTTGTGCGGCTTGCACACGTTCTTGTGCTGCAATCACGTCGCTGCGTTGTTCGACCCACGCTTCTTCAATGGTGTGGGTGTTGCGCGTGCTTTGCAGTGCGGGCCAATCGACCTGAATTTGCCAGGTGGGCAAGGCAATGCGCAAGTTGGTGAGTTGCCCAAGCTGCAGCACCGCGCGCTGCTGATCGAGCTGCGCGCTGTGGCCATCGGCTTGGGCGCGTTGGGCTTCAATTTCCAAGCGCGCGGTGTCTTGTGCAGACAAGTCGCCGGCTTTCAAGCGCAGGCTGGCACTTTTAGCCAGCTGCATAGCGCTTTGCGACAGGGCTTGCATTTCGCGGTTGCGCTCCAAAGCGGCGAGCAAATCAAAGTAGGCGCTGGCAGCGGCCAGCTGCTGCATGATGACGGTGTCTTGCAAATCGGCGTTTGCGGCATTGGCCTGTGCGTTGGCGCCTTGGGTGCGCAACTGGCGTTTGTTGCCGCGCTCCCAGGTCCAGTCAATGCCGCCGGACTTGTCGATGTTTTTTTGTCCAAAAGGACCCGGGCCAACGCCTTGGTTGCCGTTGACGCCATTGTCCAAATACATTTGGCTGGTTTTGGCGGTCAACACCGGAAACGGTGCACGGTCCGCTGCCAACACATCGGACTTGGCGGCTTCCAGTGATTGACGTGACAAGGACACGTCGAAGTTGTTGCGGGCAGCCTCTAGCACTTGGGCCAGCCCCAGGGTTTCCGTTTTGTTTTGCGCGTGGGCCAGGCCGCCGCACAGGCCCAAGGCGAGGGCGGTGGTCAAGGCAGCGGTTCGCAGCTGCACAGGCAGGCGAGGACGCAGGTTCTGTCGTATGCTCATGCTGCGTTTATCGCTGACGCTGCCTGACCAACTCCTGACTCTCCTGGTGTGACCAAAACGTGCGAATTTTGCTGATTGAAGACGATGCCGTGTTGCAAACGGTCATGCTGCGCAGCCTGAGCGATGCGGGCCATCGCGTGGACGCGGCTGGGCATCTGCAAGAGGCCGCGCATTTCTGGCAAGTTCAAGCCTATGACGCGGTGCTGCTAGACCTGAATTTGCCCATGAATGGGCAAACCCACGCGGCCCAAGGCAGTGGCTTGCAGCTGTTGCGCGATGCGCGCCGCCGTGGCGATCGCACCCCGGTGATGGTGTTGACAGCACGCAACCGCACCGACGAACGCATTGCGGGGCTCGATGCGGGGGCCGACGACTATTTGGGCAAGCCCTTTGATTTGGAAGAGGTCGAGGCCCGACTGCGCGCGCTGGTGCGCCGCAGCCTGGGCGCGGATGATGTGGTGCGCGTGGGACGTCTGGAGTTGCAACGCAAGAACCGCCGCATTCTCGTCGAGGGGGCCGATTTGGCTTTGCCCGCACGTGAGTTCGAAGTGTTGTGGGAGTTGATGACGCCCCCTGGGCGCGCCGTCAGCAAGCGCGTGCTGTCAGACAAGCTGTCGACTTTTGACGAAGCGCTGGGCGACAACGCGCTGGAGGCATTTATTTCCCGTTTGCGCAAAAAGCTCACGGACAGTGGCGCCTCCATCCGGACCTTGCGCGGCATTGGTTATTTATTGGAAGAGGCATGAACCCCCAGCCCCTGCACACCAAGCCCTCACTGCGCAACCGCTTGTTGCGCCATGTGTTGGTGCCGCTGGCCATCACTTGGTTGCTGGGGTCGGCGTTGGTGGTGGGCATTGCGTCCTATTTCACACAACAGGCGTTTGACCGCGCTTTGCTGGATGACGCGTACTTGGTCGCCAGCCATGTGCGGCGCACCGCCGAGGTGGGCGTGGGCGGCCTAGAGTTGAGCCTGTCGCCGCAAGAGATGCGAACGGTGTTGTTTGACCAAACCGAGTCCTTGTTTTTTGCTGTGTTGCGTCCAGATGGCTCGCTGCTGGCAGGGCATGCAGGCCTGCATCCCACCCTGTTGGATCCGAAGGTGGCGCCGCACTTTGATGCCATCGATTATCAAAACCGCACCCTGCGCAGTGTGACGATTCATCGTGACCAACCGGCCGATTTTTATGTGGTGATGGCCCAAACCACCACCAGCCGAGACCGCATGGTGCAACGCTTGTTGGCGTTTTCGATTGCACCTCAAATTTTGTTGTTGATTTGGCTTGCCGCATGGTTGCAGCGGGCCATCGAAAACGATTTGGCACCCTTGGTGGCGCTGGAGCAAGCGCTTGAGCGGCGTGATGCGCGTGACCTCACGCCGCTGCCGGTGTCGGCCAGCACGCGTGATGTGCAACGCTTGGGGCAAGCCATCAATGCCCTGTTGGGTCGCATTGCCAACAGCGTGCAAGCGCAGCGCGAGTTCTCAGGCAATGTGGCGCATGAATTGCGCACACCGCTGGCTGGCATCAGGGCTTTGGCCGATTACGGGCTGCGTCACCGTGACCCCCAGGTCTGGCGTGAGCAGCTCGAAGGTATCGCACAAAGCCAAGAGCGGGCCAGCCACTTGGTCGACCAATTGTTGGCGCTGGCGCTGGCCGATGAGTCGCAACACACCTTGGTGCAAGAGCCCGTGGCTTTGGATGTTTTGGTGCGTGATGCGGTGATTCGCTTTTTGCCACGCGCGGATGCCGTCCACGTGGACTTGGGCGCGCGCGGGGTGGAGCAGCCCGTGCATGTGTTGGGCAACGATGCGCTGATTGAGGGCGTGTTGAACAACCTGCTCGACAACGCCCTGCGTTATGGTCTTGCCGCGCAGGGCGAACGGCGCATCACTGTGTCGGTGGTGGATGCGCCGCAAGCGGTGGTGTTGTCGGTGAGTGACAACGGCCCTGGCGTGTCGCGTGAGCAATTGCACAAGCTCAGCCAGCGCTGGGTGCAGGGCTCGGCGGGCGAGGCGCTCAAAGAGGGTTCGGGCTTGGGCTTGGCGATTGTGAATGAATACCTTCGTTTGCTAAATGCTCGGGTGGCCATGCAAAACGAAGAGCCCACGGGTTTGCGTGTGAGCGTGACCTTCCACAAACCGCCTGCGGGCTGACGCGCCGGTGGTGATGGGGATGCCATCACAGGCCACCAGCGTTTTGTGGCTTTTGGGCCAAGCCCAGCCGTGCAGCGCAGGCCACTTGTAAAATCGCCCCCTGCCAGGCAGGGCGGCCCACAGCCCCTGCATCCCCAAAGATTGGTTGTTTATGTTGTATCCCCAAGAGTTTGATGTCATCGTTGTTGGCGGTGGCCATGCGGGCACCGAGGCCGCGTTGGCGGCGGCGCGCATGGGTGCGAAAACCTTGCTGCTGTCGCACAACATTGAAACCTTGGGTCAGATGAGCTGCAACCCCTCGATTGGCGGCATCGGCAAAGGCCATTTGGTCAAAGAGGTGGACGCCCTGGGCGGGGCTATGGCGCTAGCGACCGATGAGGGGGGCATTCAGTTCCGTATCTTGAACAGCTCCAAAGGCCCTGCCGTGCGCGCCACCCGTGCACAGGCGGACCGCATTTTGTACAAGGCGGCGATTCGCCGCATGCTGGAAAACCAGCCCAATTTGTGGCTGTTCCAGCAAGCGGTGGACGACTTGATGGTGGAGGGCGACCGCGTGGTGGGTGCTTGCACCCAAGCGGGCATCCGATTCCGCAGCCGCACCGTGGTGCTGACGGCGGGCACGTTCTTGGACGGCAAGATTCATGTGGGCCTGAACAACTACGCCGGTGGGCGCGCCGGGGATCCGCCAGCGGTCAGCCTGTCGGCCCGACTCAAAGAGCTCAAGTTGCCCCAAGGTCGACTGAAAACAGGCACACCACCGCGCATTGACGGCCGCACGATTGACTTCAGCCAGTGCACCGAGCAACCCGGTGACGGTGTACCAGGCGGCTTGCCCGGCGAGGTGCCGGTGTTCAGCTTCATGGGGCGTGCGTCCATGCACCCGCAACACATGCCGTGCTGGATCACCCATACCAATGCCCGCACCCACGACATCATCCGCTCCGGCTTTGACCGCAGTCCCATGTTCACCGGCAAGATCGAAGGCGTGGGCCCGCGCTACTGTCCGAGCGTGGAAGACAAGATCAACCGCTTTGCCGACAAAGACAGCCACCAAATTTTCTTGGAGCCCGAAGGCTTGACCACGCACGAGTACTACCCCAATGGCATCAGCACCAGCTTGCCGTTTGACATCCAGTACGAGCTGGTCCGTTCGATGAAGGGCTTGGAAAATGCTCACATCATCCGCCCTGGTTACGCCATCGAGTACGACTACTTTGACCCGCGTGCCTTGAAGCGCAGCTTTGAAACCCGCGCTATTGGGGGCCTGTTTTTTGCCGGTCAAATCAACGGCACCACCGGTTACGAAGAAGCGGCGGCGCAAGGTTTGTTCGCGGGCATCAACGCGGCCTTGCAGTGCCGCAGCTTGGCCGGTGCGGCCAACGACTTCGGCGGCGCTTGGACGCCGGGTCGCGACCAAGCTTACTTGGGCGTGTTGGTGGACGACCTGACCACCAAGGGCGTGACCGAGCCTTACCGCATGTTCACCAGCCGAGCCGAGTTCCGTTTGCAACTGCGCGAAGACAACGCCGACATGCGGCTGACCGAGTTGGGGCGCCAAATGGGCTTGGTGGATGACGCCCGTTGGGAGGCGCTCAACCGCAAACGCGATGCTGTTTCACGTGAAACAGAGCGCCTCAAATCGATTTGGGTGAGCCCCCGTAACCTGGCAGCAGCCGAGGCCGAGCGCGTGTTGGGCAAAGCCATTGACCGCGAATACAACTTGGCCGATTTGCTGCGCCGCCCCGATGTGAGCTACCAGGGGCTGATGTCCTTGGAGGGTGCGAAGTACCAAAACCAAGAGCTGGCTGACGGCCTGGTGGGGGATGAGGTTTCACGTGAAACAAGCCGCGCCATCATTGAGCAGATTGAAATTACAGCCAAATACTCGGGCTACATCGACCGTCAACGCGACGAGGTGGAGCGTGCGGCCCATTACGAAAATCTCAAGCTGCCCGAAGATTTGGACTACAACCAAGTCACCGCCCTGTCGTTTGAGGTGCGTCAACGCCTGAGCCGCCAGCGGCCCGAGACCTTGGGTCAGGCCTCGCGCTTGTCGGGCATCACACCTGCGGCCATCTCTTTGTTGCTGATTCACTTGAAGCGCTCGCGCGTCAAGGGCTTTGCCCAAGAGGCAGTCGCCAGCAATTCGACCGAGGCCGTCTGATGCATCCCTTGCTGCCAGCCCTGCAAAAAGGGCTCGATGATCTGGGCTTGTCCTTGACCGATGACCAGCAAACCAAGCTGCTGGATTACATGGACTTGATTGCCAAATGGACCAAGGTCTACAACCTCACGGCGGTGCGTGACGCGCAGGAAATGCTCACCCACCATCTGCTCGACAGCTTGGCGGTGATTGCGCCGCTGCGTCGCGAGTTGGCGGCCTTGGTGCAAGACGCTGCGGCTCAGACGGCGAACGCCCAACCTCGCTTCAGCCTGTTGGATGTGGGCGCCGGCGCCGGCTTGCCCGGCATTGTGATTGCCATCACCTGCCCCGAGGTGGCGGTGACCTGTGTGGATACGGTGGCTAAGAAGGCGGCGTTCATCCAGCAAGTGGCCGCTACGCTGAAGCTGTCCAATCTCAAAGGTTTACACGCGCGGGTCGAGACCTTGACCCAGCCCTACGATGTGGTGTGTTCCCGCGCTTTCGCCTCCTTGCTCGACTTCACCACTTGGTCTAAAGCGGCTTTGGCGCCACACGGTGTGTGGATGGCGATGAAGGGCAAACATCCAGACCAAGAGCTGGCCGTGCTGCCCCAAAATGTGAAGGTGTTTCACGTGGAACAGCTCCAAGTGCCTGGTCTGGATGCCGAGCGCTGCATCATCTGGATGCGCGGTTAAACTTCTTGCTCTTCAAAAACAGAGATTTCCATGTTCGGTATCGCGGACTACGGCGCATTCGTCGTGGCCATCATCATTTTTTTAGCCATTCCTGGCCCCGGTAACTTGGCCTTGCTCACCGCCACAGGCAAGGGCGGTGTGCGCGCTGGCATGGCCGCCACCCTGGGGGTGATCGCGGGTGATCAGGCCTTGTTGTGGATGGCGGTGGCCGGCGTTTCCGCCTTGTTGACGACCTACCCCGCCGCTTTTGTGACGGTGCAATGGTTGGGTGCGGTGTACTTGGTGTGGTTGGGCGCGAAGTTGCTGGGCACCAAGATGGGCGATGCGCCGGTGCTGGAGCTTCAGCCGCATCATTACTTGCGACAGGCGATGGTCATCACGCTGTTCAACCCCAAGGCCATTGTGTTTTACATGGCGTTCTTTCCTTTGTTTGTGGACCCCTCCGTTCACCAAGGCTTGCTGACTTTTGCCGCCATGGCGGCCACCATTGCGGTGCTGACGTTTGGGTACGGTTTGGTCCTGGTGTTGTTGGCTCATTTCTTGGCGGCGCGGGTTCGCGGCAGCGCCTTGGCCACTTCGGTGCTGAACAAAACAGCAGGCTTGTTGCTGGTTGTTTTCGGCCTCAAGCTGGCTTTGTCTAAATAATTTTTCTCTCTTTCACGAAAGCACCCCATGGCCAAAATCTTTTGCGTTGCAAACCAAAAAGGTGGCGTCGGCAAGACCACCACCACGGTCAACTTGGCCGCCGGTTTGGCCAGCGTGGGCCAGCGCGTGTTGATGGTGGACTTGGACCCCCAGGGCAATGCCACCATGGGCTCGGGCATCGACAAACGCCAACTTACGCTCTCGGTCTACGACGTGTTGCTGGAGTCGGCCAGCATTGCCGAGGCGTGCGTGCGCAGCAATTGGGGCGATGAAGGCAGCCGGGCCAAAGCCGCTACCTACGATGTGCTGGGCGCCAACCGAGACCTGGCCGGTGCCGAGGTGGAAATGGTGGAGTTGGACCGCCGTGAAAACCGACTCAAAGAGGCCCTGGCCCAGGTGGCCGGTGAGTATGACTTTGTGTTGATCGATTGTCCGCCTTCGCTGTCTATGCTCACCCTGAACGGTTTGTGTTCGGCCCATGGGGTGATCGTGCCCATGCAGTGCGAGTACTTTGCGCTCGAGGGTTTGACCGATTTGGTCAACACCATCAAGCAGGTGCATGCCAACCTGAACCGAGACCTCAAGATCATTGGCTTGTTGCGCGTCATGTTTGATCCTCGCATCACCTTGCAACAACAGGTGAGCGACCAACTCAAGGACCACTTTGGCGACAAAGTGTTCAATGCCGTGATTCCCCGCAACGTCCGCTTGGCCGAAGCCCCCAGCTATGGTCTGCCTGGCGTGGTGTTTGACCCGTCTGCCAAAGGCAGCCAAGCTTTCGTGGAATTTGCCCAAGAAATGGTGGCTCGCGTCAACACGTTGTGAATACCAAAGTTTTGATTTTGCCCGGCTGGCACAACAGCGGGCCTGCGCATTGGCAAAGCCGGTGGGAAACCCGTTACGGCTACACCCGCGTGGAACAACACAGCTGGGATGCGCCGCTGCGCGGCGACTGGATGGCGCAACTGGAACAGGCTGTGCTTGCGCACGACCAAGTCGTGTTGGTGGCGCACAGCTTGGGTTGTGTGCTGGTGGCCGCCTGGGCGGCTCATTCGCGCAACACACAGCGTGTCAAGGCGGCCTTGCTGGTTGCCCCTGGCGATGTGGAGCGACCCGAAATGCAATACATGTTGTACAGCTGGAGTCCCATTGTGCGCGCGCGTTTGCCATTTCCCAGCACCTTGGTGAGCAGCCGCAACGATCCGCATTGCAGCTTCATGCGTGCCAGTGCCCTGGCGCATGCCTGGGGTTCGCGCTTGGTGGACATGGGCGCCTGTGGCCACATCAATGCCGACTCCCATTTAGGCGACTGGCCCCAAGGCCATGCGCTGTTAGATGAATTACTGATAGAAGAAGAGAAACAACACCATGGTCACTAAAAAACCCAAAGGCTTAGGTCGCGGTCTGGAGGCTTTGTTGGGCCCCAAAGTCAACGACAGTGTGGCGGCGCAAACCGCGGCCAACGAAGGCTTGCCCAACACCTTGCCCTTGAGCGAGATGGTGCCCGGCATGTACCAGCCCCGCACGCGCATGGACGAGGGTGCCTTGTATGAGCTGGCTGAAAGCATCAAAGCGCAAGGCATCATGCAACCGATTCTGGTGCGCCGCTTGAGCGAGGGCGCCAACGCCGGCAAATACGAAATCATTGCCGGTGAGCGCCGCAGCCGCGCTGCCAAATTGGCGGGACTGGACACCGTGCCGGTGTTGGTGCGTGATGTGCCCAACGAGGCCGCCGCCGCCATGGCCTTGATTGAAAACATCCAACGCGAAGACCTCAACCCGCTGGAAGAAGCGCAGGGTTTGCAACGCTTGATCAAAGAATTTGGGCTGACACATGAGTTGGCCGCACAGGCCGTGGGTCGTTCACGCAGCGCAGCCAGCAATTTGTTGCGCCTGCTCAACTTGGCAGACCCTGTGCAAAGCATGCTGATGGCGGGCGATCTGGACATGGGCCATGCGCGCGCGTTGTTGGCGCTGGATCGTGCCACGCAAATTACCGCAGCGAATCAAATCAGTGCTAAAAAAATGTCGGTCCGTGAAGCGGAGAGCTTGGTCAAAAAGCTCGGTGCGGAATTTAATTTGGTGCCGCAAAAACCGAAGAAAGAAAAATCACGCGACCTCAAACGGGTCGAAGAAGAGCTGTCTGATTTGCTCACCGCCCAAGTGGAGGTGCGGGTGAAAAAACGCGTCAAACGCCATGGCCGCATTGAAGAAATGGGTGAGTTGGCGATTCAATTTGGCTCACTCGATGAGCTCAATGGCTTGATCGAGAAACTCCGCACGTAAGAGGGCATGCACAGCACCCCGCGCAGGCCAACAAACGGGCGGATGCCCGAGGGCTTGTTCGCGGGGGCGGATGTGTCGCGGCGCAACTGGGTGTTGACGCTTGTGCTGTTGCTGGCCCTCAGTGCCGCCATGCTGGGCGGCTATGCCAACCCAGCCCCTGGGCAAGACCTGCAGGTGAGTTGGCTGGCGACAGGTGTTTTTTTGCTGCTCTTTGTCGCCCTGCGTTTGGGGGGCTCGTATGAGGTGGTCACCCATCTCACATTTCTGGCGTCCATGGCTTATGTGGCGTGGTGGGCGGCGTACACCGGCGGCATCCATTCGCCCACCATGGTGTGGATGACGGTGATCACCTTGCCTGCCATCTTGCTGTTGGGCAAACGCAGTGCCGTGTTTTGGGTGCTGATGGCGCTTGGTTGCAACAGCCTGATCTTGTGGCTCACCACGCGCGGGGCTGTGGATGCCCACCTCGACGTGCGCGATACCGAAATCTTTTGGGCCTTGGCCGCCAAGCTTGGTGTGGTGTGCATTGCCATGTTTGTGGCGTATCTGTCGGAGCGCATGCACCGCATGCAGGTGCATGAAATTGATCGCAGCAACGCTGCGCTCGAAGAGACGCATCAAGCACTCGCGCGGGCACAGGCCCACAAAGACGAGTTTGTGGCCTCGGTGGGCCATGAGTTACGCACGCCGATGAATGCCATCTTAGGGCTCAACGGCATCTTGCGCACCGAGTTGCAAGCGCAACCGCAAGAGGTGGAGGTGGTGGACCATATTCGTCGCTCCACGGAACAGCTGTTGCAAGTGGTCAACGATATTTTGGATTTCTCGCAACTCCAAGCCGGGCGTTTGACCTTGCATGAAGAAAACTTTGCGCTGGCCCCTACGGTGGCGGCGGTGCTGGCGCTGTACGAAGACAAAGCGCGCGCCAAAGGCCTGGCGCTGCGCTTGGACACGCGCTCGGTGGACAAGCTCTGGATTCGTGGTGACCGTCAACGCCTGATGCAGGTGTTGAAGAACCTGATCGACAACGCCATGAAGTTCACCTCCCAAGGCCACATCCAGGTGCGCGTGCAGACGGTGGGCATGAGCGGCTTGTTTGAAGTGGAAGACTCGGGCATCGGTGTGGCTGCTGATCGGCAGCAACAAATCTTCAACCGCTTTGAGCACGCGGATGTGCAGACCAACCGCCAATTTGGTGGCACAGGTTTGGGGCTGTCGATTTGTGAGCGCTTGGTCAGTTTGCAAGGCGGCATCATTGGCGTGAACAGTGTGTCGGGCCAAGGTGCGCGATTTTGGTTTCAATTGCCCTTGCAGGTGGTGCCGGCCCAAGACGGTCAGGCGACGGCGGAGATGGCCCGTCGTTTGGCCCATCGGGCCTTGCGCATTTTGCTGGTCGATGACAACGCGGTGAACTTGTTGGTGGCCAAGCTGATGTTGAAGCAATGCTTTCCTCACGCACAAATCACACAAGCCACAGGCGGCGCCGAAGCCTTGGCACATTTGCGCGAAGCAAGCTTTGATGTGATGTTATTAGACATGGTGATGCCCGACGTCGATGGCCTGGATGTGATCCGCAGTCTGCGACACACGTTTGAAGCGCCTGTGCGTGATTTACCGGTGTTGGCCTTGACCGCCAGCGCTAACCCCGTCGACCATGACAAATGTTTGGCTGCGGGCATGAACGAGGTGCTGAACAAACCACTCGATCAACAGCAGTTGCTCGACAAAATGTCTGCCGTGCTGGCGTCGTTAGACCCGGAGCAGGCGCCATGACCCAGGCTTGGTTCGAACGCTTCATGCGTTGGGCAACACCGTATTTGCCACAGCGTTTTCAAGAAGGCCGTTCGCCGTATTTGTTCTTGCTGGTCTGGGTATTGATCGTTGCCATGGTGGCGCTGGCGCTGGTCACGTCCTATCCCTATCCGTTGACCTTGATGTTTGCGGGTGTCTTGCTCATCTTGTTGGTGTGCTATGCGCGTGGCATGACCATTCAGACAGCGGTCAACATCGGTTTGTTGTGTGCCTTGGCCGAGGTGCTGTTTGTTTCGTCCATGTCGGGCGGTATTTTTTCGCCCCGCATGTCGTGGCTGGCTGTCTTGCCTTTGGTGCCGTTTTATGCCGTGAGCCGACGTGCAGGTTGGGTGTGGTTGGGCATTTGTCTGGGTGCCGAGGTGTTGATGGCGACGATGACCTGGCGTGGCGATACACCCTCCACGGGTGCGCCCGAGGGGTGGTCGTCCTTCGCCTCGTATTCCGTTGTGATGTTGATTGTCATGACCGTGCCGTTTCTCTACGACAACCTCTACATCCAGGCCTACAACGCGCGCAAAAAACGCAACCAAGAATTGGAAGACAAACGCCAAGAGTTGTTGCGCACCTCGGCCTTGCGTGAGCAGTTCATCGCCACAGTCAGCCATGAGTTGCGCACACCGATGAACGCCATTTTGGGGTTCAACGCCATGCTGCTCGCGCGGGTGAAAGACAACCCACAGGCCTTGAAGATTTTGAACCACACCCGCCAGTCGGCCGATCACTTGCTGACCGTGATCAACGACGTGTTGGACTACTCGCAGTTGCAAGCGGGCAAACTCAATGTGCATCCCGAAGTGTTTGAGCTGCGTGAGACCATCCAGACCGCGTTTGAATTGTTTGGCGCGCGGGTGGAAAGCATGCACCTGAGCTACCGCTGCGAGATCGGTGCCAACGTGCCGCAATGGGTCAAGGCCGACCGCCATCGGTTGATGCAGGTGTTGGTGAACTTGCTGGGCAACGCCATCAAGTTCACGCACCAGGGCTTTGTGACTTTGCATGTGCAGCAGCTGCCGCTGTGTGTGTTGTTCTCCGTCAAAGACAGTGGCATTGGCATTGCTGAAGATCAGCAGTCGAAAATTTTTCAACGCTTTGTGCAAGCCGAGGGTGACATTCAGTCCCGCTATGGCGGCAACGGATTGGGCTTGTCGATTTCGCAGCGGCTGGTTGAATTGATGGGCGGCCACATTGGGTTTGAGAGTCAGCCCGGAGAAGGCTCTACCTTTTGGTTCACTTTGCCGCTGACCGAGGTGCCGCCAGCGCCTGTGGAGGTGTTTGATACCGAATTTGCCACAGCGGCGAGCGAACGGGTGCTGCGATTTCTGGTCGTTGATGACCACCCCCTCAACCGCGTGTTGGTGCGACAAATTTTGCAAACCACTTGGAAGCACTGCGTGCTGGCCGAAGCCGACAACGGCATCAAGGCCTTGGAAATTTTGCACACCCAAACTTTCGATGTGGTGCTCATGGACATGGTCATGCCCGAGATGGATGGCATCGAGGCCACGCAGGCTTTGCGTCGCGACTTGCCTGCGCCAGCTTGTCACACGCCCGTGTTGGGGTTGACGGCTAACGTCAACCCGCAAGACCTAGAGCGCTTTGCAGCCTCCGGTGTGAACGCGGTGCTGCTCAAGCCTTTTGATCAGGCCAAGATGTGCGCGCAGGTCGAGTTGTTGCTCAAAGAGAAAAAATCTTCCCTGGGTTCATGATGTTGTCGGGGTCGAGCGCGCGCTTGATGGTGCGCATCATGTCCACCGCGCCTTCGCCTGTTTCGGTCAACAAGAAATCCATTTTGTGCAGGCCAATCCCGTGCTCACCCGTGCAGGTGCCTTCCAGACGCAAGGCGCGTTGCACCAGTTGGTGGTTCAGCGCTTCGGCGGTTTCGCGCTCGGCGGGAATGTTGGGGTCAATCAAGTAGCCGAAGTGGAAGTTGCCGTCGCCCACGTGGCCGACCAAGAAGTAGGGGATGCCCGAGGCATCGGCTTCTGCCACGGAGTCGAGCAAGCAATCGGCCAAGCGGCTGATGGGCACACAGGTGTCGGTGCTGATGGCGCGGCAACCGGGCTTGCTTTGAATCGCTGCAAAGTAAGCGTTGTGACGCGCGGTCCACAAGCGGGTGCGCTCTTCCGGGGTGGTCGCCCATTCGAAGGACTGACCACCGTGTTCGGCGGCAATTTCTTGCACGGTTTCGGCTTGTTCTTTCACACCGGCGGGCGAGCCGTGAAACTCCATCAACAACATGGGCGATTCGCTCAGTCCCAACTTGGCATAGGCGTTGACCATGCGCACGGTGTTGCTGTCGATCAATTCGACGCGCGCAATCGGCACGCCCATTTGAATAGTGGCGATGGTGGTGTGCACAGCGGCTTCAATGCTGGGGAACGAGCAAATGGCAGCCGATACCGCCTCTGGCAGAGGGTACAAACGCACGGTGATTTCGGTGATCACACCGAGCGTACCCTCGCTGCCCACCATCAAGCGGGTGAGGTCGTAGCCCGCACTGGATTTTTTGGCCCGGGTGCCGGTGCGAATCACTTCGCCGCTGGCGGTCACCACTTCCAGTGCCAACACGTTCTCGCGCATGGTGCCGTAGCGCACGGCGTTGGTGCCACTGGCGCGGGTGGCGCTCATGCCACCAATCGAGGCGTCAGCGCCGGGGTCGATCGGGAAGAACAAGCCGGTGCTTTTGATTTCTTCGTTGAGTTGTTTGCGTGTCACACCGGCTTGTACGGTGACGGTCAAGTCTTCGGCGTTGATCGACAACACCTTGTTCATGCGGCCCACATCGATACTGATGCCGCCTTGCACCGCCAGCAAATGGCCTTCGAGTGAGGAACCCACACCAAACGGGATGACCGGCACCTTGTACTGCGCCGCCAGCTTGACCGCATCGGCCACATCTTGCGTGCTCTCGGCAAACACCACGGCGGCGGGTGGGGGCACGGTGGTGAAGGCCGACTCGTCGCGGCCATGTTGCTCGCGGATGACCTGGGCGGTCGAGCAGTTGGCGCCAAAGCGCGCTTGCAGCGCTTGAATCAACGCAGCGGGTACGTCGCGCTGGGCGATGACGGGGGCCAAATGGTCGTGGTGTGTGGGGGCGTTCATGGGTGTGTCTCCGGTGTCTCCAACCATTCTAAAGAGAAGCCTCGGTGTGTGTACGCCGCTTGCGCGACAGGCACAATAAGATGGATCAAACGTAGGAGCATCACGACATGGGCAATCGACTCACCCAAATCGCTACCCGCACCGGCGACGCGGGCACCACGGGCCTGGGCAACAACCAGCGCGTTTCCAAAAATAGTTTGCGTGTACACGCCATGGGCGAGGTGGACGAGCTCAATTCCCACATTGGCGTGCTGTTGTGCGAAGACATGCCAGCCGATGCGCGCGAGGTGTTGGTTGAAATTCAACACCAGCTCTTCAACCTCGGGGGCGAGTTGTCCATTCCCGGCTTTGAGTTGCTCAAAGAAGAAGCGGTGCAAGCCCTCGACGACGCCTTGGCGAAATACAACGCACAGTTACCGCGCTTAGAAGAATTCATCTTGCCCGCAGGCACCCGCGGTGCTGCGCTGGCCCATGTGTGCCGCACCGTGGCGCGCCGCGCCGAACGTGCGGTGGTGGCGCTGGGCAACGAAGAGGCGATTCAAGAGGCGCCGCGTCAGTACCTCAACCGTTTGAGTGATTTGATGTTCGTCTTGGCCCGTGTGCTCAACCGCATGCACGGTGGCGACGATGTGTACTGGAAAAGCGAGCGCATGCAGCGCGGGGAGGGCTGATTCCATGGCGACCTACGCACCGTTTGTGCCACAAATCCGCCTGTACCAAAATTGGCTGCGCGACCACCGTGGCTTGAGTTTTGACAGCTATGACGCGCTGTGGCGTTGGTCCATCACCGACCTCAATGCGTTTTGGCAAAGCATGTGGGATTACTTCGACATGCAGTCGCCCACGCCGCATCAAGCGGCCTTGGTGAAAAACGCCATGCCCGGTGGCCAGTGGTTCACCGGCGCCCAAGTCAACTATGCGCAACAGGTGTTTCGCCATGTCGACCCAGCCCATGCGGCGGGTTTTCCGGCGGTCATCAGCCGCAACGAAAAAGGTCTGACGCGTGAGCTGTCTTGGCCCGAGCTGAAGCGCCAAGTGGCGTCATTGGCTTTGCACTTGCAAGCCCAAGGCATTCAGCCCGGCGACCGCGTGGCGGCGTATCTGCCCAATATTCCTGAAACCATGGTGGCGTTTTTGGCCACCGTCAGCGTGGGCGGCGTGTGGAGTGTTTGCGCGCCCGACATGGGCACCCATGCGGTGCTCGACCGCTTCGCGCAAATTCAACCCAAGGTCTTGATTGCCTGCGACGGCGTGAGCTATGCCGGCCGTGACCATGACCGCTTGCAAGTGGTCAGCGACATGCGCGCCGCGCTGCCCAGCGTGCAGCACGTGGTGTTGCTGGGCAATTTAGACCCGCACGCCAGCTTGCCTGACAGCACCTCCTTTGCCGCCACCACCGCCCGTGATGACGTGTCCACCCACAACTTTGAGCCCATGTGGCTGCCGTTTGACCATCCGTTGTGGATTGTGTATTCCAGCGGCACCACGGGCTTGCCCAAGCCCATCGTGCATGGCCACGGCGGCACCCTGATCGTGGCCTTGGCGCTAAAGAGTTTGCACAACGACATTGGCTGCAGCTACCACCCCAACAGCTGGGGCGAGCGCTACCACTGGTACAGCTCCACCGGCTGGGTCATGTGGAACGCGCAGGTCAGCGGCTTGCTCAACGGCACCACTTGCGTGATTTATGACGGCAACCCTGGTGGTTCGAAAGACAAACCCGATTGGTCCACCTTGTGGCGTTTTGCGGCAGAGATGGGCGTCACCTTCTTTGGCGCGGGCGCTGCCTTTTTTGCCAACTGCATGAAGGCGGGGGTGGACCTGTCGCGTTTGCCGGGCTTGCGCTCGGTGCGCGCCTTGGGCACCACCGGGTCGCCCTTGAGCGAAGAAGCACAGCGCTGGGGAACCGCGCAGTTTGAAGCCTTGGGCACGCCCCATATGTGGTGGTGCAACATCTCGGGCGGCACCGATTTTGCGGGCGCGTTCATTGGCGGCCACCGCGAGCTGCCTCTGGTGCCCGGCGAAATGCAATGCCGCTTGCTGGGCTGCGCTGTTGAGGCATGGAACGAGCAAGGCCAGCCCGTTGAGGGCGATGTGGGTGAGCTGGTTTGCACGCAGCCGATTCCCTCCATGCCTTTGTACTTCTGGGGCGACAAAGACAACGCGCGCTATTTGTCGAGCTACTTTGACATGTATCCCGCAGGTCATGGCCGTCAGCCCGGCGGTGGCGATGGTCCTGCGAGCTTGGGCGGCGTCTGGCGCCATGGCGATTGGCTCAAGATCAACCCCAGTGGATCGTGCGTCATTTACGGCCGCAGCGATGCCACCATCAACCGCCACGGTCTGCGCATGGGCACCAGTGAGCTCTACAGCGCGGTGGAGATCTTGCCCGAAGTGCTCGACAGCATGGTGGTCGACTTGGAATACCTGGGACGCGAGAGCTACATGCCCTTGTTTGTCGTCTTGCGCGAAGGCGTGACCCTGGACGAGGCGATGAAGGCCAAACTCAACGACGCCATCAAGACCGCGCTGAGCCCCCGCTTTGTGCCGAACGAGATTTTTCAGGTGGCCGAAATTCCACGCACCCTTTCGGGTAAAAAACAAGAGTTGCCGATCAAAAAACTATTGCTTGGGCAGCCGCTTGAAAAAGTCGTCAACAAAGATGCTATGGCCAACCCCGGTTGTTTGGATTGGTATGTGGCCTTGGCAAAACAACGTCTGAGCACAACAGCATGAACCTTCCCGCTCCCACCCTCGAACATGTGTGTGACCTCGCCGTCACCATCGATGCCCCGGTTGAAGTGGGCCAAACCGTCATGGGACTGCGCCGCATGATTCCCATCACTGGCGGTACCGTGACCGGCTCACACATGCAAGGTCGCATCGTGCCCGGCGGCGCAGATTTTCAGTTGATCGTTGGCAACGGCACGCAAGCCCACTTGGATGCGCGCTATGTGCTCGAGCTGCAAGACGGCAGCCGCGTGTTTGTACAAAACACCGCGCTGCGCGTGGCTTCCGCCGAAGACTCCGCCAGAATCCGCCGCGGCGAACCGGTCGATCCGTCTCGGGTCTACTTTCGCTGCCAACCCAAGTTCGAAGCCACCAGCCCGCAATGGGCCTGGTTGTCCGAGCACCAGTTTGTCGGCACCGGTGTGCGCCTACCCGACGCCGTCCACCTGAGTTTTTACAAAGTGGTGTAACGCAACAACCGCCAGAAGCCACCCGAAACAAAGCACACTCAGCCGCAGTCTATGAACGGGGTCTACGGGCGGGCAACGATTTCTGTACCAGTATGAGGCGCCCGCCCGTAGACCCCGTTCATAGCGAGCCCAGCAATTAAACAGCTCATCCGCGCAAGCAAGCACGGCGAACAAAAAATCACAAACGGTTAGGCAACCACAACGCAATGATGGGGAACGAGATCAGGATGATCAAGCGCAAGATGTCCGTGATCACAAACGGAATCACGCCCTTGAAGATCGTCATGAAGCTCACATCCTTCACCACGCTCTTGATCACGAACACGTTCATCCCCACAGGCGGGTGAATCAGCCCCAGCTCCACTGTCATCACGATGATGATGCCGAACCAAATCGGATCAAATCCGAGTTGCAAGATCACGGGGTAGATGATGGGCACAGTCAAGATGATCATGGCCATGGCATCCATCAAGCAGCCTAGCACCAGGTACATCACCATGATCATGGCCAGCACGCCGTAGCGGCCCACGCCCAAGCTGGTCAAGAACTCGGTCAGTTTTTGCGGCGTTTGGGTGATGGTCAAGAAGTAACCAAACAGCAACGCACCAATCAGCACGGTGAACACCGCCGCTGACGTGCGCGTGGCCGATAGCAGCGCTTCACGAATGCCCGCACGGTCCAGCTTGCCGCGCAGCACGCCTAGCAAGAAGGCACCGCTGGCGCCCACACCACCGGCTTCGGTGGGGGTGAAAAAGCCGCCGTACAAGCCACCAATCACGAACAAGAACAGCACCAAAGGCGCCCACACATCTTTCAAACCGCTCAGGCGTTCGCCGAAAGATTTCTTCTCGCCCGCAGGCAACCACTCAGGGCGGAAGTACACGATCAACATGATGGTGATGACGTACATGCTCATCGCCAACAAGCCCGGCACGATGCCCGCCATGAACAGCTTGCCAATGTCTTGTTGCGTCAAAATCGCGTAGACCGCCAATACAGTGGACGGTGGCAGCATGGCCCCCAAGGTACCGCCAGCCGCAATCACGCCCGTGGCGAATGACTGGGGATAACCAAAGCGACGCATCTCGGGATAAGCCACCGCCGAGAAGGTGGCGGCTGTGGCCACCGACGAGCCGCAAATGGCAGCAAAGCCACCACAGGCCAACACGGTTGCCACGCCCAAGCCGCCGCGCAGGTGGCCGATGAAGGCGTTGGCGGCGCGGAACAACTCTCGGCTCACGCCGGAGACCGACACAAACGCGCCCATCAGCATGAACATCGGAATCACGCCAAAGGTGTAGTCCGTCACGGTGCGCATGGAGGTTTGGCCGATCAGCTTGAGTGCGGGGCCGGTGCCCGCGATGTAGCTGTAGCCCACCACGCCCACCAAGCCCATGGCCATGCCCACAGGCACGCGCAAGAGCATCAGCACGAACAACACAACAAAGCCGATCACGGCGACGGCATCGGTACTCAGTTCCATGTTTTATTCACTTGTTTTCATTTCAGGATGGTCTTCCAAGGCCTCGGGCTGGAAGATCAGTCGCCAAGTACGGATGGCAATCAACAACACCGCACACACATCGCCCATCCACGCCACGGCGAAGAAAGGCCAGGTGGGCAAGTTCAGGTCGTAGGTCAGCACGTTGTCGTTGTAGGTCAGGCTGACCTTGTCAAACAACATGATGGTTTGCACGGTCACCACAAACAGCAGCACCAAGGTGGCAAACACATCGATGAAGCGCTTCATGCGCGGGCTGGCACCGGTCCACAGCAAATCCACCGTGATGTGGCTGCCCCGATAACTGGTGGCTGCAATGCCCCAGAAAATCAAAATGCCCAACAGCAAACGACCGAAGTCGTAGCTGTCGGGACTCGAGGTGTCAAAGAACTTGCGCAGCAACACCGAGATGAAGATGTTGGCTGCGACGATGCCGACAAACAAAGCCGCCATCCATTCGATGGCATCGATGATGCGATCGAATGGATTTTTGCGAGGCGCAGATTCAGTGCTCATGCCTGTCTCACATGCCTGACTTGTACTTGGCCAGTGACTGCTTGAACGCGTTCATGATGGCCACAGGGTCGTCGCCTTTTTTCTTCACGTCAGCAGCCCATTGCGCTTCGGCGGGCGCCACAGCTTTTTTCCATTCGGCGAGTTGCTCAGGTGTGAGTTTGTAGACCTCGCGGTTGGGGTCGGCCGCCAGTTTGACGTGGCCGGCAATTTCAAAATCGGCCCAAGCGCTGCCGACTTTTTCAGCCCACTCGCTGGTGCAGTGGCTGTCCACGGCCTTTTTTTGGTTGGCTGACAAGGCGGCGTATTTGTCTTTGTTCATCACCCACACGAACGGTGTGGCGTAGAACGGCACGTCCATGTGGTACTTCACCACTTTGTCGATGCCAAACAAGCTCATCGAACCCCAAGGGAAGGTGATGGCTTCGGCCACACCGCGCTCGAGCATGTCGCGTGACTCAGGTGCTGAGGCTTGCACGTTGGTGCCGCCCAGCATGGTGATGACTTGGCCGACAGTGGCCGTGGCAGGACGCACTTTCATGCCTTTGATGTCGCTGGGCAGAACAATTTTCTTGCGTGAGTGGAAGGCACCGGGGTCGTGCGCGAAGGCGAAGCAAAAATGCACGTCTTTCATTTCTTTGGCCGCGTAGTTGCGGTACCACGCATCAATCGCAGCCGAACCGGCCTTGGCGTTGGTGATCATGAAAGGCAGCGACGAGGCAGCAAAGATGGGGAAGCGGCCAGGCTGGTAGCCAGGGTTCACATACGAGAAATCGGCGATACCGTCGCGCGCCATGTCGTAGTGGTCAAACGCTTTGCCCAGTTGTTCGGAGGGGAACAAGGTGGCGTTCAAGGTGCCACCCGAGGCGGCTTTGAGGCTCTCACCCCAGGCCTGCAATGCAGGGTTCAAGGCGTGCTGTGCAGGCACCCAGCTCGAGAGCTTGAGCATCACGGGTTTGTCTTGGGCTTGGGCGGCGCCCAAGCTCAGTGCGGCGATCGCGGTGGCAACCAGGGTGCGTGAGAGTTTGACGTGCATGAGTTCCTCGCAAAAAAAAGAGTGGACGGACAGTGGATAAAAACAAAACGCGTGACATTGGGATGTGTGGCGGCTTGAACGTTATAAGTTGTAATCGTTTTGGACAGTGTTGACCACAGGTGTTTCCCTGTGTCAGCGCGGTTTGGCGGCCGCCGCGTTGGGGCGTGGCAACCAGCGAATCGGCTGGGCTTTGACTTCGCGTGCGGGGGCACCATGGGCGCGCAGGGTTTGGTCCAGCGCCGTGCCGGCTTCATCGCGCAAGGCGGCTTCGCGGGCTTGGTCAATGGCGTGGGCGCGTGCGCCGGGGTTGTCGAATGCCGCGCCTTGTGCCAAATGGCGCAAGATGTGCAACAGGTTGTCACGCCCGCGGTCGTGCGTGCCGCCATAGCCTTTGATCAAACGGCCACATTGGGCCAGCGACAAACCCAACGCAGGGTTTTGCGCGCTGGCGTGCGTCACGGCATTCAACCATTCGTCGATCAAGGCTTGTTCTTCGGCATAGCGGTGGCCTAGCACGCGCAGCCATTTCAAGCTGGCCAGCAGGCGCAACATGACCATGCCAAACACGCTGTGCGTGCCTACCTTGATCGGAAACGCCAAGGCTTGCTGACCACGCAGCACGCGGGCCTTGTCCCAACGCATGAGCGGCAAGGCCAAGGACTGAGGCAGCAGCGCGGCGAATTCGGGAATGCCAGGTTTGAAGTGGTCAAACAGCTTGACCACATCGTCGTCTTTGGCTTTGACTTCATCGCGCACCCGGGCCCAGCGGCTGGCACGGCTCTTCAAGTCGGCCACACGTACGATGTCGTCAAACGCCATCCACAAGGCCAACCAGCGGGCGGTTTCTTGGGTCACGGCGCATGTGCCGGCGGGTTCGGTGGCCAGCACGGTGCGCAAGCGTTGCACGTACAGGTCCACATAGGCGGGGCCTTGGTAGTCCAACAGTCGGTCCACGCCCAAGGCCAGCACTTCGTGCATGGCGGGTGGGAACTGAGCTGCCAACGCGGCAGGCAATGTCGGTGCGTGCGGTGTGGCTGTGGTCTTGGGGGCCAGCACAGCATCCACATAACTAGCCTGTGTTTTTTGCTGTTGCAC
>CANGIQ010000004.1 GCA_947453965.1 Comamonadaceae bacterium
AGAGAACGAAGTTAAATTCGTTGACTTCCGTTTCACCGATACCCGTGGCAAATGGCAGCACATCACTGCGCCCGTGTCGCAGTTTGACGAAAGCAAGTTCGAAGAAGGTCAAGCGTTTGACGGTTCTTCTATCGCCGGCTGGAAAGGCATTGAAGCCTCGGACATGTTGTTGATGCCCGATCCCAACAGCGCCTTGATTGACCCTTTCTTCGAAGAAGTCACTTTGGTTTTGATCTGCGACGTGATCGAACCCACCGACGGCAAAGCCTACGAGCGTGACCCACGTTCCATCGCCAAGCGCGCTGAGACTTACCTCAAGCAATCTGGCTTGGGCGACACCGCTTACTTCGGTCCAGAACCCGAATTCTTCTTGTTTGACGAAGTGCGTTGGAGCACTGAACCCAACAACACGTTCTACGCCATCAACGAATACGAAGGCCCATGGAACAGCGGCGAGAAAATCGAAGGCGGCAACCGCGGCCATCGTCCTCGCGTCAAAGGCGGCTACTTCCCCGTGCCTCCCGTTGACAGCACACACGATATGCGCAGCGAAATGTGCTTGTTGCTCGAATCTGTGGGTATCCCCGTTGAAGTGCACCACCACGAAGTGGCGGGTGCGGGTCAATGCGAAATCGGCACCAAGTTCTCGACTTTGGTCGAACGCGCTGACTGGACATTGCTGCAAAAGTACGTGATCCACAACGTGGCCAACGCTTACGGCAAGACAGCTACTTTCATGCCTAAGCCCTACGCTGGCGACAACGGTTCTGGCATGCACGTTCACCAGTCGATCTGGAAAGACGGCAAGAACTTGTTCGCAGGCAACGGCTACGCTGGTTTGTCTGAGTTCGCCCTGTACTACATCGGCGGCATCATCAAGCACGCACGTGCCTTGAACGCGATCACCAACCCAGGTACCAACAGCTACAAGCGCTTGGTGCCTCACTTCGAAGCCCCTGTGAAATTGGCTTACTCGGCTAAGAACCGCTCGGCTTCGATCCGCATTCCTAACGTGGCCAGCGACAAAGCCCGTCGTGTGGAAGCGCGTTTCCCCGATCCTTTGTGCAACCCCTACCTCGGCTTTGCAGCCTTGTTGATGGCCGGTTTGGACGGTATCGAGAACAAGATTCACCCCGGCGAAGCAGCGACCAAAGACTTGTACCACCTCCCACCCGAGGAAGACAAGTTGGTCCCCACCGTGTGCTCGAGCTTGGATCAAGCCTTGGAAGCCCTCGACAAAGACCGCGCCTTCTTGACCAAAGGCGGCGTGTTCACCGACTCATGGATCGACTCTTACATTGATTTGAAGATGCAAGAAGTGACCCGCAGCCGCGTGGAAGTGTCTCCTGTCGAATACGACATGTACTACTCGCTGTAATTTTTTGCAACGAAGCGTGCAATCAAAAGGACGGCGTGAGCCGTCCTTTTTTGTTTGGAACCTTGTTTTTACTGATGAGATGATTTGTTTGTCTTGGCGATCGTGGTGTGTGTGCATGGCATGTGGCGTGATGGCCGCAGGTCTTGGCGCGCAAGAGGTGGCACGTGTTTACCGTTGTGGCAATGAATACACCAACCAGCCTGATCCCACGCGCCAGTGCAAGCCTTTGAGTGGTGGCCATGTCACCGTGATTGAAGGCACACGTGTTCTGCGGAGTGGCGAAACAGCGGCCATGCCCGCCCCCTCGGCCAGCGACGCCAAGGTGGAGGGCGCACAACAGCGTCAACGTGATGCCCAGGCTCAGGCTGTGTTGCAAGCCGAATTGCAAAAAGCCCAAACCCAACGTCAAGAGCTGCTGCGCCAGTGGAACCAGGGCGAGCCTGAGCGCCGTGGGGATGAGCACAAGCAACCGCAGAAATACCAAGAACGCGTGGCACAACTGCGTGCCGCCTTGCAGCGTGTCGAAGCCGATGTGGCCGGTTTGCAGCGTGAGTTGGCGCGTTTTTCTCTCCCTCCTCAAGGAAATCAATGACCCTGATGACTGAAACGTCCGTGGACACGCGGTCTTTTGATTTGCTCGCCACCCTGGTCGCCATCGTGCGCACCGACGGGGTGGTGGTGTTTGCCAACGCGGCACTCGAAGACATCATGGGTGTCTCGCGTCGCAACATCGAGGGTGCGGCGTTCGCGCAGTATTTCGCCCAGCCTCAGGCTTTTCAAAATGCCCTCAAAGGCGCCCAAACCAACGCGTTCGCAGTGATGCGTTACGACGCGTATTTGCATCGTCCCTTGCAAGAACCCTTGCCGGTGCATGTGATCGTGGCGCCGACGGATCGCGCAGGCGAAATCTTGATTGAGTTGCTGCCCCTGGAGCAACAAACCCGTCAAGACCGCGAAGAGCGCTTGATTGATCAAGCCCAAGCCAACAAAGAATTGATTCGCAACCTGGCCCATGAAATCAAAAACCCCTTGGGCGGCATCCGGGGGGCGGCGCAGTTGCTGCAAATGGAAGTCGAAAGCCGAGATTTGATTGAGTACACCCAGGTCATCATTCATGAGGCCGACCGCTTGCAGGTCTTGGTGGATCGCTTGCTGGCGCCTCATCGACGTCCGCATGTGGTGGGCGACGTCAACATCCATGAGGTGTGTGAACGGGTGCGCAGTTTGATCGTGGCCGAATTCCCCAAAGGTTTGCGCGTGGTGCGCGACTATGACACCTCGATTCCAGAGTTCAGAGGGGACCGTGAGCAACTCATTCAGGCTGTGCTGAACATCGTGCACAACGCAGCCCAAGCACTGAGTGAGCGGGTGGTCGATGGCGATGCGGAGATTATTTTGCGCACGCGCATCAACCGGCAAGTCACTTTTGGCAAACAACGTTACCGCTTGGCATTGGAATTGCATGTCATTGACAACGGACCCGGCATTCCGGACGAGATCAAGGACAGATTGTTCTTTCCTTTGGTTTCTGGACGAGATGGCGGTTCTGGATTGGGGTTGAATTTGGCACAAACATTTGTCCAGCAACACCATGGTTTGATCGCGTGTGACAGTGTGCCGGGGCGGACAGATTTCAAAATTCTGATTCCCCTGCCTTGATGCCCGGGCGAACCCTTCACGGAACATACAGAAAGTAGCGCTGACATGAAACCGATTTGGATTGTGGATGACGACCAGTCAATTCGCTTCGTGCTGGAGAAGGCGCTGTTGCGCGAGAACTTGCCCACCCGCAGTTTCACCAGCCCCCGCGAAGTCTTGCAAGCGCTAGATGCTGCAAGTGAAGACGAGGGGCCACAAATTTTGGTCAGCGACATTCGCATGCCCGGTGGCTCGGGCTTGGACTTGCTCACCAAAGTGAAAGAGCGTTTACCGACCTTGCCGGTCATCATCATGACGGCCTTCTCCGATTTGGACAGTGCGGTGTCAGCGTTCCAAGGTGGTGCATTTGAGTATTTGCCCAAGCCGTTTGATTTGCCCAAGGCCGTGGAGCTGATTCGCCGTGCCGTCGATGAAAGTCAACGCGAGCAAGCTCAAACCGAGCGGCAAGATGAGACGCCCGAAATGCTCGGCCAAGCGCCTGCCATGCAAGATGTGTTTCGCGCCATTGGCCGCTTGAGCCAAAGCCATGTGACAGTGATGATCACCGGCGAGAGTGGTTCGGGCAAAGAACTGGTGGCGCGCGCCTTGCACAAGCATTCACCACGCGGCGATGCGGGCAGCAAAGGCCCGTTTGTGGCCATCAACACGGCAGCTATCCCTAAAGACTTGTTGGAGAGCGAGCTCTTTGGGCATGAACGTGGTGCATTCACGGGTGCCCAAACCACACGCCGTGGGCGCTTCGAGCAAGCTGAAGGTGGGACCTTGTTCTTGGACGAAATCGGTGACATGCCGTTTGATTTGCAGACCCGTTTGCTGCGTGTCTTGAGCGATGGCAACTACTACCGCGTGGGGGGCCACAACGCCATCAAAGCCAATGTGCGCGTGATTGCTGCAACCCACCAAGATTTGGAGCAGCGCGTCAAAGACGGCGTGTTCCGTGAAGACTTGTTCCACCGTTTGAACGTGATTCGCTTGCGTTTGCCCGCTTTGCGTGAGCGTCGTGAAGACATCCCCACCTTGACGCGCCACTTTTTGCAGCAGAGTGCACAACAATTGGGCGTGGAATCCAAGCGCATCTCTGACAGCGCACAAAGTTTGCTCAACCAATTTGCCTTTCCAGGCAATGTGCGGCAGTTAGAAAACATTTGCCATTGGTTGACCGTGATGGCACCCGCGCAAGTGATCGAACCCAAAGACTTGCCGCCGGAAGTTCAAGTAGACGGCGCAGAGGCCAGTAGCTTGGCAGGGCAAGTTGCCCAGGTTGCCTTGGGTGCAGCCTCGCCGACAACAGCGCCACAGGATGTGCTGCGGCCTTCCTCGCCCGCAAGCTCAACCAACGAGGGTGGTGGTACCGCGCCTGTGGTGCTCAATTTGCCGGGGGCTGATTGGGAACAAGGCCTAGAAGCCGAAGCCATGAGCCTGTTGGTGGCAGGCCGTACCGATGTGTGGGAGGTGCTGGCCAATCGCTTTGAAGCGCGCCTGATTCAAACCGCCTTGGCCAACACAAGAGGTCGACGCATTGAAGCCGCACAAAAACTCGGCATTGGGCGCAACACCATCACACGCAAAATCCAAGAGTTGGGGCTGGATGACTGAGCGTGTCGTCCAGCGCCTGAAACTTTAAGCCAACGTCACCACCACTGGGGTGTGGTCGCTGGGACGTTCGTTTTTACGTGGGGCTTTGTCGATCACACAAGCGCTCACACGTGGCTTGAGCGCATCGCTGACCAAGATGTGGTCAATCCGCAGGCCGCGGTTGCGGCGAAACGCGAACTCGCGGTAATCCCACCAGCTGTAACTTTTCTCGGCTTGTTCAAACAAGCGAAACGCATCGTGTGTGCCGAGCTGGATCAAAGCTTGGAAATGTTCGCGTTCTTCCACGGTGCAGTGGATGGTGTCTTTCAAAGCCACAGGGTCCCACACATCGCGGTCATCCACCGTGATGTTGAAGTCACCCATCAACACGAGTTGGGGGTGGCGCGTGAGCTCATCCACGACCCAAGCGCGAAGAGCTTCCAACCAACGCATCTTGTAAACAAATTTGTCGCTGTCTGGAGCTTGGCCGTTGGGAAAGTAGGCGCCAATCACGCGCACTCCGTCGACGGTGCCGGCAATCACGCGCGCCATGTCATCTTCAAAGCCAGGAATGTTTTTGACCACATCGGTGGCAGGCGTGCGTGACAGCAAGGCCACGCCGTTGTAGGTTTTTTGTCCGAAGAAAGCCACTTGGTAGCCGGCGGCTTCGATGGCTTCTTTGGGGAATTTATCGTCGGTGGTTTTGGTTTCTTGCAGCACCAACGCGTCGACCGGGTTGGCTGCCAACCAGTCCAAAACCTGCGGCAGACGTACGTTCAGCGAGTTGACATTCCAAGTGGCGAGTTGCATGGGTATCGACGTATTCATCAGAGGTGCAGAGCCGCCAATAGACCCACGCTCAAGCCAAACGCCCCTGCGCCAAACATGGCGTATTCCAGCCAGCGCTTGCGTGTCAGCAAGGCGATGGCAGCCAGTGCAATGGCCACTTGCAACAAGGTCGTGGCTTGGGCCCAGCGGTGGTGCTGGTGCATTTGCTCATCCGACTGGTGGTCCCATTCTTTGGACTCGGCTTCGAGTTTTTCAGCCACCGCTTTGATGTCAGATTTTTCAGCCTTGTAGCGTTTGATTTCGGCGTCGTAAAACTCTTTTTTCCCAGCAGGCGCGAGCTCAAGCGCCAATTCGCTCAAATTCTGTTTGCTGCTCTTGGCTTGGTAAAAATTCCACTGGTTGGAGGCCTCGGTTTTTTTGATGGCCGCATTGTTTTTGTACAAACCTGCGTTGGCTTGGGTGGCGCCACCCATGTAGCCAAAAATCGCGCCCACGGTGGCAATGATGGCCGTGAACATGGCGATTTTGTTGGTACTGCTGCTGCCGTGACCTTGGGCCGCGTGTTCTAACTCGTGGTCGTGGGGGCCGTGAACGTGAAATCCGTGCTCAGACATGGTGCTATTTTTCAGAGGTTGCGTGTGAGGGTGACAAAGCTGTAGCGGGTGCCGTTGGCGGCAGTGTGCGATTCGCGGGCCGTTTCGTGCCAGCTGGCATCGAAGGTGGGCGCGAAGGCGTCGCCTTCGTAGTCGGCATCAATTTCGGTGACCACGGCACGCGTGGCCCAGGGCATGGATTGGGCATACACCTCGGCGCCACCGATCACCCACACCTCGTCGGTCGGTGCACACAAGGCGCGTGCTTGGTCTATTGAATGAGCCACCTGGGCCCCGTTGGCGTGCCAATCGCTTTGGCGGGTGATCACGATGTTGGTGCGCCCTGGCAGTGGGCGAAATTGAGGCGGCAGCGACTCCCAGGTCTTGCGACCCATGATGACCGGTTGACCGAGCGTGGTTTTTTTAAAGTGCGCCAGGTCTTCGGGCAAGTGCCAAGGCAATGTGTTGTCGCGGCCAATCACGCCGTTGCGCGCGCGCGCAAAGATCAGGTTCAAACCCATGTGTGTCTCTTGTGGTTAAACCGCAACCGGCGCTTTGATCGCACCGTGGCATTGGTAGTCCAGCACTTCAAAGTCTTCGTAGTCGTAGCCGAATATCGAGTCGGGCTTGCGCTTGATGTGGAGCGTGGGGTAGGCGAACGGTGCGCGGCTGAGTTGCAAGTCCACTTGCTCGTGGTGGTTGCTGTAAATGTGGCAATCGCCACCAGTCCAGATGAAGTCACCCACATCCAAATCGCATTGCTGCGCCACCATGTGCGTGAGCAGGGCGTAGCTGGCAATGTTGAAAGGCACACCCAAAAAGATGTCAGCGCTGCGTTGGTAGAGCTGGCAGCTGAGCTTGGCTTTTTCGCCTGGGTTTTGCGCGGGGGCCACGTAGAACTGAAAGAACGCATGGCAAGGCATGAGCGCCATCTTGTCGAGTTCAGCCACGTTCCATGCGCTCACGATGATGCGGCGGCTGTCGGGGTTGTTTTTCAGTGTGTCGATGACCTGTTGAATTTGGTCAATGTGGCCACCATCAGGGCTGGGCCAGCTGCGCCATTGCACGCCGTACACAGGGCCTAAGTCACCGTCTTCGCGGGCCCATTCATCCCAAATCGTCACACCGCGCTCTTTGAGCCAGTTGTTGTTGCTTGAACCGGTCAGGAACCACAACAGCTCTTGAATGATGGAGCGCAGGTGTACTTTCTTGGTGGTCACCAACGGGAAGCCTTCGTTCAAATCAAAACGCATTTGATAACCGAACACGCTTTTGGTGCCTGTGCCGGTGCGGTCTGTTTTGGCCACGCCATGGGTATTGACGTGTTGCATGAAGTCTTCGTATTGGCGGCGAATTGGGCGCATAGAGGGAGCTTTTGAAAAAATCTGCCTGAGTTTACGTCTTATGGATAAGGGGCAGTTTGGACGGTGGTGCCCATCTGAAAATTGGAATGGGGTTGTTTTGTTGTATAAAATGTTAACTATTGAGTTATAAAATGCTCTACGCTTTTTGGCGTATTGACGATTTTTATAAACAGAACGACATTCGTGGACAACCTGGGATCTCCCTTTACTTCAATTGTCAGCATGACATCACCTGAAATCATCAGCACATCGCATCGCAGCGTGTATGACACCTGTGATCCAGATTACTTGCGCCAGCTTAGAGAAGCCTCAGGGATGGACGAAACATGGCTGGCGCGCACGGCCTGTTTGTCACTCGCTCAGGTCCGCCAGCTGGAAGAGGGCGGAGAAAGTTTGTTTTACTCACCGACCATCAAGCGCCAAGCCTACAAACGCTTGTTGATGATCTTGGGCGCCGAGCCGCCTTCGGCTGTTGTGGAGGTGGTGGCAACGCCTGATCCCTCGGTCGTCCACGATTTGGACGAGATCATTGCCATGGACGAGAAAAATCTGGAACACAGATCGATCGCAGATCTTTTTCAAACCGTGCGCAGTCACGTGTCGCAGCACAAGACTTCGGCGCTGGCTGTGTTGCTTGTGGGTGTGACCGCTGCTGCTTCATTGGTGATCCCCACACCTAGCCTCGAGTCAACGAGTGTGGCCGAACGCGTGTCAGTCAAAAACCCTGAATCACTGACCTTGGCTGCATTGCCTACGCCTGCGGTGCCTGTTGTGTCTGTCCCGCCTGTCTCTCAAGCGTCGGCATCGGTTAGCGCAGCAGAATCTGCTGTTACCTCTGCATCTGCTGCGGTCTCGACCTCTGCGAGTGCTTCGGCTTCGTGCCAGTACACACGCGATGTATTGCCACAAGTTTCACCTTTGGCGGCGACCAAGCCCAGCCGCTACGTGCACATGGTGGCAGCGGCAGATGTCACCGTGTGCGTGGTGGACGGTAACCAGCAAGCCAGTGTGCTAAAGCTCAAAGCTGGCGAGGGCCAGAGTGTGTTTGGCACTGCACCTTGGCAAGTGTCCAGCACCAAATTAGCTCAGTTGCAAATTTATTTCCAAGGCTGGCGTGTGGCGCTGCCCGAAGGGACTGACCAACGCGTGGCGTTGATCGAAAAATCCAACTGAGGTTGAGTGCATTGACGACCTTGCCATCGACAGATGCTCTCACCGATCTGGGCCATGTGGTGGTGATTGATGATGACCCCTCGGTGCGCCGCAGCCTGTGCACCATGCTAGAGCGCGCAGGTTATCGCGTGACGGACTACGAGAGCGCCGACGCATTTTTGCAAAACCCTGTGTTGCCTTCGCCAGCGGTGCTGTTGCTGGATATGCGCATGCCAGGCACCACAGGTGTCATGCTCCAAGCCAAACTCAAGACCTTGGTCACGCATCCAGTGCCGATTGTGTTTGTGAGTGGCGACAGCCGGCCTGATGAAATCATTGCGGCCATGAAGCAAGGCGCGATTGACTTTTTGCTCAAGCCTTTCACGGCCCAAGCCATGCTCGACGTCATCACCCGCGCCATGCAAGTCGCTGTTCAGTCGCAAGAAGTCAGTAACAAGCAGGCGATGGTTTCAGAGCGTTTGCAACGTTTGACACCGCGTGAGCTTGAAATTTGCCATTGGATGGTGCGCGGCTTTTCCAATCAACAAATTGCGTCATTGGACGGCGGTGCGGCAGCCACCATCAAGCTACACCGTTCGCGCGTGATGGAAAAAATGCAGACTGACAGCTTGCCCGAATTGATCGACATGCTCGCGGGCTTGCACCTGCCGGCTCCCAAGCGCCAGGGCGGAGCCGCGGTTTAACGCACCACGCGGCCTGGGTTGAGGGTGCCCTTGGGATCCAAGGCCTGCTTGATTTGACGCATCACAGCCAATGCGGTGGGGTCTTTGTAATCGGGCAAGGTGTCGACCTTCAGGCTGCCTACCCCGTGCTCCGCAGAAATAGATCCGCCAAACCGTTTGACAGCGTCGTAGACCAAGGTGTTGACCCGGTCTTCTTGGGTTTTTAAAAATGCCTGGTTGTCGCTGCCTTCGGGCGCCTGCACGTTGTAGTGCAAATTGCCGTCGCCCAAATGGCCAAAGTTGACCAAGCGCACACCTTCAATCTCACGCTTGAGCATGGCGTCGGTTTCGGCCACAAAGGTGGGAATGGCAGACACCGACAACGAGATATCGTGTTTGATGTTCAAGCCTTCCTCCGCCTGTGCCATCGTGATGCTTTCGCGGATGTGCCACAAATTGCGCGCTTGGGAGAGACTTTCAGCCACCACCGCATCGGTCACGCAACCGTCTTCGAAGGCAATTTCGAGCAAGTGTTCAAAGCGTTCGCGGGCATGGGTTTCAGACTCGGTGTCTGAGTTTTCCAACAGCACGCAATACGGTGTTTGCTGCCACAAGGGCACGCGCAATTGGGGGTAATGTTTGTCGACCAAGCTCAGCGCAAACTGGCCCATCATCTCGAACCCAGTCAAGCCTGCGCCTAGATGTTTGTGTGCCAAACCCAGCAAACGCACCGCATGCTCAACCGATGGCACCGCGGCCCAAGCGGTGAGTTTGGCTGCCGGCAAGGGGTAGAGCTTCATGGTGGCGGCGGTGATGATGCCCAGTGTGCCTTCGCTGCCGACCATCAGGTTGCGCAAGTCGTAGCCGGTGTTGTCTTTACGCAAGCCACTCAAGCCGTGCAGGATGTCGCCTTGTGCGGTCACCACTTCTAGCCCCAGACACAACTCACGCGTGTTGCCATAGCGCACGACCTGCGTGCCGCCGGCATTGGTGGACAAGTTCCCGCCAATCGTGCAACTGCCTTCGGAGCCCAGGCTGAGCGGGAACAAAAAGCCTGCTTTCTCAGCTGCTTGTTGCAAGTTTTGCAGCACGCAACCTGCTTCAACCGTGATGGTCAGGTTGTCACCATCTACCGCACGTACCGCGTTCATGCGCTGCAAACTTAGCAGCACTTGGGTGCCCGAATCGTCAGGAATGCCACCCACCACCAAGCCCGTGTTGCCGCCTTGCGGCACGATGCTCACCCTCGCTTGCGCGCAGGCTTTGACCACAGCCGCTACCTCTTGCGTATTACCGGGGCGCACCACAGCCAGTGCTTGGCCGCGTGTGCGTTTGCGCCAATCTTGCTCGTAGGCCGTCAAATCGCCTTCGGTGAGCACATGGGCGGCCCCAATCGCTTGTTTGAGAGTGTTCAACAAATCAAGTTGTGCAGCAGTGGGCATAAAAACCTCAAGAATGGGAGGAGGCAGCGGCGGCGGTGTTTGTCGCTGCATCGGTCATGTCATGGCGTTTGGCATGCTGGAGCCGCAAACGCACATGCAGTGCGCAGGCCACAAACAGCACCACGCACAAGAAAACTTCCAGCATGGCGAAATAGTTGCTGGGTGCGCGGTCGCCCCAAGCGCGCACTACACCCTCGGTGAAATAAAGCCAAACCAGCAAGCTGACCCAGCGGTAGGTGTACATGCGGTTTTTCAGCAAACCTGTCAGGGGAATACACAGCGGCAACACTTTGAGTGCCAGCAGTGTCCCGCCAGGTCGAATAGGGGCCAGCCACAGTTCCCAAGCCAGGCCCAGCACGATGAGCCCCATCAAGCTGCCGACGGCGAGCAATCGGGTCAGCGTCACATGACGCGGCGTGTATTCTTGAGTGGCTGTGTGGGAGGTGTGCATAGAGGATGGCATGATTCGGGTCATGATTGTCCCGCAACTCCACAGCTTTTTGAACCGACTCAGCCGATTTCCCTGGCGCAACACTGCGCGCACCTTGCGCGAGCGTTTTCGTGAGGACCGCCTCGGTCAAGCCGCAGGCAGTTTGACCTTCACCACCACCATTGCGCTGGTCCCCTTGGTGACGGTGGCTCTGGCTGTTTTCACGGCGTTTCCAATGTTCAGCGATTTTCAAGCGGTGTTGCAACGCCGCTTGGTCGAGAGCTTTGTGCCTGACAACATCTCCCGCCAAGTGCTGGGTTACTTGACCTTGTTTGCCAGCAAGGCCAGCCGCTTGGGCGTGGTCGGTGTCACAGCCTTGATTTTGTCTGCCATCACCTTGGTGTTCACGATTGATCGCACCCTGAACGCCATTTGGCGCGTGCGCAAACGCCGCCCCTTTGCACAAAGCATGTTGCTGTACTGGACCGCCATTACCCTGGGGCCGCTGTTGATGGGGGCGAGCTTGGTGATGATGTCTCAGCTCATCGCTGTGTCGCGGGGCTTGGCGTCCGATACCTTGGGCAATTTGCGTTGGTTTTTCAGCACCTTGGAATTCATGCTGTTGGCCTGGGGGGTGAGCGCCTTGTACCGCTACGTGCCGTATACCCAAGTGCGTTGGAGTCATGCCTTGGTGGGCGGTGTGTGGGTGGCAGCAGCGACTGAAATTGCGCGCAATGTGCTGGCGTATTACTTCGGCAAGATGCCCACTTATTCAGTGGTCTATGGGGCGTTTGCCACGGTGCCGATTTTGTTGGTGTGGATTTATTTGGCCTGGTCGATTGTGTTGATTGGCGCTGTCTTGGTGGCCAACTTGCCCAGTCTATTGGGCGGCATTAACCGCGATGGTCGCCGTGTGGGTTGGCGCTTTCAGCTCGCCCTAGAGGTGTTGCAGCGTTTGCAACTGGCACGTGCCAGCGAAGCACACGGTGCCAGCCTGATGCAGCTGTGCGAAGACCTCAAGCTCGATCCCTTGCAACTCGAAGAGGTGTTGGCCACTTTGGTGGACTTGGATTGGATTGCCCGCTTGAGCGAGTCTGTCGATGCCCGGCACACCCATGTGCAAGAAGCCCGCTATGTGATGCTGGCCGATCCGCACCAGACCCCGCTTTCGCCGTTGATGGAGCGTTTGCTGCTGGTGCGCAGCGCCGAGAGTCAAGGCCTGTGGATGCGCTGGCAAGACCTGCGCCTGCGCGACGTGATGTAAAGACCATGAAACACCCGCATGCGGGTGTTCGGTGGAGTCAGGCACCCAAAAACGTTTTCAAGGCTTGCAAGGTTTCTTCGGGCGACTCGTTCATTTGGTGATGACCCATGGGCACATTCACCACCGTGAATTGTTTGCCGCTTTGCTTGGCTTGCGCCACCAAAGACTGCGCCGCGCGTGGCGTGGTCATTTGATCGCTAGCGCCCAATAGGAACAACACCGGGCACGTCACCGCTTCCATGGCCTGCAAACCGTTGGCATAGCTGTCGCAGGCGACAAAACCCCGATGGAACACATTCACGCTCGGGTTGCTGGCCAGCACCCGACGGTTTAAGGCGAGCGATGTGCCAAAGACCCAGGTCCCAGGCCCTAGCCCTGACGGCGGGGCGGCCAAGGTCGCGCGTGAAAACACATTCACCATGTGCATGGCTTTGCTGGGCTCGTGCAGCGAGGCTTCCAGCAAGGCAGGTGAGACCTTCATCGGAAAGGCCGTGCCCACCAGCGCCAGGTGGGTGATGCGCTCTTTCATGCGTGCAGCGGTTTCCAGCGCAATCAGCGAGCCCCAGCTGTGGCCCACCAATGCTGCTTTTTCAACACCTGCTGCGTCGAGCAAGGCCTCAATGAATTGCGAGGCTTCTTCCACCGTCGATGGGGCGTCACCACCGCTGCGGCAATGGCCTGGCAGGTCCACGGCCAGCACATTGAAGCCGTGGTGGGCGAGGTAGCGGCTTTGCAAAATCCACACGCTGTGGTCATGCAGCACACCATGGATGAACACCACCGTGGGCTTGGCTGCGTCAAAGGCTTTGCCACCGGTGTAGGCGTAGGCCACATAGCTTTGGCCAGCAGGCGTTTGCAGATTGAATTTCATGACACGTCTCTCCTTAGGCTTGGGCGGGTTTGCTCGCTTCGCCGCCCGCTTTTTCTGCCGCCTTCAAGGCGCGTTTCAAGTCGTCGATCAAGTCGGCGGGGTCTTCCAGGCCAATCGACAAACGAATGGTGCCTGGGCCAATGCCAGCGCCAGTCAAGGCCTCGTCGCTCATGCGGAAATGCGTGGTGCTGGCGGGGTGAATCACCAAGCTGCGGCAGTCGCCCACGTTGGCCAGGTGGCTGAAAAGTTTCAAGGCTTCGATGAAGGCCACGCCTTGGGCGCGGCTGCCTTTCAAGTCAAAGCTGAACACCGAGCCTGCGCCGCGGGCGCCAAAGCGCAACAGTTTTTCAGCCAGCGCATGGCTGGGGTGGCTGTCGATCAGAGGGTGCCCGACGCGGCTGACCATCGGATGGCTGGCCAAGAACTGCACCACTTTTTCGGTGTTCGCCATGTGGCGTTCCATGCGCAGGGGCAAGGTCTCGATGCCTTGCAAAATCAGCCACGCGCTGTGCGGGCTCAAGCAGGCACCAAAGTCACGCAGGCCTTCACGGCGGGCCCGCAGCAAGAAGGCGCCGACCGTGCTTTCCTCGCTGAACACCATGTTGTGAAAGCCTTCGTAGCTTTGGGTCAGCTCGGGGAATTTGCCGCTTTTTTCCCAATCAAAGCTGCCGCCGTCCACCACGATGCCGCCAATCACCGTGCCGTGGCCGCTCAAAAACTTAGTGGCTGAGTGGTAGACCAAATCAGCCCCGAGTTCGAAGGGCTTGATCAGGTAGGGCGAGGTGAGGGTGGAGTCGACCAGCAAGGGCACATTGGCTTCGTGGGCGATGGCCGATATGGTGGGAATGTCCAGCACATCCAAGCCGGGGTTGCCCACGGTCTCACCAAAGAACAGTTTGGTGTTGGGGCGTACCGCCGCTTTCCAAGCATCGATGTCGTTGGGCTTGACGAAGGTGGTTTCAATCCCGAAACGGCTCAGCGTGTAATGCAGCAAATTGTGCGACCCGCCATACAAAGCGGTGCTGGCCACGATGTGCGAGCCTGCGCCCATCAGGGTGGCAATGGTGAGATGCAGTGCGGCTTGGCCGCTGGCAGTGCTGATGGCGCCGATGCCGCCTTCCAGTGCCGCCACGCGTTGCTCCAACACCGCGTTGGTGGGGTTGCTGATGCGGCTGTACACATGGCCCGCACGTTCTAGGTTGAACAGCGCAGCTGCGTGGTCGCTGGACTCGAACACGAACGAGGTGGTCAGGTGAATCGGCACTGCGCGTGCGCCAGTGGCGGGGTCGGGGGCAGCACCTGCGTGCAGGGCGAGCGTGTCAAAACCGGGGTCGGTGTAGCCAGGCATGGTTTCCTCGGGTGTTTTGTCAGATTTTGTACAGCCATTGTGGGCTATATTTGATCCACCACCCGAGGAGAGCCACCATGAAAGTTACCGACATCCTGCGCGTCAAAGGCGACATGCCGTTGTTCACCATCGACCCGCTTGACCCCTTGGCACACGCAGTGCAAACCATGGCGGAAAAAGACATTGGTTCTTTGTTGGTGCTGGATCATGGTGATTTGGTCGGTATGTTGACTTTCCGTGAGGTCATTCAAGCCATTCACCGCAACGGCGGGGTGATTGGCGACTCCACCGTGCGCAGCGCCATGGACGACCATCCGCTGACGTGCTCGCCCGATACCGAATTGGACGAAGTGCGGCGCATGATGCTCGAGAGTCACGCCCGTTACATCCCCGTCATCAGCAACCGCAAAATCCAGAGCGTGATCAGTTTTTACGACGTGGCCAAGGCGGTGGTGGACAGCCAAAACTTTGAGAACAAGATGCTCAAGGCCTATATCCGCGACTGGCCGGCCGAAGGCGATGCGGAGTCGCAAGACCACGTCAAGGTCTGAGTCCTAGGGACTGCGCGCAGGGTGGGATAATTCCCACCCATGAGCGGCAATACCTTCGGAACCCTTTTCACTGTCACCAACTTTGGTGAATCCCACGGCCCAGCCATTGGCTGCGTGATTGACGGCTGCCCACCGGGCATGTCCTTGTGCGAGGCTGATATTCAGCATGACTTGGACCGTCGTCGTCCGGGCACTAGCCGCCATGTGACCCAGCGCAATGAACCCGACCAAGTGCAAATCCTGTCGGGTGTGTACGAGGGCAAAACCACCGGCACACCGATTGCGCTGTTGATTCAAAACACCGACCAGCGTAGCAAAGACTACGGCAACATCTTGCAAACCTTCCGCCCTGGTCATGCGGACTACACCTATTTTCAAAAGTTCGGCATTCGCGATCCACGTGGTGGCGGTCGTTCTTCAGCCCGTTTGACTGCGCCCACCGTGGCCGCTGGTGCTGTGGCCAAGAAATGGTTGAAAGAAAAATTTGGCACCACCTTCTTTGGTTGCATGACCCAAATTGGCGAGCAGCCGATTCCGTTCGAGAGCTGGGAGCATGTGGGCCACAACCCTTTCTACGCCCCGTGTGCCGATGTGCAAGCGTTTGAAGACTATATGGACAGCTTACGCAAAGCGGGCGACTCATGCGGCGCCCGTATCCGTGTGGTAGCCACCGGCATGCCGGTAGGTTTGGGCCAACCTTTGTACGACAAGCTCGACGCCGACATTGCCTACGCCATGATGGGTTTGAACGCTGTCAAAGGTGTGGAGATTGGTGCGGGCTTTGCCAGCGTGGCCCAGCGCGGAACCACCCATGGCGACTCGCTCACGGCACAAGGTTTTCGCTCCAACAACGCCGGTGGCGTGTTGGGTGGCATCAGCACCGGCCAAGACCTGGACGTGAGCATTGCCATCAAACCCACCAGCTCGATCCTGAGCCCGCGCGAGTCGATCGATCAAAACAGCCAACCGACCGATGTGGTCACCAAGGGCCGTCACGACCCCTGTGTGGGCATCCGTGCCACGCCGATTGCCGAAGCCTTGCTGGCCTTGGTGGTGATGGACCACGCCTTGCGCCACCGCGCCCAGTGCGGTGACGTGCAGGTCAGCATGCCAGCCATTCCCGGCCACATCTAAGCTGTGTCGGATCGGCACCCTGCGGTCACGCGCTACCAGCTGGCGCCTTTTGCCGCCTTGTCCGCCAGCTACTTTGCACACATCGGCTTTTTCAATCCTTATTTGCCGCTGTGGCTGAAAGACCTGGGTCTGTCGATCACGGTCATTGGCTTGCTCACCGCAGTGCAAGCGGCCACCCGCGTGTTGGCACCTTACGGCTGGGGCTGGTTGAGCGACCACACAGGTGAGCGCGTCAAGCTCTTGCGGTTTTGTGCGGGAGCCGCCTTGTTGTGTTCGGCAGGCTTGTGGGTGTCGGGCAGTGTGGGCTGGCTGGCCTTGGTGCTGCTGCTCATGTTCATTCACACCAGTGCCATGATGCCCATGAGCGAAGCCGCCTTGGCGCATCTGGTGAGCACCGATGGTGACTTCAACGCGCGCCGTTATGGCCGTGTGCGCTTGTGGGGCTCGTTGGGGTTTTTGGTCACCGTGTTTGTCGCAGGCGCCTGGTTTGAGCGCATGGGCATGCAGAGTTTTCCGTCTTGGGCGGTGGGCTCGTTGATCGCCTTGAATGTCAGCGTGTGGTGGCTGCCCAACCACCGCGAGCCTGCACATCCCACCGAGCAGCGCTTGCCTATTCTGGGCGTGTTGCGCCAAGCCAAGGTGCGGTGGTTTTTCGCCACGGTGTTTTTCCATGTGCTCTCGCACATTGGCATTTATGTGTTCTTCTCGCTCTATCTGGATGAGTTGGGCTACAGCAAAACCATGATTGGTGTGTTGTGGGCCGTGTCGGTGGCGGCGGAGATTGTGTGGTTCTTCACCCAAAGCCGTTGGCTGCCTAAGTTCAGCTTGTCGGGCTGGCTGTTGTTGTGTGCCGCCACCATGGTCTTGCGCATGGGCTTGACCACCTGGGCTGCCGAGTGGTTGTTGGCCTTGCTGCTGGCCCAGCTGTTGCACGCACTGACCTTTGCGACCCAGCACAGCGTGTGCATTGCTTTGCTGTCAGAGTACTTTCCGGGGCGCTTGCGCGGTCGGGGTCAGGCGCTGTATGCCTCGATTGGCTATGGCGTGCCGGGCGTGTTGGGTGCTTTGGGGGGCGGTGCTTTGAGCGATGCCTGGGGGCTGCGTGCGGTGTATGCCGTGTCCATCGGCATCGCTGGTGTGGCGTGTGGCTGTGCTTACCAAGCGTGGCGTACCAACCGTTCGGCGCTGCGCGTTTGAGCTCGCTTTAAATCAAATTCAACATGGCTTGCGCGGTTTCGCGCAACAGCGGCAGCACGCGGGTGAGCGCTTCTTCCGAGCTTTCTTGCGCCATGGGCATGCTCAGGCTCAAGGCTGCAATCAAATCACCTTTGTGATCGCGCAGTGGCACGGCAATGCCGCGGTAGCTCATGTCCAGCTGCTGCTCCGAGATGGAATAGTCTTGGGCGCGAATGCGCGCCATTTCGAGGCGCATGCGGTCTTTGTGGGTGATTGAGTGCGAGGTGAAGGGCTTGAGCTCATGGGTGGCCAGCCAGGCGTCGACGGCGGCTTCGCCTTGCATGGCCAACATCAACATGCCTGCGGCGGTGACCTGTGCGGGCACGCGCGCACCCAACACAAAGCCCGTGTTCATGGCGCGGTTGGTGCCGTTGCGCGCCACGTACACGATGTCTGAACCGTCGAGCACGCTCACATAGGAAATCTCTTGCGTGCCTGCGGTGAGGCGTTGCAAAAATGGTTGCACGATGCGCGGCAAGCGGGCTGACTCCAGATACGACTGCCCCAAGCGCATCACCCGTGGTGTGAGCCAAAACAACTTGCCGTCGGTGGCCACATAGCCTAGGTGGGCGAGGGTGAGCAAATAGCGCCGTGCCGCTGTGCGTGTCAGGCCACAGCGCTGCCCGGCTTGGGTGGCGCTCAGGCGCGGATGGGCGTCATCGAAGGTTTCGATGATGGACAGGCCTTTCTCCAGCCCAGCAATCCAATTTTTCTTATCCAATGGCACGGGTGTTGTCATGGTTGGAATGGTGACCGAGCGCGGGAGGTGTCTCTTCTAGGACTTTCCCTTGAAACGTTCGATAATCGCTCATTAATGTTCGTTAATCGCACTTTTTGGGAAAATAAAGCCGCTTTGAATTCATTAAATGCGTAAAGTTCGGCACTGAATTGGTTTTGTGAGCGATTAGCGAGCAAATCGGCTGTTCTGAACATCAACCCCGTTAGGAGACATTCATGCAAAAACGTTTCGCCCTCAAACTGGCTGCCGCCTGCGCATTCGCTGCCGTGGCTGGTTTGTCGCACGCTCAGCAAACCATCAAGATTGCCAACATCGTTGAGTTGTCTGGCCCAGGCACCACCGCAGGTACCTTGTTCAAAAACGGTGTCGAGCTCGCCGTGAAAGAGATCAACGAAACCGGTGGCATTTTGGGCAAGAAGATCGAAAGCTCCACCGTGGACACTCAAACCAACCCAGGCGTGGCCAAGGGTTTGACGCAAAAAGCGGTGGACGATGGTGTGTTGGCCATTTTTGGCCCCGTGTATTCAGGCTCCATCATGGTTTCCATGGCCGAGAGCAAGCGCGGCGAAGTGCCTAACTTCACTGGCGGTGAAGCCGCTTCCATCACGGCTCAAGGCAACCCCTATGTGTTCCGCACGGCCTTTGGTCAGAGCACCTCGTTCCCCAAAGTCGCCAAGTACATCAACGGCAAAGCCAAAACCTTGGCCGTGATTTATGTGAACAACGACTTCGGCAAAGGCGGCCGCGACACCATCACCAAACTGCTCGATGGCAGCCCCACCAAGATCGTGGCAGACATCTCCACCGATGCAGGCCAAGTGGACTTTTCAGCCGCCGTGCTCAAAGCCAAGCAAAGCAATGCGGACGCGATCTTTGCCTACACCAACGAAGAAGAATCTGCCCGCTTGTTGCGCGAGCTGAAAAAGCAAGGCTGGAACAAGCCCGTGATTGGCGAGACCACCTTGACTGGCCAAAAAGTGATTGAGCTCGCAGGCGATGCGGCCAACGGCGCTGTGGCCCACGTGGGCTTGACCGTGGACGCGCCCATTCCTGAAATGCTCAAGTTCAAGGCCAAGTACTACCAAGCCTATGGCAGCATCTCGGATCACAACGGCATCAAGGGCTACACCAGCGTGTATGTCTTGAAGGCCGCGATTGAAAAGGCTGGCAAGCTGGACCGCAAAGCCGTGGCCCAAGCCCTGCACGGCATTCACGTCAGCGCTAAAAAGTACCCCGGCGTGATCATGGATGTGAGCTTTGATGACAAGGGCGACTTGGACCGCGAAAGCTTCTTGGTTGAAGTCAAGAACGGTCGCCAAGTGGTGACGGCCACCTTGCCCGCGTTGAACGCGAAGAAGTAATTCAACACTCAAGGCACGCCAGTGGCGTGCCTTTTTTTATGAGCGTTTTGACATGACCGACTTTTTACAACTTTTCTTCAGTGGCCTGGCCACCGGCAGCATTTATGCGCTGGCCGCCTTGGGCTTTACCTTGCTGTGGCAAGCCTCGGGCACCATCAACTTCGCCCAGGGCGAATTTGTGATGCTGCCAGCCTTCATGATGCTGGGCTTTTTGGCGGCAGGTTTTCCGCTGGTGCTGAGCTTTGTGGCCAGTTGTGTGTTGTCGGTCATCGTGCTGGGCTGGTTGTTCAAGCGCGGCGTGGTCGACCCCTTGTTTAAATACGGCATGATGCCGATCGTCGTGGCCACCATTGGTCTGTCGATCGCCATGCGTAACGCGGTGCGTGCGGGCTACAGCGCCGAACCACAGCCTTTCCCCAATTTGTTTCCAGATGAGGTGTACAACATTGCCGGCGTGACCATTTCGGCCACCGACATCGGCACTTTTGTGTTCGCGATTGCTCTGGTGTTGGTGACACAGGCTTTCTTGGCCAAGACCGTCACTGGGCGCGCCATGCAAGCGGTGGCGCAAAACACCGAGAGCGCCTCGGTGCTGGGCATCAATGTGCCGCGCATGATTTTCTACACCTTTGCCATCAACGCCGTGTTGGCAGCTGCCGCAGCGATCTTGGTGACACCGACTTATTTGGCCAAATTCGACATGGGCGCGTCCCTGGGCAACAAGGCGTTCTTTGCCGCCATCATTGGTGGCTTCAACAACTCGCGCGGCGCGCTGTTGGGCGGCGTGATTGTGGGGGTGTGCGAGAACTTGGCTGCGGCCTATATTTCGCCCGCCTACAAAGACGCGGTGGCGCTGATCATTTTCATGGTCGTGATTTTGTTCAAACCCCAAGGTCTGTTGGGTAAAAAAGTGGAGCGCAAAGTATGAAGAAGCTCGGACTCCTTGCAGGGCTGCTGGGCTTGGCGGCCTGCATTTTTGTGCCCACCTTGCTCAAAAGCCATGGCATTTACTTGTTCACCTATTGGTTGATTTATGTGATCGCCACCATGGGCTTGAACCTCACGATTGGCTATGCCGGTCAAAAATCACTCGGTCATGCAGCCTTCTTTGGCATCGGTGCCTACACCGTGGCCGTGATGATGCAAGCCGGCTACAGCTTTTGGCTGGGCATGCCGCTGGCTGCCTTGGGCTGCTTTGTGGTCGGTTTGGCCCTGGGCTTTCCGGCACTGCGCGTGCAAACCATTTACTTGGCCTTTGCCACCCTCGGCTTCAACACTGCCGTGTGGTTGGTGATGCGCAACGAAGAGTGGCTCACCGGCGGCACCTTCGGCATCAACAACATTGCCCGCCCCGAAGCGTTTGGCGTGAGCTTTGACGGCAATCTGTCGTATTACTACCTGGTGTTGGCTTTTGCCGTCGTGCTGGGCTTGCTCTTGTGGGGGCTGCTGAGCTCGCCCTGGGGCAAAGCCTTCACGGCCTTGCGCGACAACCCTATCCGTGCCGAGAGCTTGGGCGTGGACATCCGTGGCTACACCTTGCTGAGCTTTGCCATCGGTGCGGCCTATGCGGGCATTGCGGGTGGCTTGTTTGGTTCTTTGGTGCAGTTCATCGACCCCGCACCATTTACCGTCGAAGCCTCCATCATGATGTACCTGATGGTGGTGGTCGGTGGCCCTGGCTACTTCTTAGGGCCTCTGGTGGGTGCCGCGGTGGGCGTGATCTTGCCCGAGTGGTTGCGCTTTGCGCAGGCTTGGTATTTGTTTGTGTTCGGCGCTGCGGTGGTGATGCTGATGATTTGGCTGCCCGATGGTTTGCTGAGCATTCCAGACCGCATCCGTGCCAAGCGTCAGTCGCGTGAGGCCTCTGCTGCCAGAGCTGCCAATGGCACATCAGGAGTCAAAGCATGACGAATTCAAACATTCAACCCGTTCTCAAAGTCACCGACTTGAAGAAGGCCTATGGCGCCATTCAAGCCGTGGGCGGCGTGTCGTTCGAGGTGCGTCCCGGTGAAATCTTTGGCGTCATCGGCCCCAACGGTTCCGGCAAAACCACCTTGTTCAACAGCATGTTGGGTCAAATCACACCCGACACCGGCAAGATTGAACTCAATGGCCAAGACGTGACCCAGTTGGGCCCCTTGGAGCTCAACCGCTTGGGTGTGGGCCGTACCTTCCAGACCCTGCAGGTGTTTGGCAAGATGACCGTGCGCGACAACCTGATCGTCGCCGCGCAAGAGCACCAAGGCAGCCTGTTCAGCCGCATGTTCGCACCGGGCGATTCCAATTTGGGCGCCAAGGCCGATGCCTTGATTGACCAGTTCCACATCAAGCATGTGGCCGACAAAAAAGCAGGCGAGCTGAGCTACGGCCAACAAAAGTTGGTGGACATTGCCATGGCCTTCATGAGCGAGCCCGACTTGGTGTTGCTTGACGAACCCTGCGCGGGTGTCAACCCGTCCTTGGTGGGCGGCATCAGCACCTTGTTGAAAGACTTGAACAAAACCCGAAGGTCGGATGGCAAGGCCAGCAGTTTTGTGGTGATTGAGCACAACATGGACTTTGTGATGGACCTGTGCCACCGCATCATGGTGATGGTCGAAGGCAAGGTGATGGCCATTGGCACACCGGCCGAGATTCGTGCCAACAAACAAGTGCTCGACGCTTACTTAGGGGATTGACCATGAGCGCACAACACACCAACGCAACGCCCTGTATTGAGTTTGACGATGTGGTGGCGGGTTACAAAGATTTCATGATCTTGAACAACCTGTCGTTCTCGGTGCCCAAGGGCTCGATCACCTTGCTGATTGGCCCCAACGGCGCAGGCAAATCGACCGTGCTCAAAACCTTGTTTGGCCTGCTCACGCCGCGCCAGGGCAAGATCCGTTTGAACGGTGACGACATCACAGGTGCCACCCAAAAAGACTTGCTCGCCCGTGGCATTGCCTTTGTGCCACAAGGGCGTAATTTGTTTGGCCAACTCTCGGTGTACGAAAACCTGGAGCTCGGTGGCATCACGCTGGGCATGAAGACCACCCATGCACGCATTCCTGAGGTGTTGGAGTTTTTCCCACGCGTCAAAGAGCGCATGAACTCCTTGGCGTCATCGCTGTCGGGCGGCGAGCAAAAGCAGCTCGAAATTGGCCGCGCCTTGCTGTTGCGCCCCAAAGTCTTGCTGATTGACGAGCCCTCGATTGGTTTGTCCCCCATGGTGGTGCAAGACGTGTTCAAGCTGCTGCGCAAATTGGCCGACCAAGGCACCACGGTGTTGATGGTGGAGCAAAATGTGAAAAGCGCGTTGAAGTATTCGGACGACGCCATTGCGCTCGAATCAGGTCGCTTGGTGTTGCACAAATCAGCCGCTGAAATTTTGGCCGATCCACAAATGGAACGCTTGTTCTTGGGTGGCGCCCACACCACCACGGCTGCCACGGCCACACCTGTTTGATTTTTGAAGAAGACCCTTGCATGAGCACTACCTTGACATCCCCCGCTGACCGTGAGTCGATTGCCGACGGCCCCAACCCTTTGGGCATGGAGGGCATTGAGTTCATCGAATACGCCACCTCCAAGCCGCAGGCCTTGGGCCAGGTGTTGGAGATGATGGGCTTTCGTCCCGTGGCGCGTCATCGTTCACGCGAGGTCATGCTGTATCGCCAAGGTGATGTGAACGTCATCGTCAATGCCCACGAAGCAGGCATGGCCCACAGCGTGGCGCCAAGCGAAAAGCCGGTGATTGCCGCCATCGCCCTGCGTGTGCGTGATGCAGCAGCAGCCTACAAACGTGCGCTCAATCGCGGTGCCTGGGCGGTGCCCACGCGTGTGGAAGTGATGGAGCTCAACATTCCTGCCGTGCACGGCGTGGGGTCAAGCCGAATTTACTTTGTCGACCGTTGCAAAGAGTTCTCCATTTACGACGTTGACTTCACGCCCATCCCGGGCGTGGACCAACACCCACCCGCTACGGCTGGTTTGCGTTTGTTTGGCTTGGTGCAATACATTGGAAACGACCGGGCCGAAGATTGGACCGAGTTCTACCACGAGCTGTTTGGCTTTGAAGCCTTGGGCACGGGTGAGCACTTTGGCATCTTGCCCAAGGGCCGCATCTTGCGCAGCCCTTGCCACAGCTTTTACTTGCAGCTGATTGAGCCTGAGCCCGGTGTGTTGGCCGTGGACGAGGAAGAGCGCTTCCACCGTGTGGGCTTGGGCACCGACGACGTGTTGAAGGCCGTCAATGCCTTGCGCGAGCGTGGGGTGGAATTTGTCGAATCGAAAGGCGTTCACGTGCAAGACAAGGGCGCACTCACCCGCACCTGGTTGGGCACCTTGAGCTTTGAGCTGGTTCACAACGTGAAGGCCTGAGCATGAGCCAATTTCAAGGAACCATGGATGACTTCGGGATGGACACCATCTCGTTGGCTGGGCCCCTAGAGGCCAAACTCAAAGCCATCCGCGACGCCGGGTTCAGCCAAGTGATGTTATCGGCCCGCGATGTGGTGGGCCACCCCGAAGGCTTAGACGCTGCCGTGCAGGCGGTGAAAAACAGTGGCTTGCGCGTGACCGGTTTTCAAGTGCTGCGCGACTTTGAAGGCTTGAGTGGCCACTTGCACGAGTACAAGATCGACATCGCCAAGAGCATGCTCGAAATGTGCGCTGCCTTGGGCTCCAAGGTCTTGCTGGTGTGTTCGTCGACCTCCGTGCATGCCACGCAAGACATTGACCACCTCGCCGCAGACTTGCGCAAACTCGCTATGCTGGCGGTGCCGCTGGGCATCAAGGTGGCGTATGAAGGTTTGTCGTGGGGGCGCACCATCAATGAGTTCACCACGGCGTGGGATGTGGTGTTTCGCGCCGATGCGCCGAACTTGGGCATTGGCCTCGATTCGTTCCACATGCTGGCCACGCAAACCTCTTTGGATGAGTTGGACATCTTGGACCCTGAGAAAATTTTCTTGGTTCAACTGGCCGACTTCATGTGGCAAAAAATCCATTCCGTGGAAGAACGCATCAGCACTGCGCGCCAGTTCCGTGTGTTCCCGGGCGAAGGCGTGCACAGCGAACAAACCGCCGATTTGGTGACCCGCCTGTACAAGCTGGGCTACCGCGGTGACTACAGCTTTGAGGTCTTCAACGACGACTACCAACAACTGCCGCTGCCCACTGTGGCTGCGCGCGCCTGGAAGTCGGCACAGTGGTTGGGTGAAGACGTGCTGCGCCGCTCGGTGCCCATGCCCAATCAAATTCGTTTGAAGCGTTCGCGCTAATTTCAGCCGCGTGTTGCGATGGGCCATATGTTTGACTTGGTCACCTCAGACCCCCAGCATGCGTTCAGTGAACGCGCGCTGGTGGCTGCGATGCTGCGTCAAGAATCCACCTTGGCCCAAGCGCAGGCCAATTTGGGTTTGATGGCTGCGCATGATGCGCAGTCCATCATCAGCACCTGCAAGGTGGATTTGTTCGATGTGCCTCACATCATCCGCGACAGCCGATTGACCGCATCCAGCGTCACTGGCGAACCACCCATCATCAAAAGTTTGCGCGACTCGGTGCATCTGTTCAACCCCCAAGCGGCTGCCGCTGTTTACCGTGCCGGTCATGCACAAGACTTGCTTGACAACGCCCTGGCTTTGCTCACGCAAGATGTGTTGTTGACCTTGCACAACGATGTGATGGTTCGCAGCCAGCGCGCCGATGCGGCCGCGTTGCTCCAATCTTGGCAGCGCGTGGAACTGGCTGCAGCGCAAGCTCTGGGTGTGCGCTTGAGTGTGCGTGACGATGATGCGGACTTTCCCCTGGGCGATGTGCAGCAAGAAGTGGCCAAGCTCTTGGGGCTGGCCGTGACCTCGGTGTCTGCGCACGAAGCCTGGATGTCCTTGGGCGCTGAGCTCGGTGTGCTGGCATTGTGCGCCCAACGCATGACAGCGCAGCAAGGTGAGCGTGCCCAGGCGCCATCGCGCACGCCGCTGTGGGTGGCGCAATGGTTGACCGAGTTGTCCACTTCGGCTGGCGCGGGCGAGGGGCGGCGTGATTTTTGGCAAGCCGAGTTTCCGCTCTGGTCCACCTTGGTGATTCACGCGGTTCAGAGCGTGCGCCTCATCCCTCTGAAATAAAGATAAGTACACTTATAGGCCCTCATCCAGAGGTGCTTCTTCGGTCAATACCTGACCCACGGCTTGGCGCGAGATGGACATCGACGCTCAGAACTGAAAGGGAACTCACCATGCAAGAACTCGGCCGCCTTGAAGACTTGCCGCAGGACTACCGCGATGATCTGAAACATCTCAACCTGGTCCCTCTGTGGCCCAGCCTGCGCGCCGTGTTGCCCCCCAAGGTGCCTACCCGCCAGACCCAGCCCACCTGCTGGGCCTACCAAGACATCAAACCCTTGTTGCTCAAAGCCGGCGATTTGACGCCGATCGAAAAAGCCGAGCGTCGCGTGCTGGTGCTGGCCAACCCCGGCCATGGCTTAGAAAACATGAAGGCCAGCGCCGCGATGTACCTGGGCATGCAACTCTTGTTGCCTGGCGAGTGGGCGCCCAGCCATCGCCACACCCCCAACGCGGTACGTATGATCGTCGAAGGCGAGGGCGCCTACACCACGGTAGGCGGTGAGAAATGCCCCATGCGCCGTGGCGATTTGATCTTGACGCCCACCGGCTTGTGGCACGAGCACGGCCACGACGGCACTGACCCCGTGGTCTGGCTCGATGTGCTGGACCTGCCATTGGTCTATTACATGGAAGCCAGCTACCACATCAACGGCGAACGCCAAACCGTGGTGCCGGGCCGCGGCGACCAGCAATACGCCCGCGGTGGTGTGGTGCCAACCTCGGTGTTCGAGCGCAGCAAGAAGGCCTATCCGATGCTGCGTTATGCATGGACCGATGCCAAAGCCGCCCTCGAATCCATGGCAGCGGACAACCCGGCGCAAGAAACCGTGCAAGTCACCTACATCAACCCAGAAACGGGCGGTGACGCAGAAAACATTTTGGGCTTTTACGCCCTCATGCTGCGCCCTGGTCAAACATTGCGTTTGCCCGCACGCTCGCCTGCACAGGTGTTTCACATCATCGAAGGCCAGGTTCAAGCGCACATCGTCGACAGCACCTTCCGCATGGTCGAGGCTGACACCTGTTGCGCCCCAGGTTACGAAGCCGTCACCTTGAAAAACCTCAATGCCCACCAAGCCGCGTTTGTGTTCATCGCCGACGAGTCCCCCTTGCACCGCAAACTCGGCGTGTACGAGAACCGCGGTTAATTGATTCCAGCAAAGCCATGAAACTCTATAACTTTTTCCGCAGCGGCACCTCACACCGCCTGCGCATCGCCCTCAACCTCAAAGGCATCACCACCGATTACGTGGCGGTGGACTTGCGGGTGGAAGAGCATTTGAAAGACGCTTTCAAGTCGGTCAACCCGCAGCAGTTTGTGCCTGCGTTGGACACCGGCGAGCAGGTGCTGATCCAGTCGCCCGCCATCATCGAGTGGCTGGAAGAAAAATATCCTACGCCCGCTTTGTTGCCTTCCGATGTGAACGACCGGGCCCATGTACGCGCTTTGGCTGCGATCGTGGGTTGCGACATTCACCCCATCAACAACCGCCGTATTTTGGAAACCTTGCGCAAGCAATTCGGCGCCAATGAAGACGCCATCAATGCCTGGTGTGGCACCTGGATCAGCGATGGCTTCAACGCCATCGAGACCTTGTTGCGCGCTGACACACGGCGTGGTGCATTTTGTTTTGGCAACACGCCCACTCTGGCCGATGTGTACCTAATCCCCCAAATTGAAAGCTCACGCCGCTTCAAAGTGGATCTGACGCAATGGCCTTGCATCGCTGCTGTGGAGGCTGCGTGTATGCAGCTTGATGCGTTCAAGCAAGCCGCGCCCATGAAGCAACCCGATGCAAGCTGATGGTGCTGATCAGCCATTGCTTATTTTTTCAATCTCAACTTTTTCAAGGTACTCCATGAAATTTGTACACACCACGTTGACTGCCTGCGTTGTGGCTGCTGTCACCAGCTTGGCTACATCTGTGTCGGCGCAAACTGCGGCAACCTTTCCCAGCAAGCCGGTCAACATCGTCACCGCTTTTGCAGCAGGCAGTGGTCCTGATGCCGTGCTGCGTCAGGTGTCTGAAAAATTGTCTAAGTTGTGGAACCAACCGGTGACCATCACCAACAAACCCGGCGGGGGTGGTTTCATCGCCATCGATGCCACCCAGCGCATGCCTGCGGACGGCTACACCTTGTTGCAACTCGACAGCGAGCACTTGGCTGCGCTGCCGCATTTGTACAAGGCCAAAGGCTTTGTCACCCTCAATACCTTTGATCCGGTGGCGCCTTTGTTCCGCACCCCTTTCTTGGTGTCGGTCGCTACCGATTCGAAGTGGCAGAACATGAAAGACCTGATTGGTGCGGCCAAGGCCGAACCCAACAAGGTGAGCTTTGGCTCCTGGGGCATCGGCAGCCCTGGCCATTTGGGGGGTGAGCAGTTAGAGCTGGACACTGGGGTTGAGATGACCCATGTGGCCTACCGCGAGGTGTCGCAGCTGTACACCTCGGTGGGTGCGGGCGATATTCAGTGGAGCTTTGCCAGCATTCCATCGAGCCAAGGCGTGTTCAAGGCCGGCAAGATTCGCTACATCGCAGTGGCCGCTGCCAAGCGTTTGCCGCAAATGCCTGAGGTGCCCACAGTGGCCGAATCCGGTGGTCCTGCTGGTTTTGAAGTGAACTCGTTTGTGGTGCTGGTGTCGCCCAAAGGCATTGCCAATGATGTGAAAGCCAAGATCAATGCCGACGTGCTCAAAGTCTTGGCCGATCCTGAGGTGAAGACGCGTTACAACACTTTCGCGTTTGAAACCATCACCTGGTCAGCCGACGAGATTCGTAAAAATGCCGAAGCCAAAAGCAAAATTTACGATCAGTTGGTCAAGCGCAAAAACATCAGTTTGGACTGATGCGATAACCAGTGGTGCATCGGGACTTCGGCTTTCTCATGCATGAAAAGCCCAAGTCCGATGCTGCACAGCCAGATGAAAACGCAAAGCCCTAAGGCGGTGCTGGCGCTCGTGAATTGACTGCTGTTCCACATCACGCTGAACACCACGATCAACCCAAAGTGGGTCAAGAATTGCGCATACGCACTGTTGGCCATGCGGTGCACCACGCGCTTGGTGGGCGTCCAATGGGGCGAGCCTTTGGGGCGAATCACCAGCCAAACAGCCGTGGCCAAAGCCAGACTCAAGCGACTGCGGTACTCCAGCCACAAGGCCAGCACAGCCAGGGCTGCCAGACCCCAAAACAGGGCCGCATCAGCCCGTGAGCGCTTGGCCCAAGCGGCCAATGCACCCAGGCCATAAGCACCAAAGAAATAGAGAGCCCAGTTGTCGAGCGCAGGAATGCGGTTGAGCCACAGCATCGACGCCGCACACAAGGCCGCCACGCACCAAGACAAAGCGCGTGTTGAACGCAGCGCGAAGGTCATCAGCACCAGCAGCACATACAACTGAAAGTCGATGGCCACGTACCATACACCGCTCGATAGCGCGGGGTAATCCAGCAATGCTGACAGCAGCAACACATGCGCGCCCACTTGTCCAAGCGTGGGTGCATCGGGTAACCAGTCGCCGTCAATGACAGGACGCGCCAAGGCAACCACGAGGCTGATCAGCATGAGCACCAGCAGGTAAATCGGTACCAAGCGCACATAGCGTTTGAAGATGCTTGTCAGTGGATGGCTCAACGTGCGCCCACCCACAGACTGCGCAGCCAAGAAGCCGCTGACCACCAAGAACACCTGGACCGCAATGCGTGCATGGTCGTAAATACCTTCGATCAACACAGGCCAAGCGGTGCGCATGGTTTGGGCCATGGGGCCGTAAGCGCAGAGGTGATGCCACACAATCAGTTGCGCTGCAATGACTTTGAAAATATCGACGGTGAAAGAACGTTGAAACACACGGACCTTGTCTTGCGCGGCGAGGTCATGAACCCTCGCATGCGTTTTAATCTTTGGGGCGGAAGCTGATGATCAGCGGTGAATGCACGCGACCATCGGTGTCGCGTGGCAACACCTCGGTTTTGTCGATCGCTTTGAGCACCGCGTTATCCCACGCCGCGTTGCCACTGGACTTGACCAATTTGCGTCCGACGATGGTGCCGTCAGGCGCGCAACGCACCTCAACTTCAGCCGGCGTATTGCCCACCACGTCTTCGGTGAACGTGATGTTGGGTTTGATCTTGGCGCGAATACGACCACCATAGCTGTCAGACGGACCAGACGCACGTTGCGCCGTACCGGTAGCGTTCTCGTCACCCGTAGCGCCTGCCAGTCCGGCAATGCGCTTCATGTTTTCTTTGCGAATCGCATCGAGCTTTTTGGCCTCGTCAGCGGCTTGTTTGGCGTCTTTTTGCTCTTGAAGTTTTTTGGCTTCTTTGTCTTTGCGTTCTTTGTCGTGACGTTCTTTGAGCTTGCGCTCTTCCTCTTCGCGCTTGGCGTCGAGTTTGCGTTTTTCTTCCTCGGCCTTGAGCTTGGCTTTTTTCTCTTCCGCTTTTTTGAGCTCAGCCTTTTTCAGCTCTTCTTCTTTGCGCCGTTGCGCTTCTTTTTGTTCTTGCAGTTTTTTGTCTTCTTCGAGTTGCTTGCGGCGCTTGGCCAAAGCAATCTCGGCCTCGCGATCTGGCGCAGGCGGTGGCGGTTTGACCGCCTGTTTGGGCGCAGGGGGGGGCGGTGGCGGTGGTGGGGCAGGTGGCTCCACCTCGACAGGTTTGGGCGCTGCCGCTTGCGGAATGGCAGACCACAGCTCGGCCTCGACCGACAGGCTGTTGTCTTGTTTCCATTGAATACCCGCCGTCAACGCCACCATGAGCAAGAAGTGCACAAACAAGGATGCACCCAGCGAACGCCCCGTGCCTGGCGGCGGAGGCGGCGCAAATTCCAGATGCTTGGTTTGGGCGTTCATGACTCAGACAACGTGCAGCAAGGGCGCTTATTCAGACAGCTGCACAGACAAACCCACGCGCTGCACGCCTGCGCGTTGCAGCGTGTCCATGGCCTTGACCACGGTCTCGTACTTGATGGTGCGATCGGCCGAGATCACCACCGGTCCTTGCGCAGCTTCACCTTGTAAATTGCTCACATCACGCGCCAAGGTGGTGAGTGAGCTGCTTTGCGATTTGGTCACGGTGCCCGTGCTTTTGAGGGTGATTTTTTCGTCTTTGCTGATTTCGACATGAATCACTTGATCGGGCACGCTGGCGGCTTTGCCCACACTGGGCAAATCAATCACGCTGGGGGAGATCAGCGGTGCGGTGACCATGAAGATGATGAGCAAGACCAGCATCACATCGATGAAAGGCACCATGTTGATGTCGTTCATGGCGCGACGACCACGACCGGAGCGAGGGGCAATAGAGGCCATGTGGGGCTCCGTGCTCAGTGGGCCATCGTGCTGGCGCTGACATTGCGCTGCAAGATGTTGCTGAATTCTTCGATGAAGGTTTCGAGCTTGATCGACACGCGGTCAATGTCGCGTGAGAAACGGTTGTAGGCCAACACGGCGGGAATGGCGGCGAACAAACCAATGGCAGTCGCCACCAGGGCTTCGGCAATGCCTGGTGCTACTTTGGCCAGGGTGACTTGTTGCATGCCCGCCAAGCCGGTGAAGGCATGCATGATGCCCCACACCGTGCCAAACAAACCGACGTAAGGCGAGACCGAGCCCACAGAAGCCAGCAAAGACAAGTTGGATTCAATCGCATCCATCTCGCGCTGGTAGCTTGCACGCATGGCGCGGCGTGCACCGTCCATCAAGGCGCTGCTGTCGTTGATGCGGCGCTCACGCAGTTTTTGGTACTCGCGCATGCCGCTGGCGAAGATGCGCTCCATCGGACCTGAGCTCTTGGCGTTTTGGGCCGCGGCGGCAAACAGCTCGTTCAAGCTGGTGCCCGACCAAAAGTCGCGCTCGAATTCGTCGTTCAAGGCTTTGACGCGGTTGATGGCAATGATTTTGCGAAAGATCGCCGTCCAGCTGGTGATCGACACCCCCAGCAGCAACAGCACCACAACCTGAACAACCCAACTCGCGTTGAGCAACAAATGGATGATGGAAAAGTCTTGTGTCATGTCAGGCGTTCCAATACAGAGGAGGGGATTCTCGCAGGCTTCATGCTGGCTGCATCAACCCAGCCGATGCGAATTGTGCCTTCGCACAGCAGGGTGTCATTCAGCCAAGCTTGTTGCGCAATCACGAGGCTGGCGCGGCCACCTTCGGCCAGCGTGGCGGTGACACGCAACTGGTCGTCGAGCTTGGCAGGGCGGTGGTATTTCACCGCGGTTTCGCTCACCACAAACATACCACCGGTGCGCTCGCGCAGCGCGTGTTGGCCCACACCCAATGCACGCAGCCATTCGGTGCGCGCACGCTCAAAAAACTTGAGGTAATTGGCGTAGAAGACGATGCCACCGGCATCGGTGTCTTCCCAGTAAACCCGAATCGGATGTTCAAACACAGTGCCCATGGTTCAGCCCAGCAAAGTTTGTAAACGCGCGATGGCCGCTTGCAACTCAGGCAGCGAACGCGCTGTGGAGAAGCGCACAAAACGCGACGTGTCAGCATGGCCAAAGTCACGCCCGGGGGTGATGGCCAGGTTGGCTTGCTTCATCACCTCGAAGGCGAAATCCCAGCTGCCTTTCACACCCAGCTTATCGGCAGCAGTGTTGCAATCGGCCCAGGCGTAAAAGGCACCATCGGGCATGACAGGTACATGCAGGCCCAAGGCGTTGAGGGCGGGGACAAAGTAGTCGCGGCGGGCTTTGAATTCGGCGCGGCGGCGTTCGTACTCAGCGATGCTGTCGGCTTCAAAACAAGCCAGTGCCGCGTGTTGCGCGACCGTGCTGGCGCAAATGAACAGGTTTTGCGCCAAGCGCTCCATCACGGGGACCAGTGCGTCGGGCACCACCAACCAGCCCAAGCGCCAACCGGTCATGTTGAAGTACTTGCTGAAACTGTTGATGCTGATGATTTGGTCATCAATGCCAAGCGCAGATTGACCAAACTGTGCGTCGTAGCTCAGGCCCAAATAAATTTCGTCAATCAGCGTGGTGCCGCCGCGTTGCGACACCTCCTGGTGAATGGCGCGCAATTCGTCGGGATGGATGGAGGTGCCGGTGGGGTTGGAGGGCGAGGCCAGCAACACGCCACGTGTGTGAGCGTTCCAATGGCTGCGCACCTGCTCGGCGCTGAGCTGAAAGCGCTCTGCTGCGGTGGTGGGCACCAAGACCGCACGACCTTCTGCGGCGCTCACAAAGTGGCGGTTGCAGGGATAGCTGGGGTCGGGCATCAACACTTCGTCGCCAGCCTCGATCAAGGCCAGACAGGCCAGCTGCAAAGCGGCCGATGCACCTGCGGTGACAACGATGCGGCGTGCAGGTACGTTCACGCCAAAGCGGGTGCTGTACCAAGCGCTGATGCGCTCGCGCAATGCAGGGATGCCTAAGGCGGGGGTGTATTGCGTGATGCCGTCGTGCACGGCGCGTGCAGCGGCTTCTTGCACCAGAGGTGGGGCGGTGAAATCAGGCTCGCCGATGTTCAGGAAGATCATCGGCGGATCGGTGTGGGCCACCAAAGCCGCACGTTCGGCGGCGGCCTTGGCCACCTCCATCACATAGAAAGGCTCAATGCGCTGGGCGCGCTGGGCGATTTTCATCATGCGCTATTGATCAGCTTTGACTTTTGCCTTTGGCGCGGTCGGCTTCCACTTCGTGCGATCGCAGTTTGGGCGCCAAGCCATTGAGCACGCCGTTCACATACTTGTGGCCATCGGTGCCGCCAAACGATTTGGCCAGCTCGATGTATTCATTAAGTACCACGCGCCAGGGCACGTCGATGCAGTGTTGAAACTCGTAGGCACCCATCCACATCACCGCGTGTTCGATGGGAGAGATCTCGTCGAGCTTGCGGTCCAGCAGAGGCTCAATCAGTGCATCCAACACTTCGCGTTGCTCGATGCAACCGTACAGCAAGGCGTCGTAGTGCACCGAGTCGGATTTGTGGAAACCGCTCAAGTCGCGCGTGAACACATCAATATCAGCGGCTTCGTTTTGGCCCACCAAAAATTGGTAAAGGCCTTGCAGCGCAAACTCCCGTGAGCGGCTGCGGCCCGATTTGGCTGAGCTTTTACGCGGCGCTTTGTCGTCTGTTTTGGCCGCGCCAGATTCGGGCGATGTGTGGTGACCTTCGCTCATGCCAGTTGCTCCAGCAACAAAGCCATTTCAACAGCCACACGGGCGGCGTCACGGCCTTTGTCAGTTTGACGGGCCACCGCTTGCTCCAAGTTTTCGGTGGTGAGGATGGCGTTGGCAATGGGCACGTGGTAGTCCATGCCCACGCGGGTCACGCCTGCGCCGGATTCGTTGGCCACCAATTCAAAGTGGTAGGTCTCGCCACGGATGATGCAACCCAAGGCGATCAGGGCGCTGAAGGGCTCGGGGTCTTCAATTTGCGCCAGCGCGGCCAAAGCCAAAGGCACTTCAAGCGCACCGGGCACATGCACGTGGGTGATGCGGTCATCGGCCACGCCCATGGCTTTGAGTTCGGTAATGCAGGCGGCAGCCAATGCGTTGGTGATGTCGTCGTTGAAGCGCGCTTGGACGATGCCAATTTTCAATGCGCTGCCGTCGAGTGTGGTGGTGGAGCCGAGGTTGGAGACAAACATGGTTGTTGGTGCTTTGCTGGTTTTATTCTTTGGACAGGTAGCCCGTGATTTCAAGTCCGTAGCCCGTCATGCTGGGCATGCGGCGCGGGTTGCCCATGAGGCGCATTTTGTGCACGCCGCAGTCGCGCAAAATTTGCGCGCCGACGCCGTAGGTGCGCAAGTCCATGCGGCCACGCTCGGGTGCATGGGCGGAGCGTGCCGTGCCTTCGAACTGGGCCAGCAGCTGTTCAGCGCTTTCACCGCAGTTGAGCAACACCACCACGCCATGGCCTTCTTTGGCAATGCGTTGCATGGCGGCGTCCAAACCCCAAGAGTGCATGATGCGGTTGGGTTCCAAGGCGTCGAACACCGACAGGGGTTCGTGCACACGGGTCAACACTTCGGTGTCAGCACCCCAGGTGCCTTTGACCAAGGCCAAGTGCACCGCACCGCCGGTCATGTCTTTGTAGGCGTTGGCCGTGAACTCGCCATGGGCTGTGGCCAGGGTGCGTGAGCCCACTTTGTGTACCAGCGATTCATTGCGGCTGCGGTATTCAATCAAGTCGGCGATGGTGCCAATCTTCAAACCATGTTCGGCAGCAAAGAGTTGCAGGTCCGGCAAGCGGGCCATGGTGCCGTCGTCTTTCATGATTTCGCAAATCACCGACGAAGGTGTGCAACCGGCCATGGCGGCCAAGTCGCAACCGGCTTCGGTGTGACCAGCACGCATCAGCACACCGCCGTCCACCGCTTGCAGCGGGAACACATGGCCGGGTTGCACCAAGTCGCTGGGTTGGGTGGCTTTGGCCACTGCCACTTGGATGGTGCGGGCGCGGTCCGCCGCGGAAATGCCGGTGGTCACACCTTCGGCCGCTTCGATCGACACCGTGAATGCCGTGCTGTAGACCGTGCCATTGCGGGCAGCCATGGGTGGCAGCTTGAGGTACTCGCAGCGCTCGCGCGTGAGGGTGAGGCAAATCAAGCCACGGCCAAAACGGGCCATGAAGTTGATGGCGTCCGCAGTGACGTGGTCAGACGCCAACACCAAGTCGCCTTCGTTCTCGCGGTCTTCTTCATCGACCAAAATCACGATGCGACCGGCCTTCATGTCGGCCACGATGTCTTCAACAGGGGATATAGAAACTGGGGAGGCCACAGGCGACAAGCCTTGGGGTGTGGGGGTGCTCATGTGCGTGCTTTCAAGGAGGCGGCGTTGTCCAGCGAGGCGTCAACCCGCAACATGCGTTCGACGTAGCGGGCCACGGTGTCAATTTCGAGGTTCACGGTGCTGCCCGCCTTGAGCGAGCCCAAAGCGGTGTTGTCCACGGTGTGAGGAATGAGGTTGATGCTGACTTCTGAGCCGCGCAAGCCCAGGGGGCCGTCGGCGTTGAAGAAGTCTTGTACTTGGTTCACGGTCAGGCTGACGCCGTTGATGGTGATGGAGCCCTTGTAGGCCAGGTATTTAGCGAGGTCGGTCGGGGCCATGATGCGCAGCTCCCAGCTTTCGCCGATTTGTGCAAAGTGGCTCACATGACCAATGCCGTCCACATGGCCCGAGACGATGTGGCCGCCTAAGCGGTCATGAGCGCGCAAGGCTTTTTCAAGGTTGACGCGGCCAAGCTCGCTTAGACCACTGGTGCGTGCCAATGATTCAGCCGAGATGTCTATGGTGAAGGTGTGTGAGGGAAGGTCAAAGCTGGTGACCGTCATGCAAGCGCCGTTGAGCGCGATGCTGTCCCCCAGTGCGACGTCGTCGAGATACCCAGCAGGCGTTTCGATGGTGAGACGCTTGCCGTGGCTTAAAGAGCTACCCAGGTCGTGGACAGCGGTGATGCGCCCCACGCCGGTGATGATTCCGGTGAACATCCTGCTATTTTCGCAGGTTTACAGCCTGCTTACCGCGCCAGACGGGCCAATATCCTCAAATCGGGTCCGATTTGTGTCACTTCGTGAAACGATAAAGCTTGGGCGGCATCCAATGACGTGAACGGCCCCAGGTTGGTCATGCCCCGGCCTTGGCCCATCAACTTAGGGGCGAGGTAGGTCAGCAACTCGTCCACCAAGCCTTCGCGCAGTAAGGACCCATTGAGTTTGTGGCCCGCTTCCACATGCACTTCGTTGATGTGTTTGGCCCCCAGGTCTTTGAGCATGGCTGCGAGGTCGACCTTGCCTGAAGGGTTGGGCAAGCAGACCACTTGCGCACCTTGGGTCTCCAGCGCTTGGCGGCGCTCGGCGTTGTCCACCGCGCAGTAAATCCACACAGGGCGTTGCGGCGTGAACAGCTTGGCCGTGGTGGGTGTTTCGAGTTGGCTGTCCATCACCACCAGCGTGGGCTGGCGTGGCGTGGGCACGGCGCGCACATCCAGCTGTGGGTCGTCTTCCAGCACCGTGCCAATGCCCGTGAGCACAGCGCACGCGCGGGCACGCCAGGCGTGGCCGTCATCGCGTGCGGGAGAGGAGGTGATCCACTGGCTTGCGCCGTTTTCGAGGGCGGTTTGGCCATCGAGCGAAGCAGCGATCTTCATGCGCACCCACGGCATGCCTTGGGTCATGCGTTTGAAAAAACCGATGTTGAGTTCGTGGGCCTCTGCACCCTGCAAACCCACCTCAACCTGTATGCATGCCGCGCGCAAGCGTGCGATGCCTTGGCCTGCGACTTGGGGGTTGGGATCTTCCAAGGCCACCACCACGCGGGCTAAGCCAGCGTGGATCAGTGCATCGCAACAGGGGCCGGTGCGGCCTTGGTGGCTGCAGGGCTCGAGCGTCACATACGCTGTGGCGCCTCGGACATCGTTGTTTTTAGCTTTCGCATCACGCAACGCCATCACTTCGGCATGGGCCTCGCCCGCGCGCTGGGTATGGCCGCTGCCCACCACCACGCCGTTCGCATTGGCGATGACGCAGCCTACGCGAGGGTTGGGTGAGGTGAGGTAGAGCGCGTCTTGTGCCAAGCCCAAGGCCTGCTGCATGAAAACTGTGTCGATGGGAGAAAAACTCATGAGGGAATGTGATGCTTTATGCAATTTGGACGTACACATGTTTGCCGAGCACATTCGCTGCTGCTTCGATTTGGTCTAGCTTGGACGCGTGACGCAAGTCAAACAGGCGGTCCACCTGCGGCATATGCCAACCCAGTCGTCTGGCGAGTTCAGCCTTTTTAATGCCCTGTTCGGTCATGGCTTGGTACACCCCCAATTTGGCGCATTCAAGTGCAGAGGGGCGCACGGTTTTTTGTCGGCTGCTCGGTTGGCTCGGAGTCGGTAAAGGCTTGCGCGCATCGACATAAAAAGACAAGCCGGTTTCCAGTGCGTCCACAGCGTTCAGCAAGGCTTCTTCTTTGTCGCGACCAAAGGTGATGGCTTCAGGCACATCGACAAACGTGACTAAGACAGTTCCGTTGTCAGGGGTGAGTGTCACGGGGTAATCAAACATATGTCATTCCTTTACTTCAAGCCAAGTTGTCGTTTGATGGCTGCTTCCAGACCTTTGCCCAATTCAGTGGTCCCGTGCATCGGAAGAGTGGACTGTTTGCCATTGAGAAACACTTTGAGGTGAGAGCCTTTTCCGGGCTGAAACGTTGCGCCTTGTTGCGCTAACCATTTCTTGAGCTGTTTGGAATTCATAATAACAGAAGTGTTGTGTTTCGGCGCTATCGCCCCCAGCACTGCGCCGCCGTTTGGCTCGCCCCCTGCACGCCGCGAACGCCCAGGTGGTTCAGAGTGAGGGTGCCGCAAATATCTGTCACTTGCGGGCCTTGCGGCACGGCACTCAGGGTGTAGCTTTGCGCGCTGCTGACCACGCTCATCTTGTAGCGTTGCCCCTCGATTTGCAGCACGCTGGCGGGCACATCGGTTGCGGAGGGATAGCTGCCGTTGGCGCTGGCCGCGCGTTCCATCCAGTGCGCAGCTTGCAGCAAGGCCGCGCGTGCTTGGGCACGTTGGCTGCGCAAGATCAAGTCTTGGTAGCTGGGCCATGCCAAGCTGGCCAGCAAAGCCACGCAGGCCAGAGCGATGAGCAGTTCGATCAAGGTGAAGCCTCGTGATGCGCGTGGGTGTGACATGGTGTGTTCAGTCATGCAGCACATGCCAGCTGCGCCATTGGCCTGTGGGTGAGGTGTTGTTGTCGCGTGTCCAAATGGCTTGCAAGACGGTGCTGCTGCCAGGCATGACGCCCGTGGTCAGCGCCGTGATGCGATACACAAAGCTTGCGCTGGAGCTGGTGGTATTGGCGCGAGGAAAGACTTCCACCCAATACCAAGCGGTGTTGCTGCCATCAGGGCTGTCGGCTGTGCCCACGGCCAGGGCGGTGGCAGTTTGTGTTTTCCAGTAGCTGGCTTGGGCGGCATTGGCATTCAGCGTGTTGGGTGCACAAATGCCTGCACTGCATGGTGTGCCGCTGGCCTTCAGGCGTTGGCGCAGCAAGTCGTAGTCGCTGAGTGTGTTGGGGAAGAACGCGTGGGTCTGTGTGGCATCGCCTGCTGTGTGGCGCAAATTAGCCGCTGCATAGCTGCTGCTGGCGTTGCCGACAATGTCTGCGAGTGCCACCGGCAGCACGGCCTGGGCTTTGTGCTGGGTACGGAGCAGGTCGGCTTCGGCGTTGAGTAATTGAGCGTTGACCCACACGTTACGCCAAGCCAACAACGCGGCCATGCTGGTGAGTGCGAGCATGACCAGCACTGTGGGGAGAGACAGACCCTGTGTGTGGTGCTTCACGGCATGACTCCTACTCGGTTACGTAGTGCGATGACGCGTTTGAAGACGCGCCGCATGCGGCCATCAACAGGCAGTGCCTCGCCTAGGCAACCCGCTTCACTGGCGTTGGACTGAGTGTTATGCACCGCAGCAACGCTGGCCACCCGCACACACACCTCAATGGCCAATACCTGTGCCATGTCGCTCACTTGATCTGCTGTTTTCCATTGAATGGTTTGTGCGTTCGGGTTCGCTTGGGCGTAGCGCAACTGAAAGTCTTCTACGCCTTCGGCCAAGGCTTGGTAGGTGCTGCCAACGAGGTTGAGGTCTTTGCAGCTCAACTCTTTGTTGGTGTTGAGTTTGTAGTCGTTGCGCACGCTGGAGTGGCTGCTGTGGGTGTTGCCCTGGCAGTCCGCGGCGTCCAGTGCATGCCAATGGCCTAGGGTGAGGCTTTCCACATATTTGCTGCCATTGACGCCGGCCACTGCAGCTTGGCCTACGTCTTCGCTAGGCGATACCTCGACGCTGAAGTGGTCTGTGTTGCTGCTGGGTAAGAGATAGACGGCCCCTGCCATCAGTGTCTGTTCACGGATGTTGCGCAAGGCCACACGTGCGTTGGCGTGCACCGCGTCGGCAGCGGCCATGGCACGCCAGGTGTGTGCGCTGGTGGCATAGCTGGCGGTGGCTGCTGCGATGACAAGCAGACCCAGTGTTAGACCGATCAGCAACTCCGGCAAGGTGTAGCCGTGTTGTGCAAGGGTTGGGTGGATGGCGCGGTTCATCGGTCTGGCCTCAAGAACAAACGCCAGCAACTCATGCCAGCGGGGCAAGGCGGTGTGCCAGAGGCCGTGTCGGTGCGGTAGCTTTCAAGGGCATCCTTCCAGGCGATCACGATGCCCCATCCACCGGTGCTGCCCGCCAAAGCAAACACGGCGGCATCACCTGCTGGGAGTTGTGTTTGCAGTGCATATTGCAACTGCTGCATGTCCCAGGCTGCGAGTTCGGTGCGTGTGCAAGCACGGGCACTGCAGTCTGTCGTGGTGGTGCTTGTGAGGGCGCCCCATGTTTTGGCGTACATCGCACGCTGTGGGGCATTCAGCTGCATGCGTTCAGCCAAGTCATCGGCGATGCCCATGGCCACGGAACGCATGAGCTGCTGGCGTTGCTGTGCCAGGGCCTGCTGATGCAACCACAACAAACCCAAGACGCCGAAGGTTAGCACCAACAAGGCCATCAGCGCTTCCATCAAAGCCACACCGCGTGGTGGGTGGTTCAGCTGCATGACTCACCTGTTTGCCAGCGCAAACGACTGGCACTGTTCACGCACACCACGCTGGCGATGCTGGGTGAGGCGTTGAGCCGTGACTTGATGACCCACCGATCGCCCACCGTGCCCAAGTCACCGCGGGCATTGAGGGTGAGGGGCGTGGATTTGCTGAATGTGATCTGTAGTGCGGCTTGCACCTGCGAGGTCTGCAACACGGTTTGGGTGGTTTTGGTCACCAGTTGCCAACCGCAGCTCCAGTCGTTGTCGGCCGCGCTGCTCCATGTGCAATCGCGCAAGCGCACAATTTGCACATCTTCTCCGCGTTGCAGTGCGCGCATGCGTGCGCTTTGCAGGTCGTTCATCAGTTGATCGCGAGCTACCTCAACGCGACTGCGCTCTTGTGTCCGCTGCCAGTTGGGAATTGCCAGGGCCAATAAGACGCTGAGTAGGCCCACGCAGACCAAGAGTTCAACCAGTGTGAAGCCTTGTGATGAGCGTGAGTGAGGAGTAAAAAAACCTAGCGCTTGCATGCTGCAAATGCTAGGTTGGCGCGTGCTTTCGGCGTTTTGCCGAAACTCGAAAACTACTTGCGAACTTCGTCCACCAAGCTCTTGAAGTCGTCAATGTCTTCAAAGCTGCGGTACACGCTGGCAAAGCGGATGTAGGCGACTTTGTCGAGCTTTTTGAGTTCACGCATCACCAGCTCACCAATGCGGGTGGAGGGCACTTCGCGTTGGCCCAAGGACATGAGTTTTTCTTCGATGCGCTCAATCGCGTTGTCCACCTGTTCGGTGCTGACTGGGCGTTTGCGCAACGCCAAGCCCATGGACTCTAAAAGCTTTTCGCGTTTGTATTCGATGCGACGGCCGTCTTTTTTGACGATGTTGGGAAAGCTCACATCCGCGCGTTCGTAGGTGGTGTAGCGTTTTTCACAGGCCCCGCATTGGCGACGGCGACGGATGGAGTCGCCGTCTTCGGACATGCGAGTTTCGACGACTTGGGTTTCTAGGTGACCGCAGAAGGGACATTTCATTTTTTGTGCTCTCTTTTGCTTTTTTGTATGCGGTGCTTTTGTGTGCTTCTTTTTTTGCTGGGCTCGCTGAGGGCATTTGGTATTGGCCGCTTCCTCATACTGGGGTACCAGAAATCGTCAGCGGCCAATACCAAACACCCTCAGTCTGCGTCTGTGCTTTGCTTCGCTCGCACACTTCAGTCGAAATGAAAGGGCTGCAAAGTTGCAAAGCAACGAGCGAACCATTTCTAACCTCAAACAGCGCGGGGTTGGGGTACGGCGGGTGATGATTTCTGGCGCAGTATGAAGAACCCGCCGTACCCCAACTCTGTGCCATCTCCGGAGAAAATCCCCTCGAAACACAACAACTTAGCGCGACAAAAACCAAAGCAGTCGCAAAAACAAAACCCCCGACACACAGGACGGGGATTGAGGAAAAGTTACTTGTAAACCGGGAACTTAGCAGTCAGCGCATGCACCTTGGCACGCACCGCCGCAATGTTGGCTTCATCGTGCGGGTTGTCCAACACATCAGCAATCAAGTTGGCCGTGATGCGGGCTTCTTCGTCTTTGAAACCGCGTGTTGTCATGGCAGGTGTGCCAATGCGCACGCCGCTGGTGACGAAGGGTTTCTCTGGGTCGTTGGGGATGGCGTTCTTGTTGATCGTCATGTGCGCAGCGCCCAAAGCCGCTTCAGCTTCTTTGCCGGTGATCTTCTTCGAACGCAGGTCCACCAGCATCACGTGGCTTTGTGTTCCGCCGCTCACAATGCGCAGGCCGCGGGCAGTGAGTGTTTCAGCGACGATCTTGGCGTTTTTCACCACTTGGGCTTGGTAGTCTTTGAAATCAGGCTGCATGGCTTCTTTGAATGCCACGGCCTTGGCGGCGATCACGTGCATCAGCGGGCCGCCTTGCAGGCCGGGGAAGATGGCGCTGTTGATGGCCTTTTCGTGCTCGGCCTTCATCAAGATGATGCCGCCGCGTGGGCCGCGCAAGCTCTTGTGGGTGGTGGAGGTCACCACATCGGCGTGAGGCACAGGGTTGGGGTATTGGCCGGCAGCAATCAAACCTGCGTAGTGGGCCATGTCGACCATGAAGATGGCGCCGACTTCTTTGGCGATTTTGGCAAAGCGTGCCCAATCGATGTGCAGGCTGTAGGCCGAGGCGCCGGCCACGATGAGCTTGGGTTTGTGTTCGCGGGCTTTGGCTTCCATCGCGTCGTAGTCGATGGCCTCTTTGCTGTCCAAACCGTAAGACACGACGTTGAACCACTTGCCCGACATGTTCAGGGCCATGCCGTGGGTCAAGTGACCGCCTTCGGCCAAGCTCATGCCCATGATGGTGTCGCCAGGCTTCAAGAAGGCGAGGAACACGGCTTCGTTGGCCGATGCGCCGCAATGGGGTTGCACGTTGGCAGCGTCTGCGCCAAAGATGGTTTTGATGCGGTCGATGGCCAGTTGCTCAGCCACGTCCACGTTTTCGCAGCCACCGTAGTAGCGCTTGCCGGGGTAGCCTTCGGCGTATTTGTTGGTCAGTTGCGAGCCTTGGGCTTGCATGACGGCGGGGGAGGCGTAGTTTTCGCTGGCGATCAGCTCAATGTGGTGCTCTTGGCGGGCGTTTTCAGCCTGAATGGCGGCCCAGAGTTCGGGATCGGTCTGTTCGATCGTGATGTTGCGGTTGTACATACTGGCAGTCCTAGAAAAAGGTGGTGTCCCGGCTATAACTCAGAGGTTAGCGGCAGGGCTGCCCAGGCGAACGGCAAAACACCTCTGAAAGTAGAGGCTGCGCGCTTCCCAGTGGTCATACATCCACGTCAGCGGTACAGACCCAAGCCTGCACGCCTATCGCCAGTTGCGCACGGGTCTGAGTTTACCGTGGTTCCTCTTCGGGACGGCCAAAGGGGGTCAAGCGCTGGGCTTTTTCCCACAAGCTCTCCAAGCGTGCGGTGGCGGCTTCGGCGGCAGTGGCCGGTGGCGGGGTGGTGGGCACTTTGACGCCCTTGGCCACTTGCTGCAAGCGGCTGTGTTCAGCGGCTACCTTGGCGGCGTAGCCGCTGTCGTCTTTGGCGTTGCCGGCGCCGACATAGAGCTTGAGGCCCCCTTCGACGCTGCCTGCGCGGGTGATGCATTCTTTGAGCACATTGACGCCCACGCGCAAATTGGCCACCGGATCAAACGCGGCCATGGCGCCACCAAAGCTTTGGTACTTGTCCACGTGAACCTTGGTCATGACTTGCATCAAACCTTGGGCCCCCACCGCGCTTTGAGCGAAGGGGTTGAAGCCCGATTCGACCGCCATCACGGCCAAAATCAAGGTGGGTTCCATGTCATTGCGTGGCCCTAAGTCGTAGGCTTCGCTGACCAAAGCGCTCACGGGTTCGGGTGCAACGCGGTATTTGCGGCTGAGCCAATAGGCCAAGTTCGCTTGTTGCTTGGGCAAATCACGGGGGTCGGTGGCGGTGGCGCGGTCGACGGCATCGACGTCGGATTCAATGCCGGTGGCGTCGTACTGGCGGTCTTGCAGCCAGCTGATCAGCTTGGCTTCGGTGACCACGCGCAAGTCAGGGCGTACCGTCAGCGCGACCACACAGAAAAACAAGGACAGGCCCAACAGCGCCATGCCATTGTGCGTGATGGCAAAAAAGCCCTGTGCCACATCTGCGGCAAAGGTTCGCATTCCTAGCTTGAATTGAGCGAACACGGGCATATGAATAAATTTATAAATAAGAAGTAGTGAGAAATTTTAAAGCCTCGGCGACAATCACTGCAAATTTGCTATGAGCTTGACTGTGACTGATTCTTCTTCCAAACATCTTGACCTTCCCGCACTCGACGCTTTAACCGGCGGTGCATTCACTGCTGCCAACTCGGGCGATCGCGCCGCACGCTTGCGTGAATGGCTGTCTGGCCAGCCCACTTTGGCACAGCTGGAAGACGTTTTCCGTGAAATGAACACCCGCGACAAAGGCGCCGCCAAGGTCTTGCGCGAAAAGCTCGACGAGCTGCGTCGCGCCAAAGAGCAAGACGTGCTGGTGCACGAGTGGGCCGCCAAAGGCGAGGTGCTGCGCGATGCGCCACACATCAATTTGGCCGATGCCATGGGCTGGCAGCGCGATGCGGCCAAGGCGGGTGCGCCCTTGTCACGCGAGCCTCTGGCGAGTTTGAAAAACGCGTTGGCCGAACGTGTCAAAGCGATTGAAGATTTACAGCACCAAACCCAGGTGCAACGCGAAGCCGCTGTGTTGCTGGCGCAGCGCATCGAGGTGCTGTCGACCAAGCCCTGGCAAGACGCCTTGGCCCAACGTGATGCCTTGCAAGCTGATTTGGACCGCTGGGTGGCGCAAGCGCAAGCCTTGTCCAACGATGCGCAATGGCCCAGCGTGGATGCCAAGTTCGCCCCGGCGCTGCAAACCAGCACCCAACAGGTGCAAGCCGTGTGGACCGCCTTTGGCGAAGCTCTGACCTTGACGCAAGCTGCTGCCGCAGACGCGGCCGCGCCACTGCCCGCCGTCCCTGCATGGGCTGATCAGTTGCGCGTCGCGCGTGGTGAGGTGCTGCCCCAAGCTGCCGCGCCCGCCAAACCTGCTGCCGCAGCCGGATTGGATGCGACCCGCAAAGTCAAGCCCAGCGCGGACAAAGCGGTGGTCGACCAAAAACGCCTAGAGCTGGCCATGCAGGCCGAGGCTTTGTTCAAACCAGCGCCAGTTGCCAAAGTGGCGCGTCAAGCACCTGCTGCCCAGCCGGATGCCGCCATAGCGCAAGCCTCGGTTGATGCAATGGTTGATGCGCCTGAGTCGCAAGTTCAGCCAGCCGCTGCCGAAGCAACGCCTGAAGCGGCAGCTGCTGTCACCGACCAAGCCGCAGTTCCAGCGCCTGAAGCGGTGCATGCCCCAGCCGCAGACAAGACTCAAGCGGCTGAGCCCGCCCGCGTACCTGCCATGGGCGGCCGCAAGCTGCAAGAAGCCTTGCGCAATTTGCGCGAGCAATGGAAAAAAATCGACAAAGAAGCGGCGCCCAACCCGGCCTTGTGGAAACGCTTTGACGCGGCCTGCAACCGTGCTCACGAGGTGGTGGATGTGTGGCTTAAGGAGGCGCGTGCTCAAACCGCTGCGCACAAAGCCCAGCGTGTGGCTTTGATCGAAGAAGTCAAAGCATGGACGGTGGAACATGCCAATGGCCCTGACTGGAAAGCCGTGGCCCGTCAATTGCACCAGTTCGCCCAACGTTGGCGCGACAGCGGTCACTTGAGCGAAAAAATGTTTGCCGAGTTGCAACCCGTGTGGAAGGCTGCCATCCACGCAGCGCATGAACCCTTGGAAGTGGTGCAAAAAGCCAGCTTGGCGCGCCGTCAAGCGCTGATTGCCGAAGCCCAAGCTCTGGGCGCTGCGCCCACCTTGCGCATTGATGCGGTCAAAGCTCTGCAACAACGTTGGCAAGAAGAAGCACACACCGTGGTGCTCGATCGCAAGCAAGAACAAAAACTGTGGGATGCCTTCCGTCAACCGATTGACGAAGCGTTTGCCCGCAAATCCTCGACCCGCGAACACGCACAAACTGCGTTGACGCCGCACGACAAAGCCGTATTGGAGGCAGCCAAAGCCCTCGAATCGGCCACGGCCAAAGGCGACATCAGCCAAATTCGCGCCGCCATGCAGGCTTTGGAGCAAGTCTCTCGCGGTGAGGTGGTGGCCAGCGCGGCTCCTGCGCCTGCATCTGCTGAGACCGCCGCTGCTCCCGCAGCGCAAGCGCCTGAGGCCGCTGCACAGGCTGAGGCTGCTGACACCCCTGTGGCTGATGCTGCAACGGATGTTGTGTCTCAAGAAGTGGCTGCCGATGCGTCGAGCGATGCCGCGCCATCGCAAGAGCCGGCGGCTGAAGCCGCCCCTGCCAAACCCAAAGCCGCACCACGTCCTGTGGTGGCCGTGCGTGGCGATGACCGTCCAGGGCAAAAACGCACCGAAGTGGCATCTGCCGGTCCCCGTGGCCGCGATGGCAAACCCGGTGGCAAGTTCGGCGACAAGCCAGGATTTGGCCGCGACGGAAAACCTTCGCGAGATGGCGGGCGTGATGGTGGTCGTGAAGGATTTGCTCCACGCGGCCCCCGTTTGGGAGATGCCGCATTCCGTGCCCAACGTCATGCCCTGGAATCGGCGCAAGACGCCTTGCGTCGCTTGGCGGCACAAGCCCACGGCGAAGTGTTGACCCAGCTGATGCACGCCTGGGAAAAGCGCGATGCCGCGCAATTGCCAGCCGCACAAGCCATTGGCAACAAACTCAGCCCAGCACAACGCACCCAGTGGGCGCAAGCCTTGGCAGCAGCGCCCAAGGGTGACACAGTCACGCCGTTGTTGCGCTTGGAAGTGGCGGCCGAGCTGCCCACGCCAGCCGCACAGATGGACGCGCGCCGCGCCCTGCAATTGCAATTGCTGACGCGCCGCAACGACCCATCGCCTCAAATGACATGGGCGACAGATGCGGCCCAGGTGTTGGGCGGTACGTACGACGAAGCTGCTTCGCGTCGCTTGCAAGCGGCGCTGAAGGTGTTGCTCAAGCGCTGACACGCATTGAACGAAAAAAAGCGGCGCAGTCATGCGCCGTTTTTTTTGCCGGGTTTCGAGCTGAAGATACGCGCTTATGGCGCGAGCGCTTGGTGCAAGGGCCAGCGTCGCAGCCCTTGTGTTGCACTGTGCACTTCATGCTGCAGCCAACTCAGCACCTCCAGGCGCGCAGGCATGGTGTTGGCGTGCCAATCGCTCAACACCCAGCGTTGAAGGTGTTCCCCTAAGTCATGTTGGGCAGGCCGATGGGTGTGACCGTGAATCAGGGTCTGGCATTGGGCCGCATGTAGCCAAGTGCGTGCGGCATGGGCATCCACATCGGCGTAATCGGTGTGGCTGTGTTTGCGGGTTTCGCTTTGGGTGCGCAGTGCGCGTGCCACGGCCTGGCGTTCGCTCAAGGGGCGGGCCAGGAACGCCTGTTGCCAAGCGGGCTGGCGCACCTCGGCGCGAAAGGTCATGTAGTCCACATCGTCCAAGCACAGGCTGTCGCCATGGCTCAGCAGCAGGCGTTGCTCACCGAGCGCAAGCACACAAGGGTCTGACAAGCCGTGCATGCCGGTGGTTCGAAGCAAGCCAGTGCCGACCAAAAAGTCGCGGTTGCCGCACATGAAATACACCGGCAGGCGCTGCACTGTGCGTTGCAACACGGCGGTGCATTGGGCGGCAAACTTATCGGTGGTGTCGTCACCGATCCAGACCTCAAACAAATCCCCCAAGATGAACAACGCATCGGCAGGGGTGTGGTCCATGTAGTGCACCCAGGCGTCAAAGGTCGAGGCCTCGCGTTCCTCCAGGTGCACGTCCGAGATGAAGTCCACCCGCTGCCAATCGGGCGAGCCTTGCACACAGGGAAGGGGCAGGCTCAGCGCGGTGGGCGGGTAGGACATGGGGGCTTAAAGCGCGACGGCTTTCTCAATCACCACGTCTTCTTTGGGCACGTCATCGTGAAAGCCTTTGCGGCCAGTTTTGACGGCTGCGATTTTGTCGACCACGTCATTGCCGCTCACCACTTTGCCAAACACGGCATAGCCCCAACCTTGCATGCTGGGTGCTTTGTGGTTCAAAAAGTCGTTGTCCGCCACGTTGATGAAGAACTGTGCCGTGGCCGAGTGAGGGTCTGACGTGCGGGCCATGGCCAGTGTGTAATGGTTGTTTTTGAGGCCGTTGTTGGCTTCGTTTTCAATCGGGGCATCGCACTCTTTTTGCGTCATGCCAGGCTCAAAACCACCGCCTTGGACCATGAAGCCGGGGATGACACGGTGAAAAATGGTTTTGTCGTAATGGCCTTTGTTCACATAGTGCAGAAAGTTTTCGGTGCACTTGGGGGCTTTTTCAGCGTCCAGCTCAATGGTGATGACGCCGTGGTCCAAGATGTGCAGTTCGACTTGTGGGTTGCTCATGTTTTTTCCTTGATGAAGTAAGCGAGAGGCCAGGCGTTACAACACGCTGGCCGATTGAATGACCACCGGTGTGCGTGGCACATCCGAAGGGAAGGGGCCGCCAAATCCGGTGGGGATGGCCCTGATTTTGTTGACCACGTCCATGCCCGAGACCACTTTGCCAAACACGGTGTAGCCGGGTTGTTGCGGTGTGGGGTCAAGGAAACCGTTGTCCACCACGTTGATGAAAAACTGCGAAGTGGCAGAGTGGGGCGCATTGGTGCGCGCCATGGCCAGCGTGCCCACGGTGTTGCGGGGACCGCCCTTGGCCAAGGCTTCGCGGCCTTCGTGCTCCACGGGCGCGCGTGTGCGACGCTCGATGTAGCGTTGGTCGTAGCCGCCGCCTTGGATCATGAAGTTGCCGATGACGCGGTGAAAAATGGTGCCGTCGTAGTGTTTGTCACGCACGTACTGCAAAAAGTTGTCGACGGTTTTGGGGGCTTTGTCAGGATAGACCTCAACCACGAACTCACCCTGGTTGGTGACGAACTTCACTTGAGGTGCTGTTTGTGCCACTGCCTGCTGTGTGGTGAAAGCCAAGAATGAAAGGCCCAACGCGCAAAGCACGCGGCGTGTGATGTGTGTGGTCATGGTTGTGTAGAAGCGCGTGAAGGGTTGGGTTGGAGGTGCTCAATTTTTTGCGCCAAGGCGGATTGCTTGGGGTTGATGGCCAAGGCCTGTTCATAGGCCTGACGGGCCAGTTGCACCAATACGTCGCCCAAGTTTTCTTGGGCTTCGGCATAGCGGGGGTTGGCGCGCAGCGCCGCGTCGATGGCTTCTTTGGCCTTGGCGTAATCGCCTTGTGCGGCGTAGAGCACGCCCAGGTTGTTGTGGGGCTCGGCCAGCTCTGGGTAATCTTGGGTCAATGCCAAATAAATAGCTTGTGCCTGTGCTGCTTGGCCCAGTTGTTCGAAGATGAAGCCTTGCCAAAAACGCATTTGTGGATCACGGGGGTTGGTGGCCAGCCCTTTGTTCACCAAGGCTTGCGCCTGCGCATACTTGCCTTGGCGCAACAGTTTGCGCACCTCTTCGTGCGGGTCTGTTTGGATGATGCGCTGCAGGGACTGAGGGGGCTGCCACTCTTGCACCACGCCGGTTTGGGCCGCAGCAGGGGGGAGGCCGGTGACCAGCGCCAAGCCCACGGCTGCAGCGCTGGACCAGCGCCGCAAACAATGCGTCAAATGCGCATGGCAGAAAAGTGCAACAGGGTTTTTCATGTGCTTTGTATACTGGAGCCCATTGTAAAACAGGGGTGTGTTCATTAACGCCCCCATGTTGCACCACACCCGACCCTTGACTGCGGTCTTTGACGATTCACTCATGACGCTTCGCATTCACAACACGCTCACGCGTGCGCTGGAGAATTTTTCGCCGCTCGAACCTGGCCATGTCCGCATGTATGTGTGCGGCATGACCGTGTACGACCTCTGCCATTTGGGCCATGCGCGTTCCATGGTGGCGTTCGACGTGGTGCAGCGCTGGCTCAAGGCCAGTGGCTACCGCGTGACCTACGTGCGCAACATCACCGACATTGACGACAAGATCATCAAACGCTCGCTGGAAAACGGCGAAACCGTGCGCGGCTTGACAGACCGCATGATTGATGCCCTGCACCAAGACGCCGACGCTTTGGGCATCGAGCGCCCCACGCACGAGCCCCGTGCGATGGATTACGTGCCGCAAATGCTCTCAATGATTGGCACCTTGCAAGCCAAAGGCTTGGCCTACCAAGCCAGCAATGGCGATGTGAATTACGCTGTGCGCAAGTTCCCAGGTTATGGCAAGTTGTCTGGCAAATCGCTGGACGAACTGCAAGCCGGCGAACGCGTGGCGGTGGACGATGGCAAACAAGACCCACTGGACTTTGTGCTGTGGAAATCGGCCAAAGAGAGCGAGCCCGACGAGGTCAAATGGGCCAGCTCTTTCGGTGCCGGTCGTCCCGGCTGGCACATCGAGTGCTCGGCCATGAGCTGCGAGATGCTGGGCCAAAGCTTTGACATCCACGGCGGTGGCGCCGATTTGCAGTTCCCCCACCACGAAAACGAAATCGCCCAGAGCGAAGGCGCCAACGGGCAAAAGATGGCCAGCGTGTGGATGCACAACGGTTTCATCAATGTGGACAACGAAAAAATGTCCAAAAGCTTGGGCAACTTTTTCACCATCCGCGATGTGCTCAAAGAATTTGACGCCGAAACCGTGCGTTTCTTTGTGGTGCGTAGCCACTACCGCAGCCAGCTCAATTACAGCGATGTGCATTTGAATGACGCCCGTGGCGCCTTGAAGCGCCTCTACACCGCGCTGGGTACCGTGACGCCTGATGACGTGACGATCGATTGGACCGAACCCCACGCCGCGCGCTTCAAAGCCGCGATGGACGAAGACTTTGGCACGCCCGAAGCCGTGGCTGTGTTGTTTGAACTGGCCAGCGAAGTCAACCGTACCCACTCGGCGTACACCGCTGGCTTGCTCAAAGCCTTGGGTGGCGTGTTGGGTTTGTTGCAAGACGATCCCCAAGCCTTTGCTCAAGCGGGCGCCGGTGTGGATGAAGGCGCCATTCAAGCCCAGATCGCCGCCCGTGCAGCCGCCAAAGCTGCCAAGAACTTTGCCGAGGCCGATCGCATTCGCCAAGAACTGGCGGGGCAGGGCATTGTGCTGAAAGACTCACCCACAGGCACGACCTGGGAGCGTGGCTAAGCCATGGTCAGCACAGACAAAATCACCATTGCCACGCCCGAGTACTGGGCGGAGGCGTGCAAGCACCTGGTCAAAAAAGACCGGGTGATGAAGCGCCTGATTCCGCAATTTGGTGACGCCTCGCTGCAATCGCGTGGCGATGCGTTTGTCACCCTGGCGCGCAGCATTGTGGGTCAGCAAATCTCGGTCAAAGCGGCGCAAACCGTGTGGGACCGCTTTGCGCTGTTGCCCCGCAAGATCACCCCCACCAACGTCTTGAAACTCAAGGTGGACGACATGCGCGCCGCCGGTTTGTCAGCCCGCAAAGTGGAGTACCTGGTGGACTTGGCACTGCACTTTGACAATGGTGCCTTGCATGTGAAAAAGTGGTCCGAAATGGACGACGAAGCCATCATCGACGAGTTGGTGGCGATCCGTGGCATTGGCCGTTGGACGGCCGAGATGTTTTTGATTTTTCACCTCATGCGGCCCAATGTGTTGCCGCTGGACGATGTGGGCTTGATCAATGGCATCAGCCACAACTATTTTTCGGGCGAATCCGTCAGTCGCAGCGAGGCCCGAGAGGTGGCTGCGGCGTGGGCCCCCTATTGCAGTGTCGCCACTTGGTATATTTGGCGCTCGCTAGATCCGCTGCCAGTGGAATACTGAGCCGCTAAGGAGTAATGAATTTGGCTAAGAAAACTTTCCTCGACTTTGAACAACCGATTGCCGAACTCGAAGGCAAGATCGATGAGCTGCGCTATGTGCAAAGCGAATCGGCGGTCGACATCTCGGAGGAGATTGACCAGCTCAGCAAGAAAAGCATGCAGCTGACCAAGGACATTTACAGCAACCTCACACCGTGGCAGATTACCAAGATTGCCCGTCATGCCGAGCGTCCCTACACGCTGGACTACATCAACGACATCTTCACTGACTTTGTGGAGTTGCACGGCGACCGCCACTTTGCGGACGACCTGAGCATTGTGGGCGGCTTGGCCCGCTTCAATGGCAATGCCTGCATGGTGCTGGGCCATCAAAAAGGCCGCGACACCAAAGAGCGCGCAGCGCGCAACTTTGGCATGAGCCGTCCCGAGGGCTACCGCAAAGCTTTGCGTTTGATGAAGACCGCCGAGAAATTCAAGCTGCCCGTGTTCACCTTTGTGGATACACCTGGCGCTTACCCTGGCATCGACGCCGAAGAGCGCAGCCAGTCCGAAGCGATTGGCCGCAATATTTTTGAAATGGCCCAACTCGAAGTGCCCATCATCACCACCATCATTGGTGAAGGTGGTTCGGGCGGTGCTTTGGCCATCAGCGTGGCCGACCAAGTGTTGATGCTGCAGTACTCGGTGTACTCGGTGATCAGCCCTGAAGGCTGTGCCTCGATTTTGTGGAAAACCTCGGACCGAGCCGAAGACGCGGCAGAAGCCCTGGGCATCACCGCCCATCGTTTGAAAGCCTTGGGCTTGATCGACAAAATCGTCAACGAGCCCGTGGGTGGCGCACACCGCGACCCCAAGCAAATGGCCGCTCAACTCAAACGCGGTTTGAACGATGCGTGGCGCCAAGTGACCGACTTGAAGATCAAAGAATTGCTCGACAAGCGCTACGACCGTCTGCAAAGCTATGGCCGTTTCAGCGACACCAAAGCCGAAGCCCGCTGATTTCCCCTCGCTGGACGCGCTCCAGCACTTGCCCGCGTTCGCTGTGGCACTCAGCGGCGGGGCCGACTCCACCGCACTGTTGATCGCCTGCGCCACGCGCTGGCCAGGCTGCGTGCACGCTGTTCACGTGCACCACGGTTTGCAAGCTGCGGCAGATGGCTTTGAAGCACATTGCGTCGCTTTGTGTGAACAATTCAACGTACCGCTGGTCGTGCAACGTGTGAATGCCGCACACGCCGCAGGCGAAAGCCCCGAAGACGCGGCACGCCAAGCACGCTACCGTGCCTTGGCCGATGCCTTGGCGCACCACTGGGACGGTGCAATCCACGATGTGGTGCTGGCCCAGCATGCCGATGACCAGGTGGAAACCTTGCTGCTGGCACTCTCGCGTGGTGCCGGCTTGCCTGGCTTAGCCAGCATGCCCCCAGTGGCTCAGCGTTTGGGCGTGACCTACCACCGCCCTTGGTTGACGGTACCAGGGCAGACGTTACGCCATGCTTTGGTGAGCACAGGACAAACGTGGGTCGAAGACCCCAGCAACACAGACACCCGTTACATCCGCAACCGCATTCGTGCCGAACTGCTGCCCGTGCTGGAAAAAGCCTTCCCTTCGTTTCGGCAGACCTTTGCGCGCAGTGCCTCGCATGCTGCACAAGCTCAAACCTTGCTGCAAGAAATGGCCGAGCAAGACCTGCGCATCGTGGGGCATCCACCAGCGATTCAGGCTTTGCAGCAGCTCAGCCCTGCGCGACAAACCAATGTGCTGCGCCACTGGCTGGACATCGAACGCATGCAAGCTAGCGCCGCGCAGATGCAGGCCTTGCTGGTGCAAATCAAAGCCTGCACCACACGTGGCCACCACATCGACATCAAGGTGGGGCGGGGCTTTGTGCGCCGCGATGGGGCGTTGCTGCGTTGCTACAATCCCTAGGTTTTACAGTCGTTCCACCTTCATTTCATCTCAATGTCACTGATCGTTCATAAATACGGCGGCACCTCAATGGGCTCGACAGAGCGCATTCGCAATGTCGCCAAGCGCGTGGCTAAATGGGCCCGTGCAGGCCACCAAATGGTGGTTGTGCCCTCTGCCATGAGCGGCGAGACCAACCGTTTGTTGGGTCTGGCCAAAGAGCTTGCGCCTTCCAAAGCCGACTCCGCCTACAACCGCGAGCTTGACATGCTGGCCGCCACGGGCGAGCAGGCGTCGTCCGCTTTGCTGGCCATTGCCCTGCAGGCCGAAGGCCAGCCCTCTGTGAGTTATGCCGGTTGGCAAGTGCCGATTCGCACTAACAACGCTTACACCAAAGCTCGCATTGAGTCGATTGATGACGTGCGTGTGCGCGCCGATTTGGATGCGGGCAAAGTGGTCATCATCACCGGCTTCCAAGGCAAAGACGAGCAAGACAACATCACCACCTTGGGTCGTGGCGGTTCAGACACCTCGGCTGTGGCCGTGGCGGCAGCCTTGAAAGCCAAAGAGTGCTTGATTTACACCGACGTGGATGGCGTGTACACCACCGACCCACGTGTGGTGCCCGAAGCGCGCCGCTTAGAAACACTCTGCTTTGAAGAGATGCTGGAAATGGCTTCTTTGGGCAGCAAAGTGCTGCAAATTCGCTCGGTCGAATTTGCCGGTAAATACAAGGTGCCGCTGCGCGTGTTGTCCAGCTTCACCGCGTGGGATATTGACATCAACGAAGAAGCCAAGTCAGGCACGTTGATTACCTTTGAGGAAGACGAAAAAATGGAACAAGCCATCGTGTCAGGCATCGCTTTCAATCGCGATGAAGCCAAAATTTCTGTGGTCGGCGTGCCCGACAAGCCAGGCATTGCCTATCAAATCTTGGGCGCTGTGGCCGAAGCCAATATTGAAGTGGACATGATCATCCAAAACATCAGCAAGGATGGCAAAACTGATTTCAGCTTCACCGTGCACCGCAACGACTATGCGCGCACCACCGATTTGTTGAAAGAAAAAGTGTTGCCCACCCTGGGTGCCACCGATGTGCAAGGCGACACCAAGATTTGCAAAGTCTCCATCGTGGGCATCGGCATGCGCAGCCACGTGGGCGTGGCGAGCAAGATGTTCCGCTCGTTGAGCGAAGAGGGCATCAACATTCAGATGATCTCGACCTCTGAAATCAAGACCTCGGTCGTGATCGACGAGAAATACATGGAGCTCGCCGTGCGCGCCTTGCATAAAGCTTTTGATTTGGACCAGCCTAGCGCCTGAACTGAGGCATAATAGGCAGCGCTGGAAACGTGACCGAGTGGCCGAAGGTGCTCCCCTGCTAAGGGAGTATGGGGTGTAGAGCCTCATCGAGGGTTCGAATCCCTCCGTTTCCGCCAAAACGTTGTTTGTAGAAGTCTCTAGGAAATCTGCAAATACCCTAAAAGCCCCGTAAACACTACGTTTCGGGGCTTTTTTAATAGATTCGGAGATAAGCGACATGCCATTTGGATTACCAATCACAATTAAAGATGCGGTCGAACATATCCATAGAAAAGAATACTTGTTGCCAGCAATTCAAAGGGAATTCGTATGGAGCGCTGAACAAATAGAAAAGCTGTTTGACTCTTTGATGCGAGGCTATCCGATTAGTTCATTTTTATTTTGGAAAGTTGAAAAAAGAAATCAAAAAAACTACCAGTTTTATGAATTTATTCGTGATTATCATGAGCGTGACAGTACAAATAACCCCAAAGCTAATGTCAGTGGCGAGGATGCAATTACCGCAATTCTTGATGGGCAGCAGCGACTGACATCTCTGTATATTGGCCTGAAAGGGTCTTATGCGTATAAGCTCTCTAAAAAGCGATGGGATAACCCGTCTGCTTTTCCTAAGAGAAAACTGTGCCTAAATTTACTCTCCTCCTCGGGAGATACAGATCTTGAATTTGATTTTCAGTTTAAGACAGACGAAGAAATTAATTTGAAGGATGAAAATAAGTTATGGTTCGTTGTTGGCGACATCATGAACTTCAAGTCCTTAGAGGATGCAATGAATTATTTGATGGAAAACGTTGTTGGAAAATATCCAGCAGATGCCATGAAATTTGCTAATGCGACGCTGTGTAAGTTATATCAAGTTGTTCATCAATCTCAATCTATTAACTTCTTTCTTGAAGAAGGGGAGAGCTTAGACAAAGTACTCGATATTTTTGTTCGTATTAACAGTGGTGGCACCCAGTTGAGTTATTCAGATTTGTTGCTCTCTATTGCTTCGGCTGAATGGAAAGACCGAGATGCGAGAGAGGAAATCACTTCATTCGTGAAGGAGCTTAATGCTATTGGCGGTGGTTTTAACCTTAACAAAGACTTTGTATTAAAAAACTGTTTGGTGTTAACGGATAAAGAAATTGCATTCAAGGTTGAAAATTTTAACGAAACTACCTTGCGCGACATTGAATTTGCTTGGCTTGATATTACAAAAGCCATCAAAGCAGCCGTTGTTTTAGTGGCAAGTTTGGGCTATCAGAGAGATACATTGACCTCAAGCAATGCAATTGTTCCAATCGCATATTACTTGAAAAAAATTGGAAGCCCAGAAAATTTCCATATCTCCCGTGCATTCGAAGAGGATCGAAAGAAGATCTCTAAATGGTTACGTATGGCACTTTTGAAAAGAACATTCAGCGGTCAACCTGATAATGTGTTGCGCCCTATGCGTGATGTCATCAGAGATTTTGATCAAAACTTCCCACTTGAACATCTATTTGATAAGTTCAAGGGGACATCCAAGGCACTGACTTTTGATGATGATGAGTTGGTGAATCTGACTTCGTATGAGTATGGCGAAGCTTACACATACTCAGCGTTGGCGTTCTTGTATCCTTCCTTGGATTTTAGAAATCGATTTCACCTCGATCACATTTACCCCAAATGGATGTTTACGCGCAAAGAGTTGACAAAACAGGGGGTTTCCAAAGAAGATATCCCAGCCTACCTAGAGAGCTTTAATTCTTTAGCCAATTTGCAGTTGTTAGAAGGCGTTCCGAATCAAGAAAAATCGGGTAAAAAAATTAATCAATGGATGGAGGAAACATACCCGAATGCAGCAGATAGAACGGCGTATCGGAATAAAAATTACATACCGGAAATGGATTTGACTATTGCTAACTTTCTGCAATTTATTGAATTGAGAAAAGCATTATTGGTCTCTGAATTTCAGCATTTACTTAGATAAATATGAGGTAATGAAGCAGAGGGTTGTAGTATTTCAAATCCTCACTGATCGCCTTCATATTTTTTTAGCACTTTCCTAAATTCGCTGTGAACCCGGTCCTTGAGCGATACAGGACAGTTGACTTGAACATCGGCACCATAGCGAAGAATATCGCCAATCAACTCGCGCTCATCTGAGTATGGAATTTCCAGTACGTAAGAGCCGTCTGACTCTTCATGCCCTTTTTGGTCTGGATGCCATTCTTCATGCTTTACCCACCTAGCCCGCTCTGGTGTGAACTTCAGCTTAGCCCAGCCTTTAACTGCGCCACCAAAGATACCGTAGCCACTTTGCATGGATGAGCGAAGTTGGTCTGTATCTAGCTCTTTGGCGTCAACATCTAGCTGTTCGCATTCGGTGATGGCGTCTACGGCAAAGCTTCTTACCTCTTTGCGCAGGTGGCACCAAGCATCCACATACCAGTTGTCACGGTAGTGCACCAGTTGTTGAGGGGAGATGGTTCGCTCCACCATCTTGCCTGTTTGGCGGTTGAAATGTTGAATCGTGATTTGCTTGCGTTCAAGTGTTGCCTTGGCTATCAGTTCAAAGCATTTCAGCTTCAAGCGGCGTTTGCCAGCGTGTACCAAACGTACGCGTTGTGACAACGTTTCTGCACTTAGCCCTTGTCCGGTCAGCATGTCATCTAGGCGTTGTTGCAACGGCTTGAGCTTGGGACCAAGCAGGCCGGGCTCTAGCTGTTCAAGCATGTTTTGAATGGTGAGCAAAGCCAAGATTTCGTCTTGGCTAAACCAAAGACCAGGCAGTTCTTGGTGGGTGTCTGTGTTGTCTATGCGGTAGCCGCCAAGGTCCCGGTCAAAGACAACTGGAATGTTCAGGCGGTCACGCAGCTTGGCCAAGTCACGTTTAAAGGTGGCTTGGCTGATTTCGAGCTTGTTCAGTATTTCATCACGCGGCAAAGCCCTGTGGCCTGTGAGTAGTGTTCGGTAGCTGTAAAGGCGATCAATTTCACTCATGTGTGAAGTCCAGGTTGTCTTTTATGAAAGATATATTGATCATACTTTTAAGCATTTACTCCCTTACTTGATCAATGCCAAAGAGTTGATCCAAGGCATTGGCCGCTCGTTATTTGCGGTTGGGGCGTGGGTGCCGGGCGACTGAGCAATATTCCTTGGCTATCCAGAAAGCCAATGGCGCTGCTGCTTATTTTCAAAAGTGACGGAAGACTAGCTTTGGTGGACATTTTGTTATGTGACCAATTTTTCCATAGGCTCGCTCTGTGAGCCTATGGAAACGTAGTATCGCAATCAGCATACTTTCCACTGGCAATGGATTTCTTACTAGGCGTGGAATAAGTCTAGGATTTTGTTATTCGTCTTTCCTTGTGCTGCAGGAGGGGCTTGCTTTGTCGTGAGGTTTTCATGAAGCGTCGTCGTTCTCGTGGTTTTTTTCCATTCGATACATCTAACAACTCTGTCGAGACAGAACAGATTGCAATGCAATTTGCCCCGTTTTGCCGAAAATGGACTCTACGTGCTCTTATTGAATTGGGTGCGCATCGTTCTGTGTTGCACGATGATCATTGCTCTGAACCAGGCTTGATTCGTTCTTTGGGTGTCACTGTTGACTTAGAGAGTGAGTACGAGCAGAAAAAGGTGCTGGCCGAACTGAAGCAAATGCACCGCAACATTGCGGAACATTCGTTGCCTAGTACGTCCGCAGGCGCATTGATGAAAAATATTGCGTGGTTGGCCGAGCAACTTAACTTGAATGAAGATGAGCAAAAGATTTTGTTCTTTTGTGTTCTTGAGCGCCAAAGTGTTTATTTGCGTCAAATCATGGCTTCATTGGGCGCAATGAATAGCACGCGTGTTGTGACCGTTCTGTCAGTCTTGCTTGAAATCCCTTTGCCGAACGTTCACAAGGCATTTTCACAAAATTCTGGTTTAACCCGTTCTGGTCTTGTGACGATTGATGACAGCAACTGTTTTGATTTTTGCAACAAGATGGATTTGATTGAAGGCTTGGCAGAGCGTCTGATTCTTGATCAAGAAAATCCGTTCAATCTTTTTGCTGATAACTTTGTTGTTGCGCGATCCGCTAGTTTGGAGCTCAATCGCTTTGAGCACATGAAAGATAAGCTTGAACGCTTGACGAAATACTTGGGTGCGTCATTGCGTCAAGGTCACGAAGGCGTAAACATCCTTGTCTACGGACCGCCCGGTACTGGAAAAACGGAGTGTGTGCGTGCAATTGCAAAAGAGCTGGATGCTGAGCTGTTTGAAGTAGCGGTCGAAAATCGTCAAGGCGATCGTATGAATGGCGGAAATCGTATGTCAGCGTATCGCCTTTCGCAGCGTATCTTGGCTGAACGAAAAAAAGCATTGATTATTTTTGATGAAATTGAGGATATCAATTCATCAAGTCGAAATGATGAATTTGATTTTGGAAGTGTTCGTTCCAATCACACGGGGCAAAAAGGGTGGTTTAACCAGTTGCTTGAGCACAACCGTGTGCCAGCGATTTGGGTAACAAACAATATTCGTTTCCTTGACCCCGCTCATTTGCGCCGTTTTGACTATCACTTGCAAATGGAAATTCCACCTGCGCGTATTCGCTCAACAATGCTTGAAGAATACGCCAAATCGCTGAATGTCTCACAGCAATGGTGCGTCGAAATGGCTGCCAACGAAAAGCTTTCACCTGGCGTAATGTCGCGGGCTGCCAAAGTTGCCAAAGCGATGAACGATGCTGGTGCAAATGGGACGCCAGAAGAGTTGCTTGAAGAGGTTATCGAATCTGCTTTAAAAGTTCAAAAATTTAATCTTCGTCGCAATTCAAACAAGTCCGGAAAAGTAACGTACCAGCTGGATGCGATTAACGCTGATTGCAACTTGAATCAAATTATTGAAGGGTTGCGCGAAACCAAGGAAGGCCGTTTGTGCCTGTACGGAGCAGCAGGTACAGGCAAGTCTGCATTTGCTCAGTACGTCGCTGCAGAGCTAGATAAGCCAGTCTTGTTAAAGCGTGCATCAGACATCTTGGGTAAATACGTTGGCGAAACTGAGGAGCGTATGGCGCAGATGTTCAAAGAAGCCGATCAAGAAAATGCGGTCTTAATTTTGGATGAGGCAGATAGCTTTTTGCGTTCGCGTGAGGGGGCTCGTCAAAACTGGGAAATCAGTGCAGTGAATGAAATGTTGACGCAAATGGAGTCTTTTCAAGGAATTTTCTTTGCGACCACAAATCTGATGGATCAGCTTGATTCTGCAAGCCTTCGTCGTTTTGATGCAAAGATTAATTTCGGCTATTTGAAGTTTGACCAGTGTGTCGTGTTGTTTGATGATTTATGTAAAAAATTGAGCCTTGAGAGCAATGAGTTGGCCTATGTTTCTTTGCGTTTCTTGGACAAGCTCACTCCGGGGGACTTTTCAAACGTCTTGCGACAAGCTCGCTTGCGTCCAATGCGCAATGCATCAGACTTGATTGATCGCTTGACGCAAGAGATGAGCTTGAAGAAGTTGACTTCTGGGCGTCCTATGGGTTTTTTGGCTCAAGCCGCTTAAATCAATAGTTGACACGACTCGCTCATCAGGAAATTTAGAGTACTCATGAGCGATTTCTTTTCGTTTTTCGGGAGAGCCCTGTTTTTAATTAGGGAATAGCGGTGGTGGTTTTTTAATAGCTAATCATCAAAAAATAGAACTAAGTTAAAGACGACATGATTTGTCGCCTTAATTTTTTAGAGTCATCGTATTGAGTTCAATTTATCAGAAAAAATTGAAAGGTAAATGATGACTATTCAAGTTCCAGAAATCCTGATGTATGGCGGTAAACAACTACGCATGTGTGCTGAGCCGTTACGTTCAATGCCTGGTGGAATTCCAGCTTTTAAATCATCAGTGATGCGAACCTCCTGCTGGCGGAAATATCTAGGGCATTGGGAAATATTTGAAGGTAAGTTGTACTTGGTCAAGCTAGAGGGACGCATAGAAAGTGGTGAAACTTCTCGCGATTTAATGCTTTCTGATTTTTTTCCAGATGCAAAAGATAGGGTTTTCGCTTCATGGATCACTGGCGTTATTCCGTGTGAAAGCGGAAGGGATCTTGGTTTTTGGACACGCGATCTTCGTATTTACGGTGGTCCCTATGAGGTGAATCATTTTTTTAAGTTTGACCAAGGCGTTCTGTGCCGTGTACGAATCGTCAAGCGCAAAGACGTAATCGATTTTGTTTAATCAAAAGGAGCTTGCAATGCGTAATGGGTTGAAGAAAGCTTCAGTGCTTTTTGTATTTTCTGTTTGCTGTACTGCTGGAGCGGAGACTACAGAGGATCCACATCAAAAATTTCCAACATCAAAAAATCACACCAATAAATCGGTCATAACGTGGACGACAGTGAAAGACGTTCAAGCTGAATGTGAGCGCCAGAGCCATCGACGAGGGTATGGAGGCTTTAACTATCCAGTTGAGGCATGTTCATTTTGGGGTAAGGATTCGTGCGAAATTGTGACATCTAAGGTTGTCAACTTCCACACAGTGGGACATGAAATTCGACATTGTTTCCAAGGTAATTTTCATAAGTAAAGGACGTACGCAATGAAAAAATTGATTTGTTATTTGTTAATTGCTCTGATGGCTGGTTGCTCTACGAATAAACCTGGGGTTTCTGCTGGGGCAGATTTAAAAGATCAGCGGCTATCGACCGATTTCACTGATGAAGGCGTGAAGATTTATTACACCTTGAGTGGGAAGCTTGAAAAAATTGAAGTCTATGGTCAAGCAGATGTTTGGAAAGGCAATGTTGAGGCTGTAGCTGAGGCGGATGCAATGGCTAAATTGGTGAAGTTTGTTTATGGCAAAGACGTTTCGACTGAACGAAAGATCAAGCTCATAGGTAAGGCGATTGAGAAAGCTCAAGATGAGAGCTTGGACTCATTTAAAAACCATGAAGGTGTGATTGAGATGACAGAGGCTCAATTGACTCAGGAAGCTGAAAAATCACCTACTACTAAGCGTTCAACATCAGCAATGCGAAATGCCTCGGTACTCAATCAAACATTGGTTGAAACGGTGACGACCTTGACTTCGCGAGGTCGATTGACTGGTGTGCGCAAAATAAAAGATTACCAACTCAATGGTCGAAAAACTTACGTTGCTGTTTATGTATGGACTGAACGTGATCAGCAGACATCTGATTTTGTTCGTTCTCGCATGCGTAGTCCAAATCAGTAATGCTTCAAATTGAATTAGAAGTTAGAACTTATGATTCTTCATCGCTCTATACTTATCAAGTCAATACGTCGTAGTTAAGCCATCTTGAGGTTTCAATGCAAGTTTCTGTTCTAGTTAAATTACTCTCAATCATGAGTGTGAATACCTCTGCCGAAACTGCAATTACTGCACGTGATATCGCGCTTAAATGGGATAAGCGTTATCCAGATGGTGAACCGGATGAAAGCACGCTGCGGCAAGTTCAACGGTATATGAATGAGCTGACCGCGTCCATAGAAGACTTGCCTCCTCTGATTGAGTATGAAGAGTTTCAAATCTCAATCACGCCAAAGCTTCAAGGAAAAAAGGCCAGAGAAGTCCGTCACTTCTATTTGCCACCAGACAGAGTTGTCAAGTGGTTTATGACAGAACAGGCGGCGGTTAACCTTCTATTAACTGGTCAAGTGGTTGGTCAATCTTTGGGCGGTATAAAGCAGCTTGGCTTGAATCGCGTTAAGTCGATTGCCAGCGATGTCATTGATTTAAAGAAGTCTGATGAACTTCGACGAATTGCAAGCAGTATCAGAATTGTTCAGGACGGCTTAGGCCGTTTGCGCGCCACTATTCGTCCAGGCATCCTTCAAACCATGATGGATAGCATCATTTCAGACAAGGCTGTATCTTTTACCTATGTGAAGCCCAATGGTGAGTCTAAAAAGCATACGGTTAATCCATTGGGTTTGGTGAGCAAGGACGGTGCTATTTATCTGATTGCCACGAAGGGCAGTGATCCCAAAAAAATTCACTTCGCATTGCAACGGGTTATTGACGCGGATGTTGCAAGTCGATCGCCGAGAATTGTTCCATTAGGTTTCGATCTTGACCAATACATCGAGGAAACGCATCAATTGAGTCATCCTATTGGTGAGGGGATTCAACTTGTTCTAGAAGCGAATGATGAAGCACTTTTTCATTTCGTAGAACGGCCTCTTGCGCGTACGCAAAAGATTGAAAAATCACGTACAAAAAAATGGCACAAGATTACTGCTGAAATTCCAAACACAATACTTCTTATGCCATTTTTAATGAGCATGCTTAAAAACGTTCGTGTAATTGAGCCGCTTTCACTTCGAAAAGAAGTTGCCAATATGATTGAACAGATGAAGGAAAACTACTCGATTCCAGGCGCTGATGAGCTGCACCGTATATAGAAGTGCAGGCATGATCTGAATCATCATGCTGATTTTTTCAAGTAAGGGCCATAGACTTCAGCCGGCGCAAATCCTGCACAGAGTTGCTCGATGATATGGTCGCGAAAGTTGCGGACCTCTGGCGATAAGTTAGAGCGGTTCGCTGTGTAAAACTCCCACATTATTTCGGAAGCTTTAACTTTTGAAATCTTGATTGTTTTTTGAAGGCGGATTGCATTGGCAGCTTTTGCTTTATGGATGTGGTCCCAAAATTCGGGTAGCTTAGCTTCCCAATTAAAGGCATAACAGATTTGACGCTCTTGTTCGCAGTCGAATTTGTTTTTGATGCCTTCGCCGCACTCACCTTTGCGACCTACGATCAAAGTTGAGATACGTGGCAACTTCGCTTGCTCAGCAAAGTCAAAAATTACACCCAACACACGGCCTGTTCGTACAGGAATCATTTTCTGAATGTCAGTGTCATTTGGATGACGCTGTTTTGCCAGTTCGATCAACTCTTTGTATGTCAGCACTGTCTTATTTTTAGCTGTCTCGATCAAAATTGGATAAAACAGACTTGCCAAATGCAAGCTTAAGTCTGTATGAAAATTTTGCTCACTAGAGTCAACGGAGAGAGGGGAGAAGTTAGTCATGTCATTCCTTAAATCAGGGTTGCTTTGCGATTCATTTGATAGTTTTTCAGATGGTGGCGACAAAAGATGTCGTTTTATCGAATGTTTATCGATTTTTCCATGTGTCTACGCAACAAGAGAGAAAGGACCTCCAGGTTTTTTCATTGATTCCCTTTGCAACTGAATGATTGATTCAAAGTCTTTTCGTGTAAGAAACGTTTTTTCATTCAATGTCTCTGCAATCAGCTTTAAAAGCTGATGGTGGGCTTTAAAGAGGCTCAGTACCATCTCAAATTGAGTAGACAGGTATTCGCGAATCATGATTTCTACATGGGCGTATTCTGATGGCGTTGGCTTGCCGAGCACGACTTCAAGATTTGATGCGGCTTGCGCATCAGTGGAAAGATCTGGTGAGTGCCCCCACTTACCAAATAATCCGCCTGCAAGTCGAGTTGCAGATTCAAGGTCTGATTTGGAGCCACTTGCGCTTGTTTGCGTCGCTCCAAGTAAATAGTGCTCTGCTACACGTCCACCGAGTGCGACACGAATCTTGTGCGTGATGTCTCGATAGGTCAAGTCATCACTGATTCGTTCATGATCGTCATAGCCACGAACGACAACGCCATGTGTTCCACCACGCTTTATGACACTACAGTATTCAGGCGGTGTTTTGTCTTTGGAGTCCAAATAAACAACAAGGGCGTGTCCAGCTTCATGAATAGCGTGACGCTGGCGAATTTCAGGTGGATCTAATTGATCATCGCATTCGCTAATTCCATACACAGCCAGCATCACCAAGTCATTAAATGTGACTTTTCGCTTCTCTGACCACGCGCGACGCTGGAGTGATTTTTGAACAATGCTGCGGCGACGGTAGTCATTCAATTCATGCCGAACTAGACATCCGACACGTTTCAGATTGGATTGATACGACTCATCAACAATGCCAATACCCGTTTCCTCCAGAAATGCCTGGGCAGTTTCTTCATAACCAATTTCAGGTATTTCAATGCGCCGATCGAAGAGGCCAGATTGACGTAACTGCTTGTCCATTTGGGATACAGACTGCAATCCTGTTACAAAAACAATAGGTTGCTGCAGAATCCCTGCTCTAAGGCGTTTTGCGAGCTCTTTGCGAAATTCATAGGCCTTGTCTTCATCGTGCGTTGGACATTCAGGCCACTCATGATCATCCTCGTCATCGTTCGCACCATTTTTAAGCCAAGCACCGGGTTCAAGGTAGATGAGAACAGGTTCATTGCCAGCTAAGACATCGAGCCACTCGCCAAAATTACTGACTTGATCATGAGCGATGATATGCAACTGCATACCTGCCTCACCAGCAATGTAATGGACCATTGTTTGAATTGCTTCAACATCGTGATGTTCGATGACTACTGCATGCCCAATCATTTCCCATTCATGTCGGAAAAAGCTAGAGCCAGTTGCTGTCTTGATGGCATCTTTCCAACGCTTGATGGCACTTGTCTCGGGAAGAAAATTCCAAAATGTACACCCCAAATTTGCTGTCGATATTTGTGGAATAGTTTTTTTCATGTATCGCTCCTTTGTCTGTGAAGATGCACGGTAAATGAATTAAGCGACAAATACTGTCGTCAAAAATGAAAGCCTTTTTGAGGCGGCATTGAGAACCCTAATTTCGCCGGAAATTCGGATTCCATAAATATTGACGACTTCTTTTGTCGCCTTCATTTCTCACAATAGTTTTTGTTAACAACTTAACGAGTTGGGGGAAAGCGATGTCCGCAGTAAAGCCAAGTACATGCTCTTTTAGGAGGCGCAAACTTTTCGACGCTCATGCGCTCTTGTGCATTTTTATTGCGACGTCAATTCTTTTCCTCTGCGGTTGTGCCACGACGCCAGTGACCAGCCGTAATGCAAGTACACCCGTACGGGCCACAGGTGTTGGATCAACAATGGAAAATGCAAAAGAGAATGCGTTTCGCCAAGCGATTGAAAACAAAATTGGTGTTCTCGTTCTCAGCGAGAAAGAAATTAAGAATTTCAAGCTGAACAAAGATGACATCTTGACGTTTAGTGCTGGATTTATTGATGACTACAACGTGATTAGCAAAGAAAAGTTAGCTGCAAAATGGGTTGTAACTATCGATGCATGGGTTTCTGGTAGCCGCCTTGCAAACAAGATTACAGCAATCAGCTCGGTGGATGGTTCGATCAGCGGAAAAAAAGCAGCTGATCGATTCGATTCATTCATCAAACAAAAGCAACAAGCGGATCGGTTGCTACAAAAAATGATTTCTGGCTTTCCTGAAGATGCGATTCAGGTTAGATTTCTCCGGACCGAGATGAAATTTGATCCAGACCGACGTGCGCAGGTTTTAATTTATTTTGAAACTGCATGGAGTAAGGCTTACATTACTTCACTCTTGGAAATGCTTGCACTTCTCCAAGATACAACTTATGGAAATGGGTTTGTTGGTGTCGTAAATGTTAGTCACAAAAAACCAGATGACTGGTTCGGAAGCCTTGATACTTTTTATTTTTTAGATCGTCATTTATTCAATACCTTGTATAACCAACTAAATAACACCAAAATTGCTGTGCGTTTAAAAATTCGAGATGGCCGAACGGTCGTGCATGAAGACTGCTGGCCGCTCGACAATCAGTTCATTACCTATGGTTATGGAAGTCAACTTGGGATTTTGGGCAATCGCATCTTTGAATCTAAGATTCAAATGGAAATTCCGTATGGCTCGTCTGCGCATCGCGTCTTAGAAAGTGCGAGTAGCATCACACTTTCTATTGAATCTGCAGACCGTTGTAGTCGCTCTAAGACAAAGCGCTAATTTGCTAACTTATAAGTAGAGAAATTCAGTGCTAAATTTGATTTTTGTCGCTTTTGCTTTTAATGTGTGAAAGCTTTTTTTTCAAAATAAAGGTGCGTTAATGTCAACAGCTTCTAAGGCTCGTTATTTGAGCAAATCGCGTTTTAAATTGGCATTGGAATGCCCAACTAGGCTTTTTTACGCTAAAGAGTCAAATGGGTATTTCGACAAAAATCAAGATAACGATTTCCTACACGCACTGGCTGATGGCGGAAATCAGGTTGGCGAACTTGCAAAATTTAAATACCATCCAAATCCAATTGGCGAAGCTATTACCGTGGAGCCGCTTGGATATGAGGAAGCACTTTCACAAACTCGATTGAAGATGTCTACTTCGACTCGCACTGTGATTGCTGAGGCCGCATTGCTGCATGAGACATTTTTTGTTCGTGTTGATATTCTGATTCATGATCCTGTCGCTAAGACAATCGAGATCATCGAGGTGAAGTCAAAAAGTATTGATGATGCGACCATTGCGTCACGCTTCAAAAATGATAAAGGAAACTTTCAAGCGAAATGGCTCCCTTATCTCTATGACGTCACATTTCAATCAGAAGTCGCTAGGCGTTGTTTCCCTGAGTACAAAATTATTTCTAAGTTGTTGTTGCTAGATTCTGATGAAGTTTGCGACATTGATGCCTTGCATCAAAAATTCAAAATCGTCACGGTGAAAGATCCTCAGTCTGGTAAGGCGCGCGTTCGCATTGAAACGGCACCTGATTTAACGCGTGATGATTTGGGCCGATTGAATTTCTTGCGTGAAGTTCTTGTTAGCGACATCGTTCATGAATTGCGTGCTAAACCGATTGACAACACTCCGCACGTTCCTTCTGAACATGGCAGGGATTTGAACACCTTCATGAGTTGGGTAGGACGCCTTCAAGCAGAAGGCGCTTTATATTTCGGAGGCGTTTCCAAGGCATGTAAGTCATGTCAATTCAGAGCAGGTCCAAATGAGCCGAAGAAGAGTGGTGTTCATGACTGTTGGCAAACTGCTTTGAGTCAAGGGATGCTTGATTCCGGACGTGATATCGAAGATCGTAGTGAGCCACTTTCCATTGATATTTGGGGTGGGGGTTCTGGGTCGGTCAGTATGGCCGATCGGGTGCTTGAGGCGCGACGTGCATTTCTTGCTCATGTCCAAGAGGATGATGTTCGTCCAAAAAATCAAAGTAATGAAATTGGGATGTCTTCGCTTGAACGACGGATGTTTCAGGTGAAGGCAGCCAATGAAAAAACAAATGTTGTTGAAATTAATGAGGACGTCTTGAGTGCCATAGATAATTGGGAGTGGCCTTTGCACATGATTGACTTTGAAACTTCAGCACCAGCAATTCCTTTCTTTAAGGATATGCATCCATATCAAACTTTGGCGTTCCAGTTCAGTCACCACATCATGGAAAAGTTGCCTAGCGGCAAGGTGAAAATTCGTCATGCGAATCAATGGATCAGCACGAAGGCAGAGTCATTTCCAAGTATTGAGTTTGTTAGGCAGTTACGAAACGCCTTGATGCCAGGTGGACGCCTAGTTGGTACAGTTTTTCGATATCACAATCATGAAAACTCTGTGCTGCGCAGCCTGCGTAAGACAATCCTTGATGAAGGACAGTCTTTGGTGCCTGATATGGAGGCCCTGGTTGAGTTCATTGATCTGATTACTAAATCAACGAGCTCTGAGGCATCGTTTGAAGGTGAGAAACAAATGGTTGACTTGCACCGTTTGATTCAAAAGGGTTATTACTCTAGCGTGGCCGGTGGCAGCATTTCTTTGAAATACATGCTCCCCGCTGTACTTCATGACGCGCCAGCAGTTTCAGATTTTTATCGTAAGCCAAAGATCTATGGAGCGGGTCTTGTTATCGATAGCCTTAACTTTAATCAGGAAGGGCATGTCTGGCTGCAAGCAGATAAAGGAAATGATCCTTACAAAACATTGCCAGGTATTTTTGGCCCAGACTATGGAGAGCTTGATGCCATCATTGCCCGTCTTGCGGGAGACGAAGAGGGGGAAGATGGTGCGATCAATCAAGGCGGTCTGGCCATGACGGCCTATAACTACACTCAATTTACCAGCTTGCAAGATGCTGATCGTGAACGAATTCAATCCGCACTTTTGCGTTACTGTGAGCTCGATACTTTGGCTATGGTTATTTTGGTGCAGGGTGTGATGGAGTTGCGTGGTACCCCGCTAACTATTCAATAAATCGCACCATGACACAACACGCCGCCGTATCCGGTGTTATTTATTGGTTCAGACATGACCTGCGTCTTCACGACAACCCTGCATTGACGCAGGCGATTTTGTGGGCAGAGCGTCACCACACCTGGTTGTTGCCTGTGTACGTGCACGACACGGCCCTGCGTCTAGACACACCTTGGGGCTTTGCGCGCACCAGTGACCATCGTTTGGCGTGGACTCAAATGGCAGTGCAAGATGTGGCAGAACAAATCGCGGAACTCGGCAGCCAGCTGTTGCAAATCACGGGCGACCCCAGTGTGGCGTTGGCAGAGCTGATGCAGCGCTCAGCAGCAACCCTGTTGGTGTGCGAAGAGGTTGCCGCGCCTTACGAACAGGCGCACATTCAAGCCTTGCAAGCAAGCGGGGTGACGGTGCACACCGTATGGCAATCTACCCTCATGACGCCTGAGCAACTGCCATTCGAAACCCATGAGGTGCCCGATGTGTTTTCGAGTTTTCGGCGAGCAGTAGAGCGTAAAACTTTCGCACCAGTGCCACCGGTGAGCGCTGTCACGCGTCTTCCCGCCTTGCCCGAGCAGATGGACTTTCACTTTGCGCTGGGTCGTGAACTGGGCCTCAACAACGCGGCCATTTTGAACGACCCACGCTCCGCATTTCCTTGGTCGCAGCCTGCGTTTCATGGCGGTGAGCGCGCGGCCCTCGTGCATCTGGCTCAGTATTGCAGCCGTGGTTTACCGCATAGCTACAAAACCACGCGTAACGGACTGTGCGGCGCAGACTACTCCACCAAATGGTCACCTTGGTTGGCCACAGGCGCCTTATCACCGCGTCAAGCGTGGTCGGCCATTGCTTCTTTCGAGGCGCAGCATGGCGCCAATGACAGCACCTACTGGATTGGTTTTGAGCTGCTGTGGCGTGACCACTTTCGTTGGCTGCACCGCAAACATGGCGATCGCATGTATTGGCAACGCGGTTTGTCTGAGGCGCCGTATCAGCGACCCCGTCACAACGCAGGCGTATTTGAGCGTTGGCGATCTGGTCAAACCGGCCATGCCTTCATTGACGCAGGCATGCGTGAGCTCAATGCCACGGGCTACGCGTCCAACCGCATGCGGCAAAACTTGGCAAGCTATTTGATTCACGACTTGCACTGTGATTGGCGCGCCGGAGCCGCTTGGTTTGAATCCCAGTTGATTGATTTTGATGTGTACAACAACCAAGGCAATTGGTTGTACTTGAGCGGACGTGGAACCGACCCCAGAGGGTCCAGGCGCTTTAACCCCGACAAGCAAGCCGATGACTACGATCCCGACGGCGCTTTCCGTGAACTCTGGCGGTAAGTCGGTGATGGGCGCTCATTCAGGTCAATCCCTTCATGTTGGGCAATTTTTTCGAGGGCATTTTCAAACAGTGATCGGGCAGAACCCGAGATAGAACGCAAGTACGCATGAAGGTGCGCATCGTCTGCGTTCTTGTTCAAGCACTCCTGGCTGTACTCTTCAAAGCTGGCCAGTTGTGAAATCAGTTCAGCCACATGCCTGGGACATTCGCACAGCACATTGGTCGAGATGCCTGCGACACGGGCCAATGTGTCCTCCGAGTACTTGCGGCTTGAAATCACCGTGCCCGATGTGCCAAATTCCTGCGCACGGGCTGGGTCCACAAACAAAACCGACTGGATGAGTTCTGCCAATTCGCTGTCCGAGATAGGCTCTCGTCGAACAATCAGTCCAGAAAATTTCATCGCTTGAACCACCGCTTCAGGTGCGAAGTTGTAGATGACGATGGTTTGTGCAAACGGATGCTTTTGAATGAGCGCTTGAATCGTGGCTTGAACAGCAGTTTGCAGGGTGTTGACTTTGATCAACAGCACCTGGGATTGTTCCGACAGCACGGCGGTGGCAGCGGCGCTCAAGTCGGTCAACACGTCGGTGACTCTGATTTTGTGGGGCTGCAAGACGGTAGCGAATTTCTGTGATTCGATTCGGTTGGCCATGCTCAAGCCCACCACCGCAAGTGTCAAGGGCTGACCCTGCACAACCGACGGACGGGGTGCGCTGTTTTGCACATTGCTCATGCGACGCAGTTGCGCCAAATCCAGATGGGCAATCGCGCTGATGGCATGCCCCTCGCGCGCGAGCTGCTTGAGCAATATGGCTTTGGAGACATCGTGCTCTTCGTACAAGCGTTGGTTGCCTTCGGTTTTTACCGGGCTGAATGCGCCGTAGCGTGTTTCCCAGATACGCAAGGTGGAGACGGGAATGCCTGTGGTTTTAGAAACCGCACCAATGCGGAAGAACAGTGTGGTGATTGGGAGTGCGGACATCAAAATCTTATTTTTGAGTAGTTGTTGAGTAGATAATATGATTAAAAATAGAAAAAATGTGAATAAATCCACTATTGCGTAGATAAATATCTCAAAATCCTCCTCAGTAGGAGATTGCCCCATGATTTCGAAGAAAACCGTTCATGCCATTGAGTTGTGCGTCTTGCTGGCTGGTCAAAGGAGCGCGGGCTACATGACCACCATGGATCTTTCGCCACGGCTTGATTTGTCCATTTCTTACTTAGAAAACATTCTGAAGTCACTCAAGGACCATGCCCTCGTCTTGTCCATGAAAGGTCCAGGTGGCGGCTACATGATCAGGGGTGATATCTCTCGCATCTCCATGTGGGATGTGGCCTGCGTGTTCGAAACAACCTTGGCGGCCGCAGAGGGCGGCAGCGACGCGGCGTCGCACGGATCTTATGAGCTCGAACTGGAGCAGGTGGTGATCCGTACCTTGAAGAGTTTCACGCTGGCAGACTTTGCTGATTTCTGTGCGTCAGACGCCAGCGCTTACGCCGAGGTGGTGGGTCGATTCAAGTTCAAACCCTTGCCTGTGCCTTTCATGCCCAAAGCACCGAACTCGGTGTTTCAGCTCTCCGCATCACTTTGAGCGTTTGGGTCATGTATTGGATCGCATCCAAAACGTCCATGAGCCACGGAGCCTAGGAATGCCCCTCAAGTTTTCACAACGGCTTGCAGATCTTTCGGTGGGCGATGTGTCCGCCGTGATCCAAATGGCGTGGGAGGACCGCACCTCTTTTGAAACCATCCAAGAGCGTGTTGGGTTGTCAGAGTCCGAGGTCATACGCCTCATGCGCCATGAGCTCAGTCCCAGCTCTTACAGGATGTGGCGCAAGCGCATGAAGGGTCGTGTCACCAAGCACTGCGCGCTCAGAAGCCCTGACATGAAATTTGAAGATCGCCGGGTGGCTGACCACCGCCGCGCCAATTGCTGATGTCTTGGCAAGCCGCCATCACCGATGTGGCGTTGCGCGCAATCGGTGAGCGCGTGCGTGCGATCACGGGTTCCACCTCCGACCTGAATGATTTCACTTTTCCAAAGGGTGACCCTGGCTTGTTTGGGCCTGACTCGATCGCCTGGACCGTGCATGCACACTTCACGGCCATGATGGTGGGGGGCTTGTCATCGTTGATGGTTCAGTCCCTGCACCCTAGAGCGCTGTCTGCTGTTTGGGACCATTCTGATTTCCGCCACCAACTCAAAGGCAGGTTAGGTCGAACCGCCTATTTTGTGGCGGCCACCACCTATGGCGGCGAAGCCTTGGCCATGGGGGCGATTCGTCGGGTCAACATGATCCATGCCCACATCCGTGGCGTCGACCTTCAAGGACGCCCCTATATCGCCAACGAGCCAGCCCTGATACGTTGGGTTCATCTTGCCGAGGTGAGTTCATTCCTTGGTGCGTATCAACATTTCGCCAAAACGCCACTGTCTGAGTCCGCCTGTGACCAGTACATTGCGGAAATGCGTCAGGTGGGGCATTTGTTGGGCGCGACCGATTTACCCCTGACGTGGCGATCGACCCAAGAAGCTTTGTCCGCATATCTGGGTGAGTTGAGCTTTGATGAACGCGCCAAGGAAATACGCACGATCATTGAAAACTATCCCACCGATGTGCTCGACCAGCCTTTCATGCGTCTGATCTTGAATGCTGCATTTGATGTCATGCCCTCATGGGTCCTAGCGCTCATGCAAAGGCCCGCCAATTGCGCACTGCAGGCGCAAGCGACCAAACTGGCGCTTGTGGCAGCTTCGCAGCCGATTCAGTGGATGCTTGATCGGCAAGGCGTCTGCGCTGTTGCACGCCAGAGGGTTCAGGGGCGTGTGGCCGATGTTTGAGATGGCCTTGGCAACACATCCGCCAACAATTGGTCGATGTGCATCGCCAGCTCAAAGTCTTTGTGGGTGAGCCCACCGGCGTCGTGTGTCGTGAGCTGAATCCGCATGTGGGTGTAGCTCGATAAAACTTCGGGGTGGTGGTCTAGCTTCTCGGCCACTTCGGCCACATGCACAAAGAAATTGACAGCCGTCTTAAAACTGTCGAACACCACGTTCTTGCAAATGCGGGTCTTGTTCGCATCCAAGGTCCAGTGGTCTAACAGCTTTAGCCCGTGGTCAATGTCGGCGTTGTTGAGTCGTTGCTGCATGTGGAGGCTTTGCGATGGCTGAATGCTTCACTCAGCATAGCCAGGATTGACACGGTCCAACACCCGCATCATGGCTTCGAAGTACAAGCGCTCGCGTTCTGCACGTGAATAGTGGTCATCCTTGCTGGGTGTGCGCACGCGGTCAATCACGCGCTCTTCCAAGATGTTCAAAGGTTTGCACGTGCTCATGGCGAGCACTTGGGTGCGGCATGCTTTTTCGAGTTTGTAGAGCAAGCGGTAGGCCTGCGCCACGGTGTCGCCCACGGTGATGACGCCATGGTTTTTCAAGAACATGACGGACTTGTCTTTCAACAAGGATGCCAAGCGCTCGCCTTCGTTCAGCGATGAAGCCAACCCCGTGTAAGTGTCGTCATACGCAATGCGTTCATGGAAAAACGCAGCGGTTTGGGTCGCGGGCAGCAGGCGGTTGTCTTGCAGCATATTGAGTGCCAGTGCCCAAGGCTGGTGGGTGTGCAAAACCACCTTGGCACCGGTGAGCCGGTGCAGTGGCGCATGGATGCTGCGTGCAGACAGTTCAACCACGCCATGGCCTTCCAGGGTGTCACCCGCTTCGTTGAACACCATGAGGTCGCTGGCCCGTGCTTCCGACCAGTGCAAACCAAATGGCAACACCATGTATTGGTCTTCACGCCCTGGCACCGTCATGGTGAAGTGGTTGTCGATGCCTTCGTCAAAGCCATCGTGGACGGCGAGTCGCAAAGCCGCTGCCAGATGGATCTTGGCTTGTTTGATGGGGTCGGGGTTCGATGCGCTGTGCAATGCGTGGACGGACATGATGTTCCTTTTCAAAGAAGCATAAAAACTGCAATCAGCGTAGCGGAAAATTGAAAAAAAGACAGCACCTAAATGACCGATATGTCACCTAGGTTGGCGTGCGGCTCACAAATCGCAAAGCGGTGCCAGCAGGTAACCCGCTGCTTCAAGCGCCAAACGCACGGCTTGCGCCGTGGCCACCGCCTCAGGACCATCGCCATGTACACAGATGCTGTCGATGCGACAGGGTAGATGAAGCCCGTTGGCAGTCACGATGGCTTTGGCGTTCATCATGCGCAGCACGTGTTCCACGCAGGCTTGACTGTCGTGGATCACGGCACCTGCGCGGGAACGTGGCGTGAGTTGCCCGTCGTCTAAGTAGGTCCGATCTGCGAACACCTCATACCGAACTGGTTGACCCGCTTCTTCTGCCGTCTTTGCGAACGTGGAATAGGGCGGAACAAGAAGAACCAGCGATGGGTCTAATTTGCGCACCTCCTTCACGATGGTGGCTGCCACCGCAGCGTCCGCGCAAGCCACATTGTGCAAAGCGCCATGTGGTTTGACATGGGTGACGCGGGTGCCTTCTGCGACGGCAATGGCTTGCAAGGCGCCGATTTGATAGAGCAGGGTGGCTTCTAAATCTTGGGCCGACATCTGCATCACGCGCCTGCCAAAACCTTGCAGATCTGGAAATGACGGATGCGCGCCAATGCTCACGCCTTGGGCCATGGCCAAGCGGACAGTTTCTTGCATGACGGTTGGGTCACCGGCGTGGAAGCCGCAAGCCACATTGGCACTTTTGACGATCTGCAGCAAGGCTGTGTCGTCGCCCATTGTCCAAGCGCCAAAGCTCTCACCCAAGTCGGCATTCAGGTTGATACGAGGAGTTGTCATCGTCGGGTTCCTATCAAAGTTCTGCGCGTAACATGCCGCTCACGAGGTTGCTGCTGTAGAGCGCCTGTTCATCCATGAAGCCAGGCGGTAAAAACGATTCACGCGTGGTCAGCCATTGCATCCATGCGTCACGTTGGTCTTGCAGGGCTTGTCGCGCTTGGGCGCCCGTCACGCTTTGAAAGCGCAGTTGTGAACCCGGTTTCAAATGCGCGAGTTTGGGCAGGTCAGCTTGAATCACCGTTGCAATTTTGGGGTAGCCACCGACTGTTTGGCTGTCGGCCAACAGCACAATCGGTTGGCCATTGGCAGGCACCTGGATGGCTCCGGGCGTCACTGCATCTGAGACGATGTCGGCCGCTGCCGCGTTGACATGAGCCAACGCCGTGCCACGTAGCCTCAGCCCCATGCGGTCTTGCTCCACCGTGGCTTCCCATGTGTCATTTTCAAATCGAGTCAGTGACTCAGGCGTGAAGTGATCTTGCTGTGGACCCCACATGACACGAATGGGCCCCGCTGGGTGCACCCATGGCGCAGGACTGCGCCATTCACGAAAGTCAGACGTGGTCCAGGTGCTGCAAGGCAGCAGATCACCCGGACGCAATGCCCGTCCTTGCAAGCCTTCGAGTCCCGCACGCCAATAGCTGGAGCGGCTGCCCAACTGCGTGGGCAGTTGAAGGCCACTGGCCACAGCCAGATAAGCGCAGCCTGTTTCGGCGAGGCCCAATGTCAATCTGTCGCCTGTTTGTAGGGTGGCGCTTTGCCATGCTGGCAAGGTGGTTTGTTTGCCATCTTGGCTCAACCATGTCGCTGTGATGGCACCCGTCAGTGCGACACGCACGGGACCTGAGGCGATGCGCAGTTCCGTGCCCATGCCGCGCAACTCCAACACGGCTTCACCACCCGCATTGCCAACCAAGGCATTCGCCGCTTCTGCCAAGGGGGCATCCAGCCAACCCGACAAGGGGATGCCTTCATGGCGGTGTCCGGCACGTCCTCGGTCTTGCACCGTGGTGCCAATGCCTGGCTGCACGACTTCCATCATGCCTGTTGATGCGCCATTCATGTGGCGTCTCCCGGGGCTAGAAAGGTCTCACGTGAGCGTTCGCCGTGTTGGCACTGCAAGAAAAGTTGTTCGTATGCCGCTTTGTCAATCGCATACCAACTGACGATGTCGCCCGCTGCCAACATGGCAGGTTGATCGGTTTGTCGCAGATCAAACAAAGGCACAGGTGTTTTGCCAATCAGGTTCCAACCACCTGGGCTCTCCCAAGGGTAGACCGCGCACATTTCGCCGGCAATGGCCACCGAGTTGGGCGGAACACGTTGACGCGGGCTCGCCAGGCGCGGCATGGCCAGTTCTGGTGGTAAGCCGCCCATGTAGGGAAAGCCTGGCAAAAAGCCAATCATGTAGACGCGAAATTGGGTGGCCAACACGCGCTCAATCAATTGGTCTTCGCGCATCTGTTTGGCTTGCGCCCAAGCGGGCAGATCAAGGGCGAAGCTGGGGTCAAAGCAAGCAGGCAAGCGCCAATGTTTACCTGTGATGACGCTTTGTTGCATGTTGTGTGCAAACGCCAACAGCTGTGCAGCGAGTGCATCGGCATCGGTGGCGTGTGGCGCGAAATGTACGGTGAGCGAGCGAAAAGTCGGCACCACATCGGTGACGGCTGCAAACAACGGGTTGTCGATGCGCGCTTGCGCGACGCGATTCGCCAAGGCCATGACTTGCCCATTGAGCTCGGTGTCGATGCGCGAGCCGAACTCGACGGTCCAGGCGCTGTCTCCGAGTGGCAAGAGTCGTGTCGTCATCGCGCGTCTTCGTTTTAAAGCGAGGCCGCAGACCGGGCGGCCTGGTCGTACACACCCGAGAGCACGCGCAGCAGACGCGCCAATTCGCCAATGTCGCGATTCAGGGCTTCATCCGCTTTCAAGGCGTTGATGAGGCAGCTCTCGCGAATTTCGCGGTAACGCTGCACATAGTCGTTGCCGGACGCGGTTGACGAGTAAGTCACCTCTTTGCCGCTCTTGCGCGAGGCCACCACGCCCAGTCCCAGTAATTTTTTGAGCGAGTAGTTGATGAGGTGTGTGTCTTCCACGTTCATGATGAAACAAATATCCGACAAACGTTTGTCACGCGCACGGTGAGACACATGATGGAGCACCAACACATCCAGTGGGGTAAGGTCTTTCAAACCGGCAGCGGACATGCAGTGGATGATCCAGCGGTGAAATGCATTGCCCGCGACGATGAGGCCAAATTCGAATTCGCTCATTTCGGCACTTCGCGGGGACACCAAGTGTGACGACGAGACGATGGGCACACTGGCGTGTGACTCAGCCTTGGGTTTCTTGGTCATACATGCTTTCTTCTTGGGTTTCTCGGTGCGTCGTGTACCATCATAAAATCAAATTGTCGACAATTTGTCAACAATTAGGGAATATGCCTAGGATGAATCGCTCAGACAAAGGTAAATTCAATCTGTTGTCACTTAACTACTGTTTGGAGGTGTTTCATGAAACGCAGGTATTTCTCTCTTGCCGCTTTGGGTCTGACCAGTTGCCTTGCCGCTGGGTTGGCACAGGCGCAGACCAAATGGGATTTGGCGTCGGCCTATCCCGCCAATAACTTCCACACAGAAAACTTGATGCAGTTTGCGGCCGATGTCGACAAGGCGACGGCAGGCAAGCTCAAGATCACGGTGCATGCCAACGCCTCGCTATTCAAAGCGACAGAAATCAAACGCGCGGTGCAAGGCGGCCAGGCCCAAGCGGGTGAGGTGATTCAGGCCAACTTGCAAAACGAATGGCAAATCTACGGCGCCGACGGGTTGCCGTTCTTGGCCGACAGCTACGACGAATCCGTCAAGCTGCAAGCCGCGCAGCGCCCGATGGTGGAGAAGAAGTTGGCCGATCAAGGCTTGGTGTACCTCTACGCTGTGGCCTGGCCACCGCAAGGCATCTTCACCAAAAAGCCCATCGCCTCGGCGGCTGACCTCAAGAGCGTCAAGTGGCGCGCTTACAGCCCAGCCACGGCCCGCATTGCAGATTTGGTGAAGGCCCAACCGGTGACCGTGCAGGCAGCAGAACTCTCTCAAGCCTTGGCAACAGGTGTGGTCGAGGCGACCATGACCTCGGGTGCAACGGGTGTGGACAGCAAGCTGTATGAACACCTCAAGTACTACTACGACGTGCAAGCTTGGTTGCCCAAGAACATGGTGATCGTCAACCGCAAAGCATTTGACGCCCTGGATAAACCCTCCCAAACCGCCGTCTTGAACGCCGCTGCTGCCGCCGAAACGCGTGGACTGGCGGCCAGCAAGCGTGTGGATACGGAATCCAAAGCCAAGCTCAAGGCCAACGGCATGCAAGTGCTGGAGCCTTCGGCACAACTCAAAGCCGACCTGCAAAAAGTAGGCGAGGTGATGCTCACGGAATGGCTTGAGAAATCGGGCCCTGAAGGGCAGTCCTTGCTGACCAGCTACAAGCGTTGATCATGAGCAACGCGCCTGTGACAAAACCATCTGGACTGCGACGCGGTCTGGATGGGCTGTATGCACTGGGAGGCATCATTTCCTCCCTCTGTGTTTTGACCATTTTGGTGCTCATGGTGGGCGCATCGATGGGGCGTAGCCTAGATTGGCGTGTCTCGTGGATCAATGACGTGGTGTCATGGTTGTGCGCCGCAGCGGCCTTTTTTGGCATGGCCTACAGCTTTCGAAATGGCGACTTTGTGCGGGTGACCTTGTTGCTTGAAAAAGTGTCTCCACGCACACGCCATTGGCTGGAGGTGACGTCTTTGGCAACCGCCAGTGTGGCGATTTCTTATCTGTTTTTTTGGGCTGCACGCTTCACCTACCAGAGCTGGGAGTTCAACGACATTGCCGGCAATATGGTGGCGATTCCCTTGTGGATTCCACAGCTGAGTTTTGTCATCGGTGCTGGAATTTTGTTTGTGGCGGTGGTGGATGAGTGTGTTTGCGTGTTGCGTGGTGGCAGGCCTAGCTATGTCGTCCGTGTGGAAGAACGCCATGCACGTGGCGATTTTTCCGAGGAGTTGTGATGAGCTTGCTTGAAATTGGTGGCTTGCTGCTGCTCTTGATGTTGTTGATGCTCAGCGGCGGTGTGTGGATTGCCATGACCTTGGCGATTGTGGGTTGGGTCGGTCAGGCCTTCTTCACCCACACCGAGCCTGGCATGAACCTGTTCAGTGCGTTTTGGGAAACCACCGCGAGTTGGGAACTTGCAGCGTTGCCGCTGTTCATCTGGATGGGTGAAATTCTCTACCGCACGCGTTTATCAGAACAAATGTTTGATGGTTTGGCGCCCTGGTTGAACCGTGTGCCAGGCCGTTTGATGCACACCACCATTTTGGGCTGCGGTATTTTTGGCTCGGTTTCTGGATCGTCTGCGGCCACCTGTGCCACGATTGCCAAAGTCGCATTGCCCGAGTTGGAGCGTCGTGGCTATGACCGGGGGTTGGCCTTGGGCTCACTGTCTGCCGCAGGGGGGCTTGGCATTTTGATTCCACCCTCGATCACCATGGTGGTCTATGCCGTGGCTGCTGATGCCAGTGTGATTCGGTTGTTCTTGGCGGGCTTTCTGCCAGGCTTTTTGCTCATGGGTTTGTTCTCTGGTTACATCGCCTGGTGGAGCCTTCGAAACCCCGACCGTGTGCCGCCGCCTGAGGCGCCCACGACCTTCGTCGAAAAACTACGCCGCTCAGGCAGTTTGATACCTTGTGGCTTGTTGATCGTGTTCATCGTTTGGGTGCTGGTGAGCGGCTTGGCAACCGCAACAGAATGCGCGGCCTGGGGTGTGGTCGGTTCACTCGCCATTGCAGCGGCAGGACGCAGCTTGACCTGGGACAATTTTTGGGCTGGTTTGGCTGGTGCCACGCGCATCAGCTGCATGATCATGTTCATTTTGGCGGGCGCTGCGTTTTTGACCAAGACCATGGCCTTCACCGGCATCCCGCGTGAGTTGGCTGAGTTTGTGCAGAGCCTTGATTTGTCACCCTTCGGTTTGATTGCCGTGTTGGTGGTGATTTATCTGGTGCTGGGCACGGCCTTGGACGGCATCTCGATGATTGTGCTGACCAGCGCGGTGGTGTTGCCCATGATTCAAAAGGCCGGGTTTGATCTGGTGTGGTTTGGCATCTTCATCATCATGTTGATTGAAATTGCAGAGATCACGCCACCGGTCGGGTTTAACCTGTTCGTGTTGCAAAACATGACAGGCATCGACAGCAACCGAATCGCCCGCATGACCTTGCCCTTTTTTGGCTGCATGATTTTGGCCATTGTGTTGATCACGATTTTTCCGGAAATCGTGACCAGCGTGCCCAACTGGGTCATGGGTCAGGAGCTTTGAGGGCTCAGCAATTAACAGTCAGCGGGTGGTGACAAGCGATAGCTGGCCGGTGTGCGACTGAGTTTGATCGGCGACGCCAGCCCCTTGTAGCCACCCGGCATGCTGACCGTCATGCCCCGATGTGCCGTGTGCGGATGGTTCAAGGCCTGAGGCACATCCAGAATCGGCGCGCAGGGCACGCCTTTGTCTCCGAGTTGCTCCACCAAGGCTTCGCCATCTCGTGTGGACATCAAGGCAATCAGTTGTTGTCGCAAATCTGCGCGATGCACCGAGCGGCCTGCTGCGCTTGCAAAGGCGGGCTGCTTCGCCAGATCGGCGTCACCCAGCACGTGGCACAGTTGTTCAAATTGACGGTCGTTGCCGACCGCCAGAAATACCGGCACTGTTTGGGTGGGGAATGCGTCGTACGGATAAATGTTCGGATGTGCGTTGCCCGTGCGGTTGGGCACGCGTCCGTCACCGAACCAGTTGGCCGCATGGGGGTGCAACAGTGACAGGCCGCAGTCATACAGGGCGGCTTCGACGAACTGGCCCAAACCGCTGCGCTGGCGTTCTTGCAGCGCCATCAGAACGCCCAGTGCCGCGTTGAGGCCCGTGACCATATCGACCACAGGTAGTCCCACCCGCAGCGGCTCGCCACCCACTTCACCGTTGACACTCATGATGCCGCTCATGGCCTGAATGGCAGCGTCATAGCCAGGCAGCCCACCCAAGGGACCATCAGCACCGTAGCCGCTGATGCGGCAGTGGACCAGCCGGGGGAATTTTTCTTTCAGTGTGTCGTAGCCCAAGCCCCATTTTTCCAGCGTGCCTGTTTTGAAGTTTTCCAGCAAAACGTCTGCACCCGTCAATAAGGTCAGCAAGCGGTCGCGGTCTGCGGCTTGGGTCAAGTCCAGCCGCATGCCACGTTTGTTGCGGTTGATCCCCATGTAGTAAGAGGCGACACCGTTTTCGAACGGCGGCCCCCAGGTGCGGGTTTCATCACCTTGTGGCGGTTCAATCTTCAAGACATCGGCGCCATGGTCGGCCAGGATTTGCCCGCAATACGGGCCGCCCAAAACGCGGGACAAGTCGATCACGGTGACGCCTGCAAGAGCGCCGGTGTTGGGAATGGGGGTGGTCATGGGCGTGTGCTTTAAATTTTTCAATCAGTCAACGGTGGCGCCAGAGGCCTTCACGACCTCGCGCCATTTCGGCACTTCGGTTTGAATGAAGGCGGCCAGTTGTGCGGGCGTTTGTTCGGTGGCGATTTCAAGCCCTTGTTCTTGCAGGCGTTGACGCACATCCGCTTGCTTGAGCACATTCACAAACGCGGCATTGAGTTTTTGCACGGTGTCTTTGGATGTGCCAGCAGGCGCCACGATGCCAAAGAACACGCTGACATCAAAATCTTTCAGGCCTTGTTCGGCCAAGGTAGGCACATCGGGCAGGCTGCGCGATCGCGTCGCTGACGTCACGCCCAAGACCCGCAGCTTGCCCGCTTTGATATGGGGCAAAGCCGTCAACACATCGGTGAAAGACATGGTGACTTGGCCGCCCAAAAGATCGTTCAGTGCTGGGCCTGTGCCTTTGTAGGGAATGTGCTGAATGTCTGTGCCGCTGACCATGTTGAACAACACACCTGCCAGATGCGACGACGCACCGTTGCCTGATGAGGCGTAGGTGAGTTTGTTGGTTTTGGCATAGGCGATGAGTTCGCGCACGTTGTTGGCGGGCACATTGGGATGCACCACCAACACATTGGGCAGATGCCCGATGCGAATGACGGGCTCGAAACTCTTGATCGGGTCGTAGCTGATTTTGTTGTACAGGCTGACGTTGATGGCCAAGGGGCCGGAGGTGCCAAACAAAATGGTGTTGCCGTCAGCGGCAGCGCGTGCGACTTGTTCTGCACCAATGTTGCCGCCAGCGCCCGCTTTGTTTTCCACGATCATGCCTTGTGGAAGATAGGCTTTGATGGCAGTGGCTAAGTTGCGCGCCATGGCGTCTGTCGGGCCGCCTGGGGCAAAAGGGACAACCAGGGTGACGGGTTTCACGGCTGCGGGCGTCTGTGCCTGTGCGTGATGACTGAAACCTAGGCCATTCGTGAGCAACAACAGCATGGCGAGCAGCGTGTGGCTGCGGGGGTGTGTGAAGATTGAGATCATGGCGTGTCTCCTGCAGTATTTTTAAAAAGGGCAATCACGTGTGGCCACTCATTGGGGCGACGCACCTGAGGTGGTTTTGAAGCGTTCCATGCGGATCTTCTCGCGCGCAAAAGCGGTTCTGGCGTACTGCGCAAAATCTTCTGGGCTGCGGTAGTTCACGGGCTGGTTGAGTTGGTCGAGTATTTTTCGACCCTCGGGCGATTCGAGCGCGGTTTTGAATGCGTCATGGATGATGCGCACACGTTCGGGCGCCATTCCCTCAGGACCCGCGATGCCATACGGTGACTCAATCGCCGCATCGACACCGAGTTCACGCAAGGTCGGCACCTGCGGAAACTGCGCCACCCGTTTGGGCGTGAGCATGACCAGGTAACGCATTTTGCCGGCCTGGATGTGTGAGGACGCCACGCCCGAGAGCACGCTTGCATCGATGTGCCCGCCTAGCAAATCGGCAGCTTGTTCGGCATCGCCTTTGTAGGGTACCCGGTTGAGATCAATCTTGGCGGTCTGAACCAATTCGCTGAGTGCGATGCTGGGCGTCTGGATGGGGCCCGCGGCACCGACAGAAATCTTGCCTGGGCGCTTGCGTGCGTCGTTCACGAAGTCATTCCAGTTTTGCCACGGCGCATCTTGCTTGACGGCGATGCCAAAGGTGTAGTCCGTCAGACCAATGATGTAGGTGAGTTTGAGCGGGTCAAAAGCCACTTTGTTCAGGTAGGGCTCGCGGTAGGTGCTGGCAGGCAGCACCGCCAGGGTGTGACCATCGGCTTGGACGCGGGCCAGTTCGGCGGCGCCAAAAGTGCCATTGGCACCGGGTTTGTTTTCAACTACCACAGCTTGCCCCAGCAGGACGGAAGCTTGTTGGGCCAGCACACGCAGATGTGAATCGGTGGGGCCACCTGCAGCGTAGGGCACCACGAGCTTGATGGGCTTGCTGGGAAAACTTTGAGCCAAGGCAAAGCCGCTGGTCATGCTCCATGCGGTGATCAAGGCCGTTGCGAGCCATTGGCGACGGGACGGGCAAACGTGGGTCATGGTTGTCTCCTTGTGTTTTTAGGGTGGGTCAGCACAGGTTCAAGGTTTGCAGTTCTTCCAGGCTCGCCACGCAGGCGTGGGTGTCGAATAGCGGAGCCAAATCGACAGCTTGAGGTGACTGCAGTGGGTTGTGTGGCAGCAGACGGTGTCCCAGCACCAACTGGGCCAGCAACATGCGCCGCATGGAGCCCGTTTTGCCGGCTTCCCAGCCCATGGCGATGGCGGTGGTCAAGTGATACAGGGCCGATGCGGCTTGGCGTGCCATGGATTCTTGTTTGGCGCGTGCCGTTTGTTCGGCCAGCGTGTGCACTTGAGCCAGCAGTGTTTGCAAACACGCGCGAACTTGAGGGTGCCAAGGTGTGGCGGCCATCAGTGCCTCCATGTGCTGGCGCCAAACGGGCAAGGCATCTTCGCGCACGATGGCACGCATCACGTCCAGTGCGACGATGTTGCTGGTGCCTTCCCAGATCGACCCGAGGTGTGCATCGCGCACGATGCGTGGGTCTCCCCACTCTTCGATGTAGCCACAGCCGCCCCGAACTTCCATCGCGTCTGCAGTGACTTTGCGCGCATCACGGCAGGCGCGAAATTTGATCAAAGGCGTCAGCAAGCGGGTGAGGGCGTAGGCGCCGGGCTCCTGGGCATCGCTGCGACGCAATGCTTCTGCGGTTTGGAACATCATGGTGCGGGCTTGTTCCGCGGGCACCATCAGCTTGGCCAGTTGGCGTTGCATCAAAGGCATTTCGATCAGGTGTTTGCCAAAGGCCTGTCGGTGGCGCGAGATGTAGAGTGCTTCAGAGACGGCGCGACGCATCAAGCCCGCGGCGCGCATGCCGTTTGAAAGGCGCGAGTTGTTGACCATGTCGGCCATTTGCGCAAAGCCTCGACCCAGCTCACCGACCAGCCAAGCTTTGGCGCCTTCCAACCGGATTTCGCCGCTGGCCATCGAGCGTGTGCCCATCTTGTCTTTGAGTCGGATGATGCGGTACTTGTTGGGTGTGCCGTCCGGGAGCACACGCGGCAACAGGAACAGCGACACGCCTTTCATGCCTGCAGGCGCACCTTCGGTGCGCGCAAGCACCATGGCCATCGCGGCATCGGGGTTGGAGCAAAACCATTTATCGCCATGCAAGCGCCAAGCGTGTCCGGGTTCATCGGCATCGGGGCGCGCCCATGTTTCGGTGGCCGACACATCGGAGCCGGCGCCTTGTTCGGTCATGAACATGGCACCTTGCGACAAGGCATCCAGATCTTGGGTGGTCAGATCAGCCAAGTAACGTTGCACCAGTTCAGGCGAACCGTATTTGCGCAGCGTGCGGGTGAGCGAATCGGTCATGGAGAGCGGGCAGCACAGCCCGAACTCGGCTTGCACAAACAGGTAGGTCAGCGCGTACTTGACGGCCGGTGGCATGGTGTGCCCCCAGCCTAAAACGCCAGCCCGATGCGACATGGCGGCCAAGCCGAATTCGCCAAAGGCCAGACGTTCCATTTCCACATAGGCGGGATGTTTGAGGATGCGCTGTGCATCTACCCCGGCACGCGAGCGGTGTTCCAGCGTGGGCGGGTGCATGTCTGCGGTGTGCGCCAACTGGTCTAGCTCGCCGCCTGCAAGCTCGCCCAATCGATGCAAATGGGGTTGCAGATGGGCCAGCAAATCTGCAGGCAAGTACAAGGCCAGGAGTTGGGCGAACTCTGGGTCATCGAGGTAGGCATTGGCCCCGGCGCGGTCAGGCACGGGGTGTTCATCACCCGTTGGGGTGAAATCAGCAGCTTGTCGAGCATTCATGGGGCGGTCTCCGCATTGGATTCATGGCATGGGCATGCCTTTGCCAAGGATTTTTAGAGACCTGATTTAATATGTCTAATATTGATTTTCTAATTTTTCATAAAAAATTTGTATTGCCATGGAATTCAGACACCTGCGTTATTTCCTCGCTTTGGCTGAAGAGTTGCACTTTGGTCGGGCCGCAAAGCGGCTCAACATTTCACAACCGCCGCTGAGTTTCAACATCAAACAGCTAGAGACCTCATTGGGCGCAGAGCTGTTCATCCGCAACAGCCACGGTGTGCGTCTGACGCCTGCGGGTGAGGCGTTTCGTCAATCGGCCCAGCGTGTGTTGATGGAGGCGAACGCGGCGGCTTTGCAAGTGCGCGAAGTCGCAGCAGGGGTGACCAGCCGGGTACGCATCGGTTTTGTGGGCTCGATGTTGTTTCGTGGGTTGCCTGAACGCTTGCATGAATTTCAGCTGGCGTTTCCCAAAGTACAGATTGAGCTGACAGAACTGAACTCCGTCGAGCAACTCGAGGCCTTGGCACGCGGCGTGATTGACGTGGGATTTGTGCACACAGACCGGATTGCCGGTGACTTGCAACATGCGCTGTACATGTCGGAGCCCTTTGTGTGTTGTTTGCCGGCGCGACACCCGGCGGCACGGGGTAAGACGCTGAATACGGAGCGATTGAAAAACTCACCGCTGATTTTGTTTTCTCGTGGTGCATCGCCCGACTATTACGAACGCGTGATCTCCCTGTGTGCCCTGATCGGATGGGCGCCTTTGGTGCGCCACGAGGTGCGTCATTGGTTGAGTGTGGTGGCCTTGGTTCGCAAAGGCATGGGGGTGGCTTTGGTCCCACGCGCCTTGATGGACAGCGGTGTGGCGGACGTGGTGTTCAAGCCATTGCCGGAGTCGCGGGTGAGGTCCGATGTGCACATGGTCTGGCGGGAGCGCCATGTGCCAGACGCCTTGTTGGCGTCTTTGTTGCCTTAACATTTGTCACGATGACTGTGTTGTTGAACCTTTGTTAAAAAATGGAGACACTGAATGAAGATGTTGAATCGAATCTTGTTGCTGGTTGTGGGCCTGATCAGCAGCTGCGTTGCAATGAGTCAAACGTATCCAGCAGGTCCTATCACCTTGGTGGTTCCTTTTGCTGCGGGGAGTGGCACAGATGCGGTGGCTCGCATCGTCAGCAAAAAGCTCAGTGATCGCTTGAAGCAACCGGTGCTGATTGAAAACAGAGCCGGTGCCAATGGCCAAATTGCGGCACAGTTTGTGGCCAAAGCCAAACCCGATGGCTACACCTTGTTGATGACCACCAACACCTCGCATTCGGCCAACCCCAGCTTGGTCAGCAACCTCAAGTACGACCCCATCAAAGATTTCACACCTGTGGCGCGCGTGGGTGAGTTGCCCTTCGCGTTTGTGGTGCATCAAAACGATCCCGCCAAAACGCTCAAAGACTGGATTGAGAATGCCAAACGCAATCCCGGCAAGTTTTCATATGCCACCCCCAACAGTACCTCGTTGGTGGCTTCTGAAACCATCAAAAGAATTGCAGGCATTGATGTGGTGGGTGTTCCCTACAAGTCGAGTCCACAAGCCCTGACGGATTTGATTGGCGGATCGATACAAATGTATGTGGTCGATTCGGGCTCTGGCATGAGCATGATCAAGGCGGGAACCGTCAAAGTTTTAGGCGTGACCACCAAAGACCCACTCAGCGCCATGCCTGGCGTACCGCCCATTGCCAGCATCGTTCCTGGATTTGATTTGACCTCGTGGAACGGTATTTTTGGACCGGCGGGCATGCCCAAAGCTGTGGCCGACAAAATCAATGCAGAACTTCAGCAAGTGCTTGAAGACAAAGAAATCAAAGAGCGCTTGAGCCAGCTTGGATTTGAAATTTGGCCTACCAAAACACCAGAAGATTTTGCGAAGTATGTGAGTGAGCAATTGGTGCACTGGAGCACCTTGATCAAACAAGCGGGTATTCGTCCCGAATAACGAGGCGCATTCGACAGAAGGAAACACATGAAAAAAAGTTACTTGGTTCGTGCCGCGGATGTACCGGCTTATCAGCCAGCAAATCACCACCACACCAGCAACCAACGGTTGATTGGGCCCGAAACAGTAGGCGCCCAACACATGGAGGTGTTGCTGGGCACGTTGCACAAAGGAGGCGGTGCTTTGCCGCATGCGCATCCAGGCATTGAGCAAGCGTGCTATTTGCTAGAAGGCACGGCCCATGTCGAGGTGGCCGGTCAATCGTTTGAGATGGTGCCTGGCGACACCTGTTTCTTTCCCGCAGACGAAATGCATGTGTTCACGGTGACCAGTGAGACGCCCGTCAAATTGCTGGTCATGTACAGCCCACCCTATGGTGAGTCTCCAGACAAAGTGATTCGCGCTGCGGCGTAAATGATGTTGAACGGAATGTGGTCATGAATTTTTCAATCACCCCTGAACAAGAGCAAATTCGTGATGCCATTGAGAGGGTGTGCCAACCCTTCGATGCCGATTACTGGTTGCGCAAAGACCAAGAGGGTGGATTCCCCGACGACTTTCATCGTGCCTTGGCCAGTTCGGGCTGGTTGGGCATTGCCATGCCTGAGGCATATGGCGGGGCCGGTCTGGGCATCAGTGAGGCCGCGCTCATGATGCACACCATTTCTGCCACCGGTGCAGGCTTGTCGGGCGCTTCTGCCGTTCACATGAACATCTTTGGTTTGCACCCTGTGGTGGTGTTTGGCAACGACGAGCAAAAGAAACGGTGGTTGCCACCCTTGATTGCGGGCACCGACAAGGCCTGCTTTGGTGTCACCGAGCCCAACACTGGGTTGAATACCTTGAAGCTCAAGACCCGCGCTGTGCGCGAGGGCAATCACTATGTGGTTCATGGTCAAAAAGTCTGGATCAGCACCGCACAAGTGGCCAACAAAATCTTGCTGCTGGCGCGCACCACACCTGTCGAAGAATGCCAAGGCACAGAAGGCTTGAGTTTGTTCTACACCGACTTGGACCGCAGCACCGTAGAGGTGAGAGAGATTGAAAAACTCGGTCGCAAATGTGTGGACTCCAATCAGGTGTTCATCGATGGCTTGCGTATTCCTGTGCAAGACCGGGTTGGCGAGGAAGGCAAGGGCTTCAGCTACATCTTGCACGGGCTCAATCCGGAACGCATTTTGATTGCCAGCGAAGCCGTAGGCTTGGGACGTGCTGCGCTCAAGCGTGCGGCCGGTTATGCCAACGAACGAGAGGTTTTTGGCCGTCCCATTGGTCAAAATCAAGGGATTCAACATCCTCTGGCCAAATCGTGGATGGAGCTCGAAGCCGCGCATTTGATGGTTCATAAAGCGGCATGGCTTTATGACCAAAACTTGCCCTGTGCGGCAGAGGCCAACAGCGCCAAATTTTTGGCGGCCGAGGCGTGTTACCACGCGTGTGAGAACGCGATCTTCACCCACGGGGGAATGGGTTATGCCAAGGAGTACCACGTGGAGCGCTATCTTCGTGAGTCTTGGATTCCCCGCTTGGCGCCCGTCAGCCCCCAATTGATTTTGTGCTTTATTGCCGAGAAAGTGCTCGGCCTACCCAAGTCGTATTGAGTCCGGTGTGCGTCCCATGGTGGCCCCGAAGGGTGGGTTCGGAAATGACGAACCCACCTTCCGTGAAACCCTAGGTCCGTATCGCAGCAGTTTGCCTATCATTGCTTGTATGCATCCAGACATTGACCACCTGCTGGCACAACCTTTTGGTTCCTTGCCCGAATTCGTTGCCTTACAAGCCACCCACCGACCTCATCACACCGCTCTGATTCTCGAAGAGGTGCAACTGAGCTACGCCGAACTTCGTTTGGGTATGGAGCGGGTGGCCGCCAGTTTGCAGCGCGATGGTTTTGGGCCAGGCGATGTGTTGGCCCTGTGCGCTGGCACCTCCATGGAATACGTGATGGCCTATTTCGGTGCGTTGCGTGCGGGGGTGGCGGTGGCACCGTTGGCGCCATCGGCCACGGCCGAACATCTGAGCGCCATGCTGAGTAACTGCGGCGCACGCCTGGTGCTGCGCGACGCCGCAGTGGCGGCGCAATGGCCTTTGCAGGCGGGTAACACGCTGCGCTGTGTGGCGCTCGATGATTCGCCGCAAGCGGGCGAGCGTTGGTTGCACTGGTTGGCCGCGCCAGAGCAGACACCAGCGCCCATTGCGCCCACACCAGACTGGCCCTTCAACGTCATTTACTCTTCAGGCACCACAGGCGTGCCCAAAGGCATTGTGCAATCGTGGGCCATGCGCTGGGCCCATCTGCGCCGTGCGGTGACCAATGGTTATGGCCCCGACAGCATCTCGCTGTGCGCCACGCCGCTGTATTCCAACACCACGCTGGTGGCTGCATTGCCCACGCTGGCCTTGGGCGGCACGCTGGTGCTGATGCGCAAGTTCGATGCGGCGCACTACCTGCAACTGGCTGAGCAACACCACGCCACCCACACCATGTTGGTGCCTGTGCAGTACCAGCGCTTGATGGCCTGTCCAAGCTTTGACAGCACCAACCTGAGCCTGCTCAAAAACAAGTTCTGTACCAGCGCACCTTTCAACGCCAAGCTCAAGGCCGAGGTATTGCAGCGTTGGCCAGGCCGACTCATCGAGTACTACGGACTGACCGAAGGCGGCGTGCGTTGCGAGCTGCATTGCCACGAATTTCCAAACAAGCTGCACACGGTCGGCCGTCCCGGTGAGGGCGCTGACATCCGCTTCATTGACGAGCAAGAGCAAGAGATACCCAAGGGCGAACTGGGCGAAATCGTGGGTGAGTCGGCCGGCATGATGACCGGCTATTACCGCTTGCCCGACAAAACCCGCGAGGCCGAATGGTTCGATGCAAAGGGCAAACGCTTTATCCGCAGCGGCGACGTGGGCCGCATGGACGAAGACGGTTTCATTGTGTTGGGGGACCGCAAGAAGGACATGATCATCACGGGCGGCTTCAACGTTTACCCCTCCGACATTGAAGAAAAACTGGTGCAACACCCCGATGTGCAGGAATGCGCGGTGGTGGGCGTTCCCTCCGAGCAATGGGGCGAGACCCCCGTGGCCTTTGTGGTGCTGCGTTCTGGCGCATCCGCGCAAGCACAGACGTTGCGTGAATGGCTCAACGCGCGCGTGGGCAAGACCCAACGTGTGGCCGATGTGCGACTGGTAGATGCCTTGCCGCGCAGTGAAATTGGCAAAGTGCTCAAGCGCCAGTTGCGCGATGAATACGTGTAAATCACGACGGCCCCCTTTGATGTTTGACACAAGGACTGAAAACACCATGCACAACCAAGCTTCTAAACTGCGCCGCAACCTCGCGGCTTGTTTTGCACTGTTCACTACGGCATGCCTTATGCAATTCGCGCATGCCGACAAGCCATGGCCTGTCAAACCGATTCAGCTGGTCATTCCCTACCCACCGGGTGGCAGTGCCGATTTGCTGGGGCGGCCGCTGGCCTTGCAGTTGCAGCAGCAACTCGGCCAACCTGTGGTGCTCGAATACAAGGCTGGTGCAGGTGGCACGCTGGCCACGCAGTACGTGGCGCGTGCCCAGCCCGACGGCTACACCGTGCTGATGGTGTTGGCCGCCCACGCCATCAACCACAGCCTGTACCCCAAGTTGCCGTATGACACGCGCAAAGACTTCACACCCGTATCGTTGGTAGCCAACTTGCCCATGGTGGTGGCGGGTAGCCGGAAGCTGTCTGCCAAGAACATGAACGAACTGGTGCAAGCCGCCAAGGCCGCGCCCGGTCAGCTCACTTTTGGTTCGGCGGGCAATGGCAACACGGGGCACTTGGCGGCCGAGTATTTCAGCAGCATTGCAGGCATCAAGATGACGCATGTGCCCTACAAAGGCAGTGCAGGCGTGGTCAACGCCATGCTGGCGGGCGACATCGATTTGACGTTCGACAGTATTTCGACTTCCATGCCGCAAATTCGCAGCGGCCAGATGCATGCGCTGGCCGTCACCAGCCCGCAGCGCTCCGCGCTGGCGCCCGAGGTGTCCACGGTGCAGGAGCAGGGCATTGCGGGATTTGATGTCACAGGCTGGTACGCCATCATTGCGCCTGCGGGCATGCCCAACGACATCAAGCAGCGCTTGAGCCGTGAGATCGCCACGGCGCTGCGCCAGCCCCAGGTGCAGTCACAGTTGGCCGCTGGCGGTTACGAACCTGTGGGCTCCACGCCGGAGGCCTTGCAAGCCCACATCGAACGCGAAATCACGCGCTGGTCTGCGGTGGTCAAGTCCACCGGCGCCAAGATCGATTGAGTTTGAACACAAGGAGCTCCCAGATGCATGACGCCACCACGCGCCGCCAACTCATTGCCAGCGGTCTTCTTGCTGCGGCGACACAACCTTGGGCCGCATGGGCTGCGCCCGCATGGCCGAACCGGACGGTGCGCTTCATCGTGCCGTTTCCACCGGGTGGCCCTGTGGACACCACCGCGCGCATTTTTGCGACCAAGTTGTCCGAAGTCTGGCAAACCCCGACGGTGATCGACAACCGCGCCGGGGCCGGTGGTGTGGTGGGTGCCACAGCCGCCGCCAAAGAAGCACCCGATGGCCATGGCTTGTTTGTGGGGGCGATTCACCATTCGGTCAATCCATCGCTGATGGGCAAGCTGCCCTACGACATTGAAAAAGATTTCGCACCCATCAGCTTTGCGGCCATGTTCCCCGTGTTTTTGGTGGCGCATCCGTCGGTGCCAGCCAACTCGATTCAAGAGTTGATTGCGCTGGCCAAAAGCGGAGCGCCATTGGCCTACGGGTCTTCTGGCAATGGCGGTGGTACCCACTTGGCGGGCGAGTTGTTCAATATGGAAGCGGGCACCAAGCTGCAGCACATTCCGTACAAAGGCAGCGCACCTGCCATGAATGATTTGCTGGGCGGTCAGGTGCAACTGATGTTCAGCGACGCGCCCACCGCCTTGCCGCACATCAAATCCGGCCGTGTCAAGGTGCTGGCGGTGGCCAGTCGCAAGCGTTCACCGATGTTGCCCAATGTGCCGAGTGGTGTGGAATCTGGTCTGCCTGGCTTCGAGGCCTATTCTTGGGCTGCGTTGTTCGCACCCGCCCAGACGCCTCAACCCGTGTTGGACAAGATCAACGCCGACTTCAACACCGTGATGAAAGACTCTGAGGTGCGCCGTCGCCTGCTAGAGGCCGGTGCGGAGGCCGATCCCGGCACGCAGGAACAGATGCGTCAACGCCTGCGCAGCGAATTGGACAAATGGGCCAAGGTCATCAAGGCCGGTGGCATCACAGCGGGTTGATGCATGCAGCCACAGCTCGACCGTAATGCGTTTCTTCGGCTGATCGGTGCCGTTCAAGTGCCAGCCCCACCGGGTAAGGTGCATGTGCGTTTGCCCCATGTGCGCGAGGAGTTGCTGAACCAATTGCCAGCCGCGCATGGCGGCGTGATCATGACGCTGCTTGATTCGGTCATGTCGCGCGCTGCTGCGCAGCTGCCCGATGCACCATCACAAACCGCCGTCACCGTGGAGATGAGCAGCCGCTTTCATCGCCCCGGGCGTGGCCCATTGCTGGCTGAAGGCTGGGTGGTACACGCCAGCCGCAGCCTGTGCAGTTGTGCGGCGCAGATGGTGGATGAAGAGGGGACGTTGGTGGCAACCGCCACAGGGACCTTCAAATACTGGCTGGCCAAGACAACGCTGGATGATGCGACGCCTTGACGCATTCTATGCCGTAGATCTTTTTTCGTGCCCCCCAAAAAAACAAGCCCCGCATGCGGGGCTTGTTGTCATGAGGTGCTTGGTGATCAGCCCACAAACCCCACCAGCCACAAAGGCACGATGGGGAAGAAGAGGAACAGCAGGGTGCGCAGCACGTCGCTGACCAAGAAGGGCATGACGCCTTTGTAGCTCTCAGCCATGGGCACTTCTTTGGCCATGCTGTTGACCACATAGACGTTCAGGCCCACGGGCGGCGCGATCAGGCCAAAACCTACCGTCATCAACACCATGATGCCAAACCAAATGGCCACCATGTCTTTGGGCATGCCAAAGTCCAGGCCCATCACCATGGGGAAGAAGATCGGCACAGTCAGCAACAGCATGGACATTTCGTCCATCACGGCGCCGAGCAACACGTAGAAGATCAAAATCGCACCAATCACAGCCAAAGGTGGCAAACCCCAGCTGCCGACCACAGCGGCCAATTGGTTGGGCACTTGCGTCATGGCCAAAGCGGCGTTCATCAAGTCAGCGCCGACAAAGATCAAGAAGATCATCGCTGCGCTGGTCGCAGTGCCCAAAAAGCATTCGCGGAACTTGGCCATGCTCATCTCACCTTTGCCAACCGCTGTCAGCAGGGTAGAGGCTGCACCGACCGCCGCACCTTCTGTGGGGGTGAACAAGCCGCCATAGATGCCGCCGAACACGAGGGTGAAGATCATCAAAATTGGCAACACGCCCCAGACTTTGGCCCATGTCATGGGTTCACGATCTTCGTCAACTTCAGGGGCTTGGCCTGGCACCATGCGCACATAGACGGCCACGGCCACCATATAACCCACCATCGCAATGATGCCGGGAATCACGGCTGCAGCGAACAGCTTGGAAATGTTTTGTTCGGTCAAGATGGCATAAATCACCAGCACCACGGAGGGTGGGAGTTGAATGCCCAAGGTGCCACCCGCTGCGAGCGTGCCGGTTGCCAAACGGCCTGAGTAGCCGTGACGCTTCATCTCGGGCAGGGCAACGCCTGTGATGGTCGCTGCGGTGGCTACGGACGAACCACTGATGGCGCCAAATGCGGCACAGGCCAGCAACGATGCCATGGCCAACCCGCCTTTGAAGCCGCCCATCACGCTGGCTGCAAACGCAAACAAAGACTTGCTGATGCCGCCCTTGGTGGCAAAGTTGCCCATCAAGATGAACAAGGGGATCACGGACAAGTCATAGCCTGCAAAGCGAGCAAATGCTTGCGCATTGACGAAGTTGGAAAAAGGCAGCCATCCCGCTTGCGAGATGTAGCCAATGGCACCGGCCAAAAACATGCTGATGGCAATCGGAAACCGAATGGCCATGAAAAACAGCATGCTGCCGAAAATAAATCCTGTCAGTTCTAAAGGCGTCATGCTTAATTCTCCGTGGGCAATTCAAAGCCAAACAAAGCTTGACGCAAACCAATCACAGCGGTCAATGCAAAGGGGGGCACCATGGCGGCATACACAATCCATTCAGGCAAGCTCATCAACATGGTTTGCGAGCCGGAGTTGTAGGCACTCAAGCCACCCAAGGTGGTTCGCCAGGCCAGCAAACCAAACACCAGGGCCAAAACAAAGGCGCCGAGTTTGTCGAGTTTGCCGTTGGTAGCGTCGCTGAGGCTGTTGGTGAAGAAATCCACAATGATGTGGCCTTGGCGGACTTGCGACAGCGGCATGAACAAGGCAATCGCGGCGCCAGTGGACATGGCGGTGATTTCAAAAGCGCCGGCCATGGAGTCGCCCGTCGTGTTGCGCAAAATCAAGTTGCCACAGGTGATGAGTGTGATGAGCGTGATCAGCGCTCCCGCTAAAACGGCACAAAGATTGGCCAGTGAGGTAAGAAGTCTCAAAGTGACTCTCCAGAGAGTTCGAGGAAGAAGTGCTCAGTGTACGTAACAAAGGGAGGTTGGAACCTCCCTTTGTGATGGATGAAACAAGCCGAAGCGTTGCGTCTTACTTGGTGTATTTCGCAATCAGAGCTTGTGCTTCGTGCAGCAAGGTGGTGCCATCGAAGCCTTTTTTGTCCATGTCTGCCACCCACTCGTTGCTCAAACCTGCAGAAGCACGCTTCCAGTTGTCGAGTTCGGATTGAGGAATGACGGTGATGGTGTGACCACCGGCGACCATCTTGGCTTTGCCTGGTACGTCGTTGCCCGCTTGGGTTTTGCCCAAGAACGCCGACAGTTCGCGGCCCGAGTTTTTGTCGATGACTTTCTTCAAATCAGCAGGCAGTGACTCGTACTTGGCCTTGTTCATGGGCACCACAAACACGGTGGTGTACAACGCATTGGCCGAGCGGTCGGTCTCTGCGGTGAAGTGGGCCAACTCGTCGATCTTCAATGTTTGCGCCACTTCGTAGGGAATCACAGCACCATCAATCACACCTTTGGACAAGGCGTCTGGCACGGCAGGCACAGGCATGCCCACGGGTGTAGCGCCCATGCTAGCAAGCAGCTTGGTGGTCAAACGGGTGGGGGCACGCAGCTTCAGGCCTTTGATGTCAGCCATGGTTTTGATTTGCTTCTTGGCTGTGAAGATGTTGCCAGGGCCGTGCACGTGCATGGCCAGCACTTTCACGTCTTTGTATTCTTCTTTGGCGAATTTTTCATAGTAGTCCCAGGCGGCGCGGCTGGTGGCCTCGGCGTTGGTCATCATGAAAGGCAGTTCGAACACTTCCATCTTGGGGAAACGGCCTGCCGTGTAGCCAGGCAATGTCCACACCACGTCAGCCACGCCATCGCGTGCTTGATCGTAGAGCTGGGGTGGTGTACCGCCCAATTGCATGGCGGGGTAGATTTGGCATTGCAGACGGTTGTTCGAGTCTTTGGCAATGTTGTCGCACCAGCCGCGCAGCATGTGTGTGTTTTGGATCGACTGTGGGCTCAGAAAGTGATGGACTTTCAGAATGATGGGGTCAGCCGCTTGGGCGACAAAGCCTGCGCTGGCCAAGACAGCAGCCAAGGCTGCACGTTTGAAAACTTGTTGCATGTAACCGTCTCCGATGGAAAATTTAACGTTGAGATAGTAATCCGACCGAGTGGTCGGTTAATTAAGGGGAAACCCCTTAGGCCCCTTGTTTTCAGGCGATGTCGACTTGATGCAGCTGGAATTGCTGACTTTTGGCATCCGCAAAGTAATGCTGCAAGGTTTCTTTGACGGTGCGAAACGCAATCTCGTCCCAAGGCACTTCATCCTCAGCAAACAAGCGTGCTTCCATGGTTTCGTGGCCGGGGTCAAACTGGTCGCTGGTGAGTTGGGCGCGAAAGAAAAAATGCACTTGCCCCACGCGCACCACGTTCATGATGCTGAAGATGTCTTGCATTTCAAACTGCGCACCGGCTTCTTCGGTGGTCTCGCGCGCGGCGCCCTGGGCCAATGTTTCACCCAACTCCATGAAGCCCGCGGGCAAGGTCCACTTGCCCAGCCGAGGTTCGATGTTGCGTTTGCACAGCAAGACCTTGTCGCCCCACACCGGCACGGTACCCACCACATTGAGTGGGTTTTCGTAATGGATGGTGTGGCATGACGGGCACACCGCACGCTCACGTGTGTCGCCATCGTCAGGCACACGGTAGCTCACGGCGCTGCCGCATGATTTGCAATGTTGGATGAGCGGACGGTGCAGCATGCGGGGTCGGCTTTCTGGTTTAGGCGACGCGAACTTTGAGTTCGCCCAGGCCTGTGACGGCACCAACCAGGGTGTCGCCTGACACCACCGCAGCCACGCCTTCGGGCGTGCCGGTGTAGATCAGATCGCCCGGTTGCAATTCCCAAGCGGCAGACAAGTGCTCAATGGTTTCGGCAATGTTCCAAATCAGCTTGTGGATGTGGCTGCGTTGGCGGTCCTGGCCGTTGACCTGCACATAGATTTCGGCATTCACCACATCACCGGCTTGCGCCGCAGGGGTGATCGGGCCGATCGGCGCGCTCAGATCAAATGCTTTGCCAATGCACCATGGGCGGCCTTGCTTTTTCATCTCGCCTTGCAAATCGCGGCGCGTCATGTCCAAGCCTACGGCGTAACCGTAGATGTGGTGCATGGCGTCAGCCGCCTTGATGTTTTTGCCGCCTTTGCCAATCGCCACCACCAATTCAATTTCGTGGTGCAGGTTCTTGGTCAAGCTGGGGTAGGGCATGGTGCCGGTCTCGCCCGCGTGAACCACGATCAACGCATCTGCAGGCTTCAAGAAAAAGAAAGGCGGCTCACGACCTGTGAAGCCCATTTCTTTGGCGTGTTCTTCGTAATTGCGGCCCACGCAGTAAATGCGGTGCACGGGAAACGTTTCGGTTTTGCCCACCACGGGCACCGACACCACGGGGGTGGGAGGGAAGAGATAGCTCATGGGTGTGTCCTGTTTGTGGTTTTGGGCTCAGTTGACAGATTTAGCGACCAGCTCGAAATGCTCGACGACTGGGGGCTGGGCAAAGAAAGGTCCGACGATGGCGCGCCATTCGGCAAAACCGGGCGATTCACGAAAGTCCACCGTGTGGTTCTCGAGCGTGGTCCAAAAAATTTGCAGCACATAGCGCTCAGGTGATTCCACGCCGCGGTTGACTTTGAACCCTTCAAAGCCCTTGGCCTTGGCAATCACAGTGTTCAAACCGTGTTGGATGGCTTGGTCAAAAGCGGCTTGCTGGCCGGGCTGAATGCGGATGTCGGCGAGTTCGAGAATCATGGCGTGCTCATGGGTTAAGACAAGCACCAAGTCTAACGTCAGGCCCACAAGAGTTGGCGTCCCATGTGTGATATTCGAGGTGCTATCCGTTCACGCTATCCTTGCGCCATGAACATCACAGACTGGCCCTTGCCTGCAGGCGTCCACGCCGTGTGCACCACGCGCTTGGGTGGTGTGTCGCAAGCGCCGTTCGACAGTTTCAACCTGGGTGACCATGTCAACGATGTGCCTGCGCATGTCGCTGCCAACCGAGCCTTGTTGCAACAGCAGCTTCAAACCGCGCGGCCCGTGTTTTTGCAGCAAGTGCATGGGGTGGATGTGGTGGCCTTGAATGCGCAGACCCCAAATGGCACGGTGGCTGATGCATGTTTCACCACCGACATCGGTGTGGCATGCACCATCATGGTGGCCGATTGCTTGCCCCTGCTGTTCACAGATTTAGAAGGTCAAGTGGTGGCTGCAGCTCACGCAGGCTGGCGCGGTTTGGCGCAAGGGGTGATCGAGCACACGGTGCAGGCCCTATGCAAGGCGGTGAACGTTCAGCCCAAAGACCTGCGTGTTTGGTTGGGCCCATGTATCGGACCTTCTGCTTTTGAGGTGGGGGATGAGGTGCGCGAAGCCTTCATCGCGCATCACACCGACGCGCAGCGCATGTTCCAGCCACATCCCGCGCATGCGCACAAATGGCTGGCCGATTTAGCGGGGTTGGCGCGTCAACGGCTGCAAGCCTTGGGGGTTTTGTCCATCGCAGGCAATGACAGCACACGCGCGTGGTGCACCGTCAGTCAAGCTTCAAGCTTCTTTTCCTACCGACGCGACGGTGTCACGGGACGTTTCGGGGTGTGCATCTGGCGCAGCGCTTGACGCTTGAGCCAGGGCTTCTTGCGCTTTGCGTGCACGGCGTCTGGCGGGTGAACCCATGATGTAACCCACCACGCCCATAGGTAAAACCCCATAGAGTAAAAACGTGAAGACGGCCCCCAAAACCGAGCCGATAGGGCTGGTGGCTTCGGCCACCGCCATCATCAAGGCCACATAAAGCCACGCAATCAATACCAAATACATTTTGTATACGCCTAACTTTGATGTCTGTCAGAAAATCGAAGGGTATTTCAAGACATACTGGCGACAGTCGATCAAGAAATTCGAAATCAGGAGACAAGCAATGGACCAGAATTCTGCCTTAAAGAGTTTGAGCGAGGGTTGGTTGAAGGCCCTGGCGTCTTTCCAAACACTGGGCACCCAAGGTGGTGGTACGCCTCAACTCAGTTTCGCGGCTGACAAACTCGAGGCTTTGCAAAAGCAATACATGACCGAGGCCACCGAGTTGTGGAACCAAAGCTTGCACGGTGCGCCGACTGTCAAAGACCGTCGCTTCTCTGGCGATGCATGGGCTCAAAACCCCGTGGCTGCCTTTGCGGCCGCCGCGTACATGCTCAACACCCGCACCTTGATGGGCTTGACCGATGCGGCAGAAACGGATGCCAAAACCAAAGCCCGCATTCAATTTGCTGTTGAGCAATGGGCCGCGGCCACCGCCCCCAGCAACTTCTTGGCGCTGAACGCAGACGCGCAGAAAAAAGCCATCGACACACATGGCGAAAGTATTTCCAAAGGCATTCAAAACTTGCTGCACGACATGCAGCAAGGCCATGTGTCCATGACCGACGAGAGCTTGTTTGAGGTGGGTAAGAACGTGGCCACCACCGAAGGCAAGGTGGTGTTTGAAAACGAGTTCTTCCAATTGCTGGAATACAAGCCCTTGACAGCCAAGGTCTACGAGCGTCCTTTCTTGTTGATCCCACCTTGCATCAACAAGTTCTATATCTTGGACCTGCAGCCCGAAAACTCGCTCATTCGCTATGCCGTGAGCCAAGGCCACCGCACGTTTGTGGTGAGCTGGCGCAACCCCGACGAATCGTTGAAACACACCACCTGGGACAACTATGTGGAAGACGTGGCGATTCAGGCGATTTCGGTGGTGCAAGAAATTGCCAATGCCAAACAAATCAATGCCTTGGGCTTTTGCGTCGGCGGCACGATTTTGTCGAACGCCTTGGCCGTGTTGGCGGCACGCGGGCAAAAGCCTGTGGCCAGTGCCACTTTCTTGACCACCTTGATCGACTTCCGCGACACCGGCGTGCTGGATGTGTTCATTGACGACAACTTCGTCAAGTTCCGCGAAGCGCAGTTTGCCAGCGGTGGCCTGATGAAGGGCAAAGACATGGCGTCGACCTTCAGCTTTTTGCGTCCCAACGATTTGGTGTGGAACTATGTGGTGGGCAACTACCTCAAGGGCGAAACCCCACCCCCGTTTGACTTGCTCTACTGGAACAGCGACTCCACCAACTTGCCTGGCCCGATGTATGCCTGGTATTTGCGCAACACCTATTTGGAGAACAACCTCATCAAGCCCGGCAAAGCCACGGTGTGTGGTGAAAAAATTGACCTCTCCAAAGTCAATATCCCGGTCTACATCTATGGCTCACGGGAAGACCACATCGTGCCCATTGGCGGCTCGTATGCCTCTACCCAAGTCTTCCCAGGTAAAAAGCGTTTTGTGATGGGTGCGTCAGGCCACATCGCCGGCGTGATCAACCCCCCAGCAGCCAAGAAGCGTTGCTACTGGACGGGCAGCGACACCAGCTTTCCCGCCGATGTGCAGCAGTGGATTGGCAAGGCCAAAGAACACCCAGGCAGCTGGTGGACCGATTGGTCGACTTGGCTCAAAGCGCATGCGGGCAAACAGATTGCGGCGCCTAAAACCTATGGCCGCGGCAAGCACAAAGCGATTGAGAACGCACCCGGCCGTTACGTCAAAGAACGCGCCAGCAATTGATTTCAGCGATTGATTTTTTACACGACAACAGGAGACAACATGGAAGACATCGTCATCGTTTCAGCCGCACGCACAGCCGTCGGCAAGTTTGGTGGTTCATTGGCAAAAATTGCTGCCACCGATTTGGGCTCCATCGTGATTCGTGAAGCCTTGGCGCGCGCCAAGGTGGACCCTGCCTTGGTGGGCGAAGTGATCATGGGCCAAGTGCTGGCCGCTGGCGCAGGTCAAAACCCTGCACGTCAGGCCTTGATGAAGTCCGGTGTTCCCAATGCCGTGCCTGCCTTGACCATCAACGCGGTGTGTGGTTCTGGTTTGAAGGCGGTCATGTTGGCCGCCCAAGCGGTGGCCTATGGCGACAGCGAGATCGTGGTGGCCGGTGGTCAAGAAAACATGAGCGCATCACCGCACGTGTTGTTGGGCTCGCGCGATGGCCAACGCATGGGCAACTGGAACATGGTCGACTCGATGATCGTCGACGGTTTGTGGGATGTGTACAACCAATACCACATGGGCATCACGGCTGAAAACGTGGCCAAAGCGCACGGCATCAGCCGCGACATGCAAGACGCCTTGGCCTTGGCCAGCCAACAAAAAGCCTCTGCCGCCCAAGACGCGGGCAAGTTCAAAGATGAAATCGTGTCAGTGAACATCCCACAGCGCAAAGGCGATCCTGTGGTGTTCAATGTTGACGAGTACATCAATAAAAAAACCAATGCCGAAGCCCTCGCAGGCTTGCGTCCTGCGTTTGACAAAGCCGGTACGGTGACCGCAGGCAATGCCTCGGGCATCAACGACGGCGCGGCTGCCGTGGTGGTGATGACGGCCAAAAAAGCGGCCGCCCTGGGTCTCAAGCCCTTGGCACGCATTGCTGCGTTTGGCACCAGCGGTTTGGACCCCGCGATCATGGGCATGGGCCCGGTATCGGCGTCGCGCAAAGCCTTGCAACGCGCAGGCTGGAAGGCTGCGGATGTGGACTTGTTCGAGCTCAATGAAGCCTTTGCCGCACAAGCCTGTGCGGTGAACAAAGAATTGGACATCGATCCAGCCAAAGTCAACGTCAACGGCGGCGCCATTGCGATTGGCCACCCCATCGGTGCGTCGGGTTGCCGCATCTTGGTCACTTTGTTGCACGAGATGCAGCGTCGCGATGCCAAGAAGGGCTTGGCCGCTTTGTGCATTGGTGGCGGCATGGGGGTTTCTCTGGCCTTGGAGCGTTGATCGCGTCAGTTAAAGTTTTTAGTCAGTTCAATAACTCATACAACAGGAGACAAGTGATGAGCAAAAAAGTAGCGTATGTAACAGGTGGTATGGGTGGCATCGGGACCGCGATTTGCCAGCGTCTGCATCAAGAAGGTTTCACCGTGATCGCGGGCTGCGGCCCCACACGTGACTTCAAAAAATGGTTGGACGAGCAAAAAGCATTGGGCTACACCTTCTACGCTTCTGTGGGTAACGTCGCGGATTGGGACTCCACGGTAGAAGCTTTCACCAAAGCCAAGGCTGAGCACGGCCCGATCGATGTGTTGGTGAACAACGCCGGTATCACCAAGGACCGCATGTTCTTGAAGATGAGCAAAGAAGACTGGGATGCGGTGATGAGCACCAACCTCGACTCCATGTTCAACGTGACTAAGCAAGTCGTGCCCGATATGGTCGACCGTGGCTGGGGCCGCATCATCAACATCTCGTCAGTCAACGGTGAAAAAGGCCAAGCGGGTCAAACCAACTACTCGGCCGCCAAAGCCGGTATGCACGGTTTCTCCATGGCCCTGGCGCAAGAGCTGGCCACCAAAGGCGTGACGGTGAACACTGTGTCGCCTGGTTACATCGGTACCGACATGGTCAATGCCATCCGTCCTGATGTGTTGGAAAAAATCGTGGCCACCGTGCCGGTCAAGCGTTTGGGCAAACCTGCTGAAATTGCTTCCATCATTGCCTGGATGGCCAGCGAAGACGGTGGCTACACCACCGGCGCTGATTTTGCGGTCAACGGTGGTTTGCACATGGGTTGATGTAGGTGATGCCTCGGGCATCCTGCTGACCCCCAAAAGCCGCAGCTTGGTCTGCGGCTTTTTTCATGGCCGTGTGCCCTAAGTGTTAACCCGTCATTTAATTTTGTTAGAGTTGTCAAAGTTAATAACAAATATGGCAAATTTGCCGGAGGATTATGGGCGATTACACCAATATGGCGGGGTACTACGACGTCATCATGACCTCGGGCTACTACGACTACGCGAAGATTGTGGACAGCCTGGTGGCACACCAACCCCGACGCAATGTGTTGGAAATCGGGTGCGGGACGGGTTTGATTTTGGAAGAGTTGGCCAAGCGTCAGCCGCAGCTGCCGATCACCGGCATTGATTTGACCGCGCCTATGCTCTCCATTGCGCAAAAGCGTTTGGCGCCTTTTTCAACTGTGTCTTTGTCGCAGCAAAACATCACCGAGTTATCGCTCAACGAAAAGCATGAATTGGCGTTTTCTTACGGCGGTGTTTGGTACTTTGTGATCGACGGCGACAAAGAGCCATTCATGGTCAGCCATATTGCCGATGAACAAGCCAATCACTTGGGCTTTCAACACTTGGCTCAACACATGGCGGTGGGTGGTACCTTGTTGTTGGGCATTCAAGGTCCGCACCACGACTACGAGACCGTGATTTCCAACGGCATGAAGTACTCGCAAAAAATTGATCCCACTGACATTGGATTCACCAAGCACTATTACCTAAAGGACGGCGATCACAAAGTGATGGACCAAACCGTCCACTACCGCACCTACACCTTTACCCAGGCGCAGGCCCTGATGGGAGCCTATGGCTTCGAGTACGTGGCCAAGAAAGACACGCATCAGCTGTTTTTGCAGTTCAAGAAAGTGAAATGATGAGCGCTGCCAAACCGAAGTTGTTTTTCATCGGCGTCGGCAATATGGGCAACCCCATGGCCGCGAACCTGGTCAAGGCCGGTTACGCCGTCACGGTGTTTGACGTGGCGCGCGCCAAAGCCGACAACTTGCTGGCCTTGGGCGCCACCTGGGGCAACAGCTTGGCCGAAGGCGCCGCACAGGCCGATGTGGTGATGGCCTCGTTGCCAGGCCCCGTGCAAGTGCGCGAGGTGATGCTGGGCGAGCAGGGCGTGTTGGCCCATGTCAAAGCGGGCACGACCGTGATTGATACCTCCACCAGTGCGGTGGATTTGGTGCGTGAGTTGGTGGCACTGGCTAAAGCCAAAGGCGTGGACTTTTTAGAAGCGCCTGTCACCAATGCCGTGGATATGGCGGCGCTGGGCCGTTTGTCTGTGTTTGTGGGTGGCGATGCCGCCTGCTTTGAAAAGCACAAACCCATCTTTGATGTGATTGGCGAAAAGATTTTTCACGTGGGCGAGCCAGGCAATGGCGCCACTATCAAGTTGCTCACCAATTTACTTTGGTTCGTCAGTGCGGCAGCCATTGGCGAGGGGTTGATGCTGGGGGCCAAAGCCGGTATTCCTTTGCACACCGTGTGGGAAGCCATCAAGTCCAGCGCGGGCAACAGCTGGGTGGCCGAGCACGATGTGCCATCCATCTTTGCGGGGCATTACGACCCCAGCTTTTCGCTCGCCTTGTGCTGCAAAGATTTGGGCCTCATCAACGACATCGCCAAATCGCAAGGCTATGAATTGCCCATGGGCGGCATGGCGCAAACACTGTTTCAACAAGCCATGAGCACCTATGGTCCCGATGCGGCCGAGTTGCATGTGGTCAAACTGCTGGAAGAACGTGTGGGACACATGTTGCGACCATGACCGAACAATCTCGCCTACTTGCCGAAGCTCATTTGCACATGCCACAAGGCGTGGCAGAGAACTACCGCTATTGGGGTGAGAAAGACACAGTCTTCATCGCCAGCGCCAAAGGCTGCACGCTCACCGATGTGGATGGCAAAACCTATGTGGACTTTCGCTTGGGCTACGGTCCCATCATCTTGGGTTATCGCGACGAGCGCGTAGACAACGCGGTGATCGAGCAAATCACCCAGCGTGGCACGCTCTCAGGCTTTGCAACCGAGCTCGACACCACCGTGGTCAAGCAAATCAAAGCCCTGTGCCCGAACATCGACAAAATGCGATTTGCCAATTCGGGCACCGAGGCGGTCATGGGCGCGGTGCGCACGGCACGCGGCTACACCGGCCGCGACCGGGTAGCGATTGTGGAAGGCTCTTTCCACGGTTTGTACGACGAGATGATGTGGAAGTCCGACATCGAACACTGGCAGCCGGGCAGCAAGGTCGCGCCGCAAGTCATTCCATTCGGTGCTGGTATTCCTGAGCGCAGCCGTGAGCTGCTGAGCATCATCAGCCACAACGATTTTGAGTCGCTTGAAAATTTGTTTGCCACCCACGGTGACACACTGGCTTGTGTGGTGATTGAACCCATCATTGGCAATGCTGGCAGCGTGTCGGCCAGCCAGGCGTGGCTGCAACGCCTGCGTGACCTGTGCACCCAGCACGGCGCGCTGCTCATCATTGACGAGGTGAAGTCGGGTTTTCGCGTCGCCAAGGGCGGGGCGCAAGAGTTGTATGGCATCCATGCCGACCTGAGCACCTATGCCAAGGCCATGGGCAATGGCTATCCGGTGGCAGCTTTTGGCGGCAAAGCCCAGGTGATGGACGTGGTGGGGTCACACTCTGGCGGCGTGGTGCATGGCGGCACCTACACCGCCAACTTGGTGGCTTTGAGTGCTGCCCACGCCACGCTCAAAATTTTGACTGAGACCGATGCACACGAGACTATTCAACGTGTGGGCATGCAAATTCAAGCCTTGCTTGGCCGTGTGTTCACCGCGGCTGGCATGGAACACGCCTTCGCAGGCCCACCTGCGATGTTTGGCATTCACTTCAGCGCGACCGTGCCCACCAACTACCGTGACTGGCGCGTCACCAACAGCGCGCTGTACCGCAAGTTCGCCTGGGAGCTCATTGCACGCGGTGTGATGTTGGAGCCCGATTCGCGCGAACCCTGGTTCATTTGCGAAGCGCATCAGCACATGGACCTGGGATGGCTCGAAGAGATGGCCACACAGGCGATGCGTGCAGCACTGCTGGCTGATTGAGCCATGCGGTCATGCCCCTGCCAAATCGGGGCGTTGAAGAAGTCAGGATAATTGGCGCATGACTCTTCCCGACGCCTCGCTGTGGCGCACCTCAGTCGCTCCCATGATGGATTGGACCGACCGCCACTGCCGTTACTTTCACCGCCTGCTCAGCCGCCACACCTTGCTCTACACCGAGATGGTCACCACCGGTGCGCTGCGCCATGGCGATGTGCAACGGCATTTGCGATTCAATGCTGAAGAGCATCCCGTGGCCTTGCAGTTAGGCGGCAGCGATGCGGCTGACTTGGCGCACGGTGCCAAACTCGGTGAGCAATGGGGTTACGACGAAATCAACCTCAACTGCGGTTGCCCGTCTGACCGGGTGCAGCGCGGCGCCTTTGGCGCTTGCTTGATGAACGAGCCACAAACCGTGGCCGATGGCGTCAAAGCCATGCTCGATGTGGTGAGCGTGCCTGTGACGGTCAAACACCGCATCGGCATTGACCGCATCGAGAGCTACGACTTTGTGCGTGACTTTGTCGGCACGGTCAGTGACGCAGGTTGCCAAGTGTTCATCGTGCATGCGCGCAACGCTTGGCTCGATGGCCTGAGCCCCAAAGAAAACCGCGAAATTCCACCCTTGCGTTACGAGTTGGGTTACCAGCTGAAAAAAGACTTTCCGAATTTGGTGATCGCCATCAACGGCGGCATCACCAGCAACACGCAAATGGTTGAACACCTGCAGCATGTAGACGGCGTGATGCTGGGGCGTGAAGCGTATTACCGCCCCTGGCTCATGACCACCTGGGATGCCGAGTTCTACAACGACCCGCACGACACACCCACCCGTGAGGCGGTGGAGGAGGCGATGGTGGCCTACATGGAGCGTGCCCATGCCGAAGATGGTTGCCCTTGGTATGCGATCGCGCGTCATATGCTTGGGCTGTACCACGGACAGCGTGGTGCGCGTTTGTGGCGTCAGGTCTGGAGCAACCACAAGCTCAAACCCCTGCCGCCCCGAGAGGTGTTGAAGATCGCGCGTGAGGCTTTGGCGCGTGGGGCGCAGCAAACGCTTGAAAGCGCCCACCATGTCGAGTGATATGCCCCAGGCTCGTTTGCGCCATTGGGCCTTGGCATTGATGTGGGTCTTGCCCCTGTTGTGGGCTGTCAACATTGTGGCGGCGCGTCAAGCGCCGGGCGTGGTGTCCCCTCATGTGCTGGCCCTGGGTCGCTGGGGGTTGGCCGGCTGCATTTTGTCGGGCTTGAGCTGGCGTGAGCTGTGGTCTCAGCGTGGCTATGTCTGGCAACACCGCTGGCGCTATGTGGCCTTGGGGGCGTGCGGCATGTGGGTGTGCGGGGCGTGGATTTATCTGGCGGGTGAGAGCACCAGCGCAATCAATATTTCGCTCATCTACGCATCGGCCCCGGTGATGATTGCCGTGGGGTCGGTGGTGTGGCTCGGTGAACGTTTTTCAAAGCGTCAAGTGCTCGGTGTGGTGCTGGCCTTGTTGGGGGTGGTGCATGTGGTGGTGCGTGGCGATTGGCGCCATTTGATCCAGCTCCAACTGGTGCCTGGTGACCTGTGGGTGGTTGCCGCTGCCATTGCATGGGCCGCTTACGCCTTGCTGCAAAAGAAATGGCCCAGCCCGCTCAGCGCAACCGCGCGTTTGGCCTCGATCTGCATGGGCGGGGTGGTGGTGTTGCTGCCCTTTGCGGTGTGGGAGCTGATGTCTGAGCACACGCCCGTGTTGGGCTTGCATGCCTTGCAACTGATCGTGGTCACGGCCTTGGTGCCGGGCTTGGGTGCTTACTGGATTTATGGATGGACGCAAAAGATTTTGGGTGCCAGCCGCGTGGCCATGACCCTTTATCTGGGACCGCTTTACTCGGGGGGCGCAGCCTGGTTGTTGCTCAACGAGTCCTTGGGTTGGCACCATGTCTGGGGCGGGGTGATGATTTTGTCGGGCGTGGCCTTGGTGATGGCCATCAAACCCGCTTCGCCCACCGCGTAGACTCAGCACTCACGACCCTCGCCGAGGTATGACGATGCAAACTCACCCGCCAGTTCACACCGTTGTCGGGGCTTGTCCCCACGATTGCCCTGACACCTGTTCCTTGCTCACCACGGTGCAAGACGGACGCGCCATCAAGGTGCAAGGCAATCCGGCCCATGCCATGACCGATGGCGTGTTGTGCACCAAAGTCTCCCGTTACACCGAGCGCACCTACCACCCCGAGCGTATCTTGCAACCGCTCAAGCGGGTGGGGCCCAAAGGCTCAGGCCAGTTTGAACCCGTCACCTGGGACGCGGCGCTGGACGATATTGCCACCCGGTTGAAACGCATTGCCGCAGACGATCCGCAAGCCATCCTGCCCTACAGCTATGCCGGCACCATGGGGCTGGTGCAGGGCGAATCCATCGCCGCACGGTTTTTCCATCAGCTGGGGGCCTCTTTGCTGGACCGCACGATTTGCGCGTCTGCCGGCGCCGAAGCCTTGACCTACACCTTGGGTGCCAAGGTGGGCATGCGGGTGGGGCAGTTTGCGCAGTCCAAGCTCATCCTCATTTGGGGCAGCAATTCGATTGGCAGCAATTTGCATTTCTGGCGTATGGCGCAAGAGGCCAAGCGTCAAGGCGCCAAGCTGGTGTGCATTGACCCGCGCAAAAGCGAAACTGCTGACAAATGCCACACCCACATTGCACTCAAGCCCGGCACTGATGCCGCGCTGGCCCTGGCCTTGATGCATGAATGCATCGTGCACAACTGGCTCGACCAAGACTACCTCGACCGTTACACCGTGGGCTGGGACGCCCTGCGCGCGCGTGCTTTGCAATGGCCGCCGCAGCGCGCGGCCGAGGTGTGTGGTGTGCCTGTTGAGCAGATCATCGAACTCGCGCGTGATTGGGGTACCACCCGGCCTGCTGCCATTCGCCTGAACTACGGCATGCAGCGTGTGCGCGGTGGCGGCAACGCGGTGCGTGCCATTGCCTGCTTGCCCGCGCTTACCGGAGCGTGGCGTCATCCGGCGGGTGGTTTGCTGCTGGCGAGCTCCGGGCATTTTCCGGTGCGTCGCGCTGCGTTGCAGCGCCCCGATTTGTTGGGCGATCGTCGCCCACGCATGGTCAATATGAGCACCATTGGCGAAGCACTGCTCGCGCCAGCCTCGCCTGCGTTTGGGCCGCAAATTCAAGCCGTGGTGGTTTACAACAGCAATCCCGTGGCGGTGGCGCCGCAATCGGGCCAGGTGGTTCAGGGCTTTGCCCGAGAAGATTTGTTCACGGTGGTGTTGGAGCACTTTCAAACCGACACCGCTGACTACGCCGACTACATCCTGCCCGCCACCACCCAGCTGGAGCATTGGGACATCCACACCAGCTACGGCCACACCGATGTGTTGCTCAACCGTCCGGCCATTGCGCCGGTAGGGCAGGCGCGCACCAACACCGCTATTTTTAGGGCCTTGGCCCAGCGCATGGGCTATCACGACCCGTGTTTTCAAGAAGACGATGAAGCGCTGTGTCGCAGTGCCATCGGTGCACCCCAGGATTTCGATATCTTGCTGGCGCAGGGCTTTTTCAGTCTGGATCTGCCGGACGTACCGTTTGCCCAGGGTGGCTTTCCCACGCCTTCGGGTAAGTGTGAGTTCTTCAGCCAACGCCTGGCCGATATGGGGCTCGATGGCTTGCCCGACCATGTGCCCAACTACGAGGTGGCGCAGGCACATGGGCGCTATCCCTTGGCCATGATTTCACCGCCTGCGCGCAACTTCTTGAACTCCAGTTTTGTCAATCTGCAGAGCTTGCGGGATATCGAGGCCGAGCCCGTGCTGGAGATGCACCCGCACGATGCAGCGGCGCGCGGCATTGCCAACGGCGCGGTGGTGCGTGTCTTCAACGACCGGGGTACCTATGTGTGCAAAGCTCGCGTGAACGACCGGGCTCGTCTGGGCGTGGTCAACGGCCTGGGCATTTGGTGGCGCAAGTTGGGGCTCAACGGTACCAATGTGAACGAGCTGACCAGTCAGAAGCTGACCGATTTGGGGCGTGCGCCGGTGTTTTACGACTGTTTGGTTGAGGTGGCGCTGGACGGCGCTTAGCTCGCCGCTTCCAGACCATTCGCGAAATGCGCCTTCATGCACTGCACGCTGGCGGCCTCGTCCCGTGCCAGCAGGGCGTCCATCAGGGCTTGGTGCTCACGCAGGGATTCATCAATGCGCCCCGTCTTGAACAGCGAGTTGTGGCGGTTGAGCTTCATCACCTTGCGCAAATCGGCCACCATTTGGTCGCGCCAGCGGTTGTTGGCGATTTCGAGCAAGCGCATGTGAAAACGCTCGTTGATCTCGAAAAACTTCTCGCGGTCGTGGGTGGCAGCGGCGAGCGCCGCATGGAGGTCTTGCAAATCTTTCAGCTGTTCGGGGCTGGCTTGGGTGGCCACAACGCCTGCGGCATCGGCCTCTAACAAAGAGAGCAGGTGGTAGACATCGCGCTGGTCTTTGTCGTTCACCTCGGTCACATAGGCGCCGCGGCGCACCTTCATGGTCACCAAACCTTCGGCCGCCAGCACCTTCAGGGCCTCGCGCAGGGGGGTGCGGCTGATGCCGTATTCCTCGGCCAGACGCATCTCGTCAATCCAACTGCCGGGCTCTAACTCACGCGCAAAAATGCGCTGCCGAAGCAGTTCGGCAACTTCTTCGTACAGGGCGCGGGGGGTGAGGGTGACGGCAGCCATGGCGTCGGATTGTAAGCTCAGATAAGATTTTGAATCAATAATTATAAATGATATGATGCTTGGAACACATTACCCTGGGGTCTACCCTGTGGGCTGTCCGATCGCTGAAAACACCTTTCAAGAGTGAATTGCCATGAGCCAAAAGCCGACCGAATTCAACGCCGCCAACCTCGAAGCCTGGGCCAAAGCGGCCGCCAAATCTGCCCCCGGTGGCGATGTGAACGCCCTGAACTGGAAGACCTTGGACGGCATCAGCGTCAAGCCGCTGTACACCGCCGAAGACACCCAGAACCTGCCTTATGCCAACACCTTGCCCGGTTTTGAGCCGTATGTGCGTGGACCACAAGCCACCATGTACGCGGTGCGCCCTTGGACAATTCGCCAGTACGCCGGTTTTTCCACCGCTGAAGAATCCAACGCGTTTTACCGCAAGGCTCTGGCTGCAGGTGGTCAAGGCGTGTCGGTGGCGTTTGACTTGGCCACCCACCGTGGCTATGACTCAGACCATCCCCGTGTAACGGGCGATGTGGGCAAGGCCGGTGTGGCGATTGACTCGGTCGAAGACATGAAGATCTTGTTCAACGAGATTCCCTTGGACAAGGTGTCGGTCTCGATGACCATGAACGGCGCGGTGCTGCCCGTGTTGGCCGGCTATGTGGTGGCCGCCGAAGAGCAGGGCGTGAGCCAAGAGCTGCTCTCGGGAACGATTCAGAACGACATTCTGAAAGAGTTCATGGTGCGCAACACCTACATTTACCCGCCCGAGCCGTCGATGAAGATCATTGGCGACATCATTGGCTACACCGCCCAACACATGCCCAAGTTCAACTCGATCTCGATTTCGGGTTACCACATGCAAGAGGCGGGTGCCAACCAAGCCTTGGAGTTGGCCTTCACCTTGGCAGACGGCAAAGAGTATGTGAAGACAGCCATCGCCTCTGGCTTGGATGTGGACGCCTTTGCAGGCCGCTTGTCGTTCTTCTGGGCGGTGGGCATGAACTTCTATTTGGAAATCGCCAAGATGCGCGCCGCCCGCTTGCTGTGGTGCCGCATCATGAAGGGCTTTGACGCCAAGAACCCCAAGAGCTTGATGCTGCGCACGCACAGCCAAACCTCGGGCTGGTCGCTCACCGAGCAAGACCCGTACAACAACGTGGTGCGCACCACCATCGAGGCCATGGCTGCGGTGTTTGGTGGCACCCAGTCGCTGCACACCAACTCGTTTGACGAAGCGATTGCTTTGCCCACCGAGTTCTCGGCGCGTATTGCCCGCAACACCCAGCTCATCATTCAAGAAGAAACCCACATCACCAATGTGATCGATCCCTGGGCCGGTTCTTACATGATGGAGTCACTGACCCAAGAAATGGCCGACAAGGCCTGGGCCATCATCGAAGAAGTCGAAGCCATGGGTGGCATGACCAAGGCCGTGGACAGCGGCTGGGCCAAGTTGAAGATCGAAGCGGCTGCGGCTGAAAAGCAAGCGCGCATTGACTCTGGCAAAGACGTCATCGTCGGCGTGAACAAATACAAGCTCGCCAAAGAAGACCCGATTGAAATTTTGGCCATCGACAACGTCAAAGTGCGTGACGGTCAGATTGAACGTTTGAAGCAAATCAAAGCCAAACGCGACAGTGCCAAAGTACAAGCCGCCTTGGACGCGCTCACCGCTTCTGCTGAGAGTGGGGAAGGTAACTTGCTCGATTTGTCGATCAAGGCGATTCGCCTGCGCGCCACGGTGGGCGAGGTGAGCGATGCCTTGGAAAAAGTTTTCGGCCGCCACCGCGCCGACACGCAAAAGGTGACCGGTGTGTACGCAGCTGCTTACGATTCAGCCGAAGGCTGGGACCAACTGAAAAAAGAAATCAGCGAATTCGCTGATGCCCAAGGTCGTCGCCCACGCGTGATGATCGCCAAGCTCGGCCAAGACGGCCATGACCGTGGTGCCAAAGTGGTGGCCACGGCCTATGCCGACTTGGGCTTTGACGTGGACATGGGACCTTTGTTCCAAACCCCTGAAGAGTGCGCACGCCAAGCCATCGAAAACGATGTGCATGCGGTGGGTGTGTCCACCCTTGCAGCAGGTCACAAAACCTTGGTGCCTGCCATCATCGCTGAGCTGAAGAAGCAAGGCGCGGACGACATCATCGTGTTTGTGGGCGGTGTGATTCCGCGTCAAGACTACGAGTTCTTGTACGAGTCTGGTGTCAAAGGCATTTACGGTCCAGGCACGCCCATTCCGGCCAGCGCGAAAGACGTGCTGGAGCAAATCAAAAAGGCGCTGGGCTAAGCCCAGGCTTGCACACGGACACGCGCGTGACGCCTGATCAACTGTTGCAAGGTCTGCTGCATGGGCAAGCGCCTGTGCAGCGCCGCGCCATGGCCAAGGCCATCACCTTGCTGGAGTCCACCCGCACCGACCATCGCGCCTTGGCCGATGAATTGCTCACCGCCATGCTGCCGCACACGGGGCAATCCTTTCGCTTAGGTATCAGCGGTGTGCCCGGTGTGGGCAAGTCCACCTTCATCGAAGCGCTGGGTTTGTATTTGATTGGTCAAGGTCACCGTGTGGCCGTGTTGGCGGTAGACCCCTCGTCCAGTGTGTCGGGTGGTTCTATCTTGGGTGACAAAACCCGCATGGAACATTTGTCAGTGCACCCACAAGCCTACATTCGCCCCAGCCCATCGAGTGGTACTTTGGGTGGCGTGGCCGAGAAAACCCGTGAGTCCATGCTGGTCTGCGAAGCCGCAGGCTACGACGTGGTGATTGTGGAAACTGTGGGCGTGGGCCAAAGCGAAACAGCGGTGGCCAACATGACCGATATGTTTTGTTTGCTGCAGTTGCCCAATGCGGGCGACGATTTGCAGGCGATCAAAAAAGGCGTGATGGAGCTGGCGGATTTGGTGGTCATCAACAAGTCGGACATCGACTTGAACGCCGCCACACGTGCTGAAGCGCAAATTACCAGTGCCCTGCGTTTGCTGGGCATGCACGGCAACCCCGAGAACGCCCACCACAACGAGACCCAATGGCATCCTCAAGTGATCAAGATCAGCGCCTTGCTCAATCAAGGTGTGGACGCGTTTTGGTCTGCGGTCAGTGACTTCAAGCGACTGCAAACCCACAATGGACGCTTTGACACGCGCCGCCAACAGCAAGCCCTGTCGTGGATGTGGGAACGCATTGACGCAGGTCTGAAACAAAATTTTCGGGCGCAGTCACGTGTGCAAGCACTGCTGCCCCAACTCAGTCACCAAGTGGGCGCGGGGCAGTTGGCTGCTTCGACGGCAGCCCGTCAACTGCTCAGTGCTTACCAAGCACAGAGTTAATTTGAAATCTTCCTGGAGAAAAGAGAGCAACCATGCAAGACATCATTGAACAACTGGAACAAAAACGTGCGGCGGCGCGCTTGGGCGGTGGCCAAAAGCGCATCGACGCCCAACACAGCAAGGGCAAGCTCACGGCGCGTGAGCGCATCGAGGTATTGCTGGACGAAGGCACCTTCGAAGAGTGGGACATGTTCGTCGAACACCGTTGCACCGACTTCGGCATGGAAGGCAACAAGATCCCGGGCGACGGCGTGGTCACGGGCTACGGCATGATCAACGGCCGTTTGGTGTTTGTGTTCAGCCAAGACTTCACGGTCTACGGCGGTGCCTTGTCTGAAACCCATGCCGAGAAAATTTGCAAAATCATGGACCAAGCCATGAAGGTTGGCGCACCTGTGATCGGCCTGAACGACTCGGGCGGTGCGCGCATTCAAGAAGGCGTGGCCTCACTGGGCGGCTACGCCGAAGTCTTCCAGCGCAACGTCATGGCCAGCGGCGTAGTGCCACAGATCAGCATGATCATGGGGCCATCAGCCGGTGGTGCGGTGTATTCGCCCGCGCTGACCGACTTCATCTTCATGGTCAAAGACACCTCGTATATGTTTGTGACCGGTCCTGAAGTGGTCAAGACCGTGACCCACGAGGAAGTCACGGCTGAAGAGTTAGGCGGCGCCTTGACCCACACCACCAAGAGCGGTGTGGCCGACATGGCCTTTGAGAACGACGTCGAAGCCTTGTTGATGCTGCGTCGCCTCTACAACTACCTGCCTTTGAACAACCGCGAAAAAGCACCTGTGCGTGCCAGCGGTGACCCATCGGGCCGCATGGACATGAGCTTGGACACCTTGGTGCCTGAGAACCCCAACAAAGCCTATGACATGAAAGAGCTCATCGTCAAAACTGTGGACGATGGCGACTTCTTTGAGCTGCAACCCGACTACGCCAAAAACATCCTGATCGGCTTTGCCCGCATGGAAGGCCAAACCGTGGGCATCGTGGCCAACCAGCCCTTGGTGCTGGCAGGCTGTCTGGACATCAAGAGCTCCATCAAGGCTGCGCGCTTTGTGCGCTTCTGCGATGCGTTCAACATCCCCGTCGTCACGTTTGTGGACGTGCCCGGTTTCATGCCCGGTACCTCGCAAGAGTACGGCGGCATCATCAAACATGGTGCCAAGTTGCTGTATGCGTACGCCGAGTGCACCGTGCCAAAAATCACCGTCATCACGCGCAAGGCCTACGGCGGTGCGTATGACGTGATGGCCTCCAAGCACTTGCGCGGCGACGTGAACTTTGCCTGGCCCAACGCCGAGATTGCGGTGATGGGTGCCAAGGGTGCGGTGGAAATCATCTTCCGCGAAGACAAAGGCGATCCTGAAAAACTAGCCGCCAAAGAAGCCGAATACAAAGCCCGCTTTGCCAACCCGTTTGTGGCGGGTGCACGCGGCTTCATCGACGACGTCATTCAACCGCACGAAACCCGCAAGCGCATCTGCCGCTCGTTGGTGATGTTGAAAGACAAAAAGATCGACAACCCATGGCGCAAGCACGGGAATATTCCGCTCTAAGACGCGAGGAGAAGAACATGTTTAAAAAGATACTGATTGCAAACCGTGGCGAAATTGCTTGCCGCGTCATCGCCACCGCTCACAAGATGGGCATCCAAACCGTGGCTGTTTATTCTGAGGCGGACAAAGAAGCACGCCATGTGCAGCTGGCCGACGAAGCCGTGTTGTTGGGCCCCGCGCCGTCGCGCGAGTCTTACCTCGTGGCTGACAAAATCATCGCAGCTGCCAAGGCCACAGGCGCACAAGCCATTCACCCGGGCTATGGCTTTTTGAGCGAGAACACCGAGTTCGCCAAGCGCTGCGAAGACGAAGGCATTGCCTTCATCGGCCCCAAGGCGCATTCGATTGCGGCCATGGGCGACAAGATTGCATCCAAGAAGTTGGCCAACGAAGCCAAGGTCAACACCATCCCTGGTTACAACGATGCCATCGACACCGCGGAGCAAGCGGTGGAAATTGCCAAAGGCATTGGCTACCCCGTGATGATCAAAGCGTCAGCCGGCGGCGGTGGCAAGGGCCTGCGCGTGGCTTTCAACGACAAAGAAGCGTTTGAAGGCTTCACCTCGTGTCGCAATGAAGCACGTAACAGCTTTGGCGACGACCGTGTGTTCATCGAAAAATACGTGCTCGAACCCCGTCACATCGAAATTCAGGTACTGGGCGACAGCCATGGCAACGTGGTGTATTTGAACGAGCGTGAGTGCTCCATCCAACGCCGTCATCAAAAGGTGATCGAAGAGGCGCCATCGCCTTTCATCAGCGAGGCCACCCGCAAAGCCATGGGCGAACAAGCCGTGGCCTTGGCCAAGGCGGTGAAATACCAATCGGCTGGCACGGTGGAGTTTGTGGTCGGCAAAGACCAGGATTTCTATTTCTTGGAAATGAACACCCGTTTGCAGGTGGAGCATCCTGTGACCGAAGCCATCACCGGTCTGGACTTGGTGGAGATGATGATTCGCGTGGCTGCTGGCGAGAAATTGCCGATCGCGCAAAAAGACGTGCAACGCAATGGCTGGGCCATTGAATGCCGCATCAACGCCGAAGACCCGTTCCGCAACTTCTTACCTTCCACAGGCCGTTTGGTGCGTTTTCAAACGCCCAAACAAACCATGTTCCAAGGCAACACCGCCGACTTGCTGGGCGTGCGTGTGGACACCGGGGTGCAAGACGGTGGCGAGATTCCGATGTTCTACGACTCGATGATCGCCAAGCTCATCGTGCACGGTAAAGACCGCAACGAGGCGATTGCCAAGATGCGCGAAGCCTTGAACGGCTTTGTAATTCGCGGCATCAGCTCGAACATTCCCTTCCAAGCGGCGTTGCTGGCACATCCCAAATTTGTCTCGGGTGACTTCAACACCGGGTTCATTGCCGAGCAATACGCACACGGCTTCCGTGCTGAAGATGTGCCACATGATGACCACGACTTTTTGGCTGCCTTGGCCGCATTCGTGCGCCGTAAGTCGCGCGAGCGCGCCGCCAACCTGAGTGGTCAGTTGCCTGGCTATGACGTCAAAGTGGGTCAAGACTACACCGTGGTCGAGTTGGGCCAGGACGGCAAAAACCGCTATGTGCAAGTGCATGTGGACGAGTTCGTGGGCAAGTCGGGCGTGGCGCAAATCACCATCGCGGGCAAGAGCTATGCGATTGAAAGCAACTCACGCTTGAACGACATTCGCATCGAAGGTTCGGTCAACGGCAAGCCTTTCACTGCCCAAGTGGAGCGCGGCACCTTGAAGAACCCCTTGGCCTTGCAAGTGCAGCACAACGGCACCCGCATCGAGGCCTTGGTGATGTCGCCCCGTATGGCGGAGCTGCACAAGCTCATGCCATTCAAAGCACCCCCCGATTTGAGCAAATATGTGATTTCTCCCATGCCTGGCTTGTTGGTCGATGTGGCGGTACAGCCGGGACAAAAAGTGCAAGCGGGCGAACGCGTGGCCGTGATTGAAGCGATGAAGATGGAAAACGTCTTGTTCGCCACCCAAGACGGCGTGGTCAAAAAAGTGGTGGCGTCCAAAGGCGAATCGCTGACGGTCGACCAGATGATTGTGGAGTTTGAATAAATGAGCACGGCGAACCGCCCCTTCCAAGTTCTCGGCATTCAACAAATCGCCATCGGCGGTCCTGACAAGGGCCGTCTGAAAAAATTGTGGGTAGATATGTTTGGCCTCGAAGTCACCGGCACGTTTCAAAGCGAACGCGAGAATGTGGACGAAGACATCTGCGCCATCGGCGTCGGCCCCTTCAAGGTCGAAGTCGATTTGATGCAACCCATGGACATCGACAAAAAACCAGCGGTTCACGCCACCCCGCTGAACCATGTGGGTCTGTGGATCGATGACTTGCCAGTGGCGGTGGAATGGCTTACCGCACAAGGCGTGCGCTTTGCACCCGGCGGCATCCGCAAGGGCGCGGCAGGGTTTGACATCACCTTTTTGCATCCCAAGGGCAACGACGAGTTCCCGATTGGGGGCGAAGGCGTGTTGATTGAGCTGGTGCAAGCCCCGGCCGAAGTGGTCAAGGCCTTTGCGGCCTTGGCAGCTTCACACGCTTAAGCGCTTGCCCGGACGGATGGGTGTCATTCGTGCATAGACACGCGCTTGGCTAACACATAGGCCAGCAAAGATGCGCATGAAGCGACCACGGCACACAGCCAGTAGTGCGTCACTTGGCCGCTTGGTTCGTTGTGCAGCAGCATGCCACCCACCCATGCCGCCACGCCCATCGAGAACGATTGAACCGCACCGTTGAGCGACATGAAGGTGCCACGGAATTTGGGGTTGGCTGCTGAGGTGAGCAACGCCATGCCTGGAATCATGCGTGCGTTCATGGCAAAGAACAGTGTGCTGGTCACCAGCAACACCACATACAGCGGCACCGGTTCGATCAGCGTGACGGCAAACATCGGGATGATCGAGAACAGCACAGCACGTTGAAAGGTTTGGCGCTTGCCCAAACGGTCGGTCACACCCCCCACCCAGCGCCCGCTGAACAGTGTGACCACACCACCGCAAAAGTACAACCACGGAATTTCATTCGGCGCCATGATCTGGTTGTTCTGCAAATACAGCGTGATGTAGGGAATGATGGTGAAGGCGGCAAACATCATGGTGGCCGACAACAGCAAGGCCATGCGTTGGTTGGCTTCACCCAGCACTTGGCCCATGGCGTGCAACACATGTTTGTCTTTGGCGTGGGCCACATGCGCATCAAGCTTGGGTACGCTGAAATTGGCCAATGCACCCACGACGATGCACATCACCCCAATGGCAAAAAAGGCCGTGTGCCAGCCCCACAGATTGGCAAACAGCAAACCCGCAGGCACGCCTGCAACGGTGGCTACCGAGAACGAGGTCATCACGATGCCGGTGGCGCGGCCGCGCCGGGCAAAGGGCACCACGTCGCCGATGATGGTTTGTGTCATGGTCGACAGTACGCCACCGAAAAAACCAGCGGCAATGCGTGCCGCCATCAGCCAGCCATAGGTGGGCGCCACGCCACATGCGATGGTGGTCAGTGCAAACAGCACATACAGAGTCAGCAGCAAACGCTTGCGGTCGAAACGGTCAATGAACATGGTGGCAAACAAGCCAGACAGACCTGCCGCCACGGTGTAGGCCGAAACCAGCAAACCAAACTCAGCGAAGCTGATGCCAAACAGGCGTGTGAGTTGCGGCCCCAGCGGCATCATGATCATGAAGTCCACGATGTGCGTGAACTGAATGCCAGCCAAGCTCAGAAGGAGCAGAAGTTCTCTGCGTGCAGATAAGTGTGTGTGCATAGGGGGAGGTGAAATCACTGGCATGGAGGAGGACACCCCCATATTGTTCACGTCTTCGTGGCGTGACGTGCTTTTGCTTTAGCGAGTGCGGCTTCGATGATGGCACGTTTACGGTCCACTTCGGGCGCATGCTCGGTGCCTTTGGTGTGGGCGGGTAGATCGGCTAGTTTTTTCAAGGCTTTGGCTTGCAAACGCTGGTCGTGCTCTGCGGCTTCACGTTGCAGACGTATTTGGCGTGCGTCGTAGCGTGTGCGTGCCAGGTCGGCCAAATGCTGCGGCCAGGCCGCCCAGCCGCTGAGGTCAAGGTCAACCGGTTCGAGCGAGATGCAATCGACTGGACAGGCAGGGATGCACAACTCGCAGCCGGTGCAATACGACTCAATCACCGTGTGCATGCGTTTGTTGGCGCCGACGATGGCATCGGTAGGGCACACGCCGATGCACAGCGTGCAGCCAATGCACCAGGCCTCGTCAATGATGGCAATGGTGCGCGGGCCTTCTAAGCCGTTGTCAGGATTGAGGGGGGTGACAGGTTGGCCGGTCAGGGCCGCCAAGCGCACCACACCCTCTTGGCCTCCGGGTGGGCACTGGTTGATGCCCGCTTCGCCAAGCGCCATGGCCTCGGCGTAGCGTTGGCAATCCGGGTAGCCGCAGCGCGTGCATTGCGTTTGCGGCAGGGCATCGTTGAGCTGTTGGGCGAGGCTCACTTCTTGGCAGAAGCCGCTTTTCTGGCGACAGGCTTGGCAGCGGCCTTGACAGCCACTTTTTTGGCCACAGCAGGGCGGGGCTTTTTAGCGGCAACAGTTTTTTGAGCTGCAACTGCTTTTTTGGGCGCGGCCGCTTTGGCAACTTTGCCAGCCTTGTTGTTTTCCAGGATGAAGCTCTTGACGTGTGGGTACACCACCTCGCGCCAACGGCGACCGCTGAAGATGCCGTAGTGGCCTGCGCCTTTGGCTTCCAGGTGGTGATGCGCTTGGCGCACGATGCCGCTGCACAGCTTGTGCGCCGCTTCGGTTTGGCCTGAGCCCGAAATATCGTCCAACTCGCCTTCGACAGTCAGCAAGGCGGTGTTACGAATGTCTTGTGGGCGCACAAGTTCAAGCTTGCCTTGTGGGTTTTTCACTTCCCAGGTGCCGCGTACCAGTTTGAACTCTTGGAACACGGTGTTGATGGTTTCCAAGTAGTAGTCGGCATCCATGTCGAGCACGGCGTTGTACTCGTCGTAGAACTGACGGTGCGATTCGGCGCTGGAGTTGTCGCCCTTGATCAAGTCTTTGAAGTAATCGTAATGGCTCTTCAAATGACGATCGGGGTTCATGGCCACAAAGCCGGTGTGCTGCAAGAAGCCTGGGTAGACGCGACGGCCAGCACCGGGGAAGTTGTCGGGCACGCGGTAGATCACATTGTTTTCAAACCAGCTGTGGCTCTTGTTGGTGGCCAAGTTGTTCACGGCGGTGGGGGACTTGGTGGCGTCGATGGGGCCGCCCATCATGGTCATGCTCAAGGGCGTTTGTTCACCACGGCTGGCCATCAAAGACACTGCAGCCAAGACTGGAACCGTGGGCTGGCACACGCTCATGATGTGGCAACTGCCGTACTTGGCTTGCAAGTCACGGATGAACTCCTGCACATAGTTCACATAGTCGTCGAGGTGGAATTCACCTTCGCTCAAAGGCACCAAGCGTGCATTGCGCCAATCAGTGATGTAGACCTTGTGGTCTTTGAGCATGGTCTTGACGGTGTCACGCAGCAAGGTGGCGTAGTGGCCTGACAAAGGCGCCACGATCAACACCACGGGTTGGTTTTTGAGCTTGTTCAGCGTGGCAGCATCGTCTGAAAAACGCTTGAAGCGGCGCAGTTCGCAAAAAGGCTTGTTGATTTCAATGCGCTCGTGGATGGCTACGCTGACGCCATCGACTTCCACCGATTGGATGCCAAATGCTGGTTTTTCGTAGTCTTTGCCCAAGCGGTAGAGCAGGTCGTAACCGGCGGACACGCGCTGCGCCATGGCGTTTTGGCCAATCGGTGACATGGGGTTGCTGTAGAGCTTCGAGGCCGCCTGCGCAAAGTCTGCGAACGGCTCCATCAAGGTGCGCTGTGTTTCGAAGATTTGGTAAAGCATAAGTCGTATCTCACAAAAATGTTGCAGTGCAATATAGCAGCAGTTTCATCGTTCAAAATGGAGTCTGTCCCCCAATTTACTGGGTAATTTTTCTGTCTTGGACCATTCATGAGCACTGTGATCACACCAACGCGTCAGCCTGTTCTTTTTCTGGGGCACGGCAGCCCCATGAATGCGATTGAAGACAGCTCGTACCGCCGGGCTTGGCAGAATTTAGGGGCTCAGTTTGGCCTCCGTTGGGCCAAACCCAAGCTCATTTTGTGCATCTCGGCCCACTGGATCACCCAGGGCTGGTGGCTCACAGGCATGGACAAACCCAAAACCATCCATGACTTTGGCGGTTTTCCACAAGAACTGTTTGAACAGCAATATCCCGCGCCCGGTGCACCCGAATGGGCCGCGCAGGCCGCGAAACAACTGAGTCAGCCATACAACGGCGAGCCTTTGGGCCTGGACTTGACCGAGTGGGGCTTGGACCATGGGGCGTGGAGCGTGCTCAAGCCCATGTTTCCGGCGGCGGACATTCCGGTGGTGCAGCTGAGCATCGACTATCACCGTCCTGCTGCCGAGCACTATGCCTTGGGGCAGCAGCTGCACACCTTGCGCGATCAAGGTGTGCTCATCGTGGCCAGTGGCAACACCGTGCACAACCTGCGCACCATGAACCGCTCAGCGCCCGACAACCAGGCGTATGACTGGGCGATTGCGTTTGATCAATGGGTGGCCAGCCAAATCACATCTGGCCACAACGAAGCGTTGGTGGACTTTCAAGCCCAAGGTGTCATCGCGAAGATGTCGCACCCCAGCTACGACCACTTTTTGCCTTTGCTTTACGCTGCGGGGGTGGCAGAGGCAGGTGAGCCAGTGGAATTTTTCAACGAAGGCTATCAGCTGGCATCAATCGCGATGCGTTCGGTGATTTGGGGGTGAGGTGAATTGCTATGAAAAAAAGGGCCCTCGGGCCCTTTTTCTTTGTCACACACCGCCTGCGCGTGCGCTATGCCGTCACATCACTTTCGCGATGGCTTGGCACACATAGTCGATGTTCTTGCTGTTGAGCGCAGCCACGCACATGCGGCCGGTGTCGGTGCCGTACACGCCAAATTCAGAGCGCAAACGCACCATTTGGTCTTTGCTCAAGCCCGAGTAGCTGAACATGCCGATTTGGGTGGTGATGAAGCTCATGTCTTGCTTGACGCCAGCAGCTTTGAGGCCATCGACCAGCTTTTGACGCATGGCCTTGATACGCACGCGCATTTCGCCCAGTTCTTTTTCCCACAATGCGCGCAGCTCGGGGTTGCCCAGCACAGCCGCCACCACGGCACCGCCGTGAATGGGTGGGTTGGAGTAGTTGGTGCGAATCACGATTTTGAGTTGCGACAACACGCGGCCCGCTTCTTCTTTGTCCGCGCACAACACGCTCAAAGCCCCCACGCGCTCGCCGTACAAGCTGAAGCTCTTGGAGAACGAGGTGGACACAAAGAAGCACAAGCCAGCAGCGACGAATTTTTGAATCACCGCGCCGTCTTCGGCAATGCCGTGGCCAAAGCCTTGGTAAGCCATGTCCAAGAACGCGGTGAGGTTTTTGGCCTTGACCACCGCCACCACCTGGTCCCATTGGGCGGGGGTGATGTCGTAGCCGGTGGGGTTGTGGCAGCACGCATGCAACACCACCACCGTGCCAGCAGCAGCGGCGTTCAATGAGGTCAACATGCCGTCAAAGTTCACGCCGCGCTTGGCTGGGTCGTAGTAAGCGTAGGTGTCGACCTTGAAGCCCGCGTTGGTGAACAAAGCGCGGTGGTTTTCCCAGCTGGGATCAGAAATCAATACGGTGGCGTTGGGGCTCAGGCGCTTCAAAAAGTCAGCGCCGATTTTCAAGCCACCGGTGCCGCCAATACCTTGCACCGTGGCCACGCGGCCCGATGTAACGGGCTCGGAATCAGCACCAAAGACCAAGCCTTTGACGGCTGCGTCATAGGCGGCAATGCCGTCGATGGGCAAGTAGCCACGTGCGGCTGGTGTCGCCATCATGGTTTTTTCGGCGGCTTGCACACACTGCAACAGGGGCAGTTTGCCGTTGTCGTCGAAATACACGCCCACGCCAAGGTTGACTTTGTTGGGGTTGGTGTCAGCGGCAAATTGCTCGTTGAGGCCCAAGATGGGGTCGCGGGGTGCCATTTCGACGGCGGTAAACATTGACATCGTCAGTCCTTGATCACGGATAAAGAAAGGGAATTAGGTGAGCTTGCGCAGTCTGCGGTAGGCTTGCATGTTCGGCCTGAATTTTAAGGGTCAACCCGTACGGTTTTTTGAGCCGCACGTTTTTTTCGAGCCATACCGTTTTCAAACACCATGTCTGACACCCCAGAAACACTTGCGCCCGTGTCGCCAGCCACACCGGCGGCAGAGGCGCCCAAGGGCACCTTGGTCAGCTACCCCGGCTCGCCGTTTGAGCTGTTTCAGCCATATCCGCCTGCGGGCGACCAGCCCACAGCCATTGCCCAATTGGTCGAAGGCATCAACGATGGCGAGGTGTTTCAAACCCTGTTGGGCGTGACGGGCTCGGGCAAAACCTTCACCATGGCCAACGTGATTGCCCAACTGGGGCGTCCTGCCATCATCTTTGCGCCCAACAAAACCTTGGCGGCGCAGCTGTACAGCGAGTTCCGTGAGTTTTTCCCCAACAACGCGGTGGAGTATTTCGTCAGCTACTACGACTACTACCAGCCCGAGGCCTATGTGCCGCAGCGCGATTTGTTCATCGAAAAAGACAGTGCCATCAACGAGCACATCGAGCAAATGCGCTTGAGCTGCACCAAAAGCATCTTGGAGCGCCGCGATGTGATCGTGGTGGCCACGGTGTCGGCCATCTACGGCATTGGTGAGCCCGAGAGTTACCACCAGATGATCATGACCCTGCGTGCGGGCGACAAAGTCGGGCAGCGCGACGCCATCGCCCAGCTGGTGCGCATGCAGTACGAGCGCAATGACCAAGATTTTTCACGCGGCAAATTCCGCGTGCGCGGCGACACGATTGATGTGTTCCCTGCCGAACATTCCGAGTTGGCCATTCGCATTGAACTGTTCGATGACGAGATTGAAAGCCTGCAACTGTTTGACCCGCTCACAGGCCGCATTCGCCAAAAGATTCCGCGCTTCACCATTTACCCTTCTAGCCATTACGTGACGCCGCGCGACCGCGTGTTGGCGGCGGTGGAAACCATCAAGGTGGAGTTGGCCGAGCGCTTGAAAGAGTTGGTCGGCATGAACAAGTTGGTCGAAGCTCAGCGCCTAGAGCAACGCACGCGCTTTGATTTGGAGATGCTCAGCGAAGTCGGCCACTGCAAAGGCATTGAGAACTACACCCGCCATTTGTCGGGTGCCGCGCCCGGTGCGCCGCCCAGCACCTTGACCGACTACATGCCCAAAGACGCGGTGATGTTCTTGGATGAGAGCCACGTCATGATTGGCCAGCTCGGCGGCATGTACAACGGTGACCGCGCGCGCAAGACCACCTTGGTGGAATACGGCTTTCGTTTGCCCAGCGCCTTAGACAACCGGCCCTTGAAGCTCGATGAGTTTGAAAAACGCATGCGCCAAGTGGTGTTTGTCTCGGCCACGCCGGCTGAGTATGAAAAGACCCATGCCAGCAAAGTGGTGGAGCAGTTGGTGCGCCCCACGGGCTTGGTGGACCCCATTGTGGAAGTGCGCCCCGCGACGCACCAAGTCGACGATGTGTTGCAAGAAATCCGCATTCGAGTGGACTTGAACGAGCGCGTGCTCATCACCACCCTGACCAAGCGCATGGCCGAGCAATTGACCGACTACCTCACCGACAACGGCGTCAAAGTGCGCTATGTGCACAGCGATGTCGACACCGTGGAGCGGGTGGAAATTCTGCGTGACTTACGCCTCGGCGCATTCGACGTGCTGGTGGGCATCAACTTGCTGCGCGAGGGCATTGACTTGCCCGAGGTCTCGTTGGTGGCGATTTTGGATGCCGACAAAGAAGGTTTCTTGCGCTCTGAACGCAGCTTGATTCAAACCATTGGCCGTGCCGCGCGTAACCTGAGTGGCAAAGCCATTCTGTATGCCGACCGCATGACCGAGTCCATGAAGAAGGCCATTGGCGAGACCGAACGTCGCCGCGCCAAACAAATCGCCCACAACGAAGCCCATGGCATCACGCCGCGCGGCGTGTTCAAGCAAGTGCGCGACTTGATCGACGGTGTGTACAGCGAGAAGGCCGGCAAAGAAGCCCAAGAGCGCGAAATGCAACGCGCCGCCATCGAAGACATGAGCGAACGCGATGTGGCCAAAGAAATCAAACGCCTGGAAAAGCTGATGATGGAACATGCCCGCAACCTCGAGTTCGAAAATGCCGCCCGCGTGCGCGACCAACTGGCCACCTTGCGCGAGCAGGCCTTTGGCGGGGCAGGGCACGACAACGTGGCGGTGTTGGCGCAAAAACCGTGACCTAGGGTTTTCGCGAGGTTTTTGTCGCCGACAAATCGCTTGTGCGACAGAGTACCCGAGCAAAAACGTGGGGATTGAGGTATACTTGACTCAATTAGTCGACAAAGCCCAACCACAAAGGAGCTTGCCATGCGTCTCACCACCAAAGGTCGTTTTGCGGTCACCGCCATGATTGATTTGGCCTTGCGCCAAAACAACGGTCCCGTCACCTTGGCTGCTATCAGCCAACGTCAACAAATCTCGTTGTCTTACCTCGAACAGTTGTTCGGTAAGCTGCGTCGCCACGACCTGGTGGAGTCCACCCGTGGCCCTGGCGGCGGTTACTCGCTCGGTCGTAAAGCGGCGGACATCACCGTGGCCGACATCATTGTGTCGGTCGACGAACCCATCGATGCCACCCACTGCGGCGGCAAGGAAAACTGCCTGGGCGAAACCGGCCGTTGCATGACGCACGAGCTGTGGGCTTCGCTGAACCAACGCATGGTCGAGTTTTTGGACTCGGTCACGCTGCAAAAGTTGGTCGATGAGCAACTCGCCAAAGGCGTTGAAATTGAAAACAAGCCGGCGATTCGCCGCGCGATTTCCAGTGCCCCCGTGGTCAAACCCATTCGTGTGAACGCCCCCAACTCGGTGTTCGCCTTGGGCAATGCCTTCGCCAAAACCTAAGCCATTTTTGATTGAGCCATCATGGACATGACACCCCATTTCCCCATTTACCTCGACTACGGCGCGACGACACCGTGTGACCCACGCGTGGTGGACGCCATGATTCCCTGGTTGCGCGAGCACTTTGGCAACCCGGCATCGCGCAGTCATGCCTGGGGCTGGGAAGCCGAAGCCGCGGTGGAAAAAGCCCGTGAAGAGGTGGCGGCCCTGATTGGCGCCGACCCACGCGAAATCGTCTGGACCTCGGGTGCGACCGAGTCCAACAACCTCGCCATCAAAGGCGCAGCGCATTTCTACAAGTCCAAAGGCAAGCACCTGATCACGGTGAAGACCGAGCACAAAGCCGTTCTCGACACCATGCGTGAGTTGGAGCGTCAAGGCTTTGAGGTGAGCTACCTCGACGTGCAAGAAGACGGCATGCTGAACATGGACTTGCTCAAAGCGGCGATTCGCCCTGACACCATCCTCATCAGCGTCATGCATGTGAACAATGAAATTGGCGTCATTCAGGACATCGCTGGCATTGGCGCGATGTGCCGCGAAAAAGGCATCATCTTCCACGTCGATGCGGCGCAGTCCACCGGCAAGGTCGCGATTGACTTGACCACCTTGTCGGTTGACTTGATGAGCTTGGCCTCGCACAAAACCTACGGCCCCAAAGGCATTGGCGCTTTGTATGTGCGTCGCAAGCCGCGCGTGCGCTTGGAAGCGCAAATGCACGGTGGCGGCCACGAGCGTGGCATGCGCAGCGGCACCTTGCCGACCCACCAGTGCGTGGGCATGGGCGAAGCGTTTCGCTTGGCCAAACTCGAAATGGCGCAAGACTTGGCCAAGGCCCAAAAGTTGCAAAAGCGCTTGCTCGACGGTTTGACCGACATGGAGCAAGTCTTCATCAACGGCAACTTAGAGCACCGCGTGCCCCACAACCTGAACATCAGTTTCAACTACGTGGAAGGCGAGTCGCTCATCATGGGTATCAAAGGCTTGGCCGTGTCCTCGGGCTCGGCCTGTACCTCGGCCAGCTTGGAGCCCAGCTATGTGTTGCGCGCCTTGGGCCGCAGCGATGAGTTGGCCCACAGCAGCTTGCGCATGACGATTGGCCGCTTCACCACCGAAGAAGAAATCGACTACGCGATTGAAACCATTCGCCTCAACGTGGCCAAGCTGCGTGACTTGAGCCCCTTGTGGGACATGTACAAAGAAGGCATCGACATCAGCACCATCCAATGGGCTGCGCATTAATCAAGGAGATTCACCATGGCTTATTCTGAAAAAGTGGTTGACCACTATGAAAATCCCCGCAACGTGGGCTCCTTTGACAAGGGCGACGATTCCGTCGGCACCGGCATGGTGGGCGCGCCTGCCTGCGGCGACGTGATGAAGCTGCAAATCAAGGTCAACCCGACGACAGGCGTGATTGAAGATGCACGTTTCAAAACCTACGGCTGTGGCTCGGCCATTGCCTCGTCGTCACTCGTGACTGAGTGGGTCAAAGGCAAAACCTTGGACGAAGCAGCAGCCTTGAAAAACAGCGAAATTGCGGAAGAGCTGGCGCTGCCGCCCGTGAAAATTCACTGCTCCATCTTGGCCGAAGACGCGATCAAGGCGGCGGTGGACGATTACAAAAAGAAACATGCGGCATAAATCATGGCTGTCACACTGACTGAAGCTGCGGCACGGCACGTGACCCGCTACCTGGCCAAGCGCGGCAAGGGCGTGGGCGTGCGTTTGGGCGTCAAAACCACGGGCTGCTCGGGCTTGGCGTACAAGCTCGAATACGTGGACGAACAAGAACCGGAAGACGTGATTTTTGAAGATCACGGCGTCAAGGTCTTGATCGACCCCAAGAGCTTGGCCTACATCGATGGCACGCAGCTCGACTTTGTGCGCGAAGGCTTGAACGAAGGTTTCAAATTCCTCAACCCTAACGAACGTGACCGTTGCGGTTGCGGCGAATCGTTCCGTATTTAAAGCGAGGCCTGACGTGAGCGAACCGGCCCTGCCGTTGTCGGCACAGCTCGCGGTCAGCGACTTTGAACTCTTTGGCGTCCCGGCACAGTTTGCACAAGACCGCGCCCAGCTCGATGCGCGTTGGAAAGACTTGCAGCGTGAAGCCCATCCCGACAAATTTGCCGCGCAGGGCGCAGCCGCACAACGCGTGGCCATGCAATGGTCGGTGCGTATCAACGAGGCCTACCAGCGCCTGAAAGACCCGATGCGCCGCGCTGCCTATTTGTGCGAGCTCGGCGGTGCGCCCATTCAAGCCGAGAACAACACCGCCATGCCAGCCGCATTTTTGATGCAACACATGGAATGGCGCGAAGCCATGGACGATGCCACCGAGGTGGCCGCACTGGAAGCCTTGCACGACGAAGTGCAACAAGCGCATCAAACCGCTTTGCAGCAATGCGCGCAACTCATTGATGCCGAACACGACCTATCCGCAGCCGCGCAGCAGGTGAGGGGGCTGATGTTCATCGAGAAGTTTTTGCGCGACATCGACAGCCGCATTGACCAATTAGACGCCTCTTGAAAGCGACAATACACACATGGCGTTGTTACAAATTTCCGAACCTGGCCAAGCGCCAGACCCACACCAGCGACGCATCGCGGTAGGGATTGACTTAGGCACCACCCATTCCCTGGTGGCTGCGATGCGCAATGGCGTGGCCGAGTGCTTGCCCGATGCCGAAGGCCATGTCATCTTGCCCTCGGCCGTGCGTTACCTGGAGAACGATGGTCGCCAAATTGGCCGCGCTGCCTTGGCGGCGCAAGCCGAAGATCCGCAAAACACCTTGGTGTCTGTGAAGCGTTTCATGGGTCGTGGTGTGGCCGACATTGCCAACCGCGCGCAGTTGCCCTACACCTTGATCGACAAGCCCGGCATGCTGGCGATTCAAACCCGTGTGGGCGAGAAGTCACCGGTTGAGGTGAGTGCCGAAATTCTGGCCACCTTGCGTTTCCGCGCTGAAGACACCTTCAACGACGACTTGTACGGCGCGGTCATCACCGTGCCCGCGTACTTTGACGATGCCCAACGCCAAGCCACCAAAGATGCGGCACAACTCGCGGGCATCAACGTCTTGCGCCTGATCAACGAACCCACCGCTGCGGCCATTGCCTATGGCCTGGACCAAGCCAGCGAAGGCGTGTATGCCGTGTATGACTTGGGCGGCGGCACCTTTGATATTTCCATCCTGCGTTTGACCCGTGGTGTGTTTGAAGTGCTGGCCACCGGTGGCGACTCGGCTTTGGGCGGCGACGACTACGACCGCGCCTTGGTCGATTGGGTGCAAAGCCAAACGGGCTGCACCATTGCCACACCGGCCGATAAATCCAATGTGTTGGTGGCGGCGCGGGCCTGCAAAGAAGCTTTGTCTGCGGCGGATAGCGCCAGCTTTGAAGTCAGCTTGTCGGGTGGCGCCTTGAGCCACGCCGTCACACGCACTGAGTTTGAAGCGGCTACGGCTGCGTTGACCCAACGCACCTTGTCGGCCGTACGCAAAGCCTTGCGCGATGCCAAGCTCAGCAAAGACGAGATTCAAGGCGTGGTCATGGTGGGTGGCTCGACCCGCATGCCACAAGTGCAGCAGGCCGTGGCTGACCTGCTTGGCTGCGCACCGTTGAACAACCTCAACCCCGACGAAGTGGTGGCCCTGGGTGCAGCCATTCAAGCCAACCAGCTCGCAGGCAACAACCCTGAGGGTGAGTTGCTGTTGCTGGACGTGATCCCTTTGTCGCTGGGCATCGAAACCATGGGCGGTTTGGTGGAGCGCATCGTGCCGCGCAACCAGACCATTCCCACCGCCATGGCGCAAGACTTCACCACCTACCAAGACGGTCAAACCGCTTTGGCCTTGCATGTGGTGCAGGGTGAGCGCGACATGGTGGCCGACTGCCGCAGCTTAGCGCGTTTCGAATTGCGTGGCATTCCCCCCATGGCCGCAGGCGCTGCGCGCATCCGCGTGACCTTCACGGTAGACGCCGATGGCATGCTGAGTGTGAGTGCGGTCGAGCAAATGAGTGGTGTCACCGCCAATATCACCGTCAAGCCCTCGTATGGCTTGTCAGATGATCAAATTGCCACCATGCTGCAAGACAGTTTCAAAACGGCTGAACAAGACATCAAAGCGCGTGCTTTGGTGGAGGCCCGTGTAGACGCCGACCGAATGTGGCTGGCCACGCAAAGCGCCTTGCAAGCCGATGGCGACTTGCTTTCTGCCGAAGACCGCGCGCGCATTGACGCGTTGATGGCGGCCACGCTAGATGCCAAAAATCTCGACGATGCAGCTGCGATTGAAGCCATCACCGAAGCGTTGGCCAAAGGCACCGAAGCCTTCGCCGCCCAGCGCATGAACCGAGGCATTCAACACGCTTTGGCCGGACAAAACATCGAGAATATGTAAATGACAGTCATCAAAATCTTGCCCCATGCCGAACTCTGCCCACAGGGTGCAGAGCTGCAAGCTGCCGCTGGCAGCACCATTTGCGAAGTGCTGTTGGAAAACCACATCAACATCGAGCACGCCTGCGACATGAGCTGCGCCTGCACCACCTGCCACGTGATCGTGCGCGAAGGTTTCAACTCCTTGAATGAAGCCGATGAAAACGAAGACGATTTGCTCGACCGTGCCTGGGGCTTGGAGCCCAATTCACGCCTGAGTTGCCAAGCCATCGTGGCGCAGCAAAACTTGGTGGTGGAAATTCCTAAGTACACCATCAACCACGCCAAAGAAAACCACTGACCATGCGCCAGATTTTTCTAGATACTGAAACCACGGGCTTGTCTGCAGAGAACGGTGACCGCATTGTTGAGATCGGATGCGTCGAACTGCTGCATCGCAAGCTCACGGGGAACAACCTTCACCTCTACCTCAATCCAGAGCGCGAAAGTGATGAAGGTGCGTTACGTGTGCACGGCTTGACCTCGGAGTTCTTGAGCGACAAACCCAAGTTTGGCGAGGTGGTGGACCAATTTTTGGCCTACATCGAAGGTGCCGAAATCCTGATCCACAACGCGCCGTTTGACATCGGGTTCTTGAACAAAGAGCTCGAACTCCAAGGGCGCCAACCTTTGCGCACCTACATCGACGCCGTCACCGACACCTTGGTGATGGCCAAAGAAATGTTCCCCGGCAAGCGCAACTCGCTCGATGCTTTGTGCGACCGCTTGGAAGTTGACAACTCAGGCCGTACCTTGCACGGCGCCTTGCTCGATGCCGAGTTGCTGGCCGACGTCTACATCAATATGACGCGCGGCCAAGATGCCTTGCTGATGGATGTCGAAACGGGCGACGCCGACACGCGCAGCACCGAGGCGGTGGACCTGCGCCACATCAGCTTGCCGGTGATTGCCGCGTCTGAGCAGGAGCTGTCCCAACACGAGGATGTGCTGACTCAACTCGATAAAGCCAGCAACGGAAAAACAGTTTGGCGAAATGCCGCAAATTTTGTGGCATAATCATGTTCTTTCCAGCGATGGATAAGGGCGGTTAGCTCAGGGGTAGAGCACTGCATTCACACTGCAGGGGTCACAAGTTCGAAACTTGTACTGCCCACCAAAATTACCCAATCAAAAAGCCACCTTCGGGTGGCTTTTTTGTTTCAGATGCCGTCGGGGCTGAGAAACCCATCGACCAATTTTGGAATCTGACCGAGCATCATCTCCCGTCCTCTGACCACCGTGCAGCCACAGTGTTCGGCCAAAGCCAACAGAGGAGTCTGTTCGGGCATCACGATGGCATCAAACACCACCAAATCAGAAGGCAAGGTCTGCACCTCCAAGGGCAACCGTGCGTCTTCGAGCATGCCCACCGGAGAGGCGTTGATCAAAATATCCATGCCCTCGATGGTGGGTGGGCCGATGTCAACCACAGTCGCCGGACTGATGCGTGCAATGCACGATTGAATGAACGCACACCGTTGTGGATTCAAATCATGCAGTCGCATACGCGCTGGCTGTCGGGCTGCCATGGCGCAGGCAATGGCGCCACCGGCGCCTCCCAGGCCCACGATCATGAGTCTGCGCCCCTCGATCGGAATACCGCGATTTTGAAAAGCTGCAACGCAGCCCATGCCATCAAGAATATCCCCGCCCCAGCTGCCATCGGAGCGGCGTACCAGTAAATTCAAACTTCCCAAAACCTGCGCCTGCAAGCCCAGATGGTTGGCAAAAGCCAGCGCCCGGGTCTTGAAAGGAATGGTCACCACAAAACCGCCGAAGTTAGGCAAGCGCATCAAGGCTGGCATGACGGTGTCAAATTCCGCAACCGGCACATGCAGGGGCACGAGCAAGGCATCGATGCCTCGACGGTGGAACTCCCAAGTGATCATTTCAGGCGAACGCACTTGTGCAATCGGATCGCCGACGATGCCAAACATCCGGGTTCGGCCTTTGATGAAATCAACCTGAGTCATCGGCCGATGTTAGCGCCCGACAGATGCGCTTGTTTATTTTCTGGCAATGACATCAACCTGCCCCGAGGTTTGTCAGAATGGTTCCCCATGACCGCACCTGCCACGACCACCGACTCTAGAAGTCACAAGCAACTCATCGCCAATTTGATTGCACAAATCTCGTTTGGCCTCATCGCGATGACGATTTGTTTGCCCTCGATGCAAGAGTGGGGACAGATTTTTCAAGCCACCCAAGCCGAGGTGCAACTCACTTTCAGTTTTTATGTCGTGGCCTACGGTGCGTTTCAGTTGCTGTATGGCCCTTTGTCAGACCGCTACGGGCGCAAGCCGGTGTTGTTGATCGGTTTGCTTCTTGCGTTGGTAGGTTCAGTGTGTTGCGCGGTGTCGACCAATTTATGGATGCTGTCTATGGCCCGTGCTGTGCAAGGGGCAGGCAGTGCGGCAGGCATGGTGATCGGCCGCTCTATGGTGCAAGACCTGTTTCGGGGTGCTGAACGCACTCGTGTCATGGCCTACATCGGCATGGCTTTGGGCCTGTGCCCGCCGATTGCCTCCATCATTGGTGGGCAAATCCACGTGCACCTGGGATGGCAGGGTAATTTTGTGGTGATGGCTGTGCTGTCTGCGTTGCTGATGGGGGCCACGTGGCGCGGTCTGCCTGTGCTGGTTCATGCCACCACGCACGACATGCATTGGTTGGCGCACATGCTGAGCGCGTACCGCCGTCTGGTGCGTGAACGTGACTTTGTTTTGTATGTCGTCATCCTGGCGATGACGACGTCCACCTTCTACATCTTCTTGGCCGGCGCGCCCATTGTGTTGAGCGCTTACGGCGTTGGCCCCGAAGGGGTGGGCTGGTACATCATGTGTGTGCCCGTCACCTACATTGCAGGCAACTTCATCACCAGCCACCTGATTCATCGTGTGGGCGAGCAACGCATGATGGTGTGGGGGCAGGTGACGGCGCTGAGTGGCTTGGCGCTGCTCTTACTGCTCGGTTTTTCAGGGGTGAATTCACCCTGGGCGTTCACTGTGCCGTTGATGTTGTTGGGCTTGGGCCATGGTTTTTTGAATCCTCCGGCGCTGGCTGGTACGGTGGGTGTGGTGCCCGCATTGGCTGGCTCTGCAGCTGCCGTGGCCGGGCTGATGCAGCAATTGACCGGGGCCGTGGGCGGTGCTTGGGTGGGGTGGGTGTCGCACGAGAACGCGGTCAATTTAGGGCTGTTGATGTTGGGGTTCACCGTCTGCGGCTTGATGGGGCAACTGGCCTTGCATCGCCGAGCGGTTTCGAGGGGCTGATCTGTCGGCGACAATGGCCCTCAGCACCAAACGTCATACCAATGAGTCCATGTCACACCTCTTAAGCGATACCGCCCGTCACCGCCAAATCGGTATTGCACTGGTCACCGTCACCACCTTGATGTTTGCCGTGTTGGACACCAGCGCCAAATGGTTGGTGCAAACCTTGCCCGTGTTTCAAGTGGTGTGGCTGCGGTTTTTGGTTCACACCCTCTTGACCACTGCCATATTCATGCCTTCCATGGGCGGACGTTTGTTTGTGGTCAGCAACCCGCGCTTGCAATTGCTGCGCGGCGTCATGTTGGCCTTGATGACCGCGATGAACTTCTTTGCCCTGCAGTATTTGCAATTGGCTGAGACAGGTGCGGTTCAGTTCTCTGTGCCCATCTTGATTGCCTTGATTTCTGCCTGGCATCTCGGTGAAAAGCTGGACACCAAGCGTTGGGTTGCCATTTGCATTGGTTTCTTAGGTGTTTTGGTCATCATTCGTCCTGGCAGCCATGGCTTTCATCCGGCCATTTTTCTCAGCATCATGAACGCTTGCTTGTATGCGGGCTTTAACTTGATGACGCGTCGTTTGGTCAGCAGCGACCATCCCGTGGTCACACAACTGACGTCCGCTGCCGTGCCGACCTTGTTGCTCGCACCCCTTGCTTTGTGGCATTGGCAGACGCCCCAAGACTGGCAAACATGGTTGATTGTGTTGGCCGCAGGCTTGAGCGGTGGCCTGGGTCACATGGCCTCGGCCGTGGCACACCGCTACGCCACGGCCGCAGTGCTCGGCCCATTTTTGTACCAGCAAATCATTTACATGACCTTGGGTGGCTGGCTGGTGTTTGGTCAAATACCTGACAGCGCCGTGGCCTTGGGGGCCTGCATTGTGGTGTTGAGTGGTTTGTATTTGTTGTGGCGAGAATTTCGCAAAACTGATTCTCTTATTTTGGAATAACGGAGCAAAACATGACACTGCCTTTGAACGGTGTGAGGGTGTTGGACCTGTCGCGGGTCTTGGCGGGGCCTTTGTGCGGTCAAGTCTTGGGTGACTTTGGCGCTGAGGTGATCAAGGTCGAGCATCCCCTACGTGGCGACGACACCCGCGATTGGGGCCTGCGTGTGGGCAAGACCGAGACCGCTTACTTCAACAGCATGAACCGCAACAAGCGCTCCATCACGGTGGATTTGCAGACGCCTCAAGGCCAAGCCTTGGTGCTGGAGCTGGCCAAGCAATGTGATGTGGTGTTGCAAAACTTCAAGTTTGGCGGCGCCGAAAAAATGGGCTTGGGCTACGAACAGATCAAGGCCGTCAAGCCCGACATCATTTATTGCTCGGTCTCCGGCTATGACCGTGTAGGCCCTGAAGCGGCGCGTCCTGGCTACGACTTGGTGGTGCAAGGCGAGGCGGGCTTGATGGCCATCAATGGCGAGCCCACCCAAGCACCGTTGAAGTTTGGCGTGGCCGCCGTCGACTTGTTCACCGGCATGCATGCTGCGCAAGCCGTGCTGGCGGCTTTGTTTGCCCGACAAAACACAGGGCAAGGCCGCAACATCGAGATGGCCTTGTTTGACTGCGGCCTCATGCTCACCGCGTACTGCGGCTTGGAAGCCATGTTGCTGCAAAATGACCCGCCGCGTTATGGCAATTCGCATCCGTCCATCGTGCCCTACGGTGTGTTCGATGCGGCCGATGGCCCCTTGGTCATCACGGTGGGCAACAACGCCCAGTTCGAACGGTTTTGCCGTGAGGTGATTGAGCGCCCTGATCTGGCGGATGACGAGCGCTTCAAAACCAATTTGGTGCGCGGCCAAAACCGCGACGTGCTGGTGCCCGAAATTCTGCGCGAGCTCAAGAGCCGTCCACGCGCTGTGCTGTTGAAGCGGCTGGCCGCTTCGGGCATTCCGTGTGGTGAGGTCTTGGGCTTGTACGAGGCCTTGACGTCTGAGCGCGCAGTGCGCGGCGGCATGGTGACCGAGCAGCCTCATCCTGTGGCTGGACACACCCACATCATGGCACCCGCTTATCGCATGGACGGTGAACGCTTGCCGATTCGCCATGTGCCGCCCACCTTGGGTGAAGCCACCGACGAGGTGTTGAAAGGCCTGCTGGGACTCAGTGCCGACCAAGTATCTGCCTTGCATGCGCAAGGGGTGATTTGATGTGTGAAAGAAACGCAATGATTGAAAAGTTTTCCCCCCTCGCGCGCCGCCTGTGTGCTGGCGTGTTGATGACCTGGATGGTCGCTACAAGCTGGGCACAAGAGTGGCCCAGCAAACCCATCAAATTGATCGTGCCTTTCCCTGCCGGTGGGCCGACGGATACAGCATCGCGCATCGTGGGCCAAAAACTGGCCGAGCGTTTGAAGCAAGCCGTGGTGATCGAAAACAAAGCCGGTGCGTCTGGCACCATCGCGGCGCAACAAGTGATGAAGAGTCCGGCCGATGGCTACACCTTGATGATGCTGGCCACGCCCACGCTGTTGGCACCGCACATGTACAAAAAAGCGGGCTACAACACCGTCAAAGATTTCACCCCCATTGCCTCGGTGTACGACTTGCCCATCGTCATGGTGGTCAATCCAAACATGATGCCCACCGTCACCGACTTGCAACGCCTCATCACCCACGCCAAGGCCCAGCCTGGCATGCTCAACTACACCAGCTCAGGGCCTGGCAGTTTTGGCCACCTGAGCATGGAGCTGCTCAAAGAGCTGGGCAAGTTCGATATGCAGCATGTGGCCTACAAAGGCGGTGTGCCTGCCATCACCGACACCATCGGTGGCCAAGTTCCCATGATGTACGCCGACTTGGTGGCCGCGTTGCCACACATCCAATCGGGCAAGCTGCGTGCGATTGCGGTGGGCTCGCCCCAACGCATTGTGATGTTGCCGGAACTCAAAACCATTTCGGAGCAAGGCTTCAAAGGGTTTGATGCGGTGTCGTGGGGCGGCTTGCTCGCGCCCTTGGGCACCCCCAAAGAGGTGGTCAACCGCATCAGCAAAGAAGTCGGTGAAATCTTGGCCGACAAGGTGGTGCAAGAAAAACTCTTGAACGCCGGTGCCATTGCACATTTTGAGCCTGCTGACAAAATGGCAGCCCGTGTTCACATGGAATACGACAAATGGGGCAAGGTCATCCGTGACCGCGCCATTGAATCTGAGTAAACACAGAAAGACCCATCATGCGATTTGAAACACAGCTCGATACCCTTGTTTTCGCCATCCTGATCGCGGGCTTCATGCCCATGATCTGCGCCGTCATTGCGAAGTGGGGCGCACAGGGCTACGACAACCACAACCCCCGTGCTTGGATGGCCCATCAAGAAGGCTTTCGCGCCCGCGCCAATGCCGCACAGCAAAACTGCTTTGAGGCGTTTCCGTTTTTTGCCGTCGGTGTCATGCTCGCGTCCTTGGGTGGTGCCGATGGCGATTTGCTAGAAAGCGTGGGTTGGTTCTTTGTGGCCATGCGGGTGGCCTATATCGCTTGCTATGTCACCGACAAAGCCACGTTGCGCTCGGTGTTTTGGGCGTTGGGCTATGCCGCTGTGATTTACCTCTACGTGTTGGCGCTGTACTGAGCGTCATCCGCTCAACCATCCATTCCCCATGTCATTTGTTTCAGGAGTTGCTGCGTGATCAACAAAATCGCCGCCTCAGTCGCCGAGGCCTTGTCCGGTATTCAAGACGGGGCCACCGTGCTCATTGGTGGCTTTGGCACAGCCGGTATTCCGAATGAACTCATCGATGGCTTGATTGACCAAGGCGCACGCGAGTTGACCGTGGTCAACAACAACGCGGGCAATGGCGACACCGGCTTGGCCGCACTGCTCAAAATGGGGCGCGTGCGCAAGATCGTGTGCAGCTTTCCGCGCCAAGCCGATTCGTATGTGTTCGACGAGCTCTACCGCTCTGGCAAGTTGGAACTCGAACTGGTGCCACAAGGCAATCTGGCCGAGCGCTTGCGTGCTGCCGGTGCCGGTGTGGGGGCGTTCTTCACGCCCACAGGCTACGGTACTGAGCTGGCTAAAAACAGCGATGGCAGCTTGAAAGAAACCCGTGAAATCGGTGGCAAGCACTATGTGCTGGAGTACCCGATTTACGGCGATGTGGCACTCATCAAAGCCGAGGCGGGCGATCGCTGGGGTAATTTGATTTACCGCAAAGCGGCCCGCAACTTCGGCCCCGTCATGGCCACGGCGGCCAAGCGCACGGTCGCCACCGTGCACGAGATTGCCGAACTCGGTAGCCTCGATCCCGAGACCATCGTCACGCCAGGTATCCACGTCAGCCACATTGTCAAGATAGCGCGCTCGGCCACACAGGCCGGCGGCTTCAAATCTGCTTGAGGTCGAGAACAGCATGAGCCACTACACCAAACGAAGCAAAGACGAACTCGCCCAACGCGTGGCGCAAGACATTTTTGAAGGCGCCTATGTGAACCTCGGCATTGGTCAACCCACCTTGGTGGCCAACCACATACCGGCGGGTTTAGAAATCGTGTTGCACAGCGAAAACGGCATCTTGGGCATGGGGCCCGCACCCGCGCCTGAGTTGGAAGACTACGACCTCATCAACGCTGGCAAACAACCTGTCACCTTGTTGGCGGGCGGCGCGTATTTTCACCATGCCGACAGCTTTGCCATGATGCGTGGCGGCCACCTCGACATTTGTGTGTTGGGCGCGTTCCAGGTGTCAGCCACGGGCGACTTGGCCAACTGGAGCACGGGCGAACCGGGTTCGATTCCTGCCGTGGGCGGCGCCATGGACTTGGCCGTGGGCGCCAAGCAAACCTGGGTCATGATGGATTTGTTGACCAAAAAAGGCGAGAGCAAGGTGGTGGCGCAATGCACCTACCCACTCACGGGTCTGGGCTGTGTCAAGCGCATTTATTCGGACCTGGCCACATTGGCTTGCACACCACAAGGTTTGCAGCTGATCGACAAGGTCGAGGGCTTGTCACACGCCGAGCTTGAACAGTTGGTCGGCCTGCCGATTCAGATCTGATCGCTCTCTGAGCGTGTCCGCTCAGAGGCGCGCCTGCGCCCAAGCTTGTGTTTTGAGCAAGATGGGCAAGAGTTTGCTCACCATCTCTTGGCCCGTCATGCGGTCGGCACGGCTTGAAATGCTGAGCGCTGCGACCACCTGCTGTTCAGAGTTGATCAGCGGCACCGCCAAAGAGCGCACCCCCATTTCAATCTCTTCATTGCTGATGCCATAGCCATTGGCGTGGCATTCCGCCAGAATTTTTTTCAAACGCGATACATCGGTTTCGGTGTGAGGCGTCATTTTCAGCAACGGGCTCTGTCTCAGCATCTTCTCGCGCTCTGCCACCATTTTTGACGCCAGCAAGACACGCCCCGTGGCCGAGCAATGCAAGGGCAACTCAGAACCCACGCCCAAGCCCACCGACAAACTGCGTTGGGCGGTCGAGCGTGCTGCCACCAACACATGGTGGCCGTGCAGCACCGCAACCGAGGCCGACTCGCGGGTGCGTTCACTCAAGGCATCGAGGGCCGGTTGCAACAAACGGGGCAAGCGGGTGGAGGCGGCATAGGCATAGGTCAACCGCAGCACGCCGTGATCGGGCCAAAAATACTTGCCGTCGGTGGCCACATAGCCTTGATCACACAAAGTGAGCAAACTGCGCCGTGCTGCCGCCGGCGTGATGCCCACCAAACGTGCTGCCTGTGATTGCGTGAGACGGGTGTAAGCGCTGTTGAAGGCGTTCAAAATCTGTAGCCCTTTAGCCAAGCCTGCAATGTGGTCCTTGTCCTTGTCGATAGCTTTGGCGAGTTTCATCCTGTTGACATGTCTCAATCAATGCGTTGATTTTTTGCGATATGCGCAAATTTTAATAGGCGCATCATGCATTGGTTTTGAGAATGCATGTTTTCGATGAAGGAATGAATCCGATGAAAAAGCTCCTCGCTTGTTTGCTGACGGTCTCTGCAGGGTTGGGTTGGCATGTGGCACAGGCCGCAGACTTTCCATCGCGTCCGATTCGGATGGTTGTTCCGTTCCCTGCCGGTGGCACGGCCGATGTCTTGCCTCGCATCTTGTCTGACAAATTGCGCAAACGTTTTCCAGACGGTGTGGTGGTAGAAAACAAAGTCGGTGCGGGCGGCAACATCGGTGCCGAGTTTGTCGCCAAGGCAGAGCCCGATGGCCACACCTTGTTGGTGTCGCCGCCGGGGCCGATTGCCATCAACCAAAGCCTGTACCCCAAGCTCTCCTACGATGCCACCAAGTGGGTCCCCGTGACCGTGTTGGCCGCCGTGCCCAATGTGCTGGCGGTGAGCAACAAATTGCCGGTTAACACCGTACAAGAGTTGATCGCCTACATCAAAGCCAACCCAGGCAAGGTGTCGTATGCCTCGCAAGGCAATGGCTCCACCTCACACCTCACCGCCAATTTGTTCCAGTCCCTCACGGGCACGCAAATGCTGCACATCCCCTACAAAGGCACGGCGCCTGCGCTGGCCGATTTGGCCGGTGGACAGGTCGATGTGTTTTTTGACAACCTCAGCTCTTCGGCACCGTTGCACAAAGGCGGAAAAATTCGCGTCTTGGCTGTTGCCGACATCAAGCGTTCGCCTGCCTTGCCTGCTGTGCCTTCGTTCACCGAAGCGGGTGTGGCGGGCATGCATGCCGTGACCTGGTTTGCTGTTGTAGCGCCCAGTGGCACACCACCCGCTGTGGTTCAAACACTGAACACGGCGATTGTGGAGGCCTTACGCATGCCCGATGTGCAGCACCGGTTTGCAGAGCAGGGCGCCGAAGTGGTGGGCAATACGCCTGAGCAAATGGGCCGCTTTGTGCGCGATGAAGCCGCCAAATGGCAAAAAGTGATTCGTGATTCCAGCGTGACGGTTGATTGAGAGACACCCAGATGAGCGATTACCAACCCATTCATTGGTCCACCGAAGGCTACACCCGTGTGCCTTATGCGGTGTACCAGCAGCCCGACGTGCTGGCCCAAGAGCAAAAGAAGATTTACGAAGGACCGACCTGGAGCTACGTGTGCCTTGACGCTGAAATCCCGCAAGGGGGCGACTACCGAACAAGCCATGTGGGCAACGCCCCGGTGGTGGTGGTGCGCGATGACGATGGCGAAATCTATGCGTTTGAAAACCGCTGTTCACACCGAGGGGCCTTGATTTGTTTGGACCGTGCCGGCAAGACACGCGATTTTCAATGCGTCTACCACGCCTGGACTTACGACCGCCAAGGCAACCTCAAAGGCGTGGCCTTCGAGGCCGGCTTGAACGGTGCGGGCGGCATGCCCGAACACTTTTGCAAAGAAGACCACTCCCCCCGCAAGCTGCGTGTGGCGGTTTTTTGTGGCTTGGTGTTTGTGAGCTTCAGCGACGATGTGGATTCGATTGAAGATTATTTGGGCCCCGAGATTTGCGCTCGCATTGAGCGCGTGCTCAACAAACCTGTGGAGGTGATTGGGCGCTTCACCCAAGTGCTGCCCAACAACTGGAAGCTGTATTTTGAAAACGTCAAAGACAGCTACCACGCCAGCTTGTTGCATTTGTTCTTCACCACCTTCAAACTCAACCGCTTGTCGCAACGCGGTGCCGTGATCGTCAGCGAGTCGGGCGGTCACCACGTCAGCTACTCCATGGTCGATGCGCCAGACCAAGCTGCAGACACGCAGTACCAAGAGCAGGGCTTGCGTTCTGACCAAGACGGCTATCGTTTGGCCGACCCCAGTTTGCTGCAAGGCTTCAAAGAGTTTGAAGACGGCATCACCCTGCAAATCTTGTCGGTGTTTCCAGGCTTTGTGTTGCAACAAATCCAAAACTGCTTGGCCATTCGTCAGGTCCTACCCAAGGGTGTCGCGTCCACCGATTTGCATTGGACTTACCTCGGCTATGCCAGCGACACACCCGAGCAACGCGAAGTCCGACTGAAGCAAGCCAACCTGATTGGCCCGGCTGGTTTTGTATCGATGGAAGACGGCGCTGTCGGTGGCTTTGTGCAACGCGGCATTGCTGCTGCGGGCGATTTAGAAGCGGTCATCGAAATGGGCGGCGAGAACACCAGCTCCAGCCCCTCGCGCGTGACCGAGGCTTCCGTGCGTGGCTTTTGGAAAGCCTACCGTCAACTCATGCAGGCTTGAGGCAACCCATGTCCACCCTTTCTTTACGCGAACGCATTGCCGACTTTCATGCGACCTACATCCGCTGCATCGACCAAGATGCCCTGGAGCAATGGCCCGACTTCTTCGAAGCGCAATGCCACTACAGCGTGACCACGGCCGAGAATGACCGTGCCGGTTTGGCTGCGGGCCTGATTTGGGCCAATAACCGCAACATGCTGCACGACCGGGTGTCGGCCCTGCGCCATGCCAATGTCTATGAGCGTCAAAGCTATCGACACATCTTGGGCTTGCCCTTCATCACGCAGAGCACGCCTGAGGTGGTCGAGGTGGAAACTCCGTTCATGGTGGTGCGCATCATGCACGATGGACAAACCGACTTGTTTGTCTGCGGCATCTACCGTGATGTGTTCAAGCCCGGCAGCGACACCTTGAAGCTCACCTCGCGTCGTGTGATTTGCGACAGCAACCGCATCGACACCTTGTTGGCGGTGCCTCTTTGATGACGTCGTTGCAGCCCGTGACGCGCATCGCCATTCCCGTCGGCGACCCGAATGGGATTGGCCCCGAGATCTCTCTCAAAACAGCCATTGCCTTGCGTCATGATGCGCGTGTTCAACTCACGCTGTTTGGGCCACAAGCGGTAATCGAAACCACGGCGCACCAACTCGGGGTAGATGAGGCGTTGTCGCAACTTCGCTGTGTGTTCACACCGGCCATGCCCTTTGGCATGCACCGCCCAGGTGTGGTGTGCGCCACGGCGGGCGAGGCCACCATTGCGGCGGCCACTGAGGCGATTCATGCCACCGAGCGTGGTGACTTCGATGCGGTGGTGGCAGCGCCCCATCATGAAACAGCGGTGCACCGTGCAGGCATTGCCTTTAGCGGCTACCCCTCCTTGGTGGCTGCAGCGACGGGGCAGCCCGAAGACAGTGTGTTCATGATGTTGGTAGGCGGTGACTTGCGCATTGTGCATGTCACCTTGCATGAAAGCGTACAAACCGCTTTGGCACGCATCACCCCGGGCCGCATTGAGCGTGCTGTGCATGCTGGGGTGCGAGCCCTGCATCGCTTGGGCATCGCCCAACCGCACATCGGGCTATTTGGCATCAACCCCCACGCGGGTGAAAACGGTTTGTTTGGGCAAGAGGATGAACACATCAGCCGTCCTGCGGCTGCGTTGTTGCGGGCGCAAGGTCTGCACGTCGATGACCCGCAAGGCGCGGATACCTTGCTGGCGGCGCGGGTCCATGACCTGTACGTCGCCATGTTTCATGACCAGGGCCATATTCCCATCAAGCTGCTTTATCCGCAGCAAGCCAGCGCGCTGTCGATCGGTGCAGAGGTTGTTTTGTCCAGCGTCGGCCATGGCAGCGCCATGGACATTGCCGGCCAAGGCATTGCCAATCCAGCCGCCATGATCCGCACGGTGCGTTTGTTGGCGGCGCTTCCATCAGAAAGTCAGGCGTGAGTTTCAAGATTCAAATTGAAGGCAGCGATGTGGCGTTTGATTGCGCCAGCAGCGAAAACCTGTTGGATGCGGCCATGCGTCAAGGCATTGAGATGCCGTACTCCTGCCGCAAAGGGGTATGTGGCAACTGCAAAGGCCGTGTGGTGCAAGGCGAATTGGTGGTGGGCACCCAAGGGGGCTCGCAGGAGGCGGGTATCCGTCAGCCTGACGAGCATTTGTTTTGTCGTGCCCAGCCCGCCAGTGACCTGTGTATTGCGCCCAAAACATGGCACCGCGTGGACCCTGCTGCACGCAAGACCTTGCAAGCCAAGGTGTTCAAGAAAATTCAAGTGGCGCCGGATGTGACGCTACTGCACTTGCGTTTTCCTGCCGGTGTGCGTGTGAAGTTCAAAGCAGGGCAGTACCTGCAAGTGTTGTTGCCCGATGGACAGCGACGCAGCTACTCCATGGCGAATGCACCGCATGAAAGCGATGCGGTCCAGCTGCATATTCGCAATTTGCCGCAGGGGCATTTCAGCGCTGCACTGTTGAAAAACCTTCAAGTGGGGGAGATGCTCACACTCGAATTGCCCCACGGTGATTTTTGGTTGCGCCAAGACAGCGAGCGCCCCATGCTCATGGTGGCGGGCGGCACAGGCTTTGCACCGATCAAATCCATCGTGGATCACATCGTGCGTCAAAAACTACAGCGCGCTGTGCACCTCTACTGGGGTGCGCGAACACAAGAAGGCATTTATGCCGCCGATGTGTTGACGCGCTGGGCGCAGCAATTGCCGGGCTTGGTGGTCCACACGGTGTTCAGCGATGTGACCGACGCCAACACTTGGAGCGGACGCGTCGGCTTGGTGCATGATGCCGTGCGTGCCGATTACGCAGACCTCAGTGGCTGGGACGTGTATGCCTGCGGTGGCATGCCCATGGTCACGGCCTTGCGTGATGTGTGTGCGCAACTGGGCTTGCCCGATGCCAACTTTTACTCTGATGCGTTTGTGGGTTAATTGACCCGTGGGTCTAGAGGCGTTTTTACAGAGCGTCGCTATCGCGTCAAACTTGGCTCGGCAGTGGACGCACTTGTATGCGACTGATGCACGACAACTCTTAAATTACTGCGCTGTGTGGACCCAGTTCTCTGCTTCCAGCGCAGGCACCCGTGCGAACTCCCCCATATTGTTCGTCACCAGCACCAGGCCTTCGCTGCGAGCGTGCGCTGCAATGTGCATGTCGTTCACACCGATAGGCTGGCCGAGTTTTTCCAAGGCGGCGCGAATGGCGCCGTAATGCTGCGCGGCCTTGGGGCCATAGGGCAGAACTGCTAGACGACTGCAAAAGTCTTCGATAGCGGCCAGGTTCTCGCTCACGTGGTTGCTTTTCTCTGCACCGTGCAAGAGTTCGGCGAGAGTAATGGAGGAAATTGCCATGCGGCTGGCGTTGGCGTTGAAAGTGGAAAGCACCTCGACAGGTCGTCGCTTCAACACGTAGATGACAATGTTGGTGTCCAGCAGGTAACGCAGCATCAGAGCGCCTCCCGCTCCGACTGGTTCTGGGTAGCGCGCTCGGGCAGGAAGTCGTCGCTCACTGTGGGACCACCCAGAAAGAAGCTGTCCCAGGTTTGGCCTAGGGGGGAGATGACGCGCTCGTTACCTTTGACGCGTATCTCTACCTTTTGGACACCCTCGGGTAGACGCACGTCCAAAGGCAGACGAACGGCCTGGGTACGGTTATTGACGAAAACAGTACCGATGGACATGATGACCTCCCAAGGAAAAGTATATAGCAATTGTATATGGCGCCTCCACGGCAGTCAATGGGGCGATTTACAAAGATCTCGGTTCCGCCACAGCACACGCTCTACGAGCTCCAGCGTTGGGGTAATTCGCGCTTCCCGATGCTAGCCATTCGCCAATGACAGAGAGTCGTGGATCAGTGCCAGCAAGTTTGCTTTCTCACGTTCGGGCAAGAAGAGCGGTGCCCGGGTTTGGCAGGCTTGTTGCAAGTGTTGGATCTGGCTGTGTGGATGCCCAAGCGTTTGGAGACACATGCGTAGGGCGTGCGCCAAGGCGGACGAGTCACCGGGTTCAAAGTAGCCTGGGTAGTCCACCCCCAACATGCCTACATTGCCGGAGATGCGAGAGGCCAGCACCGGTGTGCCACTGAGCACTGCTTCCATGATGACGTGTGCACCCCCTTCCAAGCGGCTGGTGTGCACCAACACATGGGCGCGTTGGATGTGCGCTCGCGTCGCGGCAAACGACAGCCCGCCCAGCCAGCGGTAATGCGGATGGTGACGCGCCATGCGTTGTGCCTCTTGCCCGAGAGCGGGGTCGAGTGCTTCGCCCATGTGGTCTATCAAGATGCCTTCATCGGGGGCTATGTGTGCCACTGCCTGCCACAGCACTTGCGGCCATTTCTCGTCGCGCAAATGTCCCACCATCACAGCGCGTAAGTGCTTGCTGGTTTTTGCCAACGTCTTTCGGGGCGTGCTGGATTGATACAACACACGCGTCTTGGCCTGTAGATGAACGGGCAAAACGCTGAGGCCTTGGTCTTGCAACACGATGAGCCGATCAGCCAGCGCCAATGCGCGTTGCGCGTTGATGTGGTCGTGAATGTCGCGGTACAAATCGGTGCCGGTCAAGGCCAACACCAAGAGGCGATCTGGATGGGCTTGTTTCCATGCCAAGACAGAATCTGCCGACTTGCGTGCATGCAACGCCAGCAACACATCGGTGTCTTGGCCATCGGGCCATGTGTGACTCAGGCGAACCCGGTAATGTTCCGACAGCATATGCGCCCACCGCTTGGCTGTTTGCCAGTTGCCGTTGTTCGCATCTGCCAAGGCAGGAGTGACGAGGCACAGATGAAGGCGTCGCATGGCTCAGTCGGTGGTGTGCGGCAGTTCGGGTGCTCGGTAGACCAACACCTTGAGTGAACGCTCCTCTGACACATCGGCAAACGTGGTGGGGTTGGGCACGCGTTGCACAAACGCCAGCTCAGGTGCTATCTCATGCATGTGGTCTTTCAAAAACGCCAAACCCAATTCGGGGGCGTTCAAGCACAGCAAGGCATGGCCACCGGGTGCCAACAGTTCGGGCAAGCGGCGCATCAAGCGGGCGTAATCTTTGGTGGCGATGAAGCTGCCTTTTTGGTAACTCGGTGGGTCCACGATGACCAGGTCGTAAGGCCCGCTGCGCGTGATCTTGCCCCAGGTCTTGAAGATGTCATGGGCCAGAAAACTCGCACCTTCCATCAAGCCATTGAGCTGGTGGTTGTGCTGACCAATCGCCATGGCGCCGTGGCTCATGTCCACGTTGACGACCTGCCGTGCGCCGGCTTGTTTGGCCACCACCGAAAACGCGCAGGTGTAGGCAAACAAATTGAGCACCTTGGCCCGTGGGCGAGCCGTGACGTAGCGCTGCACCCAGCGTCGGCCTTCAGCCATGTCCAGAAACAAGCCGTGGTTTTGTCCTTTGAGCACGTGGACCCGAAAGCGGGCCCCGTGTTCTGTCACCACATGCGGCTCGAGCACGCTGCCTGCCATCAACCGCGTTTCAGGTTCACCGTCTTGGCGGCACTGGAACACCCAGTTCAAGGCCTGATCAGGCGCGAGCTGCTGCCAGCGCTCAGACAGGGCGGTGTGAACTTGGGCCAGTGCCTCGTCGCTCAGGGGTTGGAAGCTGGTCAACACAAAGACCGGTGGAAACACATCCAACGCCAAGTGCTCGCAGCCCGGGTGCAAACCACCACGGCCATGAAAAATACGTTGGGCATCGATGGACAAGGCCATCTGGGCAATGGCGTTCAGTAGGGCCTGCATGGCACATCAATCCTGGCGGTCAAGGTTGGCATGCAACACGCGCTGCAGCGCTTGTTTCCACCACACCGCGTGTGCGGTGGTGCTGTGTCCCGTGGTGTCCGCACTGGCGGGAATCAGCAACCACTCAGCCCCTGGAATTTTTGCAATCTGCGCTGCGATGATGCCCAAGCTGGGCGGGTTGCGCTCATCGTCGGCTGAGGTGATGGTCAGCACCCGAGCCTGAATTTTGTCGAGCCAAGGGGAGGGGTCGTAATCGCGTGAGGCTTCCCAGGCATACAAACAATCGTTCGCATCACCCACGAATGGCGCTTGCAAACGTTGCGCCAACAAGGTATCAGCGGCTTCTCGGGTCGGCGCCAAGCGTTGTAAGTGCTGGTCACCACCGGTGGTGGCAATGGCAAAAAACACAGAGGCAAATTGCAAGCTGGGTGGTTGCGTGGTGTAGTTGCCGTTCATCCACTGCGGGTCGTTGCGAATCGCATCAATGATCCAGCGCCGCGTCATCCAATTGCGGCCCGACATGGCGGCTGGTGTGGCCGCCATGGGCACCAACACGTCCATGAAATGTGGATGCAGCGTGCCCCACAGCCAAGCATGCATGCCGCCCATGGAGTTGCCCAACACCATGCGCAGATGCGTCAGGCCCAGGCCTTCGGTCAGCAAGCGGTATTGCGCGTGCACCATGTCGGTGTAGTTGTAGTGAGGGAACTGCATGCGCAAACCGTCCGAAGGCTTGCTCGAACGTCCCGCGCCAATCGCATCGGGCATCACGATGAAATATTTGTTCGCATCCAGTGGCTGTTCTGGGCCAAACAGTTCACCCGCAAATTCGGGGGTGAGCAAGCCTTGGGCTGATCCTGTGGTGCCATGCAAGATCAACACGGGGATTCCCGTCGGGTCACCGACCGTGATGTAGCCGATGCGCAGCTCGGGCATGACCTCGCCGGTATGGAATTTGAATTGGGGCGCGATCCACACAGCCGCTGTCGGTTCAATCATGGGTGCGTGCACGGTGTGCTTTAGGTGACGAGGGTTTGTAGGGGGCGGTGGGATAGAGAAGAGTCGCTATATTTTAGAGAGACAGTTCTCTCCGATATCCAACCTCAAGGACGCATTTGATCATGCCCAACCCAACCTCTACACGCCGCCGTTTTTTGCAAGCAGGTGCCGCACTGACCATCGTGCCTGCCCTGTTACCCACCGCATTTGGCAAAGCGCCGATTGCAGGCAGTCAAGTCATCAGCGTGCACCGCATGAAGCTGGGCAGCTTTGAAGTCACCAGCATGCTCGATGGTTTCATCGACATTCCTCCAGCCGTATTGCAAGCTGATCCCGCATTGGTCAAGTCGATGTTGAGTGCCGGTGGCTGGCCCGATGGCCCCATGCGTTTGCCGGTCAACACCTTCTTGGTCAACACGGGCGAGAAGCTGGTCTTGCTCGATGCCGGTGGCGCCAAGATGTTGGGCCCTACCGCCGGACGTTTGCCCCAATGTTTGGCAGCGGCAGGCGTGGACCCTGCGCAGATTGACGAGGTCTATATCACCCACATGCATGGCGACCATTTGCACGGCACCGTCACCCCCGAAGGGGGCCGCATGTTCCCCAACGCGATTTTGCGCATCGCCAAAGATGACATGGACTACTGGACCAACCCAGAGGTCGAAGCCAAAGCCCCTGAGAACCAAAAAGGCCGCTTTATTCCGGCCAAGCGCGCGGTCGCAGCCTATGGCAACCAAATCAAACCGTTCCGCTTGGGTGACGAGCTCACCCCCGGCATCAAATCGGTCGAGGCCGTGGGCCACACCCCCGGCCACAGCTGTTACATGATTCAGTCGGGCAACGCCCGTTTGCTGGCGATTGGCGACACCTTGCACGTGGCACCGGTGCAGTTCCCGCGCCCCGAAATCACCGTGGCCTTTGACTGGGATCAGTCCAAAGCACGCGCCACGCGCTTGTCGATTTTTGACACTGTGGTCAAAGAGGGCATCCCGATTGCAGCGGTGCATCTGCCGTTCCCTGGCATTGGGGTGCTGCGCAAAAAAGGCAGCGAGTTTGTGTTTGATCCTGTGCCTTGGCAGTTGTTCTAAAGCGCGGGTTGTAGATGAAAAATAGGATGACAAATCTAACCACGATCTCCCGCCTGTTCACGCGCCGCGCTGCACTGTGGAGCAGCGCTTTGGCTGTGTGTGCGTGCGTGGTGTCGCCATCGGTCTGGGCGCAAAGCTATCCCAATCGGCCTATCAAATTGATCGCCCCTTACCCCGCCGGTGGTGGCGTGGATGCGGTGGCGCGTTTGATTGGCGAACGTCTGGCCACGCGCTTGGGTCAACCCATCGTGGTTGACAACAAGCCCGGTGCTGCCGCCACCATTGGTGGCGACGCCTTGGCCAAAAGCGCGCCCGATGGCTACACCTTGATGGTGGGCAGCATCACCGATTACGCCATTGCGCCCCATATGCACAAGAGTCTGGCCTTTGACATGCGCAAAGACTTTGCACCCATCGTGGAGATGGGTTATGGCACGGTGATTCTGGTGGTCTCGGCGGACTTTCCCCCACGCAACGTCAAAGAGCTGATTGCCTTGGCCAAGTCCAAACCCGGTGAGCTGAGCTTTGCCTCGTCTGGCATCGGTGGTCTGCAGCACTTGAACGGTGAAATGTTCAAGCAAATGGCGGGTGTCGATTTGGTTCACGTGCCCTACAAAGGCACGACCCAGTTGTTGCCCGATTTGCTGGCCGGTCGTGTGCCCATGGCCATCGACAGCTTGCCCGCGCATCTGCCCCACATCAAGTCAGGCAAAGTTCGCGTGCTGGCAGTGGCCAGCGCCACCCGAGCCGCCACCTTGCCCGATGTGCCCACCATGGCGGAAGCCGGTTTGCCTGGCTACGAGTCGGCCACCAACTACACCTTGTTTGCGCCTGCTGGCACGCCCAAAGACATCTTGGCTCTGTTGAACAAAGAGACCAATGCCGTGTTGCAAATGCCCGATGTGCGCGAGAAGCTGCAAGCCCAAGGCATTGTCATCACCGGCGGCACCATTGAATCGGTGGAGCGTCGTATTCCGCGTGAGCTCGACAAATGGACCAAGGTGGTCAAAGGCAGCCAATTGAAATTTGATTGAGCCTAAACACGCGTTTTTTTGGAGCCTCTCATGACGCAAGCATCTTCTCCATCGCCCGAGGGCAGCATCGACTGCGAGGTCGATGGCCATGTGCTGTTGATCGCCATCAACCGTCCTGCCAAACGCAACGGCTTCACGCCCAAGATGTTTCGCGAACTCGGCGAAGCCTACACACGGCTAGAAGATGACCCGGCCTTGCGCGTCGGTGTGCTCTGTGCCAAAGGCGACCACTTCACAGCGGGTCTGGATTTACCCACCATCGCACCTTTGATGCAGCGTGGCGAAAAAGCCGTGCCCTTGGGTCTGGTCGATCCTTTGAATCTGGGCATGGACGGTTACCGCCGCCGCGTCAAACCCATGGTGGCGGCGGTGCAGGGCATCACCTACACCTTAGGGATCGAGCTGATGTTGGCGGCCGACATTGTGATTGCCGCAGACGACTGCCGTTTCTCGCAGCTTGAAGTGCAACGCGGCATCATGGCCACGGGCGGTGCCACCTTGCGCATGGCCGAGCGCGCAGGCGCGGGCAATGCGTTGCTGCACCTGCTTACCGCCGATGTGTTTGACGCGCAAGAGGCCTTGCGTTTGAACTTTGTGCAGCGTGTGGTGCCTGCCGGGCAACAACTTGCCACGGCGTTGCAGATTGCGCAAACCATTGCGGTGCAAGCGCCCCTGGCCGTCATTGCCACACGCCAAAACGTGTTGAAGTGCGTGGAGCACGGCCCCATCGTCGCCATGCAAGAGTTCATCACGGTGCAGCAGCGTTTGTCCGCCAGCGCCGATGCGGCCGAAGGCGTGCGCTCGTTTGTTGAAAAGCGCCCGGCGCGTTTCAGCGGCAAATAAACCAGCGCTTAGGCGCATTCGTCTTTTCAGACGAGGCGCACCGCCTCGTGTTCAGGCAGTATGGTGGCTCAATTGAGGAGAACCGTACCCATGGCTGGACCACTTGCAGGAATGAAGGTGATTGAAATGGCGGGCATCGGCCCTGGGCCGTTCTGCGCCATGATGTTGGCCGATATGGGCGCCGATGTGGTGCGCATTGCACGGCCTGACGCCAAGCTCGACCACCGCGATGTGCTGAGCCGCAACCGTACTGTGCTGAACTTAGACCTGCGCCAGCCCGAGGCGGTGCAGCAGGTGCTGGACCTGATCGCCCAAGCCGATGTGTTGATAGAGGGTTTCCGCCCCGGCGTGATGGAGCGTTTGGGACTGAGCCCTGAGGTGTGTTTGGCCCGCCAACCCCGCTTGGTCTATGGCCGCATGACGGGCTGGGGCCAGCATGGCCCGCTGTCGCAGGCGGCCGGGCACGACATCAACTACATCGCCATCACCGGTGCCTTGCATGCGGTGGGTCGCGCAGGCGAAGCCCCCGTGCCGCCGCTCAACTATGTGGGTGACTTTGGCGGTGGCGCCATGCTGCTGGCCGTGGGTATTTTGAGCGCCCTGTTTGAAAGCCAGCGCTCAGGCAAAGGCCAAGTGGTGGATGCCGCCATGACCGATGGCTCCGCCTTGCTCTCGGCCATGATGTACGCCTTGAAAGCCGCAGGCCGATGGAACAACCAGCGTGGCGACAACCTGCTCGATGGCGGGGCCTTTTTCTACGACACCTACGCCTGCGCCGATGGCCGCTATGTGGCCGTGGGGGCGATTGAGCCGCAGTTCTACGCCTTGCTGCGCGAGAAATGTGGCATTGCCGACGACCCGCAGTTCGACGCCCAAATGGACCGCCATGCCTGGCCGCTGCTCAAGCTGCGTTTGGCTGAGGTGTTTCGCACCCGCACCCGTGACGAATGGTGCGCCGTGCTCGAAGGCAGCGACGCCTGCTTTGCACCCGTGCTCGATTGGGACGAAGCGCCCCAGCATCCGCACAACCAAGCGCGCCAGACCTACCTCGATCTCAACGGCGTGATGCAACCCGCGCCTGCGCCGCGTTTTGAACGCACGCCCTCGGCCACGCCGCAGGAGGCGATGGCAGGTTCTGTCAACGCCGTGCTCGCGCGCTGGGCCACATAAGCGGGCCTGCATCACGACAAGCTGCTTTTCTCTCTTTTTCTTTTCAGGACTTTTGACATGGCCATTGATTTCAAACGCTCGTGGACAGATCCCGACTTAGACCAATTCCGTGACACCGTGGTGCGCTTCATCGAAGAGGAAATGCTGCCCGACGACGAAGCCGCCCGCAAACGCGGCCATGTGGGCCACGACATCTGGCGCAAGGCGGGCGCCACTGGCCTGTTGTGCACCGATATTCCCGACACCTGGGGTGGGGGCGGTGGCGACTTTCGTCATGAGGTGGTGTTCTACGAAGAAATGTGCCGTCGCAGCTTGACGGGTATGAACGCTTCGGTGCATTCCATCGTGGCGCATTACTTTTTGAACCACGGCACGGAAGAACAAAAACGCCACTACCTGCCGCGCATGGCGCGTGGCGAGATCGTGGGCGCCATCGCCATGACCGAGCCCGGCACGGGCTCGGACCTGCAAGGCATTCGCACCCGCGCCCAGCGTGTGGGCGACCACTATGTGCTCAACGGCTCCAAGACCTTCATCTCCAACGGCTTCTTGGCGGGTGTGGTGTTGGTGGTGTGCAAGACCGATCCAGCCCAAGGCGCCAGCGGTACCTCCATCTTGATTGTGGACACCGAGAACTGCCCGGGTTTTCGGGTCGGCCGCGTGCTCGACAAAATGGGCCTCAAAGCGCAAGATACCTCGGAGCTGTTTTTTGACGATGTCCAAGTCCCCGTCACCCAGCTGTTGGGCGGCAAAGAAGGCCAAGGTTTTTACCAGCTCATGGGCGACTTGCCCTATGAGCGCTTGATCATTGGCGTGACCGCCTTGGCCGCCATGGAAGGTGCGTACGAAGCCACGCTAGCCTATGTGCGCGAGCGCCAGGCCTTTGGTCAACCGATTGCCAACTTTCAAAACACCAAGTTCAAGCTGGCCGAAGTCGCCACCGAAATCAAGGTGGGCCGTGCCTTCATGGACCGCTGCGTGGAAGACCTGGTGGCGGGCAAGCTCGACACCGCCACGGCGTCGATGGCCAAGCTCTGGGGCTCCGAAGCGCAGGGCCGCGTCATCGACACCTGTTTGCAATTGTTTGGCGGCTACGGCTACATGAACGAGTACCTGATCGCCCGCATGTACACCGATGCGCGCATTCAGCGCATTTACGGCGGCACCAGCGAAATCATGAAAGAAGTCATTTCGCGCGCCATGTAAACCCGCTCCGTACATCCACTCAGAGAGGCGACCCGATGCAAGACATTCTCGACATGCAAGAGCAGGGCGGCGTGTTGCGGCTCACCATGAACCGGCCCGAGCGCTTGAATGCGCTCAACCCCGCATTGGCCACCGCCTTGCGCACCTGTTTTCAAGGGCTGTACCACCGCCCCGAGGTGCGGGTGGTCATTCTGCAAGGCGCGGGCAACAACTTTTGTGCGGGGCTGGACCTCAAAGAACAATCGCCCGGCAAAGACTTGGGTACCAGCGGCATGCTGCAAGTGCAACACAGCATCCGCGACATCATGCTGGCCATGCGGCGCTGTCCGCAACCCATCATCAGCGTCATCCAAGGCGCAGCCAGTGGCGGTGGCTTTGCCTTGGCACTGGCCTCTGACATTCGCTTGTGCACGCCCGAGGCTCGTATGAATGCCTCATTCCTGCGCATTGGTTTGACGGGTTGCGACATGGGCGTGAGCTACTTTTTGCCACGCATGGTGGGCAGCTCGGTCGCCGCCGAATACCTGCTCACGGGGCGCTTCATGCACGCCCAACGCGCGCACACCTTGGGTTTGGTGAGTCACGTTGGCACCCTGGCCGAGATGCAGCAAGAAGCCCAAGCATTAGCCGAGGACATGCTGCGCACCACGCCCATGGGTTTGCGTTTCACCAAGGAGGCCCTGGGCCACAGCCTGGAGATGGGCAGCCTGGACGCTGTGATTGCCATGGAAGACCGCCAACAAGTGCTGTGCACACAAAGCGACGATTTCCGCGAAGGCATGCAAGCGTTTTTAGAAAAACGCCCACCACGCTACACCGGGCGCTGAGCACTGCGAGTACCCGCCCCGCAACGGCGCGCCTTTCATCACTCTTTCACATCAACCCTCACACACAAGGACGCCTCATGACCCTCGATGATTTGATTTACAAACCCGGCTTGCTGCAAGGCCAACGTGTGTTGGTCACCGGTGGTGGCACGGGCTTGGGCCGTGTGATGAGCGAGGCGCTGTTGCTGTTGGGCGCTGAGGTGCACATCTGTGGTCGCCGTGCTGGCGTGGTCGAAGAGACTGCCACGCAACTCATGGCCCAACACGGCGGGCGCGTGGTGCCCTGGGTGTGTGACATCCGCAGCGACGAAGCGATTCAAGCCATGCTCGACAGCATTTGGCGCGAGCACGGTCCCTTGGATGGTTTGATCAACAACGCGGCGGGCAACTTCATCAGCCGTACCGAAGACCTATCCTCACGCGCTTTCGATGCAATTGCCAACATCGTGTTTCGCGGCAGTTTTTACATGACGCTGGAATGCGGCAAACGCTGGTTGGCCGAAGGGCGCAAGGCCTCGGTCATTTCGATTCTGACCACCTGGGTGTGGAATGGCTCGGCGTTCACCGTGCCTTCGGCCATGTCCAAAGCGGGGCTGAACGCCATGACGCAATCGCTGGCGGTGGAGTGGGGCGGGCGCGGCATTCGCCTCAACGCCATTGCGCCGGGCTTGTTCCCCACCGAAGGCATGAGCGCACGCTTGAACCCCGGTGGCGGCGAGCACAAGGCCGAAGGCAACCCCATGGGCCGCACCGGGCGCATGTCAGAACTCGCCAACCTGGCGGTGTTTTTGATGGGGCCGGGTTCTGAATACCTCAATGGCCAAACCATTGCCATCGACGGTGCCCAGTACCAAGCCACCGGTGGCAACTTTGCCCGCTTGGCCAGTTGGACCGATGCCGACTGGCAGCAAGCCCGCAACAGCATTGAACAGAAAAACGCCAATGACCGGAGGCAACGCCATGTCTGAGTGGCATTTTCAAGACCGTGTGCAGGTGAGCTTTGCGCCCAACGGCGTGGCCGAGGTGGCCCTGACACGCGCCGACAAAATGAACGCGCTCGACACTGCGATGTTTGAGGCCTTGCTGCAAGCGGGTGAATGCTTGGCGGGTTTGCACGATTTGCGCGTGGTGGTGTTGCACGGCTTGGGTCGCGCGTTTTGCGCCGGCCTGGACATGGGCAACTTTGCCAAGATGGCACAAGGCGATGCCCTGTCGTCCTTGTCCGACTTGGTGCCGCGCACCCATGGCATCGCCAACCATGCTCAGCAGGTGGTGTGGCAGTGGCGTGCGCTGCCGGTGCCCGTGGTGGCTGCGGTGCACGGCGTGGCGTTTGGCGGTGGCTTGCAACTCGCCTTGGGGGCCGACATTCGCTATGCCGCGCCCGACACCCGTTTGTCGGTGCTCGAAATTCAATGGGGTTTGGTGCCCGACATGGCAGGCATCGCCTTGCTGCGCGAACTGGTGCGCGCCGATGTGGCGCGCGAGCTGGTGTATTCGGGCCGCATTCTGCAAGCCGACGAAGCCTGTCAACTCGGCTTGGTCACGTCCGTGCATGCCGATCCTTTGGCGCAAGCGCGTGCCTTTGCTCAGCAAGTGGCAGCGCGCAACCCCGATGCCGTGCGCGCCGACAAGCGTTTGCTCAACGCCTCCACCGATGCCGACGAGGCCGCTTTGTTGTTGGCCGAGTCACGTGAACAGCAAGTGATTTTGGGTAGCGCCAACCAGCGCGAGGCGGTGCGGGCGCACCAGGAAAAACGCGCCCCGGTGTTTCACCCCAGCAAGACCTAAATCAAGCCGAGCTTGCGCGCAATCGCCACCGCCTGCGTGCGGCTGTGCGCCCCCAACTTCATGTTGATGTTGCGCAAGTGGGTGCGCACCGTGCTGTCTGACACATACAGTTTTTCGGCCATGGCGCTGTTGGAATAGCCTTCCACCAAAAGCTGCAAGACCCGAATTTCTTTGCGGGTCAGCGGCTCCAAAATGCCAGCTTGTGGCGCAGCGGCTTTTTCGCTCTCGGAGGGCAGGGGGCCAAAGGCCTGCAACAAGCGTTGCAGGTAGTCGCCCATCAAGGGGTCGCGCACTTGGCCGCTCTCGTGCAGGGTTTGGTAGCGCTGCACCAGCAGCCCCAGGGCAGGGCCTTCGTCCAAGACCAAGCGCATGAAACCTTCTTGACACGCCCATTGCAAGGCACTGCCCACTTGGGCCACGGCAGCGGGCAAGTCGCCCGCGCGTTGCAAGGCCATGGCGCGCAGCAGTTGCAGGCTGAGCACGCGGCGTTGGCGTGAGGCTGCCACAGCGGTGGCCAGCTCGGCTTCTAGTGCAGGCAAGCAACGGGTGGCGTCGCCAAACGCAATCTCCCAGCGCAAGCGCGCCAAGCCCATGTACTCAATGTCGTGGGCCAGCAAGCGTTGGCCTTGGGCGCGTTGCCACAGCGTGGGGTCATCGGCCCGCACCAACTCGTCGTGCGAGGCGGCGCCGTTGCCTTGCAGCAGCAGCAAGCGGGCGCGTTCCAGCCGGGCAGCAGCCACCACGCGCGGCAGTTTGCGCTGGTTGCCCAGGTATTCCAATTCGGTGATGGCCAGCCAGGCCGCATCCACATCGCCGTGGATGAAGGCAATGCGCGAGCGCATGACATGGCTCAAGATCATGTGGTCGGGCAAGCCCACATCGCGTGCCAGTGGCAAATACACATTGAGCAAATGGTCGGCCTGGTCGATTTGGTTCGACTCGTAGACGATGCTGGCATAGAGCACACCGGCCCACGCATTGCCGTGGGTGTGGTGAAAGTTCACCGCATGGGTGGCGTCCACCGCCAAGCGAAATCGTGCGCTGGCTTGGCGCAGGCGGCCTTGCTGCAAGTCCAGCAAACCTTCGGTGGTCTCGGAGTACATGCGGTGGAAGGTGCTGTTGCGGCGGTCTTGCTGGCGGGCTGCATCGAGCAATTGCTGGGCCTCGCGTGGTTGGCCACACACCGAGGTGTTGTGGGCCATGGCGTTGAGCAGGGTGATGTCTGCAAACTCGCTGCCGGTGGGCAATTGGTCCATGGCCTGGCGGCCCAGGAGCAAGGCCTCTTCGCTGTGGTCTTGCATGGCCAACAGCATGGGGCGTATGCACATGGCATTGCTTTGAAAGCTGGCGTCTTTGAGCCCCAGGGCTTCGTGGCGTTCCAACATCTCCATCGCCACCCACGGGCCACGGGTGAAGCAAGCAGCCCAAATCGCCACCATCGTCAAGTGCGAATGCTGCTCCAGCAGGGGCGCGGGCACGCTGCTGAACCAGCGTGACAACAAGCGCATGCGCCCTTGTTCTAAAAACTGTTCGCCGTGTGTGGCCAGCAGCGCCATGGCGTGCGGAAAGTCGCCGCCTTCGATCGCGTGATCAATCGCGGGCACGGGGCGGCCTTGCGATTCGTACCAACCGGATGCGGCCAAGTGCAGGCGCGCCACGTCATCGGGCGATTCGTGCTGCAACTGGTTGCGCAGGTAGTCGGCAAACAGGCTGTGGTAGCGCCAGGTGCGTTGCTCGCTGGCGACCGGCGTTAAAAACAGCTGCTCGGTGTCGAGTTGTTCCAGCAACTGCGCGCAATCCACCCGTGGGTTGAGCGCGCTGCAGACCGAGGCATCGAGCTGGCGCAAGATGCTGGTGCGCAGCAAAAAGCGCCGAATCTGAGGCGACTGGCGGGCCAACACGTCTTCGGCCAAGTAGTCGGCCACGGCGCGGTTGGAGCCGGAGAAACGGGCCACAAAATCGGCGGGATCCACCGCGCGGTCCAAGGCCATGGCCGCCAGCCACAGGGCGGCCACCCAGCCTTCTGTTTTTTCGTGCAACTGAAACAACTGGTCGGCGCTGAGCTTGTGCGGGTGCGGACGTTGGGCAAAAAAGTGCGCCGTGTCTTGCAGACTAAAGCGCAGTCGCTCGGCATCAATTTGGGTCAGTTGACCGCGCACCCGCAAGCGTGCCAAACCAATTTGGGGCAGGCTGCGCGAGCCGATTATCAAGTGGCCGTGGCGGGGCAGGTGGTGGGCGATCTCACGTACGATCGTCAGCAAGGCGGCTTCGTGAATGGCTTCAAACTCATCCAAGAACAAGGCGAAGGGCGTTTCAATCCGCGTCAAAGCCTGCACGGTATCGGCGCCTTGCGCGGGTGTGTGCGTGATGCGACCGAGCTGGCGCACGGCGGTGTCCAAGCAGTTCAAAAAGCGTGACACATCGTTGTCGGCGCGGTCGAGTGTCAGCCAGGCCGTGGCCACGCCAAGCTCTTCCAGACGCTCACGCGCTTGCATCATGGCGGTGCTTTTGCCAAATCCAGCGGGCGCATGAACCAGCACCAGCTGGCCCTCGCTGCGGCAAATCGTGTCACACAAGCTGGCGCGCACCACTTGCGAGGTTTCAAGCGCAGGGGGATTGAACTTGCTTTCCAACCCCAGGGTGATGCCCACAGCCAGGGAGGCCGAGTCAGCAGTGTCGGAGGGGGTGTGCGCCATGGGTGAGTCAGAGGAGATCGCTGGATTATGGAACAGAGCTTGGCGCTCGCACGTCCCCGGCTTGTCAAGGCTGCTTTGCCTTGCCACGCTGTGATTTCGTCGCTTCGGACGATGACGCTGTGCCACACCTGCCATTAAGCTGCGCCCATATTTTGGAGGTAGGTGTATGAAACTCAATGCAAATGTGTCGGCAGTGGTCACGGGTGGGGCTTCTGGTTTGGGCGCTGCCACGGCGCGACGTTTGGCGCAGCAAGGCGTCAAGGTGGCGTTGTTTGATTTGAACGAGCCACAAGGCGAAGCCTTGGCCCAAGAAATTGGCGGTGTGTTTTGCAAGGTCGATGTGACCTCGGAAGAACAAGTCGATGCCGCTTTCGCCAAAGCGCGTGCCGCCCACGGGCAAGAGCGCATCATGGTCAACTGCGCGGGCACGGGCAACGCCATCAAAACCGCCGGTCGTGACAAAACCACCGGTGAGATTCGCGCCTTTCCCACTGCCAACTTTGACCGCATCATCCAGATCAACCTGGTTGGCACCTTCCGTTGCATTGCCAAATCGGCCGCCGGCATGTTGTCGGTGGATATGACTGACGAGGGTGAGCGTGGCGTCATCATCAACACCGCCTCGGTCGCTGCGCAAGACGGGCAAATGGGCCAAGCCAGCTACTCCGCCAGCAAGGCCGCGATTGTGGGCATGACCCTACCGATTGCACGCGACTTGATGGGCGAGGGCATTCGCGTCAACACCATCTTGCCCGGCATCTTCAACACCCCCCTGTTGCAAGGCGCGCCAGACAACGTCAAAGCGGCGCTGGCTGCGTCGGTGCCGTTCCCCAAGCGCTTGGGCGAGCCCGACGAGTACGCCCACCTGGCCGAAACCCTGATCACCAACCGGTACATGAACGGAGAATGCATCCGCATTGACGGCGCGATTCGCATGGCACCTCGCTGAGGCCAGACCCAAAATCGTCCGTTTAGACGAAGCCTGCTGTCAGGGCGGGGCTCAGAATCAGCTGCATTCGAAACTGCAAGGGAAATAGAGCATGTCTGAAGCATTCATTGTGGCCGCCACCCGTACCGCAGGTGGACGTCGTGGCGGGCGTTTGTCGGGCTGGCATCCCGTAGACCTGGCCGCCCAAGTTCTGAACGACTTGGTGGACCGCACCCACATGGACCCCGCCTTGGTGGAAGACGTGTTCATGGGCTGTGTGAGCCAAGTGGGTGAGCAGTCGACCAACGTGGCACGCAATGCGGTGTTGGCTTCTAAGCTGCCCGAATCAGTACCCGGTACCTCGATCGACCGCCAGTGCGGCTCATCCCAACAAGCCGTGCATTTTGCCGCCCAGGCGGTGATGTCGGGCACCATGGACATCGTGATTGCCGCAGGCGTCGAGTCCATGACCCGCGTGCCCATGTTCAGCCCCAGCGCCTTGGCCCAAAAAGCGGGCATGGGCAGCTACCAAAGCGAGGGTGTGAACCAGCGCTACAACAGCCAGGTGTTCAGCCAGTTCGTGGGCGCCGAGATGATGGCCAAGAAATACGGCCTGAGCAAAGACGAACTCGACCAGTATGCGTTGTTGAGCCACCAACGTGCCCTGGCAGCTACCCAGTCAGGCGCGTTTCGCGATGAAATTCTGAAAGTGGCTGTGCGCACAGCCGACGGCACCGCTTCTAGCGAAATGCATGTGGCCGACGAGGGCATCCGTGCCGACGCCACCTTGCAAAGTATTCAAGGCGTGAAGCTGTTGCAAGAGGGCGGCGTGATCACAGCGGCCAACGCCAGCCAAATTTGCGACGGTGCCACCGGCGTGATGATCGTCAACGAGCGTGGCTTGAAGACCTTGGGTGTCAAACCCCTGGCCCGCATTCACCACATGACCATGATCGGCCACGACCCGGTGATCATGTTGGAAGCGCCCATTCCCGCGACCGAGCGGGCGCTGAAAAAAGCCGGCATGAAGATTGACGACATCGATTTGTACGAAGTCAACGAAGCCTTTGCCTCGGTGCCCCTGGCCTGGCTCAAGGCCTTGGGTGCCAACCCCGATCGCCTCAACGTCAACGGCGGCGCAATTGCCCTGGGTCACCCGCTGGGCGCCTCGGGCACCAAGCTTATGACCACCTTGGTCAATGCCCTGGGCCAGCGCGGCAAGCGCTACGGTTTGCAAACCATGTGCGAAGGCGGTGGCATGGCCAACGTCACCATCATCGAGCGTCTTTGATGCAGCCCTTGCTCCACATCTCGGGCGTCACCGTGCGTTTTGGGGGCATCGTCGCCTTGGACGGTGTGTCGTTCGATGTGCATCGTGGCGAAATATGCGCCTTGATTGGCCCCAACGGGGCGGGCAAGAGCACCTTGTTCAATTGCCTCTCGCGCTTGTATGTGTGCGACAGCGGCACGATTGCGTTCGATGGCCACGCCATCGACCAGCTGCCACGCCACCGCATGGCCGAGTTGGGCATTGGCCGCACGTTTCAAAACCTCGCGCTGTTTCGCACGATGACGGTGCGCGAAAACGTGTTGATCGGTTGCCACAGCCGACACCACGCCGGTTTTTTGCGCAACGCGTTTCGCCTGCCCGGTGTGGCGCAGGTCGAAGCCAAAGCAGCAGCGCAGGCCGATGCCTTGATTGAATTTTTGAGCTTGCAATCGGTTGCCCACCGCGTGGTGGGCGACTTGCCGTTTGGCACCCAAAAGCGGGTCGAGCTGGCGCGAGCCTTGGCCTCGCAACCGCAGTTGCTGTTGTTGGACGAACCCGCCTGCGGCTTGAACCACGAAGAGCTGCACAGCTTGGGCGAGATGATTCGCGACATCCGCGACCGCTTGCAAGTGACGGTCTTGCTGGTGGAGCACCACATGGGCTTGGTGATGGGCATTTCAGACCGCGTGGTCGCGCTCAACTTTGGCAAGAAGATTGCCGAGGGCACGCCCGCGCAAGTGCGTCAGCACCCCGAAGTGATTCGCGCCTACCTGGGCGAGAGCGAGGAGGCCAGCGCATGAAAAACTTGCTCGAAGTGCGCGACCTGCATGCACGCTATGGCAACACCCAGGTCTTGCATGGCCTGAACTTGGATGTGGCCGAAGGTCAAGTCACCGCCTTGCTGGGCGCCAACGGCGCAGGTAAAACCACCACCTTGCGTGCGCTGTGTCAGCTGATGGTGCAAACGACGGGCAGCATCCGGCTCGATGGCCAAGCCATCGACACGCGCAACACCGAACAAATTGCCCGCGCCGGTGTGGGCCATGTGCCCGACGGACGCGGCACCTTCATGGCCTTGACCACGGAAGAAAACCTGCGCTTGGGTGCGTTCAGCCGACCTAGCCGCGATGGCATGGCCGACGACATGGAGAAGGTCTACCAATACTTTCCGCGCTTGCGTGAACGCCATGCGCAGCAAGCAGGCACTTTGTCGGGCGGTGAGCAGCAAATGCTGGCGATTGGCCGCGCCTTGATGGGACGGCCGCGCTTGCTCTTGCTGGACGAGCCATCGTTTGGCTTGGCTCCGCTGGTGGTGAAAGATATTTTTGCCATCATGCGCCGCATCAACCAAGAGCAAGGCGTCTCGATTTTGCTGGTCGAACAAAACGCCAAGCTGGCGCTCGACATAGCCGACACCGCTTATTTGCTGGAAACCGGTCGTGTCGTCTTGAACGGGCCATCGTCTGACATGCGCAATAACGATGCTGTGCGTCGCGCCTACCTGGGCGAATAAGGGACCGACCGATGAACGAGTTACTGCATCAAACCCTCTCGGGCCTGGCCACCGGCGGCATATACGCCAGTGTGGCCTTGGCCCTGGTGATGATTTACCAAGCCACCCACGACATCAACTTTGCCCAGGGCGAGATGGCCATGTTCTCCACCTTTGTGGCGTGGATGCTGTTGCAACTGGGTTGGTCGTATTGGGCTGCATTTGCGGCCACCGTGGTGCTGTCGTTTGTGGTGGCAGCCGCGATCGAGTGGGCGGTGATTCGCCCCATGCACAACGCGCCTGAGTTGTCGGTGGTGGTGGTGTTCATTGGCCTACTGGTGATTTTTCACAGCCTGGCGGGTTGGTTGTTTGGCTACACCATCAAGCAGTTTCCGAGTCCGTTTGCGGCCGATGCCTGGTATGGCTCCGAGCTGATGTCTGCGCACGAAGTGGGCGCTATTTTTGTGGCGCTCATCATGGTGGCCTTGCTGTTCTCGTTTTTCAGGCTCACGCCCTTGGGGCTGGCCATGCGGGCTGCGGCGCAAAACGCCACCTCGTCACGCCTGGTGGGTATTTCTGTCGGGCGCATGTTGATGCTGGGCTGGGGCTTGGCCGGTGCCATTGGCGCGGTGGCGGGCATGATGGTCGCACCGGTGGTCTATTTGGACCCCAACATGATGACCGGCGTGTTGCTTTACGCCTTTGCCGGTGCGCTGATTGGTGGCATCGACAACCCGGTGGGTGCGGTGTTGGGGGGCTTCATTGTGGGCGTGTTGGAAAACCTCTTGGGCACCTTTGTGGTGGGTACCGAGCTCAAGCTGTCGGTGGCCTTGGTGCTCATCGTCGGCGTGCTGATCGTGCGGCCTTCTGGTTTGCTGGGTAAAAAAATTGTGACAAGGGTCTGAGCCATGACATCACGCGCTACCGATTCGATCAGCCGTGCCATGTGGCTGAGCATGGCCGCCTTGCTGGTGCTGGCTGTGGGGCTGACCTTTGTGGCCAAAGGCTACCAGCTGTTTCAAGCCACCATGGTGGTGGCCTATGCCATTGCCTTGTTGGGGCTGAACATGCTGACCGGCTACAACGGCCAAATTTCATTGGGTCACGGCGCGTTCTTCGCCATGGGGGCTTACACCACCGGCATTTTGATGGAGCATGCCGACATGGCGTACTGGGCCACCGTGCCCATGACGGGCGTGGTGTGTTTGTGCATTGGCTATTTGTTTGGCCGACCTGCCTTGAAGCTCGAAGGCTTGTACCTGGCCCTGGCCACCTTTGCCTTGGGCGTGGCCATGCCCCAGTTACTGAAATACAAACACCTGGAGGCTTGGACCGGCGGTGTGCAAGGCATTGTGCTGATGAAACCCGATGCGCCCTGGGGCTTGCCACTCAACCAAGACCAGTGGGTGTATTTGTTTTCGCTGGCGGTGGCCGTCGTCATGTTCTGGATTGCCTACAACTTGTTGCACAGCGGCACTGGCCGCGCCATGCGCGCCATCCGTGACCACGCCATGGCAGCCGAGGCCATGGGGGTGGACACGCGTCATTACAAGTCGATGAGCTTTGGCGTGTCGGCCGCCTTCACCGGCGTGGGCGGTGCCTTGTCGGCCATTGCGGTGCAGTTTGTCTCGCCCGATTCCTTCACCCTGTTCTTGTCTATCTCACTCTTGGTGGGCATTGTGGTGGGCGGTGTCGGCACGCTGTGGGGCGCTTTGTATGGCGCGGTGTTCATCATGTTTGTGCCCAATTTGGCCGAGAAGGTGTCCAAGGCTGCCCCATGGGCCGTCTATGGCGTGGTGCTGATCTTGCTGATGTTTGCCATGCCCGGCGGTGTGGTGGGTTTGATGCGCAAAATTCAAAGCACCTGGGCCGCACGCAGCAGCCGCTAAGCCCTGCAAACCACACATCAAGGAAACGCGCATGTCAGAAGAAGCATTGATCCTCGTTGAGCACCAAGGTCCGGTGGCGTGGCTGCGCCTGAACCTGCCGCAGCGCTTGAACCCTCTGGCGCGGCCTTTGCAGGAGCAGTTCCGCACTGCGCTGGCGGCACTCAGAAACGACACCTCGGTGCGTGCCCTGGTGGTCACGGGCACCGGCAAGGCCTTTTGCTCGGGGGCCGATTTGGGGCAAATGCAACCCCTTCAGGGTAAAAGTCTGGGAGAGCAATCCGCCGAGACCATGGAGGCACTGACCAACCGCTTGATTGAAGACCTGCACACCTTGCCTTTCCCGGTGGTGACGGCCGTCAATGGCCCTTGTGCGGGTGGTGGTGTGGGCGTGGCCTTGGCTGCCGATGTGGTGCTGGCAGCACGCTCGGCCTATTTTTATTTGCCCTTCATGCCGCGCCTGGGCATCGTGCCCGATTTGGGCAGCACCTGGTTTTTGCAGCGCGCCATTGGGCGTTCGCGCGCTGTCGGTTTGAGCTTGCTGGGCAACCGTTTGTCGGCAGAGCAAGCCGAGCAATGGGGCCTGGTCTGGGCCTGTGTGGACGATGCCGATTTGCTGGCGCACGCCCAAACCCTGGCCTTGCGCCTGGCCCAGCTGCCGGCCCATGCGGCCGAGGAAATTCGCCGCACCTACGACCATGTGGAGCAGGCGAGCCTGGTGGAGCAACTCAGCTACGAGGCGTCCCGCCAACGCGTTCTGATTGATCGCCCCGAATTCAAAGAGGGCGTGCGCGCCTTCCTGGAAAAGCGCGAGCCGAAATTTCCACCGCGCTGATACGGGGCTTTGTTCGCGGCACCTTGGCCGCGACGCCTTTGACGTGACCTCTTATCCGCAACGCAATATCGTCAGTTCCGACGATGCCCAGGGCAGGGCTCTTTCCTACGATGGCAGCAACTCTTGCACCACACGCGTTTCGCGTGGACGAGACAAGGGCTTTGTTCAATCGTGATGACCAGGAGACACCATGTCCAAACCTTTCGATGCCGATCTACGCCGTTCCTTGAAACTCGGTGCGAGCATGCTGCTCGCCAGTGCCTTGCCTTTGGCTGCACATGCGCAGAAAAAATACGACACCGGGGCCAGCGATACCGAAATCAAGCTCGGCAACCTCAACCCGTATTCAGGCCCGGCTTCGGCCTACGGTACCTGCGGCAAAGCCATGCAGGCTTACTTTGACAAGGTCAATGCGACGGGCGGTGTGAACGGTCGCAAGATCAACTTCATGTCGCTCGATGACGCCTACAACCCCGCCAAATCGGTGGAGCAAACCCGCAAACTGGTCGAGCAAGACGAAGTGCTGCTCATGTTTGCATCGTTGGGCACGGCGCAAAACATTGCGGTGCAGCGCTACCTCAACGCGAAAAAGATTCCACAGTTGTTTGTCAACACCGGCGCCACCCGCTTTGGCGACCCCAAAAACAACCCCTGGACCATGGGCTGGCAGCCCACCTACCAGGCCGAAGGCCGCTTGTATGCCAAGCACATTTTGCAAACCAAGCCCAATGCCAAGATTGGTGTACTGATGCAAAACGACGATTTCGGCAAAGACTATATGAAGGGTCTGCTCGACGGTTTAGGCGACAAGGCCAAGACCATGATCACGCATCACCTGACCTATGAGGTGACCGACCCCACCATCGACAGCCAAATCGTCACGCTCAAGTCGGCCGGTGTGGATGTGTTTGTGAGCATCACCACGCCCAAGTTTGCAGCCCAGGCGATTCGCAAGTCGGCCGAGATCGGCTTCAAGCCCACCCAGTATTTGGTGAGTGTGTCGCAGTCCATCAGCTCGGTGCTCAAGCCGGCGGGTTTTGAGAATTCGGCTGGCGTCATCTCGTCGGGTTACATGCTCACACCGTCTGACCCCGCAGCCGCAGGCAACAAAGACGTGGCCGAGTATGTGGCGACCATGAAGCAGTACTACCCCGGCGGCGACCCCGATGACACCTTGAACGCGATTGGTTATTCGATTGCCGCCAACATGGTCTACGTCTTGCGCCAAGCGGGCGACAACCTGACGCGTGAAAACATCATGAAGATCGCAGCCAATATGTCGTACCAAGCACCCATGCTCTACCCAGGCATCGATGTGAAAACATCGCCCGATGATTTCTACCCGATTACCAAGAAAGTGCTGTTGCGCTTCAACGGCAAAGGGTATGAGGCCATGGGCCCTGCGACCGCAGGTTAAGGGAGAACACCATGCACGGATTGATGCAAGACCGCCCGCTGCTCATCTCCTCCTTGGTGGAGCATGCAGCGACGTTCCACCCCGACACCGAAATCGTGTCTCGCTTGCCCGAGGGCAGCATTCATCGCACCACCTGGAAGGGCATCTGCTTGCAGGCCCGTCAAGTGGCCAATGCCATGCAGGCCTTGGGCGTGAAGCAGGGCGATCGGGTGGGCACCTTGGCCTGGAACTCCTACCGCCATCTGGCGCTTTACTACGGGGTGTCGGGCTGTGGCGCGGTGTTGCACACCGTCAATCCGCGTTTGTTCCCCGAGCAGATTGACTACATCATCAACCACGCCGAAGACCAGGTACTGTTCTTTGACATCACCTTTGCGCCTTTGGTGGCGCAGTTGGTGCCGGCGCTCAAATCGGTCAAACACTTTGTGGCCATGACCGACCGCGCCCACATGCCTGACATTGGCGTGCCCGGTTTGCTGTGCTTCGATGATTTCATCGGTGAGCAAAGCACCGACTACACCTGGCCTGAGTTTGATGAACGCAGCGCCTCGTCGCTGTGCTACACCTCGGGCACCACGGGTAACCCCAAAGGCGTGTTGTATTCGCACCGTTCCACTTTGCTGCATACGCTGATGGAGTTGGCCCCTGACACCTTTGGCGTCAGTTCGAATGAAACCTTGTTGCTGATCGTGCCCATGTTCCATGCCAACGCTTGGGGCATGCCTTATGCCGCGGCCATGGTGGGGGCCAAGTTGGTTTTCCCCGGGCAGCACCTGGACGGCGAGAGCGTGTTCAATCTCATGAAGCAAGAGCGCGTGACCTTCTCGCAAGGCGTGCCCACGGTGTGGATGATGTTGTTCCAGTACCTTGATGCCAATCCGCAGTTGGACCCCAAGTCTCTGGGCGTCAAACGCGTGGGCATTGGTGGTGCGGCGGTGTCACGCGGCATGCTCGAGCGTTTCGAAGAACAGTTCGGTGCCGAAGTCGTGCAGGGTTGGGGTATGACCGAGACCAGCCCGATTGGCGTGATCAGCAAACTCTTGCCCAAGCACGGCGGTATGGGGCATGAAGAGCTCGTCAAGACCAAGCTCAAGCAAGGTCGTGGCGTCTGGGGCGTGGACTTGAAGATCGTCGACGAGAGTGGCAAAGCGCTGCCTTGGGACGGCGTGGCCTTTGGCCACTTGCATGTGCGCGGCCCTTGGATTGCCAGCGGCTATTACCGCCGCGAAGGCGGTTCGGTCTTGGACGACGAAGGTTACTTCCCCACCGGCGACGTGGCCACCATCGACCCCGATGGCTTTTTGCAATTGGTGGATCGTGCCAAAGACGTGATCAAGTCAGGCGGCGAATGGATCTCGTCCATCGACGTTGAGAACACCACCAACTCTCACCCCGGTGTGGCCGAATCAGCAGTGATTGGGGTGTCGCATCCCAAGTGGCAAGAGCGCCCGCTGCTGCTGGTGGTGCGTCGCCCTGGTGCGACCGTGGAGGCCAAGGACATCTTGGACTACCTGTCGAGTCGCATTGCCAAATGGTGGTTGCCCGATGACGTGGTGTTCGTCAATGAGTTGCCGCACACCGCCACGGGCAAACTGCTCAAGACCAAGTTGCGGGACCAGTACCGCGATCACCGATTGCCTGGGGCTTGAGCTGAGCGCCTAAACCTCAGGCGCCGACCACGGCGGCGGCGCCACCATCCACCGGCAACAGCACGCCGGTGATGTGCTTGCCTGCATCGGAGGCCA
>CANGIQ010000005.1 GCA_947453965.1 Comamonadaceae bacterium
ACCACCATGGTTGACCAATTGCTGCGTCAATCCGGTACTTTCGCCGATCACGAAAAAGTGGTCGACACCGTGATGGACAACAACGCCATCGAACGCGAACGTGGCATCACGATTTTGGCCAAGAACTGCGCCGTGAGCTGGGAAGGTACCCACATCAACATCGTCGACACCCCCGGTCACGCGGACTTCGGTGGTGAAGTCGAACGCGCCTTGTCCATGGTTGACGGCGTGGTGCTGTTGATCGACGCGCAAGAAGGCCCCATGCCTCAAACCCGTTTCGTGACCAAGAAAGCTTTGGCTTTGGGCTTGAAGCCCATCGTCGTGGTGAACAAAGTCGACAAGCCCGGTGCCAACCCCGACAAAGTGGTGAACGCCGCTTTTGACTTGTTTGACAAACTCGGTGCCACCGACGAACAACTCGACTTCCCTGTGGTCTATGCCTCAGGCATCAACGGCTGGACGTCGTTGGAAGAAGGCGCACCTGGTGAACAGTGGGGCCCCGACATGTCGGCCTTGTTCAACACCGTGTTGAAGCATGTGCCACCGCAACAAGGTGACCCTGCTGCGCCTTTGCAGTTGCAAATTTCTGCGCTCGACTTTTCGACCTTCGTGGGTCGCATCGGTGTGGGCCGTATCAGCCAAGGCACCATCAAGCCCATGATGGATGTGTTGGTCATGGAAGGCCCCGATGGCACCGCCGTCAAAGGCCGCATCAACCAAGTGTTGAAATTCCAAGGCTTGGACCGTGTGCAAGCCACCGAAGCCGGCCCTGGCGACATCGTGTTGATCAACGGCATTGCCGACTTGAACATCGGTGTGACGGTGACTGATCCTACGAACCCCGCACCGCTGCCCATGCTCAAGATTGACGAGCCGACGCTGACCATGAACTTCTGCGTCAACACCAGCCCCTTGGCCGGTCGCGAAGGTAAGTACGTCACCAGCCGTCAAATTTGGGACCGTCTGCAAAAAGAACTGCAACACAACGTGGCCTTGCGTGTGAAAGAAACCGACGAAGAAGGCGTGTTTGACGTCGCCGGCCGCGGTGAATTGCACTTGACCATTTTGTTGGAAAACATGCGCCGTGAAGGCTACGAGTTGGCTGTCTCCAAGCCACGCGTGGTCTACCGCGACATCGACGGTGTGCGTCACGAGCCGATCGAATTGGTGACGGCTGACATCGAAGAAGGTCACCAAGGCGGCGTGATGCAAGCCCTGGGTGAGCGCAAAGGCGAACTCGTGAACATGGAACCCGATGGCCGTGGTCGCGTCCGTTTGGAATACCGCATTCCCGCCCGTGGTTTGATTGGTTTCACCAACGAATTCTTGAACTTGACCCGTGGTTCGGGCTTGATCTCCAACATCTTCGACAGCTACGAGCCGCACAAAGGCGACATCGGTGGCCGCAAGAACGGTGTGTTGATCTCGATGGACGACGGTGAAATCTTCACCTACGCCTTGGGCAAGTTGGACGACCGTGGCCGTATGTTCGTCAAGGCGAACGACCCTGTGTACGAAGGCATGATTGTGGGTATCCACAGCCGTGACAACGACCTGGTCGTCAACGCCACACGCACCAAACAGCTGACCAACTTCCGCGTGTCTGGCAAAGAAGACGCGATCAAGATCACGCCGCCGATTGACCTCACACTCGAATACGGTGTGGAATTCATCGAAGACGACGAGTTGGTCGAAATCACGCCCAAGAGCGTGCGTCTGCGTAAGCGCTTCTTGAAAGAGCACGAGCGCAAGCGCAACAAAAACGCTTGATCAAACGTTTGATGTGACGCGCATGACCCGCGCCGGTGCCGTTTGGACCATGGTGGCGGTCACCGCCATGTGGTCGATTGCGGGTGTGGTCACGCGTCACCTGGACAGCGCCCAGAGCTTTGAAGTCACGTTCTGGCGCAGTCTGTTCACCATGCTGTCACTGCTGGTGATCTTGCCCATTTACCAAGGCCGAGGGGTTTTCTCTCGGCTTTTTCATGCGCCGCGCGTGGTGTGGCTCAGCGGCGTGTGCTGGTCGGTCATGTTCACCGCCTTCATGGTGGCGCTGACCTTGGCCCGAGTGGCCGAGGTGTTGATCGTCATGGCGGTGGGGCCCTTGCTCAGCGCCTTGATTGCGCGTGTGTTTTTCAAGCAGCACATTGCACGGGTGACTTGGCTCGCCATCGGTGTGGCAGGCCTGGGCATGGCATGGATGTTTGCCCAACCCTTGCAAGCTGAAACTTTTCCTTGGGGCGTTGTTATCGCCTTGTGCGTGCCCACTGCAGCAGCGGTGAACTGGAGCGTGGTGCGTCACGGCCAAACGCGTGGCGAGTCTGTGGACATGCTGCCTGCCGTGTTGATAGGTGCCTTGCTGTCAGCCTTGGCCACCTTACCGTTTGCATGGCCCTTGCAAGCCAGCACACACGATGTGGTGTGGCTTGCTGTGCTGGGGCTGGTGCAGTTGGCGATTCCTTGCAGTTTGCTGGTCTTGTGCGCACGCGTGTTGCCTGCCGCAGAAATTTCGTTGTTGGCGTTGCTCGAAGTCTTATTCGGGACGCTGTTTGCGTGGCTGGGTGCGGGTGAAGAACCCAGCAGCCGCGTGCTGATGGGTGGGGCCTTGGTGTTGTTGGCCCTGTTGCTCAATGTGTGGTGGGCCGAGCGCCCCAATTCAGGAGACAAATCATGAAAACCGTATTCACCAGCGATGTGCAAGCGCAGTGCGTCAACCATGTGGGCTTGATCACGCTCAACCGTCCCAAAGCGCTCAACGCTTTGTCGTTGGCCATGGTGCGCGAACTCACCCATGTGTTGCTGGCTTGGCAAAACGATCCGCAGGTCTATGCGGTGGTGATTCGTGGCAGCAACAAAGAAGGCCCGTTTGGCGCCTTTTGCGCAGGAGGCGACATTCGCTACTTTCACCAAGCTGCGTTGGCGGGTGACACGACGCTGGAAGACTTCTTCACCGAAGAGTACAACCTCAACCACCTGATTCAAAACTACCCCAAGCCTTATGTGGCCTTGATGGACGGCATCGTCATGGGCGGTGGCATGGGCATCAGCCAAGGCGCTGCCTTGCGTGTGGTGACTGAGCGTACGCAAATGGCCATGCCCGAAACACACATTGGCTTGTTCCCCGATGTGGGCGGCGGTTACTTCTTGAGCCGTTGCCAAGGCGCAGTGGGCGAGTATCTGGCACTCACGGGGCAACTCTTGCGTGGCGGCGAATCCTTGTCGGTCGGTCTTGCCGATGCATTCACACCGGCAGAACACTTGTCCGTGTTGTGGGACGGCTTGACGCAACAACCCTTTGCCAACGGCCAAGCCGTGTTGACGTGGCTGCGTGAACAAACACAGGCCAGCACCGCGCAAGCCAAAGCCACAGCACCCGCTTGGTTGCATGCTGAAGTCGATGCCGTGTTTGCTTTGCCGACCTTGCAAGACATGGTGCATGCCCTGCAAGGCTTGAGCGATGCGCAAGGCGCAGACAGCTGGGCCGCACACACCTTGAGTGCCTTGCGCCACCGTTCACCCTTGATGCTGCACGTGACGCTAGAGCAAGTGCGCCGTGGCCGTCATATGAGCTTGGCCGACGACTTGCGCATGGAGCGCGACTTGGTGCGCCACTGCTTTCACACCGACCACCTGTCGCGTCGTGGCACCAGCAGCGAAACCGTGGAAGGCATCCGTGCCTTGGCAGTGGACAAAGACCGTCAACCCAAGTGGGAACCGACACGCATTGAAGACATCACGCCTGAGATGGTGTTGCCCTTCTTTGTGAGCCCTTGGCCCGCCGTGGCGCATCCTTTGCGCCACTTGGCTTGATCAAGCGCAAGCGCCCTTGTAGCAAGCGCTTCTGTGGCAAGCGCCGCTTGCTTCACGCATTCAGCGCGGCAGGGTGTGCAGCGGAATGTCTTTGGCAGTTGCCAGTCGATCCAACTGCTGCTTGGTTTGCGTGAGTAAAAACGCAGCAATGCCCGTGTGTGTGCTGCGTTTGTTCATCTGCTTGGCCGCACTGGCGGGCAGGCCTGCAGCTTCACACAACCGTGCGGCAAAGTGCGGCTCCAGGGCCGCCACGGCCACGCGGCCATTCTTGCAAGGGTAGACCTTGTAGCCCGCATGTGCTCCACCCACATCGCCATCGGCTGTGGTCAAGCCCCAGGTGCGGGGCAGAGCCAAATAGGCGGCGGCATCACTCAATGCAATTTCTTGGAACATGCCTTGGCCGTGGTTGCGTCCTGCACGTTGACGCAGCAGCAAGGCTTGCAGCACGGCCTCGGTGGTGAGCAAGGAGCCACCCATGTCGGCGTACAAACTGGGGGGCAGTTCGAGGCCATTCACCAAACCGTTGTCGGCCAAATACGTCAAGTCGTGGCCGGGTTCTTCTGCGCGCTCACCTGGTGCGCCCACAATGCTGATCACGCACAGCGCGGGGTAACGCTGGTGCAGCTCTTTCCACACCAACCCGAGCTTCTTCAAAGCAGAAGGGCGGAACGAGGTGATCAGCACATCGGTTTTCGCGAGCTGCTTGTGCAGTGCAGCTTGGCCGCGCTCAGACTTCAAATCGGCTTGCAATACCTTCACGCCGTGGTGCATGGCGTCGTAGGCCGCGCGCTTGTAAATGCCCATCGGGTCGGCAGTGGCTTGTTGGCCAGGCGCCAAGGGCTCCAGCTTGACGCATTGCGCGCCCATGGCCTGCAAGCGCATCACAGCGGCAGGGCCGGGCAGGTTGAGGGCGAGAGTTAAAACGCGCACCCCTTTGAGGGGGGCCAGGTGAGACAGGGGGGATGTAGCGGCAGTCATGCCGTCATTATCGGCGCCCCGTGTGTCTTACTCGCCAAAGTTCAGCGGCAGGCCCACATAGTTCTCGGCCAAGGAGCGTGAGGCGGCTTCGCTGTGAATCAGGTAGTCCAGCTCGGCTTCTTGCACCTTGTGACCAAAGCCACCGGCATCGGGGAATTGGTGCATCAGCGAAGTGAACCACCAAGAGAAACGCTCGGCGCGCCAAATGCGGCGCAAGCAACGCTGCGAGTAGTTGTCAATGCCGGCATTGCTTTTTTCGGCATAGAACTCGGTGATGGCATCACCCAAATACTTCACATCGGTGGCGGCCAGGTTCAAACCTTTGGCGCCTGTGGGCGGCACGATGTGCGCCGCGTCGCCTGCCAAGAACATGCGGCCAAAACGCATGGGTTCGGCCACAAAGCTGCGCAAGGGCGCAATGCTTTTTTCGATCGAGGGGCCCGTCACCAGATTGGCTTGTGCTTCGGGGTCCAGATGCTCTTTGAGTGCTTTCCAGAAGCGCTCGTCCGACCATTCTTCGACCTTGTCGCTCAGGGGTACTTGAATGTAGTAACGGCTGCGTGTGGCGCTGCGCATCGAGCACAACGCAAAGCCGTGGTCGGTGTGGGCATAGATCAACTCGTGTGACACCGGTGGCACGTCGGCCAAGATGCCCAACCAGCCAAAGGGGTAGACCTTCTCGTACTCTTTGATCGCGCCCTTGGGCACGCTGGCTCGGCACACGCCATGAAAGCCATCGCAACCAGTAATGAAATCGCATTCAATCGTGTGCGACTTGCCGTCTTTGTCGTAGGTCACGCGGGGGTTGGTGCTGTCAAAGTCGTGCACCATCACGTTGTCGGCTTCGTAAATCGTGGTCAGTCCTTTGTCGGCACGGTCGGCCATCAAATCGCGGGTCACTTCGGTTTGTCCGTAGACCACCACGTTTTTGCCGCCTGTGTGTTGGTTCAGGTCAATGCGGTGGCGCTTGCCTGCAAACAACAGCTCAAAGCCGCCATGCACCAAACCTTCTTGGTGCAGGCGTTTGCTCACGCCCACCTCGTCCAGCAAATCCACGGTGACTTGTTCGAGCACACCGGCGCGGATGCGTCCCAACACATAGTTCCCGCTTTGTCGCTCCAAGATGATGTTGTCGATGCCTGCTTTGTTCAGCAGCGCGCCCAGCAACAGCCCGGAGGGGCCTGCGCCGATGATGGCAACTTGTGTCCGCATGTGTGTCTCCTGTTTGATGTGCGCAAAGCATAGGTTTGATCTGCATCAATGCCTAGGCGTTTGGGTCAAGCTTGTGCGATCATCGGCATAAATGTGCGATCATCGCGCAAAGCGTGGAGGCCTGAATGGCAATTGCAAAAGCAGATTTGATTGAAGGCATGGTCAAAGGCATGGCGGTGCTGGAGAGTTTTGACACCGAACGCCAGCGTCTCAACGCCACCTTGGCAGCGCAACGCGCGGGCATCACCCGAGCTGCGGCGCGGCGGCATTTGCTCACCCTCAGCCACTTGGGTTATTTGGAAACCGATGGCAGCTATTTTTGGCTGGCCTCAAAGGTGATGCGGTTTTCGGGCAGCTACTTGGCGTCGTCGCGTTTGCCACGCGTGGTGCAGCCCACCTTGAACCGTTTGGCCTTGCAGTCGTCGCATTCTTTTTCTGTGGTGGTGCTCGACGATGAAGAGGTGGTCATCGTGGCCCGCAGCGATGTGGCGCGTGTCATGGCCTACGGTTTGCACTTGGGCGCACGCTTGCCTGTGCACGCTACTTCTACCGGGCGGGTGTTGTTGGCCGCGCAAACGAAAACGGCTTTGAACGCGTGGCTCAAAGGTCGTGCCTTGCCACGCTTGACGGGCCATACCGTGACCGATCCCAAAACTTTGCGCGCCCGCATTGCCCAAGCACAAGCCGATGACTTTGCCATCAGCTGCGAAGAACATGAGCTAGGCGTTAGTGCCATGTCGGTGCCACTGCGCAATGCGCAAGGCAAAACCGTGGCGGCTTTGAATGTGGTGCTGTCGGCTGCGCCATTGTCTGCAGCTCAAATTCAGCAGCGGTTTTTACCCGTGTTGCAAGGGGCGGCGCAGGAGTTGCGACCCTTGCTGTGACGGCATGCGAGGACCGCACAGCGGGTCCTCACCAGCCACGTCAACAAACGTTCATGCACGTAACTTGAAACGCTGAATTTTGCCCGTCGCTGTTTTGGGCAGTTCGTTCACAAACTCAATCCAGCGTGGGTATTTGTAGGGCGCGAGCTGGCTTTTCACATGCGCCTTCACATCGTCGGTGGTGGTGTTCTGGTTGGGTTTGAGCACCACATAGGCTTTGGGTTTGATCAAACCATCGGTGTCGGCCATGCCCACCACCGCCGCTTCCAGAATGCTGGGGTGGGTCATGAGCGAGGCTTCCACCTCGAAGGGCGACACATAAATGCCACCGACTTTGAGCATGTCGTCGCTGCGTCCGCCATAGGTGTAGTAGCCGTCTGCGTCGCGGGTGTACTTGTCGCCACTGCGCGTCCATTCACCGGCGAAAGTGGCTTTGGTTTTGGCGCGGTTGTTCCAGTACATCAAGGCCGCGCTGGGGCCGTTGATTTGCAGCTCACCGATTTCACCGTCTGCGCATTCCTTGCCCTCTTCGTTGACGATGCGCAACTCATAGCCAGGCACGGCTTTGCCCGTGGTGCCATAGCGCACCTCGCCGGGGCGGTTGCTTAAAAAGATATGCAGCATTTCGGTGGAGCCGATGCCATCCAAAATTTCGCAACCGTATTCTGCATTCCATTTTTTACCGATCTCGGCGGGAAGCGCTTCGCCCGCACTGGTGCACACACGCAAGTTGAGCTCCGATTGTTTCGGACGGTTGGGTGCGGCGAGCAACGAGGCATACAGGGTCGGCACGCCGTAAAAAATAGTGGGTTGATGTTTTTGCAAAATGCCAAACACATCGTCTGTCGTCGGACGGGTCGGCAACAACACGGTGGTGGCGCCTACGCTCATGGGGAAGGTGAAGGCATTGCCCAGGCCGTAGGCAAAAAACAATTTGGCGGCCGAATACACCACGTCTGATTCGCGAATGCCCAGCACACCTTGGCCATACAACTCGGCGGTTTGCATCAAATGGCTGTGCAAATGCACGGTGCCTTTGGGTGAACCGGTGGAGCCGCTGGAGTACAACCAAAAGCAAATGTCGTCAGCGCAGGTATCTGCGCAGTGGGGCGTGGCATCGGCCTGGGCCAGCAATTCTTCGAGCGAGAGATGGGGCGTGCCTGTTGTGGCGCCTGACACTATGACGGTTTTCAAGTCAGGCAATTGGCCAATCAACTCGTTGAAGGCGGGCAGCAGGGCGTTGGACACCAGCAAGCCGCGTGCGCGTGAGTCGCGCAGCATGTAGTCAAAGTCTTTGGTGGTCAGCAAGGTGTTGGTGGCCACGGGCACCACACCGGCCAGCATGCAACCCAAAAACACCACCGGCCATTGCGGGGTGTCCAGCATGCATAGCAGCACGCGGCTTTCGGGTTCAAACCCTTGGGCCCGCAGCACATTGGCAAAACGCCAAGCTTGCTCGTTCAGCTGTCCGAAGGTGAGTTGTTCGCCACTGACCGCGTCAATGAACGCAACTTTGTCGGCACGTTGGCTGTGGCGCGCAAGCAGTGCTTGTGCGGCGTTGTACTGACGCGGTATTTCAATGGCGGCTGGCATGGGTATCTCCTGCATTAAATTGCAACTTTACTCGCTTTAGGCAATATATTGCATCATGGTTTCCCCCGGGTCGTTTTGGGTTAGAATAATGGTCTTCGGGGCGTAGCGCAGTCTGGTAGCGCATCTGGTTTGGGACCAGAGGGTCGTAGGTTCGAATCCTATCGCCCCGACCAAGTGAGTAAAAAAGGCCCCACATGGGGCCTTTTTTTATGCCTGATCTGCTCGTAGCTCAGTTGGATAGAGCAACAGCCTTCTAAGCTGTGGGTCGGGGGTTCGATCCCCTCCGGGCAGGCCAATCGGGCACAGGGATGACGTACAACGGCCATTTTTAGGTGACACTCTTCGTCACATGGCAAATCACTTAGAAAAAACAGTGCGCATCGGCGCAGGCGCCGGTTACTCGGGCGACCGCATCGCCCCCGCTGTGGAGTTGGCTGAAAAAGGCCAGCTCGATTACCTGGTGTTCGAATGCCTAGCCGAGCGCACCATTGCCTTGGCGCAGCTCGAGCGCAGCAAAAACTCCGCCCTGGGCTTTGACCCGCTGCTGCAAGAGCGCATGCGTGCGGTGCTGCCCCTGTGCGTGGCCCAACACATCAAGATCATCACCAATATGGGCGCGGCCAATCCACAAGCGGCCGCGCAAGCGGTGTTGGCGGTGGCACACGAGTTGGGCCTGAGCCAACTCAAGGTGGCGGTGGTGCAGGGGGACGATGTGTTGCCCCAACTGGCTGACCATGACTTTGCGTTGATGGAGCACGAGGCCACTTTGTCTTCCTTGGGCGACCGCGTGATTTCGGCCAATGCGTATTTGGGCGCAGAGCCTTTGGTGCGAGCGCTAGAGATGGGCGCCGATGTGGTGATCACCGGGCGTGTGGCCGACCCCGCTTTGTTTTTAGCGCCCCTGGTGCACGAATTTGGTTGGTCGTTTGACGATTGGCAGCGCATGGGGCAGGGCATTGTGATTGGCCATTTGTTGGAATGCGCGGCGCAAATCACGGGTGGCTATTTTGCCGACCTGGGTTACCGCGATGTGCCTGATTTGGCGTGCCTTGGTTTTCCGTTGGCCGAGGTGTCTGCCGATGGCAGCGCGGTGATTACCAAGGTCGACGGCTCGGGCGGTTGCGTGACCACGGCGACTTGCACCGAGCAGCTGCTGTACGAAATTGAAAACCCCAGCCAATACCTTCAGCCCGATGTGGTGGCCGATTTTTCAAAGGTGACTTTGACGCAGGTCGGCCCAGACCGGGTGCAGGTGCAAGGCGCCACCGGGCAGGCCAAGCCAGACGCGCTGAAGGTGACGGTGGGTTACCGCGATGGTTTTATTGGTGAGGGCCAAATGTCGTACGCAGGCCCGGGTGCGCAAGCCCGTGGGCAACTGGCGTTGGATGTGTTGCGCCACCGCCTGAATGCCGCTGGCATGGGCGGCTTTGAGAGCCGCTATGAGTTGCTGGGCGTCAATGCCATTCATGGCGACACCTTGTCCAAAGGGCTAGAGCCTTATGAGGTGCGTGTGCGTGTGGCTCTGCGCGTGCCCACCCGGCAGCTGGCCGAGCAAGTGGCCAACGAGGTCGAAGCTTTGTATTTGAACGGACCGGCCGGTGGTGGCGGTGCCACCAAGTCTGTGCGTGAGGTGATTGCGGTGGCGTCAATTTTGATGCCACGCGATTGGGTGCAGACCTCGGTGTCAATTTTGGAGATGTGAATGTTGCTGCGAGAAATTGCCCATTCCCGTACCGGAGACAAAGGCAACCGGTCCACCCTGTCGGTGATCGCCTACGATATGAAAGACTTTGCGCAGATCGAGCGATGCGTGACCGCCGAGCGCGTGAAGGCGCATTACCAAGACATGGTGCATGGGCCGGTGGAGCGTTATGTGGTGGCTCATTTGGGCGCACTGAATTTTGTGCTGCATGATGCACTGGGTGGCGGTGTGACGCGCTCGTTGGCGTTGGACGCGCACGGCAAGTGTTTGAGCTCGGCCGTTTTGAGCATGGACATTGGGCCGCGTGAAGCCGCTTGAGTGTGGAAGAAATTTGGAAGGAAAAAACCATGAAGATCAAACAACTGGCTTTGGCCATCGTCGCGAGTGCGGCGGTTTCTGCATTTGCGCAGGGTTTTCCGAACAAACCGATCAAGGCCATCGTGCCGTTTGCCGCAGGCAGCGCCACCGATCAAATTGGCCGTGCCTTTGCTACCAAGATGTCGGAGGCGCTGGGCCAACCCATCGTGATTGAAAACAAAGCCGGTGTGAACGGCATGCTGGGCGCCGACGCAGTGGCCAAAGCTGCGCCCGATGGCTACACAATTTTGATTGGCACCAACAGCACCAATGCCGCCTTGAAGAGCTTGATGAAAAAGCTACCCTACGACCAAGACACGGCGTTTGCCCCGCTGGGTTACTTGGGCTCGGTGCCTTTGGTGGTGGCGGTGAACAACGAGGTGCCTGCCAAGAACTTGCGCGAGTTTGTGAACTTGGGCAAAACCAAACCCGGCTATGTGACCTTTGCCAGCGCCAGCACCTCACAGCTGGTGTCGAGCGAAGTGCTGGGCAGCATGGCGGGCATTGAAATGACCAATGTGCCGTACAAAAGTGGCCCGGCTGCCATGACCGATTTGATCGGCGGCCAAGTGATGATGTTCACGGCCGACTTTGCGGTCATGCTGCCGCAGGTCAAAGCCGGCAAGATTCGCGGCTTGGCCGTGACGTCGACCAAGCGTTCGCCCGCCATTCCTGAGTTGCCCACGGTCAACGAAGCCTTGGGCCTCAAAGACTACGAAATGATTGCCTACTTCGCCATGTTTGCGCCAGCAGGCACGCCACCCGAGGTGGTGACCAAGTTCAACCAGGCCATCAACGCCGCAGCTCAAAGCAAAGACTTGCAAGAGAAGTTTGCCCACATCGGCTTCATGGTGGAGCCCGGCACACCAGAAGCCTTGGCTCGCCGCACGCAGACAGAAAGCGCCAAGTGGGCCAAAGCGATTCGCGACGCGAAGATTGAGCCTCAGTAAGGTGCTGATTTCAACTTGTTCAAAAGTTGATTGATTTGAGATAACATATTTGTTACTGTGATTTCATGGATTTTGAAATCACGTACTACAGCACGACTGTGCAAGAGCAGATTGTTGAACTCCCTGATACCTTGGCCGCTCGGTATATCGTGCTGACGCGAAGGATGTTGGCGGTCGGCCCGAATTTAGGTGAGCCACACACGAAGTCAATGAGGAGCGGTTTGTTTGAGTTGCGACTCAAGGGAGCAGAAGGGATTGCCCGTGTGTTTTATTGCACATTGATTGGAAAGCGCATTGTGATGCTGCATAGCTTTGTGAAAAAAACAGAACGCACACCTAAACGGGAACTTGAATTGGCGCAGAGCCGAATGAAGGAGATTAAACGTGAAAACGCATGATCAACTTGTTAAAACAATGATGAAGCGCCCAGGCGTCAAGGCAGAGGTTGACCGTATTGAGCGTGAAGAAGCGGCTTTACTCGATACGCTGCTTAAAGCCAGGCAGGATGCTGGACTCACGCAAGCAGACATCGCTGAACGTATGGGCACTCATGCCCCGGCTGTTGCAAGACTTGAGCGTTCGTTGGCGACGGGTAAGCATTCGCCCTCAATTGCCACGGTGCGCAAATACGTCAAGGCCTGCGGTAAAAATCTGCTCTTGCAAGTGGCCTGATGTTGAGCTGAACCCACGCGTTCTGTGGTCTTAGTTGAACAGCCAATCGGGGTGCAGGGCGACGTAGCAATTTTTCTCGCCCAATAACTTGCCATCGGGTGAGACGCAAAACGAGCTTCTCACATACTTGTGTTCATCGGTGAGCACATAAGAGCGGTAAACGTCTTTGCTTTTAACGCCTGTTTTGTCTTTGGGAAACAGCATGGCCAAGCGTGTGGCGCCACATTCGCCGATGCGAATGCATTCTTTGGCGGCTTTTTCGTCCACATAAAACTCGATGTAGATGGCCCCCGGAAACTTGGTTTTCGGTTTGGCCACTTTGATCATGCAAGGCGTTTCTTGTGCGCGTGGCAGCCCCATGCGGTCGGCAAAGGTGTTGATTTCATCCAACACCGTTTTTTTGTATTTTTCGCTGATGGTTTTGCGGCACAAAAAGTAGTCGGCATAGGTGTTGGTTTGCACCACCGGCGTGAGCGGACGGTTGTTGCCATCGAGCTTGATGACTGCCGAGTCGTATACCGCGCTGACCGTGGGCTCGACCTTTTTCTCGGCTTTGCCGTGGCCACCACCGTGCCCACCGCCATGGCCGTCATCTTTCTTTTTATCGTCTTTTTTCTTTTCTTCTTTTTTAGGCTCTTTGTGGTCACCGCCGCCGTGGCCATCGTCTTTCTTTTTGTCGTCCTTTTTCTTTTCTTCAGGCTTGCCATGGGCGTCCGCAGGCTTGCCGTGATCGTCGGGTTTGCCGTGCGCGTCAGGCTTGCCATGGCTGTCTTTGGCCTCAGGCTTGGGTGGCGGTTTGGGCTCTTCTTTGGGACGTTGCTTGGGCTCTTCGTAGGCTTCGCGGGCCACACGTTTGTAGACATAGCCGCTGCGACCGGGCGTGCCTTCTTCTTCGACGTAGTTGAATTTCTTTTCTTCCACCACGGGGGCGGCGGGTTTCTTGGCGTCGCTGGCCAGCGCAGGCGTGCACAGCATGCTGGCTACAAGAGCAGCAAGGCAAATAACAGGCGACGAGAAAAAACGTAGAAAAATCTTCATACCAAATCAGGCGTATCCCTAGAAGATCGGCACCGAAGGCGCGGGCTTTAACGCCCCAGCGCACAAAAGTATCAATCGACGGTGTAGCAGGTGGTATCGCTGTAGAGCTTGCCCTTGGCGGTCACGCAATGCTGGGCAATGAGTTTGCGCGACATGTCCGATAAGAAGTAAGAGCGGTACAGCACTTGTCCCTTGGGGATGAGGCTGATGCTGCGAAACACCGGGCATTGGTTGTCATGAATGCAGGCTTTGAGGCGCTGCGCGTTGGTGTAGAGGTGAATGCTGATGCGCCCAGGCGTCAAACTTTTGGTGGTGCCAATGCTGACCACGCAGGCGTCGCCTTTGACAAAGGGCAACTCCGACAACTCGGCAAAGTAATTCATCTCGGCCACCAGCAGTTCACGGAACCAGGGTGCGACGATGCCATCACAGTCAAAGTATTCGAGCTTGTCGGTGTGTTTGATTTGTTCGGTGTAGGGCCTGTTCTTGGGGCCCAACAAGAGCATGGGTTCTTTGCCGGATTGTGGAGGGCGGGCCAAGATGGCGCGGGGTGCCAGTTGGGTGTCTGACTTGCTGGCTGCGGCATCGCTGTTGCCACCTTTGAGCACCAACTCAGGCTTGCCTTGCGCGAGCGCACCTGTCCAGACAGACAACAGGAGGCAGATCGACAGGCAAAGCTTGTGAAACATGGTGTGCAAAGAATCGGTTGAAACAGGGATAACTTTATCAGCAACTTCAACGGACTTTATCTTGCTGATCAAGTAAAGTGAGGACAGACCGATGAACAGTTCCTATGACAAATAAATTCCTAGCGATGGTATGGCTTGGCCTGGCAACCTTGGTGGGTTGCGGTGGGGGCGGGGGTGGTGGCTCCAGTCCAGCTGGAACGCCCGCACCATTGGCGGTGGAGGTATCTTCCTACGCCAACAAAAACAGCATCGCTTTGGACTTACCGCAACTCAAATCAGTGGGTGGCAATTCGATTGCCGAGTCAGTGACGTTTGGTGATTTTTTTCAAAATGGCTCTTATTCGGCTTTTGTGGCGGTGACGCAATCGAGCGGGCCTGCGAAAGCCTATTTCTTCAAGAAGAACGCCAGCGGGGGCTGGGATGACGCCACCGCCAGCTTGCTGACGAGCACCGACGTGTGCGCGACGGTGACCCAAGCGGTGACGGCGGATCTGAATGGCGACGGCAAGCCCGATGTGTATGTGGCGTGTGGTGGCAGTGTGGCCGCGACCAAGCAGGTTTTGTTCATGAGCCAGCGCAATGCCTCGACCTATGTGCGGCAAGAAACCAGTTTCACGCTGCAATCTTGGGGTGCAGCGGCGGGCGACATTGACGGCGATGGGTTCATTGATATCGTGGCCACAGACAGTGGCTCGACCGTGGCCTTGATGAACGATGGGCAGGGCAATTTGACCAAGGACACCACCAACCGTGTGCCAGCGCCGGGGGCAGGTTTGCCCACCTCGCATCGCAAGGTGTTCTTGTTGCCTCGAACCGGCGCTCGACCTGATTTGGTGATTGCTGGCAGTGGTGCTGGTTTGAATGCGACCACGATTTTTCTAAAAAATGACGCCACAACGCCCGGGCACTTTTACGTCAATCAAGCCACCGGGGCGTCGAGCTTGTTCGAAAACAAAGTGCTCAACGGCGCGACCACAGCCAAGGTGTATGACGTGATTGAGTCCGACAGCTACCTGTATGCCCTGGCGAAATATGAACCGGTTGAAAATGCTTCAGCCGCGACAGAGGTGATGGTGCTGCGCTATGAGCTGCCTAAAAGTAATGCAACCAATTCAGATTTGAATTTGTGCGCTAATTCCAACGGTACCTGTGTTCCGACGTCTGGTAGCGGAAACAGCTTGACCTTGCCAAGCAACCCCTACTCACCCACCGACGGTTTTGTGTCGCAACTCAAGCTGCTGACCAGCAGTGGCCGCTTTGTGGCGTATGACGGTGCGTGTGCGTTGGTGCAAGGCGATGCCAACTACGCCACCAGCCGCTGTGGTTTCAGCGTGGTGGGGCCTTAAAGACGTATCAGCGTTTTTGGTATTGGGTGCCGCCAAACAGCACCTCACGCGACTTGTCGTCGGTGATGGGTTTGCGTAAATCGGCCAGCACTTGCACACCGCGTTGAACGGCGGGACGCGCGGCAATCAAGTCAAACCAGGCTTTGAGGTGAGGGTAGTCGGCCCAATCGATGCCTTGGTTTTGCCAGCTGCGCAGCCAGGGGAAGATGGCAATGTCGGCAATGCTGTAGCTGTTGCCGGCGATGAACTTGGTTGTTTGCAGCTGCTTGTCCATCACGCCGTACAAGCGCTTGGCTTCGTTGGTGTAGCGGTTGATGGCGTAGTCAATCTTCTCGGGCGCGTAGATGCGAAAGTGGTGCGCCTGCCCGAGCATGGGGCCGACGCCGCCCATTTGGAACATCAACCACTGCAAGACTTCAAACTTGGCGCGATCACTCTTGGGCAAGAACTTGCCTGTCTTCGATGCCAAGTACAACAAAATCGCGCCTGATTCAAACACGCTGATGGGTTTGCCATCGGGGCCGTGTGGGTCGACCAGGGCCGGGATTTTGTTGTTTGGGCTGATCTTCAAAAACTCTGGCGTGAACTGGTCACCTTTCCCAATGTTGATGGGATGGGCCAACCAGTCGCGCCCCAGGCGAAAACCACACTCTTCGAGCATGATGTGCACCTTGTGGCCATTGGGCGTGGGCCAAGAGTAAACGTCGATCATGAGAGCTCCTTAGAAGTCTTCTTAGCAGCCGCGAGTGACGGGCATTTCCACATCTTGCGGTGCGGAGGCAATGTGGCGTGCGAGTTCGAGCTTGGCAATCGCGTTGCGGTGCACTTCGTCAGGACCGTCGGCCAGGCGCAGGGTGCGTTGGTGGGCGTACGAGTAGGCGAGGGGGAAGTCGTCGCTCACGCCGCCGGCGCCGTGGGCTTGGATGGCCCAGTCGATGATTTGGGTGGCCATATTGGGGGCAATCACTTTGATCATCGCGATTTCGGAGCGCGCAATCTTGTTGCCCACGGTGTCCATCATGTAAGCGGCTTTGAGGGTGAGCAAGCGGGCTTGCTCAATCATGATGCGGGCGTCGGCAATGCGCTCATGCCACACGCCTTGGGCGGACACAGGTTTGCCAAACGCGACGCGGCTGTTCAAGCGGCGGCACATGAGTTCGAGCGCACGCTCGGCAGCACCGATGGTGCGCATGCAGTGGTGAATACGGCCTGGGCCTAAGCGGCCTTGGGCAATTTCAAAGCCACGGCCTTCGCCCAGCAGCATGTTGCCCACGGGCACGCGCACGTTCTTCAATTCCACTTCCATGTGGCCGTGAGGTGCGTCGTCGTAGCCAAACACGGTCAAGGGGCGAATCACGCGCACGCCTGGGGCGTTGGCGGGCACGATGATCATGCTTTGTTGCGAATGGCGTGGTGCTTCTGGGTCGGTTTTGCCCATCACGATGTAGACCGCGCAGCGTGGGTCACCCGCGCCTGAGCTCCACCACTTGGTGCCGTTGATGACGTAGTGGTCGCCGTCGCGCTCGATGCGGCATTGGATGTTGGTGGCGTCCGACGAAGCCACAGCGGGCTCGGTCATCAAAAATGCAGAGCGGATTTCGCCGCGCAGCAGGGGCTCGAGCCATTGGTCTTTGAGTTCTTCGCTGGCGTAGCGTTCAAAGGTTTCCATGTTGCCGGTGTCAGGCGCCGAGCAGTTGAAGATTTCGGCAGCAAAGGGCACTCGTCCCATGATTTCGCACAAGGGCGCGTATTCAAGGTTGGTCAAACCTTCAGGGGCGCGAGGGCTGTGTGGCAAAAATAGATTCCACAAACCAGCGGCGCGGGCTTTGGGTTTGAGTTCTTCGACGATCTTGGTGGGAATCCAGGCGTTGCCTTTGGCGCGGTTCTCGGCGATCTCGGCAAAGAAGCGTGCTTCGTTGGGGTAAATGTGCTCGTCCATGAAGGCGAGCAGGCGTGCTTGCATGCCCTTGACTTTGTCGGTGTAGTCGAAATTCATGAAATGCTCCTTGGGGTATGTGATGGATTAAGCGAGTTGGGCAAATTTCCAAGCCAGCTCGGCCATGGGGCGTGCGCCCGCGCCCGAGGCTTTGGCTTGTGCGCTGGAAGCCGTGCCGGCTTCCACGCGTTTGGCGATGCCTTGCAAAATGGCCGCAATGCGGAACATGTTGTAGGCGAGGTAGAAGTACCAGTCGGTCTTTAAATCGCTGGGGTTGGCCAGGCCCGTGCGATCGCAATAGCGGTGGATGTAGTCGGTTTCTGTGGGAATGCCCAGAGACGCCACATCGACACCGCCAATGCCACGGAAGGTGCCGGGTGGAATGTGCCAGGCCATGCAGTGGTAGCTGAAGTCGGCCAAGGGATGGCCGATGGTGGAGAGTTCCCAATCGAGCACGGCCAACACGCGTGGCTCGGTGGGGTGGAACATCAGGTTGTCGAGGCGGTAGTCGCCGTGCACGATGCTGACTTTGCTGGCATCGAGCGCGCTGGCTGGAATATGGCCGGGCAGCCATTCCATGAGGCGGTCCATCTCGGGAATGGGCTGGGTGACGGAGGCGACGTACTGCTTGCTCCAGCGACCAATTTGACGCTCGAAGTAGTTGCCGGGCTTGCCATAGTTGGCCAAGCCACGCTCGGCAAATGGCACGCTGTGTAAGGCGGCGATGACACGGTTCATCTCGTCGTAGATGGCGCCACGCTCGGCGTTGCTCATGCCGGGCAGGGTTTGGTCCCACAGCACGCGGCCTTGCACAAACTCCATCACATAAAAGGCGCGTCCGATGACGGACTCGTCTTCGCACAGCACATGCATTTTGGCCACCGGCACATCGGTGCCTTGCAGGCCTTGCATGACGGTGAATTCGCGCTCAACCGCATGGGCCGAGGGCAGCAACTTGGCGACGGGGCCGGGTTTGGCCCGCATCACATAGCTTTGGGTGGGGGTGACGAGCTTGTAGGTCGGGTTGGATTGCCCGCCCTTGAACATCTCGACCGTCAAGGGGCCTTTGAAATCGGCCATGTGCGCACCCAGCCAAGCTTCAAGCGCCGCGACGTCGAAGCTGTGGGCTTCACTCACGGGCCGGGTTCCTACAAAGTTATCTTCCCGGCTCATGCGTGGGCTCCTGTCAGTGATCGGCTTCGCTGATGCGCAGCAAAACTTCTCGGTTGCGAATCACCAAGCCACCTGGCTCGATGCGAATGGCTTCCTCGCGCTCCATGGCTTTGAGCTCTTGGTTCACGCGTTGGCGTGAGGCGCCCAAGAGCTGGGCCAGTTCTTCTTGCGCCAGGTGCAAGCCGATGCGAATTTCCTCGCTGTGCGTCAAGCTCTGCACGCCATAGCTGCGTGCCAAGTGCAGCAGCTGTTTGGCCAAGCGTGAACGCAGGGGCAGGGTATTGAGGTCTTCCACCAGCCCGAACAACTGGCGAATGCGACGCGCTTGCAAGCGCAGCATGGCTTCGTAGAACTCGACATGCTGGGTGAGGATTTTTTGAAAGTCCGCTTTGGCCACACACAGAATCGTGGTGTCGCCATGGGCGTAGGCGTCGTGGGTGCGACGGTCCCCGTCCAGAATGGCCACATCGCCAAACCAAATGCCGGGCTCCACATAGGTGAAGGTGATTTGCTTGCCCGACAGCGAAGTCGAGCTCACCCGCACTGCGCCCTTGGCGCACGCCATCCACTCCTCGGGCGCGTCGCCGCGCGCCGCGATCAAGTCGCCGTCTTTGCATCGTTTGACGTAAGCGCATCGAAGAATGTCGTGTCGTAGTGAAGGTGAGAGAGATGAAAACCATCGACCTGAGTTGATGGCTTCGCGTTCTTCGATATTAAGAATGGGATCGTCCATAGCCTGTCTTTTGTGTGACCTGAATGTGAAAAGTTGTCGCCCTGGAGACCTGCACTGTGCTGCCGGCCTCTGTGTTCAGGGGTTTATTTGTAGATGGGTTTTTCTTTGTTTAAAAAAGCGCGAATGCCGATGCCTGCGTTAGCGTGGTGTAAGTTATTGACGAAGTGATCGCGCTCTTGCGCCAAATGCGCGGTGAGGTGGTGGGTGCCGGCATCGTTGAGCAATTCTTTCACGCTGCTCATGGCATTGGGCGCACGGGCGTTGATGCGCTCGGCGAGTTGCAAGGCTTGCTCCAATGCGCTGCCGCTGTCGACCACACGGTTGACGATGCCGAGCTCTTGCAAGCGTTCGGCGCCAATGCGCTCACCCAGCATGAGCAACTCCGACGCCAATTGACGGGGCAGCGCTTGGGCCAAACTCCAGCTCCCGCCACCATCGGCCGATAAACCAATGCTGCTGTAGGCCATGACAAACACGCTGTCGCGTGCGGCCACGATCAGGTCGCACATCAGCACCAACGAGAAGCCTGCGCCTGCGGCGGCGCCTTCGACGGCAGCGATGATGGGTTTGGGAAAGGTGCGAATGGCTTCCATCCAGCTGTGCAGGCCTTCAATGCTTTGGGCTTGCACCTCGCGGGGTTTGTCACGGTTGCCCAGCAGCCGGTTCAAATTGCCACCGGCACAAAAATGAGCGCCTTCACCGGTGAGGATGACGCTGCGGATTTCGGGGTTGCTCTCCGCCACATTGAGGGCTTCAATGCCGGCGGCGTACATCTCGGGCCCCAGGGCGTTGCGCAGCGAGGGATCGGACAAGGTCAAGACCAAGGTTTGACCCTGGCTGGTGCTTTTGAGTTGAGCCGTCATATGCGTTCGTGTGTTCAGGGCTCGACGTGGCTCAGGCTCAAGCCAATGGCGCCACGACGGCGCAACCAGGGGCTGGGGCGATAACGTGGGTCACCGTAGACGGTTTGCACATTGAACAAGACCTCCAAGATTTCGGTCGGGCCAAACTTGTCACCCATGGTCAAGGGGCCCATGGGGTAACCCAGCCCTAAGGTGACGGCGGTTTCTAAATCTTGCGGGCTGCAAATGCCTTGTTGGCAAATGTCGGAGGCGATGTTGATGATGGTGGCGACCACGCGTTGGGTCACAAAGCCGCCGCTGTCACGAATCACGCTCACGGCTTTGCCGTCGCGTGCAAACAGGGCGTGCGCCGCATCGCGCATGTCGGCACGGGTGGCGGGGTTGGTGGCCAGTACGCGACGCTTGGTCAACTGGTCGTCAATCAGCATGTCGATGCCGATGGTGCGGGCGGGGTCCAAGCGTTCGACGATGGCCACGGTGGTGACGTCAAAGCCCAAGGGCGCGACGATGGACAGGGCTTGTGCCGAAGGCGAGGCACCGGTTTCGATCTTGGCACCCAAGTCTTTGAGCAACTGCAGCAACTCCGCGCGGCGCACGGCACGGCTAGACACCCAAACAGGCGGCATGTCGTTGACCACGGGCACGGCAGGTTCAGGGGCAATTTGTGCTTTGCCCTCGACGTATTTGTAAAAACCTTCGCCCACTTTTTTGCCCACCACACCACCGGCCAAACGTTGGGCTGTGATGACGCTGGGGCGGTAGCGCGGTTCGTCGTAGTACTGTTGGTAGATCGACTCCATCACGGGATGAGAGACATCCAGCGCAGTCAAATCCATCAGCTCGAAGGGACCCAATTTGAAGCCGACCTGGTCTTTCAAGATGCGGTCGATGGTTGCGAAGTCGGCAATGCCTTCCGACACAATGCGCAAGGCTTCGGTGCCATAACCACGTCCAGCGTGGTTGACGATGAAGCCAGGTGTGTCTTGAGCTTGCACGGCCTTGTGGCCCATTTGCACGGCGTAAGCGGCCAGATCTTGGCAGATGGCGGGCTTGGTTTTGAGCCCTGCAATCACCTCAACCACCTTCATCAAAGGCACGGGGTTGAAGAAGTGGTAGCCCGCAAATTGCTCGGGGCGTTGCAGGCCTGCGGCAATGGCGGTGACCGACAGCGACGAGGTGTTGGTGGCCAGCACCGCGCTGGGTTGGACGAGGGTTTCGAGCTCGGCAAAGAACGCGCGTTTGATGTCCAACCGTTCCACGATGGCTTCAATCACCAAGTCGCAGTCGGCCAAGTCGCTGAGCTGCGCCACACCGTGCAGATTTGCCTTGTACTGCGCGGCTTGATCGGCCGTGATGCGGTTTTTGGCCGCCATGTTGTCCCACTGGGTGCCAATGGCTTGTATGGCTTGGGCCAGGGCTGCGGCCTGGGTGTCAAAAAGTTTCACGGTGCTGCCGGCTTGGGCAGCGATTTGTGCAATGCCACGGCCCATGGCCCCAGCGCCTACAACGCCTACGGTTTGGTATGTCGGTTTCATGGCAAAGATTATGACCGAGCGACACCGTGTTTTTTGGATTGCACCTGGGTGACAGTTTGAGGGTTAAGGCTAGGAGCCGTGAGGCAGGGGGCGTGTCAGAATCATTTCAAATTTCATTCACAGAAAGACACTCCATGACGCTCAAACTTTGTGGCTTTGCCGTTAGCAACTACTACAACAAACTCAAAATCCAGCTGCTGGAAAAAGAGGTCGCGTTTGAGGAAGACCTGGTCTGGGTCAACCCTGTGGATCCCGCCACGTTGACGCGCTCTCCCATGGGCAAAGTACCGTTTTTGGACACGCCGCATGGCTGCATTTCCGAGTCCAATGTCTGCGCCGAGTACATCGAGCAGGCCTATCCCCACCATCCTTTGATGCCCGCCGATCCGTTTGCAGCCGCCAAAGTGCGTGAGTTGATCAGCTACCTGGAGCTGCACATTGAGTTGGTGGTGCGCCAGCTCTACCCCCAAGCGTTTTTCGGCGGCAAGGTAGACGAAGCCACCCAAGAGCGGGTGCGCAAGCAGTTGGCCAAAGGGGTGGCGGGCTTTGCCAAGTTGGCCAAGTTCTCGCCTTTTGTGGCGGGTGACACATTCACCCTGGCAGACTGCGCGGCCATCGTGCATTTGCCTTTGGCGTCCATCGCCTCCAAGTCGGTGTTGGGCGAAGATTTGTTGGCCGGCTTGCCCGTCAAAGAGTACGGCAAGCAAATGGCCGAGCGCGCTTCGGTGCAAAAGGTCAATGCCGACCGCAAGGTGGGCTCAGAACAAATGGCTGCGCGATACGCCCAGCTCAAGTCCTAAGCCTTCAAGGCTTACACGCTGGCGTGGCGGCGGTCGCGCCGGGTGGCGCGTGCTGCCAGCAAGCTCAGCAGCAGCGCGAACAACACGCCTGCCAATCCGAACCAATGCAGTTGGTTCATGCCGTCGTGCTCAATCAACCAGCCGCCACCGGCTGAGCCAATGGCTTGGCCCAAGTAAATGGCCGAGGTGTTGAGTGCCACCGAACCCGAGGCCAGCGCAGGTGCGATGTGAATCAAGCGCGCTTGCTGTGCCGAATTGGTGGCAAACATGCCCAGGCCCCAGGGTGTGAGAACCAAGACGGCCAGCCACAGCGAGGTGCCGAGAGACCAACACACCATGCTCACGGCAATCAGCAACAAACTCAGGTTGACCGCCCGATCGGCGCCCATGCGGTCGACCCGGCGCGAGAGCAGCATATTGCCCAGCAAGCCGCAGGCACCAAACCAACCAAACAACACACTCAGTTCGCTGGGGCTGGTGGCCAAGGTTTGCTTGAAGTAGGGGGCGAAATAGGCCGTCAAAAAGAACTGGCCAGAAGAGCTGACCACCGTCACCAGCACGGTGAACATCAAGGGTTTGGAGACAAAGGTTTGGCGCCAGGCCGACAGCGACATGACAGGCGGCAGCAAACCGGTGGGCAACACCCACCAGACCCATGCAGCGCTCACAAACGACAGCACCGACAGCGTGCCAAACACGGTGCGCCAGCCGTAAACCTCGCTCATCCAAGCGGCGATGGGCATGCCCAACACCGATGCCACCGACCAGCCTAAGAACACAAAGGTGATGGCGCGCCCACGGCGTTCGGGGCTGGCCAGCTGTCCCATGCAGGCGGCAGCTTGTGGGGTGAAGATGGCCGGGGCGATCATGGCCAACACCCGCACCCACAGAATCTCTTGAAAACCCGGCATGAACAGGCAAACCGCGTGACACAGGCCGTACCAGAGCATGACCCAGGTGAGCAGCTTGCGGCGGTCGTGCTTGGCCAGCACGGTGGCAAACACGGGAGCACTCAAACACATCAGCACCGAGCCTGCGGTGATCAAAAAGCCCGCTTGGGCAATGGAGATCTGCAGGTTGTGGCTGATGTCGTTCAACGAGCCCGGGATCATCAGCACGCCAAAGCCGATGACGAAGTTGCCAAACAGGAAACACCACAAAATGGCAGGCGTGGCGCGGTTCATCATCGGCGCTTTAACGGCGAACCTGCAATGCGCCGGGGTTGACGATGTTGGTGGGCGTGCCTTTGATGAAGTTCACCACATTGTCAAAAGCAGTGCCGAAATACAGCTCGTAGCTGTCTTGCTCGACGTAGCCAATGTGGGGCGTGCAAATGCAGTTCTCCAAACGCAGCAGGGCGTGGCCTTGCAAAATGGGTTCGCTTTCAAACACATCGATCGCAGCCATGCCTGGGCGACCACGGTTGAGGCCTGCAATCAAGGCGTCGGTTTCGATCAGCTCGGCACGCGAGGTGTTGACCAGCAATGAGGTGGGCTTCATGCGTTGCAAGTCGGCCAGGGTGACGATGCCGCGTGTTTCATCGGTCAAGCGCAGGTGCAAGCTGAGGATGTCGGCTTGCTCAAAAAACTCTTCACGCGAAGCGGCCACATTCAAGCCGTCTTTGGTGGCGCGTTCGCGCGAGGCTTCGCTGCCCCACAGCAACACGTGCATGCCAAAGGCTTTGCCGTAGCCCGCCAACAGCTGGCCGATCTTGCCGTAGCCCCAAATCCCCAAAGTCTTGCCGCGCAGCACTTGGCCCAAGCCAAAGTTGCTTGGCATGGCGCCCGATTTCAGCCCTGATTGTTGCCAAGCCCCGTGTTTGAGGTTGCTGATGTATTGGGGCAAGCGACGCATAGCCGCCATGATCAAGGCCCAAGTCAACTCAGCGGGGGCGATGGGCGAGCCAAAGCCTTCGGCCACCACAATGCCGCGTTCGGTGCATGTCGCCATGTCGATGTGGCTGCCGACCTTGCCCGTTTGAGAAATCATTTTCAGCTTGGGCAGCTTTTCAATCAGTTGGCGGGTGATGTGGGTGCGTTCACGGATGAGCACCAGAATTTCGGCATCTTTGAGACGAACCGACAACTGACCGACACCTTTGATGGTGTTGGTGTACACCTTGGCTGGATAGGCGTCTAACTTGGATGCGCAGGGAAGTTTTCGAACGACATCTTGGTAGTCGTCTAGGATCACAATGTTCATGCCCCAATTGTGCCTTGTCCCTTGGGGTGGGTCTGTTAACCAGGAGCTGTTCATGTCTATTTCAATGTCCTCGGCGAGTTTGCCGATTTTTCAAACCGCGCTGACCAACCTCAAGCACCTCTTGGCCAAAGGCCAGGCGCATGCGCAGGCGAAAAAGTTTGATGCATCGGTGTTGGCTCAATACCGCTTGGCGCCCGACATGCTGCCGTTCACCCGTCAGGTGTTGATTGCTTGCGATGCGTCCAAGTTGTGTGTGGCGCGCTTGTCAGGTTTGGAAGCCCCGAAGTTCGATGACACCGAAGCTACCTTCGATGAACTGATAGGGCGGATTCAAAAAACCTTGGATTGGCTCCACACCGTGCCGGCATCGGCCTTAGATGGCACGGAGCAAAAAAGCATCACGTTTCCGGTGGGCAAGGACAAAACGCGCACCATGGCTGGCGAGGACTATCTCAAACACTGGGCCATTCCCAATGTGTTTTTCCACGTCACCACGGCGTATGCGATCTTGCGCCACAACGGTGTGGACGTTGGCAAGACCGACTTTTTGCTCGGGCCCAACGCCTAAGACCCCAGGGCCTCAGCGCCTCAGCGCGCCAACCACGCGCGCTGGCTTCAGTGGCGATTTTCGAGCTCGGCCAAGCGGTCGAGTTCGGCGCAGACATCGGCCATGCGACCTGAAATCACCATGCGTCCAGCCGTTTGGCGGCTTTGCTGGGCTTCCATCACGCGTGACACGCGCAAGGGCAGGGGACGGCAAGTGGGGGTGCTTTGCAAGGCTTGCGATGGCATGAAACCACGGACAACGTTTTGCAGCGGGTTCAACAGGCGGTAAGCGCCAAAAAGTGCGAGGCTCATGGTCGTTCTTTCTTTACATCAACATGGTGTTACGGATCAGGCCAACGGCCAGACCTTCAATTTCAAACGGCTCACCGGGCTCGACCACGATGGTTTTGTAGTCGGGGTTTTCGGGCAGCAACTCAATGTGATCGGGCAGGCGGCGGTAGCGTTTGACGGTCACGTCATCGCCCAGGCGGGCCACCACAATCTGTCCGTTTTTGGCATCGCGGGTGGATTGCACGGCCAACAAGTCGCCATCCATGATGCCGGCGTCGCGCATGGACATGCCGCGCACACGCAGCAGGTAATCGGGCTTGCGTTCGAACAGGCTGCTTTCGACGAAATAGGTTTGATCGACGTGTTCTTGCGCCAAGATGGGCGAACCGGCGGCCACGCGGCCAATCAAGGGCAGGGCCATGCCTTGAGGCGTAGGTTCTGCTCGCAGGCTCTGGCCTTTGAGGCGAATGCCGCGTGAGGTGCCACTGACCAAATCGATCGCGCCTTTGCGGGCCAAGGCTTGCAAATGCTCTTCGGCGGCGTTGGCGGACTTGAAGCCGAGTTCGGCGGCAATTTCAGCCCGGGTGGGCGGCGAACCGGTGTTGGCGATGGCCGATTGAATCAGCTCCAGAATCTGCTGCTGGCGGGGCGTGAGTTTGGGTGTGTCGATCATGAATGCGGCTCCTGCACAATGTGGGCTGGTGGAAAGTCCTGTTTGGACATCCAGTAACTGTATTTTTAACCAGGTTTTGGAGTTTGGCAAGCCATGAATGCGAAAAAAACTCAAAAAATTGTTGTTTTAGCCACAGGTGGCACGATTGCAGGGCTGGCAGACGACGTGTCCGCGCCGCAACGCTACAAGGCGGCCCAGCTGGGCGTGGCGCAGTTGCTGGAGGGGGTAGCGCCGCCGAATGTCACGGTTCTCAGCGAGCAAGTGGCGCAAATCGACAGCAAAAACATGTCGTATGCGATTTGGCAGACCTTGGTCGCACGCGTGGACCATTGGCTGCAACAAGACGATGTGCAGGCCGTGGTCATCACGCATGGCACCGACACCCTGGAGGAAACCGCTTATGTGTTGCAGCGCGTGTTGCAGCCCCGCAAGCCCGTGGTGTTGACCTGTGCCATGCGGCCTGCCAATGCGCCAAACAGCGATGGCCCGGCCAATTTGCGCGATGCGTTTGTGGTGGCCCAAAGCCAAGACGTGCACGGGGTGGTGGTGGTGTGTGCGGGCGACGTTCACGCGGCGCAGGCGGTGCAAAAAATCCACAGTCATGAACCCAATGCCTTCACCTCTGGTTCCGAGGGCCCTGTGGGTGCGGTGCACGATGGGCAGTGGCAGCGCTTGCGTGCAACACCTGACACTTCGGACCTCTTGCCCGCGCCGTCTGCCGCTGAGTTTGCTGCCGCCACGCGTTGGCCACGGGTGGAATGGGTGGTCAACCATGCGGGGGCCGATGGTCGCTTGGTGCGCGCTTTGTTGGCGTCAGATGCGCCTGAGGGTTGGATTGTGGCGGGCACGGGCAATGGCAGTGTCCATGGCGATTTGGAGGCGGCTTTGCAGGAAGCGCAAGCCCGTGGCGCCCAAGTGCTGCGCACCTCGCGCTGCGCGTTTGGAGCTGCGCAGGCCCATCCCGGTGATGCGTTGCCGGTAGCACCAGGGCTTGCGCCCGCCAAAGCACGGGTGGCCTTGTGGCTGTCCTTGCTGAAGGCGCAAAGCGCTGCGCGCTAAAAACAACAAAGGCCGCGTCAGCGGCCTTTGGATGGGGCAGATCGCGATCAGGCAGCCAAAGCTTGGAAGGCGCGGTCCTTGATTTCTTCCACCGAGCCTGTGCCGCTGATGGCGCGGTACTTGGGGGCAGCGGCAGCATCGTTTTTGGCCCAGCCGGAGTAGTAATCCACCAAGGGACGGGTTTGGGCGCTGTACACATCCAAACGCTTTTTGACGGTTTCTTCCTTGTCGTCGTCGCGTTGAATCAGGGGTTCGCCCGTCACATCGTCTTTGCCTTCCACCTTGGGGGGGTTGAACTTGACGTGGTAGGTGCGGCCGCTGGCCACGTGGGCACGGCGACCGCTCATGCGTTCGATGATGGCGTCAAACGGGACGTCGATTTCGAGCACATAGTCGAGCTTCACGCCGGCGGCCTTCATGGCGTCGGCTTGGGGGATGGTGCGTGGAAAACCGTCAAACAAGAAACCTTTGGCGCAGTCGGGTTGGGCAATGCGTTCTTTGACCAAGTTGATGATGAGGTCGTCGCTGACCAAACCACCGGCATCCATCACTTTTTTGGCTTCCACACCCAGGGGGGTACCCGCTTTGACAGCAGCGCGCAGCATGTCGCCGGTTGAGATTTGTGGGATGCCGTATTTCTGGCAAATGAAGGTGGCCTGTGTGCCTTTACCGGCACCGGGGGCGCCCAACAAAATGAGTCTCATGCTTGGTCCTAATGATGAATTAGCTCGGTTATTTTCGCTCTGAGGATAGCATGCGATCCCCTTGCACAGGCTTACGCCGTGCGTTGAAAAACCTCGCGCACGCGTGCCAAATCTTCGGGTGTGTCAACACCGGGCCCGGGCGCGTGATCGGTGACATGCACCGCGATGCGGTGGCCATGCCACATGGCGCGCAGTTGCTCCAGCGATTCGGTGATTTCCAGCGGCGCTTGCGGGAGTTGCGGAAACTGGCGCAAAAAGCCGACGCGGTAGGCATACAAGCCCACATGGCGCAGCGGAGCGGGGTTGGGCAGGGCCGTGATGCCACCATTCAAGCCACCCTGGGCAAAACCATCACGCCACCACGCAATGGGGGCGCGGCTGAAATACAAAGCGGTGTCGCGGGCATCGAGCACCACTTTGACCACATTGGGGTTGGCAAAGTCGTGCACCGAGTCGATGGCATGGGCCAAGGTGCTCATGCTGCAGTCGGGGCGCTGGGCCAGCAATTGGGCCACCGCGTCGATGGAGGCGGGGTCGATCAAGGGCTCATCGCCTTGCACGTTGACCACGATCTCGTCGTCTTGCAAGCCGAGCGCTTCGCAGGCTTCCGCCAAACGGTCGCTGCCAGAGGGGTGGTCGCTGCGGGTCAAGACGGCTTGAATTTGGTGTTGCGCGCAGGCGGTGGTGATGCGCACATCGTCTGCCGCAATCACCACCCGCGTCGCGCTCGATTGCAGTGCGCGCTGTGCGACGCGTACCACCATGGGGGCACCCGCGATATCGGCCAAGGGCTTGTCGGGCAAACGCGAGGAGGCCATGCGGGCCGGGATCAAAACACAAAACGACATTCAGGCCTCGAGCTCAGCGTCGGTCAGGGGGCGGGCTTCGTTTTCCAGCAGGATGGGAATGCCATCGCGGATGGGATAGGCCAAGCGTGCACTGCGAGAGATCAGTTCTTGACGTTCGCGGTTGTAATCGAGCGGGCCTTTGGTCACAGGGCAGACCAGCAGTTCAATGAGTTTGGAGTCCATGCGGGGATGATAACTTTGCGTCGAGCGCTTGGTCGATGGCTGTGAGCAAGTCGGCGGGTAAGTGGGTGACCAGTGGCACCGCCCAGGCCTGGGGGTGGGTGCGCCAGAGTTTGACGGCATCTTTTTCGGTGCACAGCACATCGCCTGCGTCTGCATCGATGTGCACTTTGTCCAAATCGGCATGATCGGCCAAGGCCTGTGTGTGGCTCAGTTGCAGGCCTTGGGCGCGCAGCATGTCAAAAAACACCTCGGGTTTGGCAATGCCGGCCAGCGCCTGCACGGGTTGGTTGAACCAGCTGTGCAAGGCCCGTGTGCTGCCATCGGCGCGATGCGCCACAGGGGCCAATTGCCGGTTTGCTGCAAATTCGCCGCTGGCGGCGACGCCTGAAGTCTTGACCACCCATGTGGGCGCTGCTTGGCGACGAGGCCAAGGCTCGCGCAAGGGGCCTGCGGGCAAGAGCCAGCCATTGCCCACGCCGCGCTCGTCAAACACACACAGCGCCAGATCGTGGCTTAGCGCCAGGTGCTGCAAGCCATCGTCGCAGACGATCACTTGAACCTCGGGGTGTTGGGCCAGCAAAGCGCGTCCGGCTGCTGGACGGTCAGATCCGACCCAGACGGGCACGGTGCAGGTGCGGGCAATCAACAGCGGTTCATCGCCGACCTCATGGGCCTGGTTGTCGACGTGGACAGCCCGTACATCGTGGGTCTGGCGGCCATAGCCGCGTGAAATCACGCCGACTTTGAGCCCGCGCTGCGTCAAGTGCTGGACCAAGGCCATGACCACAGGGGTTTTGCCCACGCCGCCCACAAGCACATTGCCCACCACGATCACAGGCACATTCAGGCATGCAGACTGCAAGAAGCCTTGTTGGTAGAGGCGCTGACGAAGCCAGACCAGCACGCCATAGAGCAGGCTGACGGGCCACAACATACAAGCTAAGAGGCCGCGGCTCAGCCAAGCGTGCGTGAGCACATGGCGCAGGCGGCTCATGAGGGCGGCCTTCAGTCCGCTTTGCCGCCAGAGGCTTGGGCGGCGAAGGTGAGTTGATTCAAGCCGGTGCGGCGCGCCGCCTCCATCACCAACATCACCGACTGGTGGCTGGCTTGGGCATCGGCGCTGATGATGACCATGGGGTTGTCCATGTTGTGCGTGGCTTGGCTCAGCGCTTGGCTCAGGCTTTGCACGTCACGCCCTTGAACGGGGTTGCGTGCGATGCTGTATTGGCCTTCGCTGCTGATGGCCACAATCACCTCATGGGGGCGTTCTTGCTGAGGTGTGGCATCGGCGATGGGCAAGTTCAATTGCATTTCGGTGAACTTGCTGTAGGTGGTTGAGAGCATCAAAAAAATCAGCACCACGAGCAACACGTCGATGAACGGGATCAGGTTGATTTCGGGCTCTGGGCTCTGGCTGCGGTGAAACTTCATGGCTTGACTGACGCCTTCTTAGGCCTTGAGTTGGCTGCGCAAAGCCAGCAGGTGGCGGGCAAAGCGCTCGGCATCGAGTTCCATGCCGAGCACATAGGCGTCCACGCGTGCACGCAGGTAACGCCAGAACATCAAGGCTGGAATGGCCACGATCAAACCGAAGGCCGTGTTGTACAGCGCCATCGAAATGCCTTGCGCCAGTTGCACCGGGTTGCTGGTACCGGGCGAGGTTTGGGCGCCAAAAATATCGATCATGCCAATCACAGTTCCCAGCAAGCCCAGCAGCGGGGCGGCCGAAGCGATGGTGGCCAAGGCGACCAAATGTTTCTCCAAATCATGCGCGGCTTGGCGACCTGCAGCTTCCATGCTGGAACGCAAATCAGCTTCGCTGATGTGCGCATCGGCCTTGAGCGCTTGCCAACCACTGGCCAATACACGGCCTAAAAACGAGTGTTGGCTGAGCTGCTCCACGACTTCGTTCGATGGCAATCCGTGCTGTGAAGCGGTGATGGCTTGCTCTAGCAGCCCAGCAGGCGCCACCAAATGAACGCGCAAGCTCATCAGGCGTTCAATCACCAAGGCCAAAGCCACCACAGAGCACAGCAACAAAGGCCAAATCGGCCATCCGGCCGCTTGTATGATCGACAGCAAATCAACACTCCAAAAAGCAAATTTCGGCTCATTATGGCCCAGGCATTCATGCACATTTACTGTGGATAACTTTGTGGGTAACTTCTTGTCGATGCCCTTTGAAGTCGCATGAACTGTGAGCTTGAACACATTGACTGAATTTTGAGCGCTAAAAAACTGAATGAAATCAATAACTTGTACCGTGGCTTCAGTGTTTTTGTATACCAGCTGCATTTTCTGCATACCTGCGCCAACTGTGGATGAATCCAATCATGCCGTCGTCTGAATCGCTAGGATTGGCGCCCCGTACATGGGCAGTTGGTGCTTTGTGCCGCGCTGTGGCGGACGCTTTGGATGCGCGCTTCAATCCTGTGGCGGTGCGGGGTGAGATTTCGGGCTTTACACGCGCATCCAGCGGGCATTGCTACTTCACATTGAAGGATGCACAAGGCCAATTGCGCTGTGCCATGTTCAAACGTGCGGCTCCGTTACTGGATTTTTCGCCCGCCGATGGTGAATTGGTCGAGGTACGTGGCCGATTGGGTGTCTACGAACCACGCGGCGAGTTGCAACTGGTGGTGGAAAGCATGCGCCGAGCCGGCCAAGGCGCTTGGTTTGAGGCCTTTTTGCAGCGCAAAGCCAAGCTGGAGGCCGAGGGTTTGTTTGCGCCCGAGCGCAAGCGTGCGCTCAACGCCATGCCGCGCTGCATTGGCGTGGTCACGTCGCTGGGTGCGGCGGCTTTGCATGATGTGGCCACGGCCTTGCAGCGTCGTGTGCCGCATATTCCGGTGGTGTTGGCGCCGTCCTTGGTGCAGGGCGAGCAAGCGGGGGCATCGTTGGTGCAGGCCTTGCAGTCTTTGAGCCAAGTGCCCGGTATGGACGTGATTTTGCTGGTGCGCGGTGGCGGTTCCATGGAGGACCTGTGGGCCTTCAACGACGAAGCCTTGGCCCGCGCCATCGTGGCGTGCCCGGTGCCTGTGGTCAGCGGGGTGGGGCATGAGACCGACTTCACGATTGCCGATTTTTGTGCCGATTTGCGTGCCCCCACGCCGACCGCTGCGGCAGAGATGTGCGCCGTGCCCCGGGCCGACTTGCAAGCCAATTTGGCCCAGTGGGTCTCAGCCTTGCAAACCTTGACCTACCGCCATCTGGATACCCAAGAGCAGCGCTTGGACCGTGCCCAGGCCCGTTTGGGCCGTCCCTCTGAGGGCTTGAGCCACCAAAAAATGCAACTGTTGGGCTTGCAGCAGCGTTTGACATCGTCTGTGCAACGCCGCACCCAGCAGGGCGGGCACGAACTCGCCGCTTTGAGTGCAGGGCTTGCGCGTGGTGTGCAACAAACACCCGCCTTGGCGCGCGAGCGTTTGCACCGCGCGGCCTTACGTTTAGACTTGTTGGATCCAAAATTGGTGCTGCAGCGCGGCTTTGCTTGGCTCAGCGATGCCCAGGGCAGCGCCATCAGCTCGGTCAACCAAACCCAACCAGGTCAGCAGCTGCAAGCAACCCTGGCTGACGGCGTGGTTGATTTGCGAGTTGCCGATCAGATTTAAATTTAGTTTTTACAATTCACGTTTTTACACAAGAGGACTTCATGGAACACACGCTCCCCGCACTGCCTTACGCCATCGACGCATTGGCCCCTCATTACTCCAAAGAAACTTTGGAGTTCCACCATGGCAAGCACCACAACGCCTACGTTGTGAACCTGAACAACCTGCAAAAAGGCACAGAATTCGAAGCCATGTCGCTCGAAGACATCGTCAAGAAGTCCAGCGGCGGTATCTACAACAATGCGGCCCAAATTTGGAACCACACCTTCTTCTGGAGCTGCATGAAGCCCCAAGGCGGTGGTGAGCCCACAGGTGCTTTGGCTGCAGCCATCAACGCCAAATTTGGCAGCTACGCCGCGTTCAAAGAAGCGTTTGTCAAGAGCGCCGTGGGTAACTTCGGCTCTGGCTGGACTTGGTTGGTCAAAAAGGCCGATGGTTCGGTGGACATCGTCAACACCGGCGCTGCGGGCACACCTTTGACCACTGCCGATAAAGCCTTGTTGACTGTGGACGTGTGGGAACACGCCTACTACATCGACTACCGCAACATGCGTCCTAAGTTTGTCGAGACGTTCCTCGACCAGCTGGTGAATTGGTCTTTCGCTGAAGCCAACTTCGCTTAAGTCATCTGTTACCCCTAGCGCAGTCGCGCTAGACCTCGCATAAAAGCCAGCCTGCAAACGGGCTGGCTTTTTGTTTGTGAGTGTTGCTTAGCGCTTGGCTCTTTGCAGTTACGGATACTGAAAGCTCGAATAAACCAAACATGATGGGTTGAAATGCAGCTTAATGATTTGCCGCACGATCGCAGCGCACAAAGCCAGGCGCTGGACGTTATGCATGCGGTGAGTGCCAAATACGACGCACGCAAAAAACTGATTCATGTCGTTTTGCAAAATGGGGCAAGTTTTAGCTTTCCGCCGCCTTTAGCTCAAGGGCTTGAAAACGCGTCATCCGTTGAGCTTGCGCACATTCAAATTTCGCCAAAGGGTACGGGGATAAGTTGGCCGCTGCTGGATGCAGATTTAAGCGTTGAAGGCCTGCTTCATGGGGTCTTTGGTAGCCGCGCATGGATGCGTGCACATGCGGCCAAAGCTGGGAGCGTTAGATCACAAGCCAAAGCCAGTGCGGCGCGAGCCAATGGTGCGCGTGGTGGTCGACCGCGCAAACTACCTGCAACCAGCGCTCAAAGCACTTAAGGCTTGAAGGCCACACCTGCCAAGCGGCTACCGGCTTTGAGTCCCTTTTTGGCAAACCAGCCCTGGTTCATTTCAAGCACAAAGCGCACGGGCTTGGTCGAGCAGTGTGAGTCGGTGGTTTGGGGTTTCATGTCGGCCAAGTTCACGATGGTGCCGTCGTCTGCAATGAAGGCAGCCGTCAAAGGCAGCAGGGTGTTTTTCATCCAAAAGCATTGCGTCGCGGGCTGTTCGAACACAAACAGCATGCCTTCGTGTTGGGGCATGTCGCTGCGAAACATCAGGCCAATGCTGCGCTGCTCGGGGGTTTGCGCCACCTGGGTGTCAATTTGGTACATGCCTGCTTGCAGCTTGATGCGGGGCAAATTGGTTTGCGGCGTGTCTTGTGCGCTCACGGCCCCACTGAGTACCGCGAAGAGAATGGAAAAAAGGACACGTTTCATAAATTCAAAACCAGGCCAAGTGAGGCCGCTGCAAAACACAGCTTGAAATGTATCGCACCTCGCGCGGCAGCGCTGTGGCAGGCCTCTAGAATTGCAGCAAACAAATATCTCACGGGAGCTTTTTTTCATGTCTTATCAGCACATCCAAGTGCCGGCCCAGGGTCACAAAATCACCGTCAACGCCGACATGTCGCTGAATGTCCCCCATCAGCCCATCATTCCTTTCATCGAAGGAGACGGCGTGGGCAAAGACGTGATGCCCGTGATGCGCAAAGTGGTCGATGCTGCGGTGGCCAAAGTCTATGGCGACAGCCGCCAGATTCAGTGGATGGAAGTGTTTGCGGGTGACAAATCGACCCAGCTGTACGGCCCCGATGTGTGGCTGCCCGATGAAACGGTAGACGTCTTGCGCGACTACGTGGTGTCGATCAAAGGCCCTTTGAACACGCCAGTGGGCGGCGGCATTCGCTCTTTGAACGTGGCCTTGCGCCAAAAGCTGGACCTGTTTGTGTGCTTGCGTCCGGTGCAGTATTTCAAAGGCGTGCCTTCGCCCCTGAAAGAGCCCGAGAAAACCAATATGGTCATCTTCCGTGAAAACTCGGAAGATATTTACGCGGGCATTGAGTTTGAAGCCAAGAGCGACAACGCCAAGCGGCTGATGAATTTTCTGACCCAAGAGTTGGGAACTAAGCAAATTCGCTTCCCCGACTCATCGGCCATTGGCATCAAGCCGGTGTCGATTGAAGGCACCGAGCGCTTCATCCGCAAAGCCATTCAGTACGCGATTGACCATGACAAGCCCAGCGTCACTTTGGTGCACAAGGGCAACATCATGAAGTTCACCGAAGGCGGTTTTCGCGATTGGGCCTTGGCCTTGGCGCAAAAAGAGTTTGGTGCGACCTTGATCGACGGCGGCCCCTGGTGCCGGCTGAAAAACCCAAAGACTGGCAAATCGATCATCATCAAAGACGTGATCGCAGACGCCTTCTTGCAGCAAATTTTGATGCGCCCGATGGAATATTCGGTGGTGGCCACCTTGAACCTCAACGGCGACTACATCTCCGATGCGGTGGCCGCCCAGGTGGGTGGTATTGGCATTGCACCCGGTGCCAACCTGTCCGACAGCGTGGCGTGTTTCGAGCCCACCCATGGCACGGCACCTAAATATGCGGGCAAAGACTACGTCAACCCAGGCTCGGTCATCTTGTCGGCCGAGATGATGTTGCGCCATATCGGCTGGAAAGAGGCGGCCGATTTGATCATCGCTTCGATGGAAAACGCGATTGCCAGCAAGCGCGTCACCTATGACTTTGCCCGCTTGATGGACGGCGCTACCCAGGTCAGCTGCTCGGGCTTTGGCGAGGTGATGATCGAGTCCATGTGATTCGTGCAGAATGAACCAATGCCAACCAAGAAAAACACGCCCAAAGTTCAATTGCCAGACCGCGACGACGGCAACTCCGTCGTCTTAGAACGCCGCACCCAGCGCACCAAGCCGCCCCAGATGTTTCAGGTGCTCATGCTCAACGACGACTTCACGCCCATGGAGTTTGTGGTCATGGTGTTGCAAGAGTTTTTCAGCAAAGACCGCGAAAGTGCCACCCAAATCATGCTCAAGATCCATCTCGATGGCAGAGGTGTGTGCGGTGTCTACAGCAAAGACGTGGCTGCCACCAAGGTCGAGCAAGTGCTCGACGCAGCCCGCAAAGCCGGTCATCCGCTGCAATGCGTGGCTGAGCCTATTGAATAAATGGCATTCGTTTCCATATACAGTTGAATCTCAGTTGCAAGCACGAAGGAATAAAACATGATCGCCCAAGAACTTGAAGTGAGCTTGCACATGGCCTTTGTCGAGGCCCGCCAGCAACGTCACGAATTCATCACGGTGGAACACCTGTTGTTGGCTTTGCTCGACAACCCCAGCGCCGCAGAAGTGCTGCGCGCGTGTTCGGCCAATATTGACGATCTGCGTAACTCGCTCTCCAACTTCATCAAAGACAACACGCCCCAGGTGGCGGGGACCGAAGAGGTGGACACACAACCTACCTTGGGCTTTCAGCGTGTGATTCAACGCGCCATCATGCATGTGCAGTCCACCGGCAACGGCAAAAAAGAAGTCACCGGCGCGAACGTGCTGGTGGCCATCTTTGGCGAAAAAGACTCGCACGCGGTGTACTACCTCCACCAGCAAGGCGTGACACGCTTGGACGTGGTCAACTTCATTGCGCACGGCATCAAAAAGAGCGATCCGCCCGAGGCTGTCAAAGGCGCAGAAGCCGCGCCCAGCGAGCAAGAGGAGGGCGCTGCGTCTGAAAAGAACGAAAAAGCGTCTCCGCTCGAGCAGTTCACCCAAAACCTGAACCAAGCTGCCAAAGACGGCAAGATTGATCCGCTGATTGGCCGCGAGTACGAGGTGGAGCGCACGATTCAAATTCTGTGCCGCCGCCGCAAAAACAACCCGCTGTTGGTGGGCGAGGCTGGTGTGGGTAAAACAGCCATTGCCGAAGGTTTGGCCTGGCGCATCACCCAAGGCGATGTGCCTGAAATATTGTCTGAGGCCATCGTGTACTCGCTGGACATGGGCGCTTTGCTGGCGGGTACCAAATACCGTGGCGACTTTGAGCAACGCTTGAAGGGCGTCATCAAGAACTTGCAGGGCAAGCCCAACGCGATTTTGTTCATCGACGAAATTCACACGCTGATTGGCGCAGGTGCGGCTTCGGGCGGCACGTTGGATGCGTCTAACTTGCTCAAGCCTGCTTTGTCGAGCGGTCAGCTCAAGTGCATTGGCGCAACGACCTTCACCGAATACCGCGGCATCTTTGAAAAAGACGCGGCCTTGAGCCGCCGTTTCCAAAAGGTCGACGTGGTCGAACCCACCGTGCCTGAAACCGTGGACATTCTCAAAGGCCTCAAGTCGCGCTTTGAAGAGCACCACAACGTCAAGTACGCTTTGGCCGCGCTGCAAGCCGCTGCCGAGCTGAGCGCCAAGTACATCAACGACCGCCACTTGCCTGACAAGGCGATTGACGTGATCGACGAAGCCGGTGCGGCGCAACGCATCTTGGTGGCGTCTAAGCGCAAGAAAACCATTGGCAAGGCCGAGATTGAAGACATCGTGGCCAAAATTGCGCGCATTCCGCCCGCCAACGTGTCCAACGACGACCGCAGCAAGTTGCAAACCATCGAGCGCGACTTGAAGAGCGTGGTGTTCGGCCAAGACAAAGCGCTGGAGGTGTTGGCCTCTGCCGTGAAGATGGCCCGCTCAGGCCTGGGCAAAGCCGACAAGCCGATTGGCGCTTTCTTGTTCAGCGGCCCCACAGGCGTGGGCAAGACCGAAGCAGCCAAGCAGTTGGCCTACATCATGGGCATTGATCTGGTTCGCTTTGACATGTCCGAGTACATGGAGCGCCATGCCGTGAGCCGCCTGATTGGCGCGCCTCCCGGCTATGTGGGCTTTGACCAAGGCGGTTTGCTGACCGAAGCCGTGACCAAGAAGCCGCATTGCGTGCTGTTGCTGGACGAGATTGAAAAAGCCCACCCAGATATCTTCAACGTGCTGTTGCAGGTGATGGACCATGGCACGCTGACCGACAACAACGGTCGCAAAGCCGACTTCCGCAACGTCATTCTCATCATGACGACCAACGCGGGCGCTGAAACCATGAACAAGGCCACCATTGGCTTTACCAACCCCCGGGTGGCAGGCGACGAAATGGGCGACATCAAGCGCTTGTTCACGCCTGAGTTCCGCAACCGCTTGGACGCCATCGTGGGCTTCAAGGCCTTGGACGAAAACGTCATCATGCGCGTGGTCGACAAGTTCTTGCTGCAACTCGAAGGCCAGTTGGCCGAGAAGAAAGTCGACGTCACCTTCAGCGACGCACTGCGCAAGCACTTGGCCAAGAAGGGGTTCGATCCGCTCATGGGCGCACGCCCGATGCAGCGCCTCATCCAAGACACGATTCGCAAAGCCTTGGCCGACGAGTTGCTGTTTGGGCGCCTCACCGACGGTGGCCGTTTGAGCGTGGACATCGACGACAAAGAAGAGGTGTTGCTCGACATCACGCCTTTGCCTAAGAAAGACAAGGCATCCAAAGGCGAGCAAGCCGCTTCTGAAGAGCCCGCGGCGAGTTAAAACTGTTTCGGCTTGTCTGGCCGCTCAGTGTGCTGCAATGAAAACGCCGTCTGTGTTGCCACAGGCGGCGTTTTTTCATGGGCATTCAAAGGGCTTAGCGCCTGCGGCCACCCAAGATGCTGCCCATCACCCCGCGCACAATCTCGCGCCCCACAGCCGAGCCGATGTTGCGCACCGCAGACTTCACCATGACTTGCGCCAAGCCTTGGTGCTGACCGCCACGTGGTCCTGTGGAACCAAACAAGGCTTCACCCAAACCTGACAAGACTTGGTCAGTGACCGAGGGCTGCGCTGGCGCTTGGCCTGCAGTGCTGGTAGGGGCTGAGCCAGCTGCCCCAGCCGTCGAGGCACCCGCAGCAGGCGCTGCGCCTTTGAGGCGCTCATAAGCCGATTCACGGTCCAAGGTCTGTTCGTACACCCCAGCCACCAAGGAGTTAGCCAGCAATGCTTGGCGCTGCTCAGGCGTGATAGGCCCGAGTTGGCTGCCGGGCAACAGCACATAGACCTGTTCGGTCTCGGATGGGCGGCCTTTGGCGTCCAGCAAGCTGACCAAGGCCTCCCCCACGCCGAGCTCGGTGATGGCTTTTTCAATGTCCAGGCCCGCTTTGCCGCGCATGGTTTGCGCCGTGGCTTTGACGGCTTTTTGGTCGCGTGGCGTAAACGCCCGCAAGGCATGTTGCACGCGGTTGCCGAGCTGACCCAGCACGGTGTCAGGCACATCCAGCGGGTTTTGGGTCACAAAGTACACCCCCACGCCTTTGGAGCGGATGAGTCGCACCATTTGCTCGATGCGCTCAATCAGCACCTTGGGCGCTTCATTGAACAGCAAATGGGCTTCGTCAAAGAAAAACACCATCTTGGGTTTTTCAGGGTCGCCAATTTCGGGCAATTGCTCAAATAGCTCTGAGAGCATCCACAGCAAAAACGTGCCGTACAGGCGTGGTGCATTCATCAGCTTGTCTGCCGCCAAGAGGTTAATCACGCCCATGCCTTTGGCATCGGTTTGCATGAAATCTTGGATGTTGAGCATGGGCTCGCCAAAAAAGGAATCGCCGCCTTGGGCTTCGATCTCCAGCAAGGCGCGTTGAATGGCGCCAATGCTGGCGGCGCTGACGTTGCCGTATTCGGTGGTGAAGTCACGCGCGTGCTCGCCCACGTGTTGCAGCATGGCACGCAGGTCTTTGAGGTCGAGCAGCAACAAACCTTTGTCATCGGCAATTTTGAAGACCATGTTGAGCACCCCGGCCTGGGTGTCGTTGAGGTTGAGCATACGGCCCAGCAAGAGCGGCCCCATGTCGGTGATGGTGGCGCGCACGGGGTGGCCTGACTTGCCGAAAACGTCCCACAAGGTGGTGGGGCAGGCGATGGGAGAGGGCATGGGCACGCCACGCTCTTGCAACGAGGCGGCCAATTTGGGCGGTATTTGGCCTGGCTGGCTGATACCCGCCAAATCGCCTTTGACATCGGCCATGAACACCGGCACACCGATTTTGGAAAAACCTTCGGCCAAGGTTTGCAGGGTGACGGTTTTGCCTGTGCCGGTGGCGCCGGTGATCAAGCCATGGCGATTCGCCAGGGCTGGCAGCATGTGGCATTCGGTTGTCTTGTGCAGTGCGATCAGCATGGGTTCGGCCATCGAAAGTTCTCCATCACTTGAAAAGTAAAATAATGGCTGAAGGTTAAATCAACTCACGAGGAATTCTGATGGCCGGCCATAGCAAATGGGCAAACATTCAACACCGAAAAGGTCGTCAAGACGAAAAACGCGGACGCATCTGGACGCGCTTGATCCGCGAAATCATGGTGGCTGCCCGTCTGGGTGGCGGTGAGTTAGACACCAACCCCCGTCTGCGCTTGGCGATTGAAAAAGCCAAAGCAGCCAATATGCCGGCGGACAACATCAAGCGCAACATCGACAAAGCCACAGGCAACCTCGAAGGCGTGAGCTACGAAGAAATTCGTTACGAAGGCTATGGCATTGGTGGCGCCGCCATCATTGTGGACACCATGACCGACAATAAAGTGCGCACCGTGGCCGAAGTGCGCCATGCGTTCAGCAAGCACGGCGGCAACCTGGGTACCGAAGGCTCGGTGGCGTTTCAGTTCAAACATTGCGGCCAACTCATTTTTGCCCCCGGCAGCAATGAAGACCAAATCATGGAAATCGCCCTCGAAGCGGGCGCTGATGACGTCATCACCGATGACGATGGCGCCATCGAGGTGTTGACACCCCCGGCGAGTTTTGAGGCGGTTAAAAACGCCTTGGAGGCGGCAGGCTTGAAGCCCGAAGTGGCCGAAGTCACCTACCGGGCCGACAACACGATTGAGCTTGAAGGCGACGACGCCGTGAAAATGCAAAAAATTCTCGACGTCTTGGAAGACCTGGACGATGTGCAAGAGGTTTACCACAACGCTGCTTTATGAACGTTTTAGTCATTGGCGGCGGTGGCCGCGAACACGCGCTGGCGTGGAAAATTGCCCAATCCAACAAAATTCAAAAAGTGTTTGTGGCCCCTGGCAATGGCGGCACGGCGCGCGACAAGCGTTTGCAAAATGTGCCCATCACCGATGTCAAAGCCTTGCGCGAGTTTGCCCAAGCCGAAGGCGTGGAGTTGACCGTGGTTGGCCCCGAAACCCCCTTGGCCGCAGGGGTGGTGGACGAGTTCCGCGCCCATGGCCTGCGCATTTTTGGCCCCACCCAAGCCGCAGCGCAGCTGGAAAGCTCCAAAGCCTTCAGCAAGGCGTTCATGAAGCGCCACAACATTCCCACAGCCGACTACGAAACCTTCACCGACGCCCAAGCGGCGCATGACTACGTCAACGCTAAAGGCGCGCCGATTGTGGTGAAAGCAGATGGCTTGGCCGCAGGCAAGGGCGTGGTGGTGGCCATGACAGCCGCCGAAGCCCACGAAGCGATTGACTTCATGTTGCTCGATAACAAGCTAGGCGTGAGCCACAACGAAGGTGGCGCGCGGGTGGTGATTGAAGAGTTTTTGCAAGGTGAAGAGGCCAGCTTCATCGTCATGTGCGATGGCAAAACCGTGTTGCCCCTGGCCACCAGCCAAGACCACAAACGCTTGCTCGATGCCGATGAAGGTCCCAACACCGGCGGCATGGGCGCGTATTCGCCAGCTCCGGTGGTCACGCCCGAGGTGCATGCGCGTGCCATGCGCGAAATCATCTTGCCCACCATCAAGGGCATGGAAAAAGACGGTATTCCGTTCACCGGTTTCTTGTACGCGGGCTTGATGATCGACCCCCAAGGCCAGGTCAAAACCCTGGAGTTCAACTGCCGCATGGGCGACCCCGAAACCCAACCCATCATGATGCGTTTGAAGACCGATTTGGTCGATGTGCTGCTGGCTGCGACGGCCACCCATCCTGAAACCCGTTTTGACGACTTTGAGCTTGACTGGGACCGCCGCACCGCCGTGGGCGTGGTGATGGCCGCTCACGGTTATCCGATGAACCCGCGCAAAGGCGACGTCATTGGCGGCTTGCCGCAAGACAGCGACGACGCGGTGGTCTTCCATGCCGGCACCCAGATGGTGGACGGTGTGGTCAGCACCACGGGTGGTCGCGTGTTGTGCGTGACGGCCTTGGGCGGCACCATCAAGTTGGCGCAGCAACTGGCCTACGAGAAGGCCAAAGGCATTCACTTTGACGGTGTGCAATACCGCACCGACATCGGTTACCGCGCCATCGCACGTTGATCCGATGATGGTGCAGTTCAAACCCAACCGCTGGGCCGCGCTGCTAGTCAAGCTCATGGGCTGGCGGGTTGAGTTTGGCGGCTTACCCGCCAAGCAAGGCGTGCTGATTGGTTACCCCCACACCAGCAACTGGGACTTTGTGACCATGATGCCTGTCAAATGGGCGGTGGGCCTGCCTGTGCAATTTTTTGCCAAAGACAGCTTGTTTCGCATTCCCTTGTTTGGCGCTTGGATTCGCTGGATCGGTGCCGTGCCGATTGACCGCTCCTCACCCAAAGGGGTGGTCGGTGACATGATCGAAACCCTCAAGCAGCACAAACAAGACGATCGTTTTTTGTGGGTGGCGTTGTCGCCAGAAGGCACGCGCAAGCTGACCAACGGCTGGCGCAGTGGCTTTTACCAATTGGCGCTGGGTGCCGATGTGCCTTTGTGCATGCTGCATATTGACTATGGGACCAAAGTGGCCAAGATCACCGACTTCATGCACTTGAGCGGCGATATCGATGCCGATTACGCCCACATTGCCCAGGTGTACCAAGGCGTGCGGGGTTTTCATCCGCAGCAAGCCGCACCGATTCAACCCTGGACCCCACCCAAGCCTTAATTCGCATGACAACTTCTGACTCCACCCACAGCCGTGTCGTCACGGCAGCGCGCGATTACTTGATCGGCTTGCAAAGCCGCATCACCAGCGCCATTGAAGCCAAAGACGGCCAAGCCCAATTTTTGGTGGACCCATGGCAAAAAGGACCAGGCGAGCCTTTGCAAGGCAACGGCATCACCCAAATCCTGGAAAACGGTGCGGTCTTTGAGCGCGCAGGCTGTGGCTTCTCGCATGTGCGTGGGCCTGCGCTGCCGCCTTCGGCCACCCAGCACCGCCCGGAACTGGCGGGCGCACCGTTTGAAGCCATGGGCGTGTCTTTGGTGTTTCACCCGCGCAACCCCTATGTGCCCACCGTGCACATGAATCTGCGCATGATTGCGGCCACCCCTGCCAACGGCCCAACCGTGGCCTGGTTTGGCGGCGGCATGGACTTGACGCCGTATTACGGCTTCACCGAAGACGCGGTGCATTTCCACCACACCTGCCGCCAAGCGCTGGCGCCATTCGGTGACGCTTTGTACCCACGTTTCAAAACCTGGTGCGACGACTATTTCTGCAACAAGCACCGCAACGAACAACGCGGTGTGGGCGGCATCTTTTTTGATGATTTTTCAGAGCTGGGCTTTGCGCGCAGCTTTGACATGTTGCGCAGTGTGGGCGATGCCTTCCTAGAGGCTTATTTGCCCATCGTCGAGCGGCGCCAACACATGGCCTATGGCGAGCGCGAGCGCGCGCACCAGCTGTACCGCCGTGGCCGCTATGTTGAATTCAACCTGGTCTGGGACCGTGGCACCCACTTTGGCCTGCAGTCGGGGGGGCGCACTGAATCGATCTTGCTGTCGATGCCGCCTTTGGTCAGTTGGTCGTACCAACATCTGCCAGAGCCCGGCACACCGGAACATGCTTTGCTGCACGAATTTTTGACTCCCCGTGATTGGTTAGCTGCCCAGGCATGAGTGCAGTTTCGCAACCCTTGCGTGTAGGCGTGTTTGGCGGCGCGTTTGACCCGCCGCACTTGGCCCACGTGCAACTGGCACGCACGGCGTTGACGCAGTTCAATTTGGACCGCCTGCATGTGATGCCCACTGGCCACGCCTGGCACAAAGCGCGCCCCTTGACCGATGGCCAGCATCGACTCGCCATGGCCCGTCTGGCGTTTGCCGACATGTCCCAGGTCTTCGTCGATCCGCGAGAGCTTGAACGCGAAGGCCCCACCTACACCGTCGACACCTTGACCGCCTTGCAGCACGAATCACCCACGGCTGCCTTGTTTTTGTTCATTGGGGCAGACCAGGCTGAGGCATTTAAAACCTGGCACCGCTGGCAAGATATTTTGAAAATCGCGACCGTGGTGGTGGCTGATCGTCCCTTTGAGGCCGGTCATGTCAAAGAAGCCCAGCAGACACAGTGGCACAATGCGGTATCGCCAAATGTCCAACACTTGGACATGCCCCGCTTGGCCATCAGTGCAACCGAAATTCGATCGCACCTCGCTCAAGCCCTGCAAACGCCTCAGTGGCTGCCTAGTTCTGTGCAGCACTATATTGATCAACACCGCCTTTACACCCAAGACCGATGACCGAAACCACCGCCAAAAAAGATGTTCAAAAACTCCAACGCTCCGTGGTGGACGCGCTGGAAGATGTGAAAGCACAAGACTTGGTGGTGTTTGACACCGAGCACCTGTCTTCGCTGTTTGAGCGCGTGATCGTCGCCTCTGGCACCTCCAACCGCCAGACCAAAGCTTTGGCCGCCAGTGTGCGCGACAAGGTGCGTGAGGCAGGTTTTCCCAAGCCTCGCATCGAAGGTGAAGACAACGGCGAGTGGATCATTGTGGATTGCGGCGCTGTGGTTGCACACATCATGCAACCCAACATCCGCCAGTACTACAACCTGGAAGAAATTTGGGGCGAAAAGCCTGTGCGCCTGAAGTTTGGTGCGCCCAAGCCTGTCAAAGCCTCGGCACACCAGGAAGAAACCTCGACCAAGAAGTCAGCCGGCAAAAAGCCTGCGGCGAAGAAAACAGCCGAGAAAAAACCTGCGGCAAAAACCAGCACCGCTAAAGCAGCCCCAGCCAAAACAGGCGCAGCGAAAAAACCAGCCGCTAAAACCTCAGCCAAGCTGCCCATTGTCAAAGTCTCGCCCAAGGGCGCCAAGTCTTCGGCCAAGTCGGCCGCACGCACAGCTTCGACCACGGCGGGCAAACCAGCGGGCAAACGTCCTGCTGCTAAAAAGACCACTGCCCGCAAAGCATGAAGCTGTGGGTGGTCGCGGTCGGCCAACGTGTGCCCGACTGGGCGCAAACGGCCTGGGACGATTACGCCAAACGCTTTCCACCCGAGCTGCGCGTTGAGCTCAAGGCGGTCAAAACGGAGCCGCGTGGCTCCAAAACCTTAGACACCCTGTACGCTGCCGAGCGCGAACGCATTGAGGCGGCTATTCCCAGAGGCTGCCGTATCGTGGCGCTGGATGAGCGTGGTACCCAGCTCACCACCGTGGCCCTGGCGGGCAAGCTCAAGCATTGGCAGCTCGAAGCCGATGACGTGGCCTTGGTGATTGGCGGGCCTGATGGGCTGGATCCGGCGTTTAAACAGGCCGCCCATGAGCGCATCCGTTTGTCGGATTTGACCTTGCCACATGCCATGGTGCGTGTGCTTTTGGTGGAGCAGCTCTACCGCGCCTGGTCCATCAATGCCAACCATCCTTACCACCGCGAATAAACCACCGTTGCTCGCATGACATCTCCCTCCTTTGTGTATTTGGCGTCTCAAAGCCCGCGCCGTCGCCAGTTGCTGGAGCAACTGGGCGTTGCCTACGAGTTGTTGCTTCCCGATGCCAGCGAGGACGCAGAAGCCCTGGAAGTCGTGCGGGCGGGCGAAGCGCCTAAAGCCTATGTGCAACGCGTGACCGGCCTCAAACTCCAAGCTGCGCTGGCCCGTATGAAACAACGTGGCTTGCCCGCCGCGCCCGTGCTGTGCTCAGACACCACGGTGGCTGTGGGCAAAACCATTTTGGGCAAACCCGAGGATGCGGCCCATGCACATGACATGCTGACGCGCTTGAGCGGCCACACCCATCGGGTGCTGACCGCAGTGGCGATCGGCACCGCGCGCAAGCAGGGGCACACCTTGAGCGTGTCGCAGGTGCGTTTTGCGCCTTTGACGCGCATCCAAATTCAAGACTATGTGGCCAGCGGTGAGCCCATGGGCAAGGCCGGGGCTTACGCGGTGCAGGGCAGGGCGGCCGCCTATATTGAGCACATCAGCGGCAGTTACTCTGGCATCATGGGTTTGCCCATGTTTGAAACGGCGCAGCTGTTGCGTCAGTTCGGCTTCAAGGTCTAACCCCTCACATTTGCCATGCAACAAGACATTCTGATCAATTGGTCACCGCAAGAAACCCGCGTGGCGGTGGTCGAGACCGGTGCCGTGCAAGAGCTGCATGTGGAGCGCACCCTCGAACGTGGCTTGGTGGGCAATGTGTATTTGGGCCGTGTGGCACGTGTGCTGCCTGGCATGCAATCGGCCTTCATTGACATTGGGTTGGAACGCGCCGCGTTTTTGCATGTGGCCGACTTGATGAGCAGCGTGGCTGCACGCCATGCCGAGACCGATGGCGGCACTCCCGCTGCCGTGGTACCGATTGAAAAACAGGTCTTTGAAGGCCAATCCTTGATGGTGCAAGTCATCAAGGACCCCATTGGCACCAAGGGCGCGCGCCTGTCATCGCAAATCAGCATTGCGGGGCGTTTGTTGGTGTTTTTGCCCCAAGATCAGCACATTGGCGTGTCGCAAAAAATTCCGCTCGAACAGCGCGAAACTTTGCGCCGCCGTTTGCAACAACTGGCAGAAGATGGCGCGCCCAACGGTCAAACCGGTGGCTTTATTCTGCGCACCAATGGCGAAGACGCCAGCGATGCAGAGTTGCGCGAAGACATTGCCTATTTACGCAAAACCTGGGCCCGCATCAAAGAAGCCTCGCTGCGTTTGCCGCCGATGTCTTTGCTGCATCAAGACCTGAGCTTGTTGCAGCGTGTGTTGCGCGATTTGGTGGGCGAAACCACCCAAACCATTCGGATTGACTCGGCCGAACAGTTTCAAAAACTGCGTGACTTTGGCCGTGAGTTCATGCCCACAGCCAGCGAGAAATTGCAGCTCTACAAGGGCGAGCGTCCGATTTTTGATTTGTACAGCATCGACGATGAAGTTGCCCGCGCTTTGGGGAGACGGGTCGATCTGAAATCGGGCGGTTACTTGATCGTCGACCAAACCGAAGCCTTGACCACGGTGGATGTGAACACTGGCGGCTATGTGGGCGCACGCAATTTTGACGAAACGATTTTCAAAACCAACTTGGAAGCGGCTGGCGCCATTGCACGCCAGCTGCGTTTGCGCAATTTGGGCGGCATCATCGTGGCCGACTTCATTGACATGGTGCGTGAAGACCACCGTGAGGCGGTGTTGGCCGAGTTTCGCAAGCAGTTGGCACGCGACCGTGTGAAAACCATGGTGAGCGGTTTTTCTGCCTTGGGGCTGGTGGAGATGACGCGCAAGCGCACCCGCGAATCCTTGGCCCACATGCTGTGCGAGCCGTGTCCGGTGTGCGAAGGCAAGGGCAGTGTCAAAACCGCGCGCACCGTGAGCTATGACATTTTGCGTGAAATCTTGCGTGAAGCGCGCCAGTTCAACCCGCGCGAGTTTCGTGTCATCGCCTCACCCGCTGTGATTGATGTGTTGCTGGACGAAGAAAGCCAGCATTTGGCGGGTTTGAGCGACTTCATTGGCAAACCCATTTCGCTGCGCAGCGAAGCTGCGATGGCGCAAGAGCAATACGATATTGTGCTGTTATGACCGTGTCGGATAAATTTTCTGTCCTTGTTTTCAGTCGTGATTTGGATCCTTACTCCTTGCGCATGCTGCACGAGCTAGAGCGCATGGGGCATACCGTGCATGTGGTGCTTGAACCCCTGCGCAGCGCTACTTCGCGCGATTGGGGCACCGAGATATCGGTGGTGGACCGTGTCAAACTTAACGGCCGCTTTGACAAACACGCGGCGCAACGCTATGCCGAGCAAGTAGCCCAGTGCAAGCCCGATGTGTGTCTGTGCTACACCAGCCGTGCGCTGTCGGTGGCCCTGACAGCGCGACGCCGTCACCATTTCAAGGTACCAGTGATCGGTTCACGTGGCGCCATTGGCGGCGTGAGCGCTTGGTATCTGCAAGATTGGTTCACTTACCTGTCGCCTGCTTTGGATGCCGTGACCTGCATGTCGCAGGCGATTGCCAACAAATTGAGCTATGAAGCGCGTCGCTTTTACCCCAAGCACCCTGGCATTTTTGAGGTGATATATCCAGGCTATGGCCAACTCATGGATGAGCACGAATCGGTGGGGCCGCGTCATCGCAGCACGAGCGAACGGGTGCGTTTGCTGTGTGTGGCCAACGACAGACCGATCAAAGGCTTGGCTGTTTTGTTGGATGCGGTGGAGCAGCATGTGGCCTCTGACAATTGGCAGCTGGACATTGTGGGGCAATGCGGCGAAGCCATTCGCCAACGCATTGCGCAGTCACCCAAGCTGCAGCAACATGTGGTGGCTCATGGGTTCAGGTCGGATGTGCCTGACTTTTTCCGCGCGGCGAACATTTACATCCAACCCACGCTGCAGCCCGGGGAGGGCATTGGCAACTCCATGGCCGAAGCCATGTCGTTCAGCCTGCCGGTCATCACCAGCAATGTCGGCGGTGGCATTGAGTTGACCGAGCACGAGCGAACTGGCATCCATTTCGAGGTGGGCAACCCCGTGGCGTTGGGCCAAGCGATCGACCGTTTGATACAAGACCCTGTGACTTGCGACGCCCTGGGTCAGGCGGCAGCCCAGACGCTGCAAACACGGTTCAGCTTACACAACGAAGCCTTGGCCTTTGTGGCGCTGTTTAAGCAGGTGATGGCGCGGCTTCATCGTTGATGAGCCCATGCTCAGCCGATTTGTAGAGTTGGGCGTAGGCACCGCCTGCCGCCATCAACGTCGCATGCGAGCCTGTTTCGACGATTTGCCCGGCTTGCATCACCACAATCACATCGGCATGCTCAATGGTCGATAAACGATGTGCAATCACCAAGGATGTGCGGCCTTGCATCAAAACCTTCAACGCATTTTTGACAGCTTGCTCTGAAGCGGTATCGAGGGCGGAGGTGGCTTCGTCCAGGATCAAAATTGGCGCGTCTTTGTACAGCGCGCGCGCAATCGCCAAACGCTGGCGCTGACCGCCCGACAGTTGCGTGGCGTTGTGCCCCACCTGGGTGTTTTCTTGCGCGGGCAAGCCGCGTACAAAGTCGGCCAAGTGGGCGGCTTCCAGGGCCTTCCAGACGCGTGCGGTGTCTACGGCTTGGCCCAAGGCAATGTTGTAGGCAATCGAATCGTTGAACATCACCACGTCTTGGCTCACGTAGGCCACATGGCTGCGCAGACTGGCCAGTGACCATTCGGGCAAGGGCACGCCATCCAAGGTGATGGTGCCTGCGGTAGGTTCTAAAAAGCGCGGCAGCAAATTGGCCAAGGTGGTTTTACCCGAGCCTGATGGGCCGACCAAGGCCACAGTTTGCCCGGGGTGGATGGTCAGGCTTACATCATTCAAAGCGGCTTGGGCGGCCGATGGGTATTGCAAATGCACATGATCCAAGCGCACTTCACCTTTCACGTGGGTGCTGGTGTGCGTGCCTTGTGACTCATCGGCAATGCGTGTCAGCAGGTCAAGCCCACGTTCGAGCGAGGTCACGCCACGTGTCAAGGTGCCCGCCACCTCCGAGAGATGTTTGATGGGCGAGATCAACATCAGCATGCCGGTGATGAACGACGCAAAGCCGCCCACCGTCACGGCTTGGCTGCCGCCGCTGGGCGTGCTTTGCCACAGTGCCACCGTGATCACGCCAGACAAGGCGAGCGCGGCAAGCATTTGGATCAGCGGCGTCATGGTCGAATTGGCCACCACCGATTTCAAGGCCAGCTGACGCAGCTTGTGGTTGAACGTGGCAAATTTGTGGGCCTGGTCTGTCTGTGCGTTGTGGAGACGAACCATACGGTATGCGAGCACGTTTTCTTCCACCACGTACGCTAGTTCATCGGTGGCGTCTTGGCCAGCACGGGTGACACGATCCAAGCGACGCGAGAGGTGTTTGACCACCCAGGCAATCGGCGGGAAGATGGCAAACACAATCAGCGTTAGCTTCCAATTCAAAAACAGCAAATACCCCATCAAGGCCACCAAGGTGATGGCGTCTTTGGCCAAGGAGAGCAGGGTGAAGATCAGCAATGAGGCACCGTTGTTGACCTCATACACCATGCTGTTGGTCAGCCCGCTGGCATGTTGGTTTTGAAACAGCGCGGGGTCTGCGCGCAAGAGTTTTTCAAACAAGCGTTCGCGAATACGCTCCATGCCCGCGTTGGTCACTCGTGCCAGGCAATAGGCGGCAATAAACCCCGCAAAGCCCCGTACACCAAACAACAGCAGCAAAACCGCAGGTACCTTCCACAAATCCAGCGCGCCTTGATGGAAACCGCTGTCCAACAAAGGTTTCATCAGTGCTGGAATGGCCGGTTCTGTGAGAGAACCGATCAAAATGCCAACAATACCCAGCGCCAACGCACCTGGATGTCCAGAAAACCAGGGCGCCACACGGCGTAGCCGTTGCCATAAAGCGTCTGACGCAGCAGATGGGGTGGCAGGGGTCATAAATGGATGTTCAAAAGTCAGGCAGAGTGATCATTATCGCCACTCAACCACGCACTAAAATCCGTCACTTCATCTGGCTCTCTCAATTCACCATGACACGTTCTTGTTTCCGATGGGCTCTTGGGCTTTTGACTGCTTGTGTGGTGGCCTTGCCAACTTGGGCGCAGTTTCGCGTCGAGGTGTCTGGCGTGGGCTTGACCCAAGTGCCGATTGCCTTTGCACCGTTGCGTGGTGAAGAATCGTCGCCGCAAAAAATTGCCAGCATCGTGCAGTCTGACCTGGAGCGCAGTGGCCAGTTCCGTGGCTTGGCCGCTGGCAAAACCTCGGACGAAACAGAGCGTCCCGACATCAGCTTGCTGCGTCAAAAAGGCGCTGATGCCTTGCTCACCGGCAGCATCAGCCGCATGAACGATGGCCGTTTTGATGTGCGCATCCGTTTGTGGGATGTGGTGCGCAACCAAGATTTGGGCGCCATGAGCTACACCGTGGTAGCCAGCGATTTGCGCTTGGCCTCGCACCGCATTTCTGACTTTGTGTATGAAAAACTCACGGGCGACCGTGGTGTGTTCTCAACCCGCATCGCCTATGTCACCAAAGCCGGTGGCCGCTACAACCTGTGGGTGGCTGATTCGGATGGCGAGAACTCGCAGTCGGCACTGTCCAGCCCCGAGCCCATCATTTCGCCCAGCTGGTCGCCCCAAGGGGGGCAATTGGCCTATGTGTCGTTTGAATCACGCAAGCCCGTGGTGTATGTGCACGACGTGTCGACGGGCAAGCGCCGTTTGGTGGCGAACTTTCGCGGCTCCAACAGCGCCCCCTCCTGGGCGCCTGATGGCCGCAGCTTGGCCGTGACCTTGAGTCGTGATGGCGGTTCACAGCTGTTTGTGATTGACGCCCAAGGCGGTGAACCCCGCCGATTGACGCAATCTGCAGGCATTGACACAGAACCCGTGTTCTCACCCGATGGCACGGCGATTTACTTTGTGAGCGACCGTGGCGGTGCCCCACAGATTTACCGCATGCCAGCGATGGGTGGCCCCGCCAACCGCGTCACCTTCAACGGCAGTTACAACATTTCGCCCGCTTTGAGTCCGGATGGTCGTTGGTTGGCTTATGTCTCACGCATCGGTGGTGCGTTCAAACTGCATGTGATGGACTTGTCCAGCGGTAACGCCACGGCCATCACAGAAACCACGGCCGACGAGCGCCCCAGTTTTGCCCCCAACAGCCGCTTGATCGTGTACGCCACCCAACAAGACGGCCGCGAAGCCTTAATGACCACCACCTTGGACGGCCGCATCAAAGCGCGTTTGTCAGGGCAGGGCGGCGACATTCGCGAGCCCCATTGGGGCCCGTTCTCCAAATTGCTCCCTTAATTTTTTGACTTTTTGAAATACACCACGCCATGAAAAAACTACTTTTACTCCTTTCTCTGATTGCGCTTTTGTCCGGTTGCGCCTCGGGCGTCAAGCTCGATGATGTGCCTGTGGACGACCGCTCTGGCGGTGCTGCCGGTGCGTCTGGCGTCAACAGCTTGGATGCCCGTGGCTTGAATGGCATGAACGGCATCAAGCCAGGCCCTGCAGGCGTGGCATCGGTGATCTATTTCGACTACGACAGCTACAGCGTCAAGCCTGAGTTCCAAAGCGTGTTGGATGCCCATGCCCGCTTCTTGCGTGCTGACAAAACCCGTCGCGTCAACATCGAAGGCCACACCGACGAACGCGGTGGCCGTGAATACAACTTGGGCTTGGGTCAAAAGCGCTCCGAAGCCGTGCGCCGTGCATTGACCGTCTTGGGCGTGCCCGACAGCCAAATGGAAGCTGTGAGCTATGGCAAAGAAAAACCTGCCGCCCAAGGCGCTGACGAATCGGCCTTTGCCAAGAACCGCCGTGCGGAGATGACCTACCGATGAAAACCCGCGCACTCCATGCCATCCCCCTTGCTTTGGGGATTTTGTTTGCCTCTGGGGCACAAGCCGCTTTGTTTGAAGACGACGAGGCGCGCCGTGCCATTTTGGACTTGCGCCAACGCATGGACCGCCAAAGCGAGGAAATTCAACAATTTCAGCGCAGCCTGATTGAGCAGCAAAACCAATTCGAAGCCCTTCGTGCCGAAACCGCACGCTTGCGCGGCGAAAAAGAAGAGCTGATGCAAGAGCTGCGCCGCCAAAAAGATGTGTCTCAAGGTGTGGATGAGCGCTTGCGCAAGTTCGAGCCCAAAAAAGTGGTGGTCGATGGCGTGGAGTTTGTGGCCGATCCGGTGGAAACCAAGGCGTATGAAGACGCCTTGGCCGTGTTCCGCAAAGGCGACTTTGCAGCGGCGGGTGTGGCATTTTCGGACTTCATCAAGCGTTATCCAAACAGCGGTTATGTGGTGCCATCCTTGTTCTGGGCGGGCAATGCGCAATATGCCAACCGCGACTACAAAGAAGCCATTCGTAACTTCAATCTCTTGCTGGCCAAAGCCCCCACGCACGCACGCGCACCTGACGCCATGTTGTCTGTGGCCAACTGCCAGTTAGAGCTCAAAGACCTCAAAGGTGCGCGTAAAACCTTGGATGAGGTTGCCAAAACCTACCCACAGTCAGAAGCTGCATCCGCAGCCCGTGAACGATTGGCCAAACTGAAATAAATTCAAATGAATGAACTGACCACGCTCACCCAACAAGTGCTTGGGATTTTTTTCTTGCTCTCCTTGGTGTTGGGTGCGATCAGCCAGCGCACGCACTTTTGCACCATGGGTGCGGTGTCCGATGTCGTCAACATGGAAGATTGGACACGTGCCCGTCAATGGATGTTGGCGGTCGGTGTGGCCATGGTCGGGTTTGCGGCCTTGTCGCACACCGGGCAAATTGATGCATCCAAAACCCTGTATGCCGGATCGCGCTTCTTGTGGCTGTCTGCCATCGTCGGTGGTCTGCTGTTTGGCTACGGCATGGTCATGGCCTCTGGTTGTGGCAACAAAACCTTGGTGCGCATTGGTGGTGGCAACCTCAAATCGCTGGTGGTTTTTGTGGTCATGGGCATCAGCGCCTTTGCCACCTTGAAGGGCATCACTGCGGTGGTGCGTGTCAACACTGTTGATGCGCTGGCATTGGACATGCCCGCGGGTGCGCAGTTGGGCACCTTGTTTGCGTCGGTCTTGGGAGGCAGTCCTGCAGACGTGACCCTCGGTCTGGGTTATGCCATCGGCGTGGTCTTGATCTTGGCGGTTTTGCGCCATGCCGATTTCCGTACGCTTGAGAACGTGCTGGCAGGTTTGGGCGTGGGCGCCATCATTGTGGTGCTGTGGTGGGTGAGTGGGCACCTGGGCTTTGTGGCCGAACACCCAGAAACACTCGAACCCGTTTTCTTGGGCACCGCCTCTGGTCGCATCGAAGCCTTGACCTTTGTGGCCCCCGTGGCCCACAGCCTGGATTGGCTGATGTTCTTCAGCGATAAATCCAAGGTCTTGACCGTGGGTGTGGTCTCTGTGGCGGGCGTGATTTGCGGCTCGGCTTTGTCGGCCTTGATGAGCAAAACTTTTCGCTGGGAAGGTTTTGCCAGCACCGATGATTTGGCCAACCACCTGATTGGCGGCGTGATGATGGGTGTTGGTGGTGTTACTGCCATGGGCTGCACATTTGGGCAAGGCCTGAGCGGCATTTCTACCCTGAGCCTCAATGCATTTGTGGCCATTAGCGCCATCATCGTGGGCTGTGTGGTGGCCTTGCGCCGACAAGCCGCATTGCTGGATATTTGATTTGTCTGACTCCGCTGACTTGCAGCGTCGCTTTGGCGGCCTAGAGCGCTTGTATGGTGTCGAGGGTGCAAGTCGCATTCGCAGCGCACATGTGGCGGTCGTGGGCATTGGAGGCGTAGGGTCGTGGGCTGTGGAGGCCTTGGCGCGCTGTGGCGTCGGGCAGTTGACCTTGATTGACTTGGACCATGTGGCCGAATCCAACATCAACCGTCAAATTCACGCACTCGACACAACGGTTGGCATGGCCAAAGTGCAAGCGATGCGTGAGCGCATTGCCCACATCAACCCTGCGTGCATCGTGCATTGTGTCGAAGAGTTTGTCGAGCCTGCCAACTGGCCGATGATTTTGCCGAGTTCGGTCGATGCCGTCATCGATGCCTGTGACCAAGTCAAAGCCAAAACAGCCATGGCGGCTTGGGCCTTGAAGCAGCGCAGTGTGTTCATCAGCGTTGGGGCTGCAGGTGGGAAACGCCAGGCACACAAAGTCGATATTGACGATTTGTCTTTGACGACCCACGATCCACTGTTAGCCCAGCTGCGTTATCGCTTGCGCCGCGAGCATGGTGCCGCGCGAGATGGCAAAAAAATGGGGGTTGCATGCGTGTTTAGCCGCGAATCGGTGGCCCCCCCGGACCCCAGCTGCGCCATCGAAGGTGATGGCTCTTTGAACTGTCATGGCTATGGTTCCGTGGTCAGCGTGACGGCGACCTTTGGTCAATGCGCGGCAGGCTGGATCATTGAACAAATTTCTTCGCGCTCATTGGCAAAAACGCCAAAATAGCGCTATACTCTAAGTCTTCGCAGGGTACGCGGTTAACGTCGTATATCAAGCGTGATGGGACCATAGCTCAGTTGGTAGAGCAGCGGACTTTTAATCCGTTTGTCGTGGGTTCGACCCCCGCTGGTCCCACCAAAATAAACCTAAAAACACCTCGTACGAAAGTACGGGGTGTTTTTTTTTGCCCCGTAGAGTTAAGTGTTTATTAAAACCATTTAATTACTCTTTATGACCCAAGTGTCATAAAAGATTTTTATTTATTTTATTAATTCAAAAATATTCAATATTTTATTTAATTTGAGTATTTAAAAATTATTTTTAGCCGTCAAAAAAACACGGTACGAAACTTGCATTCAAGCCCGCGCGACATCTGTTTTTATGCGCTTGTGCAGTCTTGCTCAAGTTAAACCCGGATGTACCGATTTTCGATCTACTTAAATGGCCTAAGGCAAGACCTGTGAAAAACATAACAAAAAATTTGATGAATCTGCTGGGAAGCGTGTTTGCTGCGACACCTTCTGTGGAAGCCGGCAAACCCCATGTGATTCAGGATTGGTTGAACTCTGGTGATCAAGTCGTTCAGCAAGGCCGAGATTTGGTCCATATCAATGCCAATGGTGATTTAGAACGGATCGAGGATTTCTTCGATGCCGAAGGGCAGATCGCAGCAGGGGACTTGCCAAGCGAAGTATTGACACAGCTTCAATTGGCCTTGACCCCGTCTGCCGTAGAGCCTGTGCAATTGGCGCAACTTAGCACCAACACGGCTTCAGACGCGGGCAGTGGTGCTGTGGTTGCTCCGATACCCTTAGATATTCCAATTGCCAAAGTGGCACAAGCTTCAGGTGCGGTGGTTGTTATTCGTAATGGCTTGTCTGTGTTGTTGTCTGCAGGTGACAACATTTATTTGGGCGATGTCATTTCGACACAGGCTAATTCACAGGTCAAAATCAATTTCATCAAAGTGGAGGATTCGACTGTCTCTACCAGCTCCACGACGGTGGGTGCAGGAACCCGGGTCACGGTGAGCGGTCAAATGATTGGAACGGATGCCGCCAAAGTATTCCAAGCCAACCTAACAGTGGACAGCGGTAATGTGACGGTGGATCGGTACGCGCCGACAGACACCAGCGTGCAGGTCACGACACCCTCCGGACGTGTTGCTGTGCCTGCAAACGGCTTGGTTGTAGCGGTGGAGCCCACATCACAACAAACGACGGTGAGTCAACCTGTTGTGCAGGGAGCTGCTACAACTATTGCACCTCCGTCTGTGACTGTCATTGATAGCAATGGGCAACAAAGTCAACTTCAACTTGGCACGGCACCAGTTTTACTGCCCGCTGCTAATCAAGTAGTAGCTGCGCCAGCGGCGAGTCCAGCTGCAGGCACAGCCACGCCTGCAGCTGGTACAGCACCAGTTCAAACGGCAGCAGATGCTGCAACAGGCGCAACTGCGCCAGCGGTTACGGGTGCGACGACAGCACCCGCACCAGCAGGTGCTCCAACGCAAACAACCGCAGCAACGGCTGCGGGTACGACCACGGCGCCTGCAGCTGGTACAACAACAGCCCAAACGCCAGCAGACGCTGCAACAGGTGCAACTACGCCTGGAGCGACAGCGACTACGTCAGCAGGTGTTGCGACTCAAGCTGCGACGACTGCGCAAGCAGCAGCTGCAGGTACAACTACGCCAGTTGACCCTGCAACAGGTGCAACTGCGCCAGCGGCGACAGCGACTACGCCAGCAGGTGTTGCGACTCAAGCAGCGACGACTGCACAAACAGCAGCTGCAGGTACGACTACAGCGCCTGCGGCTGGCACTACAACGGTTCAAACGCCAGCAGATGCTGCAACCGGTGCAACTGCACCAGTGGCGACAGCACCTACACCGGCAGGCGGTGCAGCGCAAACTGCTACAGCAGCAACGGCTGCGGGAACGATTACAGCGCCTGCGGCTGTTACCGCAACAGCCCAAACGCCAGTTGATGCTGCAACAGGCGCAACTACGCCTGCGACGACACCAGCAGGTCTTGCTGCACAAACAACTGCAGTAACTGCTGCGGGAACCACCACCGTGCCTGCAGCAGCTACAACAACAGCTCAAACACCAGCAGATGCTGCAACAGCTGCAACTACGCCTGCAGTGACAGCAGTCACGCCAGCAGGTGCTACAGCACAAACAACCGCAGCAACGGCTGCGGGTACGACCGCTGCGCCTGCAGCTGGTACAGCACTAGCCCAAACTCCAGCAGACGCTGCAACAGGTGCAACTGCTCCAGCGGCAACAACACTTACACCGGCAGGCGTTGCAACGCAAGCAGCTGTAGCTACAGCTGCTGCTGGTGCAACCACCGCGCCCGTAGCGGCTACAACAACAGCCCAAACGCCAGTTGATGCAGCAGCTGTAACTACGCCTGCGGCAACAGCGCCCACACCGACAGGTGTTGCAGCGCAAACAACTGCAGCAGCTACTGCTGCGGGTGCGACCACGGCGCCTGCAGCTGGCACTGGGACGGTCCAAACCTCAGCTGATCCTGCAATAGGCACAACTGCGCCAGCGGCAACAGCGCCCACACCAGCAGGTGTGGCAACGCAAACAACTGCGGCAGCAACAGCTGCGGGTACGACCACGACGCCTGCAGCAGGTGCAACAACAGCCCAAACACCAGCAGACGCTGCAACAGGTGCAGCTGCACCAGCGGCGACAGCAGTCACACCAGCTGGTGTTGCAGCGCAAACAACTGCAGCTGCAACGGCTGCGGGTGCGACTGCAGCGCCTGCAGCTGGCACTGCAACGGTTCAAACGTCAGCTGATCCTGCAACAGGCGCAACTGCGCCAGTGGCGACAGCACCTACAACGGCAGGTACTGCAGCGCAAACTGCCACAGCAGCAACGGCCGCGGGTACGACCACGGCGCCTGCAGCAGGTGCAACAACAGCCCAAACGCCAGCTGAAGCCTTAGCAGCTGGAATTACGCCTGCAGCGACAGCAGTCACACCAGCAGGTGTTGCGACTCAAGCAGCGACGACTGCACAAACAGCAGCTGCAGGTACGACTACAGCGCCTGCAGCTGGCACTGCAACGGTTCAAACGCCAGCAGATGCTGCAACCGGTGCAACTGCGCCAGTGGCGGCAGCACCTACAACGGCAGGTACTGCAGCACAACCTACTACAGCAGCAACTGCCGTCGGTGCAACCACTGCGCCTACAGCTGGTACTGGTACGGTCCAAACCTCAGCTGATCCTGCAACAGGCGCAACTGCGCCAGCGGCGACAGCACCTACAACGGCAGGTACTGCAGCGCAAACTGCTACAGCAGCAACGGCTGCGGGGACTACTACCGCGCCTGCGGCTGTTACCGCAACAGCCCAAACGCCAGCTGATGCTGCAACAGGCGCAACTACGCCTGCGACGACACCAGCAGGTCTTGCTGCACAAACAACCGCAGTAACGGCTGCGGGAGCCACCACTGCGCCTGCAGCTGGTACAACACCAGCCCAAACACCAGTAGATGCTGCAACCGCTGCAACTGCGCCAGCGGCGACGGCACCTACACCGGCAGGCGTTGCAGCGCAAACAACTGCTGCAGTAACGGCTGCTGGTACGACGACCGCGCCCGCAGCAGCTACAACAACAGCCCAAACGCCAGCTGAAGCTGTAACAGCCGCAACTACGCCTGCAGTGACAGCAGGTCCTACAGCACAAACAACCGCAGCAACGGCTGCGGGTACGACCGCTGCGCCTGCAGCTGGTACAGCACTAGCCCAAACTCCAGCAGACGCTGCAACAGGCACAACTACACCTACAGCGATAGCACCCACACCAGCAGGTGTTGCGACTCAAGCAGCGACGACTGCGCAAACAGCAGCTGCAGGTACAACTACGCCAGTTGACCCTGCAGCAGGTGCAACTGCGCCTGTAGCGACAGCAGTCACACCAGCTGGTGTTGCAGCGCAAACAAATGCAGCAGCAACAGCTGCGGGTACGACCACGGCGCCTGCAGCAGGTTCAACAACAGCCCAAACACCAGCAGACGCTGCAACAGGTGCAGCTGCACCAGCGGCGACAGCGACTACGCCAGCAGGTGTTGCGACTCAAGCTACGACGACTGCGCAAACAGCAGCTGCAGGTACAACTACGCCAGTTGACGCTGCAATAGGCACAACTACGCCTACAGCGACGGCGCCCACACCAGCAGGTGTAGCAGTGCCAACGGCTGCAGGTACAACCGTTGCGCCTACAGTCGGTACTGCAACGGCCCAAACACCAACGGATACAGCAACAGGCGCAACTGCGCCAGCGGCGACAGCGACTACGCCAACAGGTGCGCCATCACCTACAACGGCAGGTGCTGCAGCGCAAACTGCTATAGCAGCAACGGCCGCTGGTGCGACCACCGCGCCTGTAGCTGGTACAACAACAGCCCAAACATCAGCAGACGCTTTAACAGTTGCAACGACGCCTGGAGCGACAGCGACTACGCCAGCAGGTGTTCCGACTCAAGCTGTGACGCCTGCGCAAACGGCAGCTGCAGTTACAACAGCTCAAACATCAGCAGATGCCGCAACAGGCGCAACTGCGCCAGCGGCGACAGTGCCTACAGCGACAGGTACTGAAGCGCAAACTGTTACAGCAGCAACGGCTGCGGGTGCGACGACCACGCCCGCAGCGGCTATAACAACAGCCCAAACTCCAATTGACGCTGCAACAACTGCGACTACGACTACAGCGACAGCAGTCACACCAGCAGGTGTGGCGACTCAAGCTGCGACGACTGCGCAAGCAGCAGCTGCAGGTACAACTACGCCAGTTGACCCTGCAACAGGCGCAACTGCGCCAGCGGCGACAGCCACTACGCCAGCAGGTGCGCCAACTTCAACGGCTGCGGGTACGTCTACAGCGCCTGCAGCTGGTACAGCAACAACGCAAACGCCAGCAGAAGCTGTAGCAGGCACAACTACGCCTGCAACGACAGCACCTACACCGGCAGGTGTTGCAGCGCAAACGGCTGTAGCAGCAACGACTGCGGGCGCGACTACAGCACCTGCGGCTGTTGCCGCAACAGCTCAAACTCCAGCTGATACAGCAGCAGGCGCGACTGCACCTGCTGCGACAGCGCCCACACCAGCAGGTGTGGCAACGCAAACAACTGCAGCAGCAACGGCCGCTGGTGCGACGACCGCGCCCGCAGCAGCTACAACAACAGCCCAAACACCAGCAGACGCTGCAACAGGCGCAACTACGCCTGCTGCAACAGCAGTCACACCAGCTGGTGTGGCAACGCAAACAACTACTGCAGTAACGGCTGCTGGTGCAACCACCGCACCCGCAGCGGGTACAACAACAGCCCAAACGCCAGCAGAAGCTGCAACAGGCACAACTACGCCTGCAACGACAGCACCTCCACCGGCAAGTGTTGCAGCGCAAACAGCTGCAGCAGCAACTACTGCGGGCGCGACTACATCACCTGCGGCTGTTGCCGCAACAGCTCAGACTTCAGCTGATGCAGCAGCAGGCGCGACTGCACCTGCTACGACAGCAGTCACACCAGCAGGTGTGGCAACGCAAACAACTGCAGCAGCAACGGCTGCAGGTACGACAACAGCGCCTGCAGCTGGCACTACAACGGTCCAAACACCAGCAGATACTGCAACAGGTGCAACAGCGCCAGCGGCGACAGCACCTACGCCGGCAGGCGTTGCAGCGCAAACAGCTGTAGCAGCAACGACTGCGGGTGCGACTACGGCGCCTGCAGCTGGTACAGCACCAGCCCAAACTCCAGTTGACGCTGCAACAGCTGCGACTACAGCGACAGCAGTCACATCAGCAGGTGTTGCGACTCAAGCTGCGACTACTGCGCAAGCAGCAGTTGCAGGTACAAATACGCCAGTTGACTCTGCAACAGGTGCAACTGCGCCAGCGGCGACAGCGACTACGCCAGCAGGTGTTACGACTCAAGCAGCGACGACTGCACAAACAGCAGCTGCAGGTACGACTACAGCGCCTGCGGCTGTTACCGCAACAGCCCAAACGCCAGCTGATGCTGCAACAGGCGCAACTACGCCTGCGACGACACCAGCAGGTCTTGTTGCACAAACAACTGCAGTAACTGCTGCGGGAACCACCACCGCGCCTGCAGCAGCTACAACAACAGCTCAAACACCAGCAGATGCTGCAACAGCTGCAACTACGCCTGCAGTGACAGCAGTCACGCCAGCAGGTGCTACAGCACAAACAACCGCAGCAACGGCTGCTGGTGCGACTACAGCGCCCGCAGCAGCTACAACAACAATCCCAACGCCAGCAGATGCTGCAACAGGCGCAATTACGCCTGCAGCGACAGCACCTACACCGGCAGGCGTTGCAGCGCAAACAACTGCAGCAACTATTGCGGGCGCGACTACAGCGCCTGCAGCTGTTACTGCAACGACGCAAACGCCAGCTGACACTGCAACAGGTGCAGCTGCACCAGCGGTGACAGCTACTACGCCAGCAGGCTTGACAGCTCCAACGGCCGCTGGTGCGACCACCGCGCCCGCAGCGGCTACAACAACAGCCCAAACTTCAGCAGAAGCTGCAACAGGCGCAACTACGCTTGCAGCGACAGCAGTCACATCAGCAGGTGTTGCGACTCAAGCTGTGACGCCTGCGCAAACGGCAGCTGCAGTTACAACAACAGCTCAAACATCAGCAGATGCCGCAACAGGCGCAACTGCGCCAGCGGCGACAGCGCCTACAACGACAGGTACTGCAGCACAAACTACTACAGCAGCAACGACTGCTGGTGCGACGACCGCGCCCGCAGCAGCTACAACAACAGCCCAAACACCAGCAGACGCTGCAACAGGCACAACTACGCCTGCTGCAACAGCAGTCACACCAGCTGGTGTGGCAACGCAAAAAACTACTGCAGTAACGGCTGCTGGTTCAATCACCGCACCCGCAGCGGCTACAACAACAGTCCAAACGCCAACAGAAGCTGCAACAGGCACAACTACCCCTGCAACAACAGCACCTACACCGGCAGGTGTTGCAGCGCAAACAGCTACAGCAGCAACTACTGTGGGCGCGACTACAGCACCTGCGGCTGTTGCCGCAACAGCTCAAACTCCAGCTGATACAGCAGCAGGCGCGACTGCACCTGCTACGACAGCAGCCACATCAGCAGGCGCTGCTGCACAAACAACCGCAGCAACGGCTGCGGCTACGACTGCAGCGCCTGCCGCTGGTACTGCAACGGCCCAAGCACCAGCGGATACAGCAACAGGCGCAACTACGCCTGCAGCGACAGCTCCCGTACCAGGATCAACTGCAACGACAACGCCTGCGGCAGTGCAAGAAACATTGAACGCAGATGCGATTTCTGATGTACAAGCGGCCGCCCAAGCATCCTCACTGCCTGCGACCATCGTCAGTCCGATCACAGGCGGTAATCTCATCAGCCCCATCGTCGGGAACAACCTTGTTGCGCCTCTTTCTGGTCCTGCAGAGGCTAATCCAGCCGTGAGTGCACCCACCATCACGGTGATGCCTGTTGTGGCGCCTCTGACAGCACCCACACCTTCGATCGTGGACAGCATCAAGCCCCCTGTGGCCAAACCTGTTCAAGACCTGATTCCTCCGATCATCCCGAAAATCAAGCTCACCACAGAAGCTATAACCCTTGACGAAACTGTGGGTGGCATTAATTTCTCGATGAAAGTGGATTTTTCATCGCCCACCACACTGCTTGTGGGGTTCACGATCAAATTCGAGTTGGTCTATGAAGATGGCACCAAACTGCCAACGCAAGATCAACATCGCTTGTACACCCTGGTTGGAGAACCGGGCGCTCAAACACGTGTGTATGAGCAAAATTCGTACAGCGTATTGGCTGGCAAATCGGGTGCGGTCTATGACTTTTACATCGACTCCAACACGATTCGCGATGACAAAATTCTGATCAAGGCGACCTTGGCAGAATCGTTGAACTGCGTATTTGACGATGCGAACAAAGCCATCAGCGTTGAGTTGACAGATACCCAAGCCATCCAAGGTGGCGATGCCAGCGATCTGATGGTGGGCAATGCCCTTGATGACGTGATCAACGGGGGGGCGGGAAATGACACCATCGATGCCGGTGACGGTAACAACAGCATTTCGGGTGGTTCAGGCAACGACAGCATCACCGCCGGTACAGGTAGTGACACGATCGATGGCGGTACCGGTGCAGACACCATCCTTGCAGGTGCCGGTAATGACAGCATCGTGTTCGATTTGCTCGATAGCATCGTGGGCGGTAGTGGTACAGATACCCTGGTTATTTCTCCCAACACCACGGTAGACCTGAGTAACTCCGTATTTGCGAACGCAGCGCCTCAAGTCAGCGAAGTCGAAAAAATCAGTCTCGCGGACCAAAGCAGCGTCCTTTTGGGAACCGCCTTCATTGAGTCCATGTTGGGTGGTTCCACGGGCACCATCACTGTTGAAGGTTCGGCCGGTACCAGCTTGTCCTTGGTCAATCCCGATCCCACTGCGCCGATTTGGTTCCGCGATACATCTGCAACGCCACCAACTGGCTACACGGCATACAAAACTGGCAATCTGACCGTGTTGGTGGCGGATGCCGTCAACGTAGGTGATGCCATCAATGGCGCAGCCAACGATGCAGATACTTTGTTGGGTGGTGCTGGCAATGACACCATCACTGGTGGCGATGGCACAGCCATCGACGTCGTCGATTTGTCCCAAATGCCAAGTGCTAGCGGTCACTTGGTGACATCCACAGGCAACCTCACAGTGAATCTGGCCAGTGGAACATCGGTCGATGACTCTGCACTGCTAGGGTCTGATACTCTGGTGGGTATTGAAGGTGTCATCACAGGTGCGGGGGCAGACTTGGTGACAGGCAGCGCAGGTGCTAACAGCATTGTGACGGGCGATGGCGCAGACACCATCAATGGTGGCGCAGGCAATGACACGCTGGATGGCGGTGCTGGCATTGACACGGCAAGCTACAGCACAGCGCCCAATGGCGTGATCGTTAACTTAGGCACCACCAATATTTCAGGCTCGATGGGTGGCAGCACAGTCAGTGTATCCGCAGGTAACGTCCAAGGTGACGGAACCGATCAACTCTCCAACATCGAAAACGTCACAGGCAGTACCTATGGCGATTTGATGGTGGGCAGCGCGGCCAGCAACGTGCTCGACGGCGGCGCAGGTGCTGACACCATCATGGGCGATGCTGGTAACGACACCCTGATTGGTGGCGATGGTATTGACACACTGGACTTCAGCAGCAACAGCACGGCAGGCAACCCAGTCACAATCAATCTGGCAACTCATACCGCCAACAGCGCTGCAACAGGTACGGACAGCATCAGCGGCTTTGAAGATGTCATCGGTGGTGCCGGTGATGACACCATTGTGGGTGACGATGGCGCCAACCTGATTCAAACAGGCAATGGCGCAAACAGTGTCTCTGGCGGTGCGGGTGACGACACCATTTTGGGTGGTGCCGATGCCGACACCCTCCAGGGTGGTGAAGGCGCGGATAGCATCAATGCCGGCGCAGGCGATGACCGTGTCATCGCTGATGCTGGAGATGACACCTTGATCGGTGGCAGCGGTAACGACACACTGGATTTCAGTCAAAACGCGGCCAACGCACCCGTCACGGTCAACCTTGCCAACCACACGGCAAGCAGTGCAAGCACAGGTGTCGACGACGTCAGTGAATTTGAAACCGTCACCGGCGGTTTGGGCAACGACACCTTGGTGGGTGACGATGCAGCCAACTTGCTCCAAGGTGGGGATGGTGGCGATAGCCTCTCAGGTGGTCTAGGCGCAGACACCATCGAGGCGGGTACCGGTAACGACAGCATTGTGTTTGATCTGCTGGACAGCATTGTGGGTGGCGATGGCACGGATACCCTGGTCATTCCTGCCAGCAGCACATTGAACTTGAGCAACACAACGTTTGCCAACGTAGCTTCAGCACATGTCAGTCAGGTTGAAAAGATCAGCCTTTCAGGACAAAACACTGTGCTGTTGGGCACCAATTTCGTACAAGCCATGGTGGGGGGAGCTACGGGAACCATCACGGTGGAGGGGGCAGCAGGCAACAGTTTGTCTTTGGTTGATCCCAATTCCACAGCACCCTGGTATCGCGATACATCAGTGACGCCACCACTTGGTTACACAGCCTACAAAACAGGCAACCTGACAGTGATGGTTGCAAACACGGTCAACGTAGGCGCCGCCATCAACGGCAGCGATAACGCCGCAGACACCCTCTTAGGTGGTGCAGGCAACGACACAATCACAGGTGGTGCAGGTACAGCCATCGATGTGGCCGATCTGTCGCAAATGCCAAGCGCCGCGGGCTTTGTCACGTCAACCGGTAACCTCACGGTGAACTTGGCGAACGGGACATCAACCGATGCATCTGGACTGTTGGGAACTGACACCCTGGTGGGCATTGAAGGTGTAAAAACAGGGGCGGGCACAGACTCCGTTTTAGGTAGCACAAGCGCAAACACAATTCAAACAGGTGCTGGCAATGACACCATTGATGGTGGTGCAGGTGCAGACACCATCGATGCAGGTACCGGTGATGACCGCATTGTGTTTGACCTCCTAGACAGCATTGTGGGTGGCAGCGGCACGGATACCCTCCTGATCCCCGCAAGCAGTACATTGAACCTGAGCAATACGGTATTCCCTAATGGATCGCCTCCACAAGTCAGCGAGGTCGAAAAAATCAGTCTTGCAGCGCAAAGCAATGTGCTGTTGGGTACCAAGTTCATTGAGGCCATGGTCGGTGGCACTTCAGGAACTATCACGGTGGAAGGTGCAGCAGGCACCCATTTGTCTTTGGTCAATCCTGATCCAACGGCGCCGATTTGGTTCCTTGATGTAACAGCAAACCCGCCCTCAGGTTACACAGCCTACAAAACCGGCAACCTCTCGGTGATGGTTGCGAATACGGTGAACGTTGGAGATGCCATCAACGGCAGCGATAACGCCGCAGACACCTTGCTGGGTGGTGCAGGCAATGACACGATCACAGGCGGTGCAGGTGCCGCCATTGATGTGGCAGATCTATCGCAAATGCCAAGTGCCACGGGCTTGGTCACTTCCACTGGCAACCTCACCGTGAATCTGGCAAATGGTACGTCTGTGGACGACTCGAATCTGTTAGGCAACGACACTTTGGTCGACATCGAAGGCGTCAAAACAGGTTCAGGTGCCGACTCTGTGGTGGGTAGTTCGGGTGCAAATAGCATCTCGACAGGCGCTGGCAACGACACCATTGATGGCGGTGCAGGTGCAGACACCATCGATGCAGGGGCCGGTGATGACTTGGTTATTTTTGATGCTGCAGACTCGGTGAATGCCGGAGCGGGAACCGACACATTGCGGTTCTCTGGCAGCAGCATTGATTTGGCCACCACGGTTCCCAAGATCAGCCAGGTTGAAATTCTTGATCTCGCGAACGACAGCAGCAGCAACGCGCTCACGCTGAACCTCGACAGCGTGCGTCAAATTTCCGGACAAGCCAACCCCACATTGACCATCGAAGGCGGCACAGGAAACTCAGACACACTGACAGCGGTTGGCGATTGGGTAAACCTCGGAACCGTCAACGGCTATGTGAAATTGGTCAACGGGACCGCGACCTTGATGGTTGACCCCGATGTGTCCATTCTCGGCTTGACTCCAACAGGTGGAACCGAACCTGCCGTGTTGCAGGGCTACGGCTTTAACGACACCTTGATCTCGCGCGCCGCCGCTGACACCTTGGATGGTGGCACGGGCTCGGACGTCATTGATGCCGGAGCTGGGGATGACACGATTGTTTTTGATGCACAAGACAGCTCTGTGGCAGGCGGCTCGGGCGTAGACACCTTGTCTGTGCTCGTACCCACAGCCAACCTGACTCAAGTGGCCAGCCATTTCAGTGGCTTGGAGGTGGTGGACCTACGTGGCAACAACGGTAATGTGTTGGTGATCGACCCTCAAGCCGTTGTATCGCTCACCACGGGTAATGCCGTGGCTAACACGCTCACGATCAAAGGCGACAGCGCGGACAGTTTGGTGCTCCAAGGCACCTGGACGCCCGCAGTTGGGGAGCCCGATCTGGTTGACGGCGTTAAATACAAAACTTACACATCCACATCAACACCTAGTGCCACGATCAAGGTCGCAACGGATATTCAGCTGTTGCAATCAGAGGTGGGTGTATTGACCGGTGCAACAAGTGGCAACGAAAACGAGTACTTCTTTGCCACCTCCGGCAATGAATCCATCGCAGCAGGCACTGGCAACGATGTGCTGATGGGTGGTGCTGGCAATGACACCTTGGACGGTGGCGCTGGCATCAACACGGCAGACTTTTCTGATGCCAAAGCACCTGTGGTGGTGAACCTGAGTACGACACCAGCGACTGCCGTCAGTCCCAATACGGGCACATCGCCCAATGTACTCACAGGCACGGGGAGCGACACGCTCATCAACATTCAAAACATCACGGGTGGTTTCGGTAGCGACAGCATTGTTGGCAGCTCAGTTGCCAACGTGTTGGCCGGTGGTGATGGCAACGACACCATCGATGGTGGCAGTGGCAACGACACCCTGTTGGGCGGAACAGGCATGGACAGCTTGCTCGGCGGCATTGGTGCCGATTTGCTCGATGGTGGCAGCGGCGCCGACACCTTGGATGGTGGCGCAGATGCAGACACCTTGATGGGTGGTGCAGGCGCAGACAGCCTGATCGGTGGCACAGGCGCTGACTCATTGCTAGGCGGTGAGGGTGAAGATACCTTGAGCGGTGGCGACGATGCAGACACCTTGGACGGCGGTCTTGGCATGGACTACATCGATGGTGGTGCTGGCAATGACCTGATTGTGTTTGACGCCCAAGATGCGTCTATCGACGGTGGATCTGGAACAGACACTTTGCAATTGACAGGGCAAGCAAGAATCGACCTCAGCACAGGGCCCGTCATCAAAAACATTGAAGTCCTGAGCATGACCGGCAACGGCGCCAACACCTTGGTGTTGACGCCTGAAGCTTTTTCGCGTGTGAATGCGTCGAGCCAACCCATCGGCTTGGTGGGTACCTCAGCCAATCCCTTGCTCATCACAGGTGATACTGCTGATACCTTGGTGCTCAGTCCTTCTTGGATCAAGAGTTCTACTGCTGACAGCGATGGCCTCTATACCTACACCTATACATCGGGCAGCGATGTTTATGCTGTGAAGGTGCAGCCTGCAGTCAAAATTGCTCAGCAAATAAGCGGCACTTCAGGCAGCGACACCCTCAGCGGGGCAGGGGCATCCGACTTGTTGTTCGGCGGTGCCGGGGCAGACAGCCTATCCGCAGGTGCCGGTACAGATACGATTTTGGGCGATGCAGGCAATGACACCATCGACGGTGGTTCAGGCATCGACACCATTGATTACAGCAGCGCCAGTAACCCACTCACGATCACGCTCAACGACAGTGGTTCAGGCACTGCGGTAGACGCATCGACCGCCCCAGGAAGCTTCGGTTCGGACACCTTGGTTGGGATTGAAAACGTGGTGGGTGGTTCAGGCGCGGACACCATCACAGCCGGTGCAGCGGACAACGTGTTGGTCGGTGGTGCTGGCAACGACAGCATCAACGCCGGCGCTGGCAATGACACCTTGATCGGTGGCACGGGCAGTGACACCCTCATTGGCGGTGATGGCACAGACACAGTGGACTACAGCGCAGCGACCGGTAAATTGGTCGTCAACCTCAATGCAGGAACCGCCTCCGATGGCGGTGCCAACGGGGAGGGCGTCGACACCTTGACGTCGATTGAGAACGTCATTGGCGGTGCTTATGACGATCTGTTGACTGGCTCCAGCGCAGCGAATGCGCTGCAAGCTGGTGCAGGAGACGACACCTTGATCGGTGGCGGTGGCGCAGACACCCTCAGCGGCGGTGCAGGCAACGATGTCATCGTCTATGAGAGCGGAGCCACCATGGACGGTGGTACCGGTCGTGACGTGTTGCGCTTCACCTCCACCGATGTGGATCTCACGCAGCCTGGTACGGGATCGTTTGCAGGTATCGAGGTGATTGATCTAGAGAGCAATCCATTGGCCAACCATCTGATGCTCGACTTATCCGATGTGGTCGAAATGGGTGGAGCGATCAATCCCGTCTTAACCATTGAAGGTACGGAGCTTGACGTTGTCACGCCCTCTGGTGATTGGTCTTTCTTGGGTTCCAACGGCAATGGCTATGACCAGTACACCAATGGCACAGCCCAGTTACTTATCAACCACCGCGTGCAAGTGGTGGGTTTAAACATTGATCAGCACACAAGTCAAAGCCCAAGTTTGTTGCGCGGTTATGGACTTCCCGATACCTTGATTGGCGGTTCTGCCGACGACACGTTGGATGGTGGTCTGAATAACGACACCCTGCTGGGTGGTGCTGGTAACGATGTCATCTACTTTGATGCAGCAGACACATCAGTCAAAGGTGGCTCAGGTTATGACACCTTGCAGGTGAAAGATGCGACCGCAGACATGACGTCACTGAATAACAGGTTCAGTGAATTTGAAGCGGTGGATTTGCGCGGCAACGACACCAACACGTTAACGATTGACGCTGCCGCTGTTGCGGCCGTCAGCAGCAATAACACCCTGACGATCAGTGGCGATGCGGGCGATCGCCTGGTTCTCAAAGGAACTTGGTCAGCAGTCGGCGGTCCTGTGCTCACTGGGGGTGTGGCGTATCAAACTTACGTCGACAATCCAACTACGCCAACGGTGACGATCAAGGTCGCAACAGATATCACCTTGTTCCAAGGCTTGGTGCTGACATCGGGCAACACCCTCTCCGGAACCAACGACAACGAATTTTTGGCTGGCGGCACCGGGGATGACAGCTTGAATGGTGGTGCCGGTGATGACGTGTTGCGCGGCGGTGCTGGCAACGACACCTTGGATGGTGGCACCGGTAGCAACACAGCTGACTTTGGCGATGCGACCACGCCTGTGCTGGTGAATATGAGCGGCGCAGATGTCACCACGACCTTCAACGGTACCTCGGTGACGCTGGCTAACAATTTGGCCAAGGGCACGGCTGACTTGAACAGTTCTCCGACTGTCCCTGGAACGGGCTTAGACACGCTCATCAACATCCAAAACATCACGGGTGGCGCTGCCGCAGACAAGATTTATGGCAGCGGCACAGCCAACCGTTTGGATGGCGGTGATGGCGCCGACACCATTGATGGTGGTGCCGGTGATGACACCGTGTCAGGTGGGTCCGGTTTTGACAGCTTGCTCGGTGGCGCAGGCAACGATGTGATGGACGGCGGCTTAGGTGACGACACACTCAAAGGCGGTGATGGCAACGACAGACTGTTGGGCGGCGCTGGCTCCGACAGCCTTCTCGGTGAGGCTGGCGATGACACCTTACTAGGCGGCGAGGGCGGCGACACCTTGGAGGGTGGCGACGGCAATGACAGCTTGTCCGGTGGTGCCGGCGTGGACTCCCTGCTGGGTGGCGCTGGTAACGACACCTTGGACGGTGGTGCAGACGCAGACATCATCAATGGTGGCGATGGCGACGATGTCATCATCTTTGATGCCGCAGATCTGTCCGTGGACGGTGGTGCAGGCACGGATACCTTGTTGCTGAGTGGCTCCCCGGAAGTCGATTTGTCGACAGGCCCTTCGTTCAGCAACATCGAAATCTTGGACATGTCTGGCAATGGTACCAACAAACTCACACTCTCACTGGCTGCTTTCGAGCGCACAGATGGCAGTACAGGGTTGACCTCGCCGGTTGTTGTGCAAGGTTCTGATGTCGACACTTTGGTGTTGAACGGGTCGTGGATTCCAAGCTCAACCATTGTGAACGGTCTCATCGTTTACACAATTGCAGGCACGGGTTCGGCCAGCTACGAAGTTCGAGTCAATCCAGACGTTCAAATTGTTCGCATGATTGCGGGCGATGTGGGCGGGACACCCACCAATGATGATCTGCAAGGCTCCGGCGCTGGCGATTTGATGATCGGCGGTGGCGGCAACGACACACTGTCCTCTGGCGGTGGCAACGACACGCTGCTGGGTGGCACTGGTAACGATGTGATCATCGGTGGTCTGGGTATCGATACCCTGGATTACACCGCAGCCACTGCGGGAATGACCATCACGCTCGGCCTCAACGGTGCGGCAGGAACAGCGGTTGATGCCTCCACAGGACCCAGCAGTCAGGGCACAGACACCATCTCTGGGGTTGAAATTGTCTTAGCGGGTTCTGGTGCAGACACTGTCACCGGCAACGAAGACTGGAACTTGATCGACGGTGGCTCTGGCAACGACTCAATTTTGGGTGGTGCAGGTAAAGACACCTTGCTCGGCGGCGCTGGCAATGACTTACTCGATGGCGGCACAGACAATGACACCTTGATCGGTGGCCTCGGTGATGACACCTTGATCGGTGGCGCAGGCTTTGACACCGCAGACTACAGCGACGTCACGGCCAATCTGACCATCAATTTGATGCCCCCTGTTAGCAATCCTGATCTCGTGCGTGGCCGTGCTTTCAGCACGCAAACCGGCACAGACAGGCTTGAAGGCATCGAGGTGGTGATCGCTGGTAGCGGCAACGACAACATGGTGGGCTCGAACGATGCCAACTCTCTCGTGGGCGGTGCTGGCAATGACACACTCTCAGGCGGTGCTGGCAACGACACCTTGGTGGGCGGCACGGGCATAGACACCTTGGACTTCAGTGCCAACACCTCCACACAAGGTGTGGTGGTGAATATGGCATCAGGGACCGCGCAAGACGGCCAGTCGGGAACAGACACGTTCACAGGCTTTGAGGCCGTTCAGGGCGGTCAAGGCAACGATCAAATCACCGGTGATGCCGGTGCCAACTTGTTGTTGGGTAACGCGGGTAATGACACCATTGATGGCGCGCAGGGTGACGACACCTTGACGGGTGATGACGGATCTGATGTCCTCATCGGTGGTGCAGGCAATGACATTTTGATGGGTGGTGCCGGCGATGACGTGCTGCGTGGTGGTGAAGGCAACAACACCATCGCTGGTGGTGATGGCTTGCACGACACGGCGGACTATTCGGATGCGACCACAGCCGTCACGGTGGTGTTGAACAACAACAATTCAGGTGTAGGTTCGGGCGTTGCAACCGTCACCAACCGAAGTGCTGACCAACTTTCTGGCATTGAAAATTTGATTGGTGGCTCAGCAGGTGATTCCTTAACGGGAGATAGCGCTGATAACGTGCTTGCCGGTGGTGCTGGTGCGGATACTTTGATTGGTGGAGGCGGCAACGACACCATCAAAGGCGGTGCAGGGAACAACAACGACAGCCTAGATGGTGGAGACGGCAACGACACCCTCGATTTGCAAGAGCTGGCAGGTCCTATTGCTGTCAACTTAGGCAGCGGGGCCATTCGCGCCTCCTTCAACAACAACGCGAGCTATGTCACCGTTGCAGGGGGCACATCGCAAGGCGACGGCACAGACACGCTGTTGAATTTTGAAAACCTGATAGGTACAGGTGGCAGCGATACCTTGGTCGGTAGTGCTGGATCGAACGAGATTCAAGGTGGCGCTGGTGCTGACGTCATTGATGCAGGTGCGGGCAGTGACCGCGTGCTCTTTGACGGCAATGACTTCAAAGTCAAGGGCGGCGCAGGCACCAACGACTTGTTGGTGATCGGTGCCCAGGAAACCCTGGTCGATTTGACCTTGGTGCAAGACAGTATTTTCAGTGGCTTTGAAACCATCGACTTGAGTGCTGCTGGCAGTCAATCCGTCAAACTTTCCGAGGCCGATGTTTTTGCCCTGACGCGTGGTACCTCAGAAATCCAATTCCATGCGCTGGCAGCCAACCAATCTTTCACCTTGGCAGGGCTCACGTACACCGCCTCCGCCAGCGGTTGCACGGATGTGCAATTGGCCGCAGCATTCAGTGGCTTGAACGCGGGTGCAACCACGGGTGCAGGAACCGCAACAGGTGCGTACTCAGGCACTTTGACAGGTTTTACGACGGGCTTGGCCAATGGTGTCAAAGTCACCGTCAGTGGCGCAACTGAGACCGACAGTGTGAGCAACTTGACGTGGAGCGAATCTGCGGCCTACGTCAATATCGTCACGCACAACGGTACCCTGACAGAAGCTGAAACGGCCACGGTTCAATTCACCGACCTGAGCGCAGGTCAGAGTATCACTTTGGCTGGCTTTACCTATAGCGCTCCTTCAGGTGCTACAGCAGCAACAGTCGCCGCGGCATTTGCAAACGCGACATTGAGTGGCTTCAGTGCTGGATCTGTCAGTGGCAACTCTTTGGTCTTTACCAGCACCACAGCCACATCGGATGTGACTGACTTGGTTGCGACGGCCAGTTCATCTGTGCATGTGGTGCAAGTGTCTCAATCGGAGCAATCGTCTCTGGTTCTTCAAGGCACTGCCGAAGATGGCGTGCGCATGGTGGGTGGCTGGCAGCAAGTTCTGAATTCATCCACGCCAGTGACCGTCACGATGGGTGGGGTGGACTACAACGTCTACCAATCGTCTAGCTACACACCGTTGGCTACCGCGGGCAATCCCACCCCAACCGCTGTTACCTTGAAGGTGTACGTACCCACGGTGATCACGCCGGGTATGTTGATCACTTCGGGTGAATCATCGGACTCGCAGCAAGGCACAGCGGGTGATGATGAATACCGTGGCAACGGTGGCAACGACACATTCAGTGCCGGTGCGGGCAACGACAGCTTGGACGCAGGCACTGGCAATGACTCCGTAGACGGTGGTGTTGGCAATGACACCATCTTCGCGGGTGACGGCAATGACGTGATTTATGGCGGCAGAGGCGTCACCGTCGGCGCAGACAACGACAGCATTGACGCAGGCGATGGCAACGATTGGGTCGATGCAGGCATTGGCAACGACACCGTGGTCGCCGGCGCTGGCAATGACACGGTGCTAGCCGGTGATGGGAACGACAGCGTTTCGGGTGATGCCGGTGCGGACTCTTTGTCGGGTGGTGCGGGCAACGACACCTTGTTGGGCGGTGCCGACAACGACACCTTGTCTGGTGGCACGGGCGATGACTCCATCGACGGTGGCCTCGGAAACGATGTACTGATTGCAGATGCGGGCAACGACACGCTCGATGGCAGCATTGGTATTGACACCGCAGACTTCAGTGCAGTGAACGCGCCGTTGACCATCAATTTGATGGCACCCAGTGCCACAGATGCGAGTTTGGGTAAAGCCTACAGCACAGAAACAGGCACTGACGTACTGCGCGATATTGAGAACGTCATTGGCGGTTCTGGCAATGACACGATCATTGGCTCGGACTTGGCCAACACCATCATCGGTGGGGCAGGTGCTGACTCAATCCTGGCGGGTAACGGCAACGATTGGGTGTTGTTTGATTACACGGCACCTACACAAGCAAATCATTACTCACCACTTGCCGACGCTCGTGTAGACGGCGGAGCCGGTATTGACATTTTGGCCATTCAAACCACGGCGCAAATTGACTTTGATGCCATCGACAACAGCTTGTTGACAGGCTTTGAAGAGATTGACTTGACCGGCTATGGCAATCAAGACATTTTGCTCAACTCCGGCGATGTATTTGATTTGTCGGACACCTCAGATACATTGAAAATTCACGGCGGTCTGGGCGACAAAGTCACCTTGGCGGGTGACTGGATTCAATCCGGCACACAACCGGTGATCTACAACGGTGGTTCTGCCGTTCAATACAAAAAATACACCTACACAGACTCAACAGGCACCGTGGCGACGGTGTTGATGGATCCCAACATCCAATTGGCGATCTCTTTTGAAGGTACCAACGAAGTTGCAGATCTGCGTATTTACAACCCAAGCGACGTCAAAGTCGATGGCAAAGGTCGACTCAATTTCAGCCCTGCGGATCCGAGCGATGAACTTCGCTTCAGTTCCACCGCCGATCAGGTCATCTTGGACATGGTCGACAGCAACAACCGCCCAGTGATTCGCAACATCGAAGTCTTCGACATCACCGGCGGTGGCAACAATTACATCGCTTTCGATGCTGCAAGCTTGGTGACTCTGGGCTACACAACAGCGGCAGCCACGGTCAAGGCGAATGCGGGTGACACCGTGTTCCTGGACAGTTCATTAACAGCCTCGGGCAACACCACCACGATCGGTGGCGTGGCGTATGACATCTACACCGGCAACAGCGGTGGACAAGCAGTGACGCTGCAGGTGGCGCATGCAGCAACGGTGTTGCGAACAGATGCGGTTGATGGCACAAGTACGCCTGCTGCGGGCATGCAACTCATGCGTGGTGGTTCGAATTCGGACACGCTGGACGGTGGGACAGGCACGGATATCTTGAAAGGCGGGGCGGGTAATGACGTCATCGTGTTCGATGCCAACGACTTGCTGATTGACGGCGGAGCGGGTACTGATGTGCTCAAGGCAGCCGGCGATATCAACTTGCTGACCATGGACAACGCGCGCATGCGCAACCTCGAAGTTGTGGATTTGGGCTCTGGCAGCGGTACGCCTTACACCTTGAGTTTGAATGCACAAGATGCACTCGATCTGAACACCGATCATCAGGTGTTGGTCAAGGGTGCCACGGGTGACACCACACGCTTGGTCGGTGCATGGGTACAAAGCGCAGACGAAGTCATCAATGATGGCAGCGGCAACATCACCTACAGCGTGTTCTCACTCAACGGCGCCACAGTCAAGGTGCAGTCAGGTGTCGGTGTGACCTATGTGGGCACGGATGGCCGTGATGTGCTGGTCTCAGGAACTGGCGCTCAGTCGTTGGAAGGCGGTGGTGGTAGCGATGTGCTGGACGGTGGAGCCGGCTCGGACTCGCTCAGCGGCGGATCTGGTGAAGACACGTTCATCTATGACATCAACGATGTCAGCATTGTGGGTGGCATTCCAGGTGGACTCGACAACGAAACGGACACAGTCAAACTCGTTGGTGCAGGTCAAACGGTTGATCTGACAAATGGCGTAGGCCATGTGGTGGTCACCAGCCCAGGTTCTGGTGCTTCAACAGAGACAGTCACTGTCACGTTCGAAGACATGAAAGCGGGTGAAACCCTCACACTGGCGGGTCTGACCTACACCGCGCCCAGCACGGGCGCCACAGGGGCCGAAGTGGCTGCCGCATTCGCGACGTCGCAAACGGGCGTCGCGGGTACGGGTGTCCTCAGCGGTAGCCTGACAGATTTTGCGCACGGCACGGTCATGGGCAGCACGTTGGTCTTTACCAGCACCACGCCCAACACCAATGTGGCTGACATGTCTGTGTCTGGCTCATCGAATTTCACACGCCAAACCATCAGTGGTGCATCGGGCCCAACGGTGGTGACGCATGAAGGCACCAGTACGTCTGCAGAAACCGTGTCGGTGACCTTTAGCGATATGACGGCAGGGCAGACCTTGTCGCTCGGTGGCTTGACCTATACCGCGCCAGCAGGCGGTGCAACCGCAGCCGAAGTGGCCGCGGCATTCCAAAGCAAGTCGGCAGGCTACACAGGAAGTGTCAACACCGCAGGAACCCTGGTGGGCTATAGCAGTGCTGCAGCGCAGGGCAATACCGTGGTGTTCACCAGCCCCACGCTGGGCAACGCCGTCAACTTGGCTGTCGATGGCAGCGTCAACAGCAACGAGATGACGGTTGCTCAGCGCGGCCCAAGCTTGAACGGTATTGAGGTCTGGGATATCACCGGTACGGGTGACAACACCTTGATCGTCGGCGCCGATCAGGTGCGCGATATGTCTGATGCCACCAACACCCTCATCGTCACAGGCGATGCAGGTGACGCTGTGCGTTTGGCAGGGTCTGGTTGGATGTCACGCGGCTCCGAACAGGTGCTGGGTATTACCTACAACAAGTACACCAATTTCGCAGATGACGGTACACCGGTGACTGTGTTGTTGGGCTTGAAGGTCACCAAGGTTGATCAAATTGTGGGAGACGGTACGCATTTGTCGTTGGTTGGTGGCGTAGGCGCCGAAGACATTATGGGCTACCCCAATGCCAGCGTCGATGAGACCATTGACGGCGGTGGTGGTGCTGACGTCATCAACGGTGGTGGCGGTAATGACACCATCATTTATGACGCGAAAGATGCCTTGGTCAGTGGCGGCAAAGGCATGGATACCCTGAGCATCGGTGCGGGTGGCAACTTGCTGGACTTGACGCAAGCGGGTCGTCCAGACCCTGCGGCCTTGCATCCCACATTGCGCAGTTTGGAAACCATCAACTTGGCCAATGGCAGCGCAGACTTGGTGGTGATCAGCCCAGAGAGCTTGTATGCCATGGGCAATGTGGGCAACACCTTGACCTTGAATACCAATGATGCGAGCGATCGCATTTTCTTGGAAGGTGGTGGTGGTGCTGGCTCTTGGAGTGCTGGTGTTTACGATGGTTCTACCTATGACGTTTATACCGGAACCTTCACCGTAAGTGGTAGTCCCATCACCGTCACGCTCAAGCTCACGCACAACACGCGGGTCGAAAACGTGGCCACCACCGACGCCAATGCCGTGGCGGACACCAATCCGCTCACAGACATTGATGTCATCAAAGCGGGTAGTGCAGACGACACCATCGATGGTGGCGCAGGCGCTGATGTGATCGAAGCCGGTGCTGGCAACGACACGGTCACCTACGACATCAATGATTGGCACATCTTTGGTGGTGCGGGTGAAGATACCTTGAAGATCACCACAGGGGTCGATGGCAGTGGCAACCCCATTGCGGACCTGACCACCAAAGGTGGAACGCAGGTCAAGAGTTTTGAAATCATTGATATGAGCGCCGCTGGCGGTCAAGCCCTCAAGCTTGACGACAACGCGGTACTTGGTCTTTCAGAAACAGGCCATGTGTTGGTCAAAGGCAATGCCTCCGATCAGTTGTTCCTCTACGGTGGCTGGGCTTACACAGGCGTCGACTCCGATGCGTCAGGCACCATTTACAAGGTGCTCCAAAAAGGCAATGCGTTTGTCACCGTGGCTGACTCGATTCAGCTGAACATCACCAACGAATTGGGCGGCGCCGTCAATGTGTACGGTTCAAGTTCAGACACGGTGAACGTGGGGTCGCCGACTTTGGCCGGCCAAGGCGCGATGACGGGCGATGGTGACGACACCATCAACGTGTTTGCCATGAACTTCTCGGCCATTGATGCGGGCCGTGGCAATGACACCCTCCGATTCAATTTCGCAGGCGATGTCAACACCTCGCTGTTGTCACCCACAAGTTTGACAAATATTGAAGTCTTCGACTTGACGGCCAATGCAGGGGCCAACAAATTGATTTTGACCCCTGAAAAAGTGGCCACCATGACCGATGAGGACAACCTCCTGGTGGTCAAAGGCACGGTGGTTGACTCCTTGAAGCTTTATGGGGAATGGACTCTGGGCTCCAACGTGACCTACAACGGTGATGTTTATTCGCAAGTGGTCGGCGCCAACGGTGCCAAGGTGTATTACTCCACCGCCATCACCGATGTGGTGATTGACAACCCACCCACGCCTCAAATGTCGACCTTCTCGTTGGCCTACAACGATGGCACCTATTTGGTGAGCAAGGGCATCGACGTGTACGCGGGTTGGAAAGTCGACAACGCAGGTGATGTGAACAAAGACAAGGTTGACGACGTCATTGTCAACATCGCAGGCGCTGCTTACCTGGTCTTTGGTTACCAGGATATTGCAGGTCAAATTGACTTGACCAACTTGGGCAGCAAAGGCATCAAGATTTCTGGCATCGATTCATCCAGCTTGGTGAGTTTGAACACAGCCACGAACGTTAACGGTCAGGGGCAGTGGTATTACCTTGACAATCCCTCATACAGCATCAACTACACCAGCTATGAATATGGCTTAACAGGTATTGGTGACATCAACGGTGATGGCTGGGACGACATGGCCGTCAACGCCGGTCCAAACGTGGTCAAAGTGATTTTTGGCCGTAGCAACTGGAACAACATTGACCTGGCGAACTTTGTAACCAGCAACACCAACGGTTTCAGCGTCGACGTGACAGCGTTGGCCTCAACATGGAACGTTGCTGGACTCGACGCCTCGATCAGCAAACTCACCATCAAAGGTGTGGGCGATATCAACGCTGACGGCTACCAAGACTTTGCCATTGGCAATAGCTTGGCTGGAAACGGCAAAGTCAGTTTGATCTTTGGCAGCGCAAATTCCAGTGACATTACCCTCAGTGCGCTCGGCAGCCGAGGGGTGAACTTCCTGTCTGACGGCACCAACACAACCAATATTGGTGCTGACATTGCAAAGCTGGGAGACATCAACTCTGACGGCTTTGGCGATTTCGCGATCGGTGGTCCATCCTATTCAGGTGTCACGCTCAACGGCGTCACAGACTACAGCGGTGCCAGCTTCATCGTCTTTGGTAAGGACGAAGGTTGGGCTGCAAATACCACGGTGGTGTATCACAACAACGACCGCTTTGGTCCTACCTTGTTCAACGCCAGTCCTACCAACCCGGTCGATGGCGGGACGCTGGGCACCACAGCCAATTTGGTGGTGGCGTTCAATGAAAAAGTGGTCAAGGGGGTGAGTGCGTCAGCACAGGCCTACATCGAGCTGTACAAAGCAGATGGCACCTTGGTTGAAAAATTTGACGTTTACACAGGCTTGGGTAACCTGGGTGGTACGCTGCAGTTGTCAACCACCAGCAATGGTTTAGCCAGCCAATTTGAAATCAACCCCTTCAACAAGTTGCAGGGAAGCACAGCTTATTACCTGAACGTGAACAGCAATGCGTTCAAAGACTTGTCTGGTAATTTCTATGCAGGCATCTACGACAACACCACGCTGAACTTCACCAGCTTGGCTGCGCCCACCACCCCGGACAACACGGCGCCGACTTTGAGTGCACCTGTCTTCACGGTGTCTGGGTATGACCCAGGCGCGGGGATTTACAACGCCACAACAGCGCAATGGGAATACGGTAATTCAGGCACCTATCCGTCGCAATACCGACAAGACTATTACGGCTTCAACGGGTCAGTTGCTAACTCAAATGCTGCGTTGGTGAACACAATCCCAACAGCACCAGGTCAAAGCCCGACCCAGACCTTCCAGTTGACGCTGACCTTGAACGAAGCGGTCAAGCCCTACGGCAGCATCTTGATTCAAAAGCTGGTTGCGTCTACACCGGAAACGGCAACCGTGACCTTCCAGGATTTGGCCGCCAACAAAACGGTCATCGTGGCCGGCTACACCTACACAGCGCCTGGCAGTGGTGCCACCGCAGAAGAAGTGGCCGCAGCTTTTGCAACCCACGTTGGTGGCGCTACGCATACCTCTGGCACCTTGACTGGCTATACCACCAGTGCCGCCACGGGTGCGAGTGTCACATTCACCAGCACCACACGATTCGGTGGCAATGTCACAGACTTGGTGGCCACAGGAACTGGGACCACGCCTGTCATCATTTCTGTGGTGGATGGCACCAAAACCTATGTCACCACCGAAGCCTTCGATTTGAAGACGGGCTTGAGCAATCAAGGCGGTGTGATTGCCAACCATGCCAATGATGTCACCGATTACGCGTCATTCCAGTTGAAGCTGGGCGCCAACTTCAAGGGCGATTCTGAATACCGTGTGGTGTTGAGCGAACTGCAAGACGCCTCAGGCAACTTGATGGGTACACGCGACAGCCAGGGCAACCTGGTGCCCACATCTTCTGTCTTCATCACCGCACCTGATGTTGTCAGTACCAATTTGTTGTCGGCTAACACCTATTCGGTGAACGTCTACAACCCCATGAGCAATGGGGCTAGCTTCTACGATGGCTTGACCAATGTCTCCGTGGTCGACAACGTCAAGTTTGTCTCGCAAGAGTCACTCCAGTTCGGAACTGCAGGCTATGTCTATTTGCAAGAAAAGGGCAATACCCTTGGCGCATTGGGTACCACAGCCGACAACACCAAAGTGGTGGCACGTTTCAATGTGGCCACTGCCAACGATGCCGATGGGGACGGCATCTACACCATCAGCGGTGAACATTGGAATGGATCGGCATGGGTCAGCACCAACGACACCTCGTTGCTGTCGTTGAACAACCGCACCATCACGATCGACCCGACTGCACCTTTGGGTTATGGCAAGTCATATGAAATCGTGACGCAAGACGGATCAGGTATTGCATTTGCGTTGACCGATCTGTCTGGCAATGCCGCCACAGGTTTGTCCATAGCGGGCTCTTCGATCGACTTCACCACCAACACAGGCTTGTTGACCACGTCGGGTGGCAATGCGGTGGACCATGCATCCACCGTGGGTTTGTCAGACAACATTGAGTTGACTTTCAACGAAAACGTCGCTTCGGGTACGGCAGGAAACACCATCAAGCTGTACTTGAAACAAGATGGTGCGGGTACTCTGGTAGAGACTTTCACCATTCAAGCGGATCACACGGTGACGGGCAGTTACCACGGCAATGTCACGTTTGTGGGCAACAAAGCCATCATCAATCCTGGTGATCTGCTGGACCGTGCGGCTGACTATTTTGTGACGGTCGATGCGAACGCCATCAAAGGGGCAGAAACTGGCACTTATTTCAGTGCTGTCGGCATGAGCACGATCGCCTCGCCGTTCTCGTTTACAACCGAAGCGGCCGCGCAAGTGGATCCCGGTTACCAACTCAGCACGGACAGAACCACTCAAACCAACCAATACGACTACCCTTGGGCGCCAACGTTGGGTCAAATGGCGGGCTTCCAAGTGGAGGCTGCGGGCGATGTGGATGGCGACGGTGTGATGGACTACATCTTTGGTTCACCCAATTACGTGTACGACCCAGCCATACCGGGTGACCATACTGGCAAGGGTGTGTTCTATTTGGTGTTTGGTGGTGCAGGCCAATGGGCTGACCTCAACACCATTGCGGACCTCAAAGCACAGGGTCGTGTGGTGGAGTTCTACGGCAGCTCAACCAACCCATTGGTTCGTGCCACAGAGTTTGGTGATCTGAACCATGACGGTTATACCGATTTGATTCTGACATCGGGCGGTCAAAACCCCGTGATTGGTGACAACACGGCCAGCGATATGGCCGACAAAGACAGCGGCGCTGTCTTCGTCATCTTCGGCAAGGGCCGCAACCTCTGGAACAGCATGATGAGTGCTGACAACCTGGGCAATGATGGCCTCATCATCACTGGTGGTTTGCCCCAAGACCAGTTTGGCTTCTCGGTGGCTACAGGTGATTTCAACGCCGACGGTACGGTCGATATCTTGTCAGGTATGCCTACCAACCAGCGTGATGGCTACAACTCGGGTGAAGCCTTCATCATCAACGGTGGCGATTTCACGGATTCGCTGATTCAAACAGGCACAGACGGTGCCGACTTGTTGATTGGTGACTTCAATGCCAACCGTCTCGCAGGTGGTCTGGGCAATGACACCATCCACAGTTTGGGCGGCGCCGACATTATTCGAGGCGGTGGTGGTGATGATGTCATCTCAATTTCTAAACTTGACTTTGTTCTGATTGACGGTGGCACTGGCACTGACACGCTGCAATTCAAGGGCCATGGCATGGACTTGGACATGACAGGTTTTGCCGGTTCATCTTTGCGAAGCTTTGAAGTCATTGATATGACAGGCGATGGTGCCAACCACTTGACCCTGAACTACCGTGAAGTGATCTTGTTGCTGGAACGTCAAATGACGACCGCATACGACACGTACACAGAGTTGACCATCAAGGGCAACAGCACCAGCTCTATCACGCTCGAAGGACCTTGGGCTGTGATGGAGCAGGGTTCGGATGTGAGCGGCTCTTGGGTGCGTTATGCCTTGGAGGGTGTCTACGTCAAGGTGCAATCCGCACCAAGCAGCACCGTATCGGTCGAATTGATTGACTGGTCAATTCCTTACCAAGGTGCCACGATTGACCTTGCACAAACTACGGCAAACGTCAGCGTGAACCTTGACTCTAACTCCGCACCAGGTGCTGGAGGAACCACCCTGGCAGCGAGTTCCGCCACAGATGTGGGTGGTGCCACAGACAGCCTGTCATCGATTGAAGCGGTGCAGACTGGAAATGGCAATGACTGGATTGTCGGCAGTGCCAACCAGGATACGGTTTTGTCGGGCTCTGGCAACGACACCGTCAAAGCGGGCGACAACAATGACTTGGTGCTGGCAGGCGCTGGCAACGACGCGGTGTGGGGCGAGGGCGGTGCAGATTCTCTCTTGGGTGAATCTGGCGCCGACACGCTACAAGGTGGCTCGGGCAATGACACCCTGGAAGGTGGCATGGGCGATGACCGACTCTACGGCAGCACCGATGCCAACGCGACCGACTCTGGCAACGATGTCTTGAGCGGTGGCACAGGCCAAGACTCACTCAGCGGTGCAGATGGTGACGACACCTTGCTCGGTGGCGAAGGCAACGACACGCTCTTGGGTGGCGATGGCCGCGACTGGCTGGATGGTGGTGCTGGAGCTGACAGCCTCAGCGGTGATGCTGGCGACGACATCTTGGTGTTTGGTGCCTCGGACACAATCGACGGCGGTGCAGGCTACGACACGCTCTTGATTCGAGATGAAGTGGTTGATTTGAGCGCTGCCGAAAATCTGGCCAACATCGAAGCCCTTGACTTGCGTGGCAACGGCAGCCAATGGCTGCGTTTCTCTGCCAGCACGCTCAACGGTATTGTGGCCAGCGCAACAACGCCGCTGACCATCCATGGCGATGTGGGCGACAGCTTGGTGCTTGGCGGAACCTTGGTATGGCAGCAAAGCCATGACCAAGTGCTGTCGGGCGTGACGTACAAAGCCTTGGAGGTTTATGACGGCAGCGCCGTGCTGAAAGCCACATTGCTTGTGAGTGCCAATTTAGACGTTCTCACGGATGCATCAACCCCCACATCGGCCAACCAATATGGCGGCACATCGGCGTCCAATGTTGGAACACCCGACCAGGCTACCATCATGGGCCAGGGCGGTGATGACCACCTGTACCAAAGCACGGATGTCGACACGCTCAATGGTGGTCTCGGAATCGACACCTTGGACTACAGCACACAAACCGGCAACGTGTATGTCAACCAAAAGAGTTCCGGAACTCTGACGGTTCGCGGCTTCACAGTGGCTGCCGGAACAGCGATCGATGGTTACGGTTCGGTCGACACCTTGATCAGCATTGAAAACATCCGCACAGGTTCAGGTAACGATGTGGTCAACGGCGGTGATAACAACGCGCTCATCGTGACCAATGCAGGGGCTGACAGCGTGAGTGCGGGCCTGGGCCAAGACACCATCTATGCTGGCAGCGGTGCCGATACGGTGTTGGGCAACGGCGGTAACGACTGGATCGATGGCGGGGCTGGCAATGACTCGCTCGTGGGTGGCGACGGTAACGACACTTTGCGTGGCGGTGCGGGCGACGACACCCTCGACGGCGGTCTGAACACAGACACGCTCGACTACAGCGGTCAAACAGAGTCTGTCATTGTCAACTTCACCAAAGAAGCTCAACGTGGCGTTGCAAGCGGCACAGCCAACGATGGTTTGGGCGGCGTTGACACCTTGTTGAACCTGGAAGCCGTCGTGGGCGGCTCTGGCGACGATGTGATTTATGGCCAATCAGGCAAAACGACCTTGAGGGTGGGCGGCGTTGACTTCATCGCCGATGTGGCGATGCCAACCAGCTTGACGGCTGGGGTATCGACGATTTCCAACCTGGTTCAAGGCACAAGCACACAGGCGGCAACACTGACGGTGGGCAACGTTTCATTTACAGCGTTGGGACAATTTGTCACGACACTGACAGCGGGCGCCACGATTTCTGCTGTCACCAATGCCACCGCCGGCGCATCCATGACCTTGGATGGCGGTTTAGGCTCCGACATTCTGGTGGCGGGTAGCGGCGGTGACACGCTGGTATTTGACAAAGCCGATGTGTCCATCACTGGCGGCGTGGGAACAGATACCTTGCTGATCAACGACACCTCGGTGGATTTCACCCTGACATGGGCCATGCCGGATGTCTCAGGCATTGAGGTGATTCAACTCAATGCTGAAACCCCTCAGACTCTGGCCATTGACGCAGCAGCCTTGCATCGTTTGGCTGGTAACAACAAGACCTTGACGATTGAAGGTGACACGGTTGATCTGGTCAACGTCAGTGGGTTGGGTACGGCCAGTGTTGTTGGCGGCTACAACACTTACACAGATGGCACTTGGACTCTGAAAGTCGCCAATGCCATTGGCACAGAAGCAGCCAGTGCCAGCAAAATTCTCGGCACCGATGGGGCCGATGCCCCATCTGCACCCGCAGGTGCCGCCACGATTCAGGGTTATGCCGGCAACGACACCTTGACCGGTGGCGCATCGGGCGACGCGCTGTATGGCGGCAGTGGCAACGACAGCCTGGTCGGCGGAGCTGGCGATGACTTGCTCAATGGCGGTGCGGGTGACGACACCTTGATCGGTGGCAACGACCATGACACCTTGTTAGGTGGTGATGGAAATGACATGGTGGTGTGGGAGTCTTCCTCTTTGCCAGCCAACAATGTGCATTTGTCCAACATCAGTGGATCCTTGAGGACGCAAAGCACGTCCATCGACGGTGGCGTTGGCACGGACACCCTACAAATGGGTGGCAACAGCTACGATTTCACGTTGGCATCTGCCACCACAGGCATCAGCAACATTGAGTACATCGACCTGAAGGGCCGCAATGCCACCACGGTGGTGCTGGACCGTGCGTCGGTAGCGGCGATGACCGATGGCAACAAGGTGTTGCGCATCGATGGCGATGTGGGCGATATGCTGGTCTTGAGCGATTGGGCCAACTGGACCCTCGTCAATGGCGGTGAAACCCAAATCAATGGCAGCGCTGCTAAAACCTACACAGCCACGTACAACAGTGCAACGGTCACGGTTCAGTTCTCCAACAATCTGACCTTTACCGACACCACAACGAACATCGCACAGACCAATCTGTTCTTGAAAGACTTGAGCACGACTGGATTTGTTGCAGCCACAGCCACTGCAGGGACAGCGGCTGCGCCTCTCAGCAACTCGACGGTTACAGCACTGGACTTCAGCGTCAGCTCTTATACGGCTGTGAATTCGACCACCAATGCAGGCGAGTCGTTAACAGGTTCATCTGCCAACGACAGCATCACAGGTGGCTTGGGCAATGACACCTTGAACGGTGTGTCGGGTTTCGACAAACTGTATGGCGGTAGCGGTAGCGGTAACGACACCCTCATCTTGGGTTCCAGAACACAAACTGTCGATGGTGGCAGCGGCACAGATGTGTTGCAGACAAACTTGCGTGTGACCGATTTGACGGTGGCAGACAAACCTGTGGTCACAGGAGTTGAGGTCATTGACCTCATGGCCAACCCCTTGGGCGTTGGCAACTCGCTCAAGCTGAGCCAAACCCAAGTGCTGGCCATGTCGGGCGGCAGCTTAAAAATTGAAGGTGATTGGGGTGACACGGTTGATTTGGGCAGCGACGGTTCTTGGTTGCGCACAACTGATACCAGCAATCAATACAACAAGTACGTATCTAGCACCAACAGCAATATTGTGGTGACGGTGAACCCTAAAGTCACAGTCACTGCGACCAACTGGACTTGGCAAAGCATAGGCGTTACTACAGCCACAAGCCAGACCGGAGGTACCGGCGACGATTGGTTGATTGGCTATGCAGGCAACGACACCCTCAATGGTGGCACGGGCAACGACACAGCTGACTACAGCTATACCACCAGTGGTATGAACGCCAACCTCCGCATAAATGCGGTCACCGTTGTTTCTGGCAGCGACGTGGATAGCTTGGTAAGCATTGAAAACATCTTGACCGGTTCTGGTGCAGACCTGGTGTTAGGTAGCTCAGACAACAACGTTCTGAATGCGAGTGCAGGTGTAGACACCATGTTGGGTGCGTCAGGTGATGACACCTTGATCGGCGGCGCAGGTGCAGACCTGCTCTACGGTGGCGCTGGCAACGATGTGTTGTACTTCGATGGCACTGATTCCATCATTTCGGGTGGTGCGGATGACAAAGTGACCACCGAGCATGTGATCTTGCAATACCAAGGAACTGGTTCGTCGACTGAACGCATTGTTGTGAACTTTGCCGATATGGCATCTGGCAAAACCCTGAGCCTGGGTGGTTTGACCTACACCGCTAGCGGTGCAACAAGTGCCAAAGACGCGGCGGCAGATTTCGCAACAGGCGTTGCCTCTACTTCGCACCATTTGACGGGAACCCTTTCAGGCTTCACCGTAGCTTCTGCAGGTGACGGCGTGGTGGTGTTGACCAGCACAACACCTAACAGCAATGTGACGGACCTGTTGGTAGACGGTACTTCGTATGTCGATGTGCGCACCGTGACACAGCCCACCATCACAGCGCCTAGCATCGTCAAAACCGATGGCGGCGTGGGTGGTATTACTGAAACAGCCACAGTGACCTTTACGGACCTGAGCCCTGGCGACAGCGTGACTGTTGCTGGTGCCACCTACACAGCACCGGCAGGCGCTGTGACCTTGGCTGCGACCGTGGCTGCAGCATTTGCCAGCCATGCAGCAGCTGCAAGCTTGGCTGGCGTGCCTAATATGACGGGCTCACTGATTGATTTCTCTAGCGCTGCTGTGAGCAATGGGCACGATGTGGTGTTTACAAGTGCCACGAGCAATGCCCCCGTAGCGGATTTGACGGTCACTGTGACCTCCGCTGCACCTACGCCTGTGATCGTTGACGGTGCTGGTAGCACTGAAACGGCAACAGTGACATTCACTGACTTGAATACAGGCGACAGCGTGACAGTGGCTGGCGTAACTTACACAGCTGCTGCGGCGACCACGGCGAATGATGTGGCCGCTGCGTTTGCCAGTTTGGCTGTAGGTGCCAGTCTGTCAACCGCCACGATGAGTGGCACACTCGCAGACTTCTCAAGCGGTACGGCCAGCGGTGCAGTGGTGGTTTTCACCAGTGCCACTGCATATACCAATGTGAGTAACTTGGTGGTATCAGAAACTGCTAGCGTACCAACCAGCGTTGTTTCCGAAGGTATTGCCGCCGTTAATGAAACGGCGACAGTGACCTTCACTGATTTGGCTGCAGGTAAAACGATAACGATGGCTGGGTTCACCTATACCGCACCATCTAATGGTGCGGATGCCGCAACTGTCGCCAGCGCTTTTTTGAGTGGAACTCTGTCTGGCTTTAATGCCGCAACAGGTGGTGGTGCTAGTGAAGTTGTATTTACCAGCACAACTCCCCACGCCAATGTTTCAAATCTCACAGTGACTGCCACAAGCCCAGTGCCTGTGTCATCGGTTACACAAGGCCATTTGGCCACCAACGAAACCGTCGACGTGACGTTCACTGCGCTGGCCGAAGGTCAAACGCTGACCTTGGCTGGAGCAACTTACACCGCACCACCGGGAGGTGCCACCGCCAATGACGTAGCGACTGCGTTTGCCACCCATGCCGATGGCGCTTCTTTTGCAGCAGGGACACACATTACCGGCACTTTGACGGGCTTCTCGTCGGGTTCGGTGAGCAGCAACGTGGTGACTTTCACCAGTACTGACCGAGCTAACGTCACCGATATGGTGGTGGGTGGTACGGCCATGGACCTCACGTCGTACCTGACCACCATCACCAACGATGGTGCTTCTGGTTCAAGTAGTGCCAAAGAGACCGTGATGGTCAACTTCTTCGATTTGGCCGGTGGCCAGTCGGTCAGCATGGCGGGGCTCACGTTTGTTGCACCATCAGGTGGTGCAACAGCTGGACAAGTTGCGTCCGCATTTGCTAGCCATACTGCCGGTGCTGCGGTGACCGGCATGGGAACCTTGACGGGCTATTCCACGGGCACAGCAGCAGGCAGCACGGTGGTGTTCTCGAACACCACCTCTGGCAATGTGGCCGATTTGGTGAGCCATGACACCAGCGTGGACACCTTGGCCGTGGCCGATACGTTTGTTGACTTTACGCCGAGCGCCACCTACAACAAGATCACAGACATTGAAGTGATTGACCTTCAATTGCGAGGTGCCGGTGCCAGCAACACCATTGTGTTGGATAAGGCCTCTGTGATTGCCATGACCAACGACCACGCTACGCTCAGAATTGATGGCGAAGTGGGAGACGCGGTCATGTTTGCAGACACATGGGCAACGGCCGGTTCTTCAGTGCAAATCAACGGTCATAGTTACACAAAATTCACGGTGTCTACCAGCGGTGTTGTGGATGCCACTGTTTTCGTTCAAGACGGCATCATGCTTGATGCCCATATCTTGAGCGGTACTGGGACATCCAGCTCAGCTATCGTAGGTTTGGCTGGCGTTGATCTCTTAGAAGAATCGCATCTGACGAGTTATGCGTACATCAACTTGAGTGGCAGTAACTACACTTTCACAGATCCAAGTGGAGTTTCTGTCACCGTCAATGCCAACACCATGAAGCGCATGGAGACGGCTGAGCAGACAAATGCGTTGACGCAATCAAGCAATGCGATTGACTGGGTCAAAACAGGTTCGGGTGCCGATGTGGTGGTCGATAACTCGGCGACCAATAACCGTATCGACATGGGAGACGGCAACGATCAGTTTGTAGATTCCACGGGTAGTTCAGCCGACACCATCATTGGCGGTGCTGGTATTGATACCGTCAACTACAGCGGTATTTCGTCTTCAACATCCTTGACGATTGACCTGACAGCAGGCACTGCCAAAGCGGGTGCGGTGGTTGATCAGTTGTACGGCGTTGAATACATCCGTGCCGGTGCCGGTGCGGACGTGGTATTCGGCGACAGCAACGCCAACTACCTCAACGGCAACGCGGGGGCAGACAGTCTGGAAGGTTATGCCGGCAATGACACCATCGAAGGTGGCGCTGACAACAACACCATCTTGGGTGGTGAAGGCGCTGACGTGCTGTACGGCCAAGGCTCGACCGATGACGGTGTCACAGGCGCCGATTACATTGAGGGTGGCGTTGGAGCCGACACGATTTACGGCGGCCAAGGCGATGACACCTTATTAGGTGGCGCTGATGCTGATTACATTTTGGGTGGTGGTGCAAAATCGACTTACTACTACGGTCATACGATTGAATGGGTGACCAATGACGCCGACAAGATCGATGGCGGCGCCGGTAACGACACCTTAAGCGGTGGCGGCGGCAACGACTTGATCATCGGTGGCGATGGCGATGACCGTTTGGGTGCCATCATTACCTACTCAACTGTTTACAACGGTACATACTATTACGAGGCGGGTAACGACACGCTGATCGGTGGTGCAGGCAACGACACGCTGCTGGGCGGTTTGGGTGACGACTTGCTGTATGGCGGCGATGGCAACGACGTGTTGGGTGACAACACTTTCGAATGGGGCAATGACACCTTTGTGGGTGGCATGGGCAACGACACGATTTATGGGGGTGACTACCAACGCACCGTGGCGATATACGACGATAGCAATGGCACAACAAGGTTCTATTACGAAACCTTGGGTGGTGTCGACACCTTGGACTACAGCGCCTCGACAGGCTCGGTCCAGGTGAACCTGGACTTCGACACCGCGGCGGGTCACACCATTGGTGGCGTGACATTGGCGCGTTATACGGCGGTGGACGGTTTGGGTGGTACGGACACGATCTATGGCATTGAAAACGCCTACGGCGGTTCGTCCAACGACATTTTGCTGGGCTCCTCGGTGGCCAACTACCTCAAGGGCAATGACGGAAACGACACGATCTGGGGCGGTGATGGCGCAGACACGCTGCAAGGCGATGGCGGCGATGACGTTTTCTTCTTAGACCTTGCCGATGCAAGCGTGGACGGCGGTGCAGGGCGTGACACGATTTACACCCGTTACGTCAACACCGACTTGACCAACAGTGCGGTGGTCTTCAAAGACATTGAAGTGGTGGACTTGGACAAGGCCGAGGCCTACAACACCTTGACTGAGGTCAATGTGGGGAACTCCCTGGTATTGGATGCGGCGAGTGTTTACAAGATGACCACCGATGTGTTGGCGGGCTCTGATCACACCAAGAAACTGATTGTTCATGGGGTGGCAGGTGACAGCGTCTTGTTCAATGACACTGGCTGGACTGCAGGGGTAAGCACGGTGCAAGACAACGGGATTGATTGCCGTGCCTTCACAAAGACCTATGTGGTATCGAACGTCAGCTACGCTTTGACTGTGTGGGTCAACCAAGCCGTCAACACAGACGTGTTGCGCGGTGGTGCATCCACCCCAGACACCCTGACAGGTGGCACTCAATGGGTCACGGGGGGCAATGTCGACACAAATTCCATGGTCGATTACGGGGACCGGATTGCCGCTGTGCGCGTGAACTTGAGCGCTGACACTTACAACGGTGTGGCCAGTCTCACCGCAGTGACGACCGCCAACGGTGATGTCGACACGCTCAGCAGCATCGAGTGGGTCAAAACAGGCTCTGGCGACGACTGGCTGATCGGCTCATCCGCCGCCAACCGCATGGAAGGTGGCTTGGGCAACGACTGGCTGCGTGGCGGCGCGGGCAACGACACCTTGGTGGGTGGCTTGGGTGTGGATACGGCCGACTTCTCGGACGCCACATCCGCAGTGGCGATCACTCTCAATGGCGAAGCCAAAGGCAGTGTGACCGGCGGCTCGGGCTCGGATTTCCTCTACAGCATTGAAAACATCTTAGGCAGTAGCTACAACGACACCATCACGGCAAGCGACACCAACGACAACTGGATCGATGGTGGTGCCGGTGTTGACAGCATCCAAGCCGGTGTTGGCAATGACACGTTGGTGTATGACGCCGCCGATGCCTTGTTGGATGGTGGCGCGGGCACGGACACCTTGATCGTGCGCGATGCGAACCTCGATTTGGCCGCGGCAGTCACTGCCAACCAAATCAAGAACATCGAAACCATCGAAATGCGCGGTTCACAAAGCACCCGTCTGACGCTGAGTGTTGATGGCGTGATTGGTGCATCCTCCACGGTCGACGCTTTGACCGTCTATGCCGACGGTCAAGATGTGGTCGATTTGGTGGGCACTTGGAGCATGTCTTCCACCTTCAACACGGCTGGTGGCAGCACACTCATGCACAACTGGACGGGTACCAGCGGTGCGACCACTGCCACGCTGGCCGTATCTGCTGAAGCGACCGTGCGCTTTTCGGGTACAGATGCCTTGAATGATTCGGTCACAGGTACGGTCAACGCCGATATCTTGCTGGGCTTGAACGGAGCGGACACTCTCAAAGGACTTGCCGGCGATGACACCTTGATCGGTGGTGCCGGTAACGACAGCCTAGAAGGCGGTGACGGTCTGGACACGGCGGACTACAGCACTGCCGGTGCTTTGGTGACTGTTGATCTCACAGCTGGCACGGCAACGGGTACTGCCATTGGCACCGATACCCTGGTGACCATTGAACGCGTGTTGGGCAGTCAGTTCAATGACAGTCTGTCTGGCAGTGCCAACGCCGATTGGTTGGAAGGCAATGCCGGTAATGACACCCTCTTGGGTGCTGCTGGCGACGACCAACTGTGGGGGCAGTCCGGCAACGACAACATCCAAGGCGGGGCCGGTGCAGACATCTTGTACGGTGGCGATGGCAACGACAGGTTGTCGGGCGATGCAGGTGCCGATGCCTTGTACGGCCAAGCCGGCGATGACGTGTTGGTGCTTGACGCTGTGGATTCCTGGGTCGATGGCGGCGATGGCACAGACAGCCTGTACATCACCACCAGCACGACCAACTTCACCCAAGGTGGTTTGCCCACCGTGCGCAACATGGAGGTGATTGACTTGCTCAACGCCGACACGGGTAGCACGGGTGCACAAACCATCACCTTGGACTTGGCCAGCGTGCGTCAAATGTCTAGCACCAGTAACCAGCTGAAGGTGATGGCTGATTCAGACGATGTCGTTGTGTTGAATGACTTCACGAAATGGACAGAAACTACCGTTGGAAGCGACAAGGTCTACAGCCAGGATGGTGTGAAAGTACTGGTGACCGGTAAAGCGGCCATTGACACGACACACACAACATCCGGTAGCACCTTGGTTGGCACCGATGCCAGCAACACGGTCACCGGTGGGTCGCAAAACGACACCCTCGCACCTTTGGGTGGCGCAGACAGCGTGGCGGGTGGTGCTGGTAACGACAAACTGGTGCTGACACCCCAGTTCCGTATTGACACCATCAGCTACAACGGTACAACAGATGCGCAAAACAACAGCTGGTTGGTAGCTGTGGGTGACGTGAACAACGACGGTTTGATGGACTTCGCCATGCGCGATGCAGGGATCAACTACACCTACGCCAGCTATATTTGGCGTCAGGACTACTACACCAACGTCTACAACAGCAGCGGAGCCTACGTTCGTACAGACTGGACTTCTGCCGCTGCGGGGCTGAGCTCCTATACCTATTCGTCAGGCAATGTCTACGTGGTGTACGGCAGCGCCAACGGCTTAGGCAGCTTCAACATCAGTACTTCAGAAGCGGCCTCGGGTGCGAATGCCAGCTATGTCACGCTGACATCGACAGCTTCGGCAAGCGAGGGCTTCGGTAACGGATTGGGTTCATTGGGTGACTTCAACGGTGACGGCAAGTCAGACTTTGTGGTGACGGCAACGGGCACCAATTCGATGAGCTACTCAATCGGTGATCGGACACTAAACACGGTGTCTTCAGACTCTTGGGCAACCTCGAGTGTGGGTCGTATCTACATGTTCGAAGGTGGCAACAAGACCTTGGTTAACCGTGAAACAGGCTCGGTGACTGAGACCACGTTGAGCACCGACGTGGGTGGCGCCACCGGCGAAGCCAACGCCTTGCCAACAGGCGCAGTCAGTCTTTACTGGGATAGCGTGGTGGGTACACCCTACACGCCCTTGAATTCATGGGAAGTGCCAAGCGTCAACACCACTTACACCTACAACACCAGCTCCACAAAGGCCGATGTGGTGTACGCAGGTGCCAACACAAGCTCTGTGATTGGGACGAACTGGGCGCCTGTGTCACTGGGTGACCTGAACGCGGACGGTTATGACGACTTCATGAACGGTGGCGATGGTCAGATTTATTTTGGCCACAGCAATGTGGGTGCAGGTTTTAACCAATCGGTCAATGGCTTGGGCAATGCGGTCGATATCGGCAACTTCAACCAGATTGCCAAACTTGGTGACGTGGATGGCAATGGCTACGACGACATCATGGTGTCCAGCAACGGAGGGGTGGATAACTTCATCGTCTGGGGTTCTGCCAACGCCAGTGCGTGGACAGCACCTAGCGGTTCATGGGTATCGAGCCGGGCAGGTGCGAGCACCAGTGCGGCGGTGACCCAAGGTGGTGTGAGCACCACGGAGTCTGCCGTGGTCACTTTCGGCGATGTGGCAGCTGGCCAAACCATTATTTTGGCTGGCTTGACCTACACCGCACCCACAGGAGGTTCCACGGCGGCACAAGTGGCTGCGGCCTTTGCAAGCCATCCAGTTGGCGCTGTGACAGGGGTGAGCAACCTCAGTGGCACGCTCGCTGGCTTTACTTCAGGTGTAGCCAACGGTAATGCGGTGGTGTTTACCAGCGTCACCGCCAATACCAACGTGGCGGACCTGACCGTGAGCGGCACGGCGGCAGTGACACCTGCTATCACCAAGATCGTGTCTGAGACAGGCATCACTGTGAACGGCACTTTCTCGTCGTTGGGTGATATCAACGGCGACGGTTTCAACGATATTTTGATCTCGGCTTATGGTGGTGCAAGTAATCCGAATGACTTCAATGCCAAAGACAACGGTGGTTTGTATGTGGTGTTCGGTCAAGAGGCACATTGGGGCAATGGCGACCTGAATTTGAGTAACTTGGCGGCCAACCGTCAAGGATTCAAAATCACGGGTGCGGTTGACTTTGACTTGGCTGGTAAAGACAGCTGGACCGGCGTGGGTGACATGAACGGCGATGGTTTGGATGATTTCATCTTCCAGGCTCCCGGTGACCGTGAAGCCGACAACGCCAATGGCGGCGTCAACGGCTACGGCTCGTCGTACCTGGTCTTTGGTCGTACCTCAGGCTGGCAAGACATCAGCTTGCTAGAAATGCAGGATTACGGCATTCAGTTGCTGCGCACGCAAGATAACAACACCAACCGTTGGACAGCCTTGGGTGATGTGGACGGTGACGGCTTGGCCGACGTGAGCTTGACCAGCCCCACAGATGTCAAGATCTTCTACGGTGGCGCCTACCTGACAGGGGATAGCAACCAAGCGGTGCAAACCGTTTTGGGGACCCAGGGTGAGGTTTTGAACGCCGATGCCATTAAAACGCCTAGCAATTCCAATGCGGCTGATCGCTTGATTGGCAATGCCGGTAACGACACTTTGGTGGGTAACGGTGGCGCGGATGTCTTGTTGGGCGGTGCGGGCAATGATTTGTTGAAGATCAAAACCGTGGATGCTGATACAAAAGGACTCATGACAGACTTCTTCAAGATCGACGGCGGTTCCGGGGTTGACACCTTGGAAATGGAGGGAGATGGCAAATTGAACTTCACGCCAACGGCCATGGATGGGTATGTCAGCAAGTCCAACAGCGCTGTTCAAAACATCGAAATCATCAAATTGGGCACGGGCAACCAGTCTTTGGCGCTCAACCATTTGGACGTGCTGTCGATCACCGGTGATACCAACACCGCAGTGCAAAACGCTGCGTATCAAAAAGGCCATGTGCTGGTGATTGATGGTGCAGCCGGTGACGATGTCACGCTCAATGGTGGATGGAACACCACAGCCGTGGCAACGTCTGTGGGTGTGACGGGCAGTTCGTCGTCGTTCTCGGTGTACCAACACGGAAGCGACAACATTTATGCGGTGATCTCGACTTCTATCACGTCACATATTTCCTAATTAAACAAATCCCATCAGCTGTCGATCTGTAGGGTTGCGAACACTGCGTTCGCGCCTTACAGATTGACACCATGGAACCAGAAGACGTCGTCCCTCGACAGGGGATGTTTGAAAAAGTACGCAACCATTACGGTCAATTGCGTGAAAACGCGCAATCCGTAGTGGCCAAAGTGCGCGAAGAAGGCAAAGACGCGGCCGTCTGGATGTGGCATTTCGTGGTCGACAAAGACCGCGTGCCCACCCGTGACTTGCAGTCCATGCCCGACGCTGAAGCCCTGCAAGACTGGTTGCGTGAGCTGTTGTGGCCCTACCGCAGCGCCTACCGCCAAGCGATTGTGATGTCGTTTGTGATCAATGTGCTGGGCCTGTTTGCCGCCATATTCAGTATGCAGGTGTACGACCGAGTGGTGGCCCATGCGGGCTATTCCACCTTGGTGGCGCTGGTGCTGGGCATGGCCTTGGTCATTGTGATGGACCATGTGTTTCGCAGTGGTCGCTCCTTGCTGTTGCAACGTATTGGTGCCAGGGCCGAGGTGGCCATGGCGCGTGAAACCCTGGAGCGCATGTTGAACTTGCCCGCCACGGTGTTGGAGCACCGTTCACCCGGGTATTGGCAAGCGATCTACCGCGACATTGAAATTGTGCGTGCCACCTGTGCCGGCGCGACGGCCATGCTGGTGATTGATTTGCCCTTTGTGCTGCTGTCTTTGTTGACGATTGGCTTTATTGCGCTGCCTTTGCTGCCTGTGGCTTTAATGACCATCACCGCGTTTGTGACCTTGGCGTGGCGTTCGGGGCAGGTGACGCGTGGCGCGACCGAGACGGAGCGCGAGCAGTTGGTCAACCGCGATATGGTGCTGAGCGAGTTGGCGTCAGCCCGTTTGAGCCTCAAGGCCTTGGCCGCAGGCCCTGCCGTGGAGCAGCGCTGGGAAAACTTTTATGCCAAATGGATGAACGAATCCTTGGCGCGCAGCCGTGAGTCGGATCACTACCGCGAGTTGGCGCATGGCATGACCACCGCCAACTCGGTCCTCGTCACCAGCATTGGTGCCTTGGCCATCTTGGGTCAATTCATGACCATGGGTGCTTTGATTGCCACCAATTTGTTGGGTGGGCGCATGGTGTCGCCGCTGGTGCAGTTGGTCTCTCAATGGCGTACCTTTGGGCAGTTCAAAGCTGCCAAGAAGCGCCTGGATGATTTGTTCTCGCAACAGCTGGACCGCCAAGAAAGCAGCATTGCATTGCCACGTCCCAGAGGCGTGATTCGCTTAGAGGGCGTGACTTACAAGTACCCAGGCAGCGAGCATTTGCAAATTCAGCCTTTGTCGGGCGAGATTGGCCCTTTTGGCTTACATGCCATCGTGGGTCCTAACGGCAGTGGCAAAACCACCTTGCTCAAGATCATGCGTGGCTTGTATCCACCGGCAGACGGCCGCGTCATGTTGGATGGGGCGGATATTCATCAATTCACCCAGACCGAATTGGCCAAGCGCATGGGCTATCTGTCGCAAACCGCGCAGTTGCTGTCGCAATCGGTGCGCGACAACATTGCGCTGAGCAACCCAGAGGCCAGCGACGAATTGATCATCCAGGCCGCCCAACGCGCCTGTGCCCACCAGTTTGTGATTGATCTGCCTGACGGTTACGGCACCCAGGTGGGCGAGGGCGCACGTCGTTTCTCGGCCGGACAGACTAAGCGGATTGCCATTGCCCAAGCCTTGCTGAACGATCCTCCCGTCTTGTTGTTCGATGAGCCGACAGGCGAGTTGGACCGCGAAGCCGAAGTGCAGTTTGTGCAAACCTTGCGTGAGCTGGCCAAGGACCACACCGTGATCGTGGTGTCACACAGTCCTTATTTGCTGAGCCACTGCCAAGGCGTGATGGTGCTCAACGGCGGCAAATTGCTGGCGGCAGGTCCCGCTTCACAGCTGTTGCCAAAGCTTGGCATCAATGTTGCTTCACCTGTCAATCCAACGACACCTCCTGCTGCTCCTGCGGCGAACACTCCCAAAGCAGCGGCTTTGGCTTAACAGGCAAAGAAACAGTGAGTCAACCTTCTTCACTCGACACGATCTTGAACGATTTGGGCGCCCCCGGCTGGCGGGCGCCTCAGCGTCGTTTCATGGCGCTGTTTGTGATCATCTTTTTGTGGATGATCATTGGCCGCGTCGATCGCGTGGTGACTGCGCCTGGCAAAGTCATTCCTTTTGACAAAGTCAAAGTCATCCAGCATTTGGAGGGCGGCATCATCAAAGAAATCTTGGTTCGTGAGAACCAAGAGGTGAAGGCGGGCGACCCCCTGGTGCAACTCGACTTGGCCACCAGCGGCATCAACAGCGGCGAAATGAACGCCCGCATGGCAACCCTCAAATTGGCCAAGATTCGTCTAGAAGCCGAGTCTGAAGGCATCGAGCCTGTGTGGCCTGAAAACATGTTGGTTCAGTTTCCGCAAATCATTGCCGCTGAGCAAGCGACCTATTTGAGCAAACGAGACGAGCGCAACAGTTCTTTTGCCGCCTTAGACAACACGGTGTTGCAAAACCGTCAGCGCATGGCGGAGTCGAGAGAGCGTTTGATCTCTTTAGAGAGCAGTTTGCTGATTGCCAATAAAGAAATGGCCATTTCTGAAGAGTTGGTCAAAGACAAGCTGACCTCGCAGCTCGAACACTTCCAGCGCCAAAACAACAAAGAACGCATGGTGGGTGAAATTGCCCAGCTGCGTCAAGCCATCATCGGCTCGCAAGCCGCAATCAACGAGTCGATTGCGCGTCGCAAACAAGAAGAAGCCCGTTTCAAACGCGAGTCTGCCAACGAAATTGGCGAATTTGAACGCCGCATGGCCAGCTTGACCGAAGAGTTGAGCCGCGCCAATGAACAAGAGGACCGTTCGATCATCCGCGCACCGATTGACGGGGTGGTGAAAAACCTGCGTTTTCAATCGGCGGGCAACGTGGTCAAGCCGGGCGAGCCCATCATGGAAGTGGTGCCACTCAAAGACCAGTTGGTGATTGAGCTCAAGCTCAACCCCGCAGACCGCGGCTATGTGAATTTGAAGCAAGAAGCCTTGGTCAAGATCTCGACGTATGACTTTTACCGCTATGGCGGTTTGATTGGCACGGTTAAAGGTATTGCAGCGGACACCGATATAGGTAAGAACGAAGAGCAGTTCTACCGTGTCATTGTCAGTACCGACAAAACTTGGTTGGGCGATCAACCCGGTCTTTATCCGATCACTCCCGGCATGCTGGGGGAGGTCGATATCAAGGTGGACACGCAAATGATCTTGTGGTCATTGCTACGACCCGTTCTCAAACTCAAAACAGAAGCGTTGCGTGAGATTTAACTCTTTTTAAACGGACATAAAAATGAACAAACCCCAATTAAAAGTTCTGACAGCCTTGGTTCTTGCAGCATGTGCAGGCTCGCCTGTATGGGCTGGCGATTTAAAGTCAGAGTTGGTCTACTTGCGTGAGAACAACCCCTTGTTGCGTGCAACAAGCTTTGCGCTCAATGCCGCTGAGGAGCGCGAAGGCGCAGCCAATGCAAGTTGGTATCCCAAATTAAGCGTCACATCTGACGCGGGTCGTGAAAAGTTGGTCAGCACATCTGCCACCAACGGTGTGCCACAAGCGCCGACCCCAACCGATCTGCATCGCCAGAAAAAGGGCGTGACGTTGGAACAAAACGTATTCAACGGCGGCAAAACACTGGCCACCAGCAACATTGCCAAGATTGAACGCAACATCAAATCCGCCGAACAACGCGCCACCTCGCAAGAGGTGTTGCTCGAAGCCATGGTGGCTTATTTGCAGGTGTTGAAGAGCCACATGCTGATCAGCTTGTCCGGCATCAACGAAGAAACCACGCAAAAGCAATTGCAATTGGAAAAAATGCGCGTTGAAAAAGGCGGCGGCATTGCGGTGGACGAGTTGCAAGCGGAAACCCGTTTGCAAGTGGTGCGCGAGCGCCGCGTTGTCTATGAGCAGGGCATGCGTGACGCCTTGGCTTCTTACGAACAAGTGTTCGGCAAGAGCCCAGAGATGGCCAAGTTTCAAGACGTGAACAATTTTGTCAAGGTCATGCCCAAGACGTTGGATGAGTCATTGGCTCTTGGTTTAGAAAATAACCCACGTTTGATGGCGACCAAGCTCGCTGCTGAAAAGGCAGGCAAAGTGATCACACTCGAACGATCAGCCTACATGCCAAGTTTTGATGTGGCCGTGACACACAACCGCGACAACAATGCGGCAGGCTTGTACAAGCGCGATGAAGATTCTGTGCTGTTGAAAATGAGCTGGAACTTGTTCTCGGGTGGCGAAACCGTCAAACGTGCATCAGCGGCTGCCTACGATCAAAAAGAGGCGATGGAACGCGAAATCAATGCACGCAACAAAACATATGAAGCTGTGCGCATGGCATGGAACCAATACCAAAAAGGTGTGGAGCGTGTGGAGTTGCTGGAAAACGCCACCAAAACATCACGTGCCGTGATGAATGGTCGTAAGAAACTGCGTGATGCAGGCAAAGAAACTGCCTTGGCCGTGTTGGATGCTGAAGTGGAACACTTTGGCGTGTTGGCCAACAAAGTCAACGCCATGATCGATGCCCGTATTGGTAGCTACCGCTTGCTCAGCACGATTGGCATGCTCAACATCAACCAACTCAACATCGACGGCGATCAAATTGAGTTACCTGTGCGCTCTGTGGATGCAGCGATCCAGTCCTTGTTGAACGATTGAGTTTGATTTCATGAAAATCCTGATCATTCACCAGAACTTTCCTGGCCAATTTCTGCACCTTGCCCCCGAACTGGTGGACAAGGGGCATGAAGTTCATGCCTTGGTTTTGAAGAAAGAAGTTCCACCGCAATGGTCGGGTGTTACCTTGCATGCGTACCACCCCAGCAAAGGCACGGCACCGGGCGTTCATCCTTGGGCGCTGGATCTGGAAACCAAGATCATCCGTGCCGAGTCGGTGTTTCGCAAATGCTTGGAGCTGCGTGAGCAGGGTTTTCATCCCGATGTCGTGTTGGCCCATCCGGGTTGGGGTGAGAGTTTGTTCGTCAAAGACGTGTGGCCTCAAACCAAACTCGGTATTTACTGCGAACTCAACTACAGCGAGTCGGGGAACGACGTGGGCTTTGACCCCGAGTTCACCAGCAATGATCCAGGGGATTCATGCCGTTTGCGCCTGAAAAACCTCAACAACGTGATGCATTTCGATTTGGCCGATGGTGCTGTCTCGCCGACACATTTTCAGGCCGATACCTATCCTTGGCCCTTCCGCTCGAAGATCAAGGTGCTCCACGATGGCATTGACTCCAAGCTGATTGCACCCAATCCCAACGTCAACTTTCAGATCAACGCCACCACCTCGGTGTCGCGTGCGGACGAGGTCATCACCTTTGCCAACCGCAACCTCGAGCCTTACCGTGGCTATCACGTTTTCATGCGTTCCTTGCCGCGTTTGCTCAAAGAACGTCCCAATGCAAAAATTATTGTGGTGGGTGGTGACGGCGTCAGCTACGGGCGCAAGCCCACAGGTGACAAGAGCTGGAAAACCATCTTTGCTGAAGAGGTTCAAGCTCAAATTGACCCCAAAGATTGGGAGCGTGTGTTCTTCGTCGGTCACTTGCCCCACACCAAGTTCATCAGCCTGCTGCAAGTCAGCACGGTCCATGTGTACTTGACCTACCCATTTGTGCTGAGTTGGAGCTTGCTCGAGGCCATGAGTGCGGGCTGTGCCATTGTGGGCAGCGACACCGAGCCTGTGCGCGACTTCATTCAAGACCAAGAAAACGGTTTGCTCACGCCTTTCTTTGACACCGACACGTTGGTCGACAACGTGGTGACCTTGCTTGAAAATCCCGACATGCGCGAGAAATTAGGCAGTGCCGCCCGTAAGAAGATTCAATTCTTCTATGATCTGAAATCGGTGTGTTTGCCGCGCTTGGTTCAGTGGGTGACCACGCTCTGAACTCTCTGACCTAATCTGTATGAAATTTCGTGATGTGTGTTGGGCTGTGACCCTTGCTTGTGCGTTGTCCGTGGGGCACGCACAACGTATCGACGGCCTGGACTATGGCGAGCCAAACAATGGCTTGCTGCAAGCTTTGAGCAACAAAGAACCGTCGAAAGACTTGGTCGCTTTGGGCAAATTCGGCGATGGCAATTTTTGGGTCAGCGACAAAAGCGTGCGCCGCAATTGGCAATCGCGTGTCATCTTCAAGATGTTCAAGGTGCACGACAAGCCCAAGTACTTGCCAACACCCAACGATGCATTCAAACGCCAAAAGCGCGTGACTTATACCTACGTCGAGACGATTGCCGAGCTCGACTGCGAGAAAAAAATGTTCAGCATCAAGGCTGAGTCAATGTATGCCAGCCCCGATGCGTTGGTAAGTTCTGCACCCTATGACGAAGAGTTCCTGCCATTTCGATCTGGCACTGTGATGGAACGCTTACATCAAACGTATTGCTTCTGATCAGCCCATGGCGACGTTGCCTGCAACATAGTCTGCATGGTCTTGTTGAACTCAAGCCATTGGCGGTAAAGATTGATCGCTTCTTCGCAACCACCACCTTCATGAAAAGTTCTGCCTTACTGTTGTTGACCTGTTTGGCACTGCCTTTTGTCGCTTCGGCCGCTGAATTGATGCCTTTTGAGCAGGTGCGTCGCCAAAACCAAACCTACCCCGACAGCACACGCCTGACCTATTTGTTCAATCGTTGTGCGGCCTTGCAACTGAACGTCGCTGCACTTTTAGAACGCAAAGGTCAAAAACAAGGCGTCAAGGACTATGAAAATTTGGCGCAGCACTATATGGTGCTTTCTGAAGCCAACGAGCGCGAGATCGACAAGAAATCTGGCCTCAAAAGCAAAGACACCATGAAAGCCATCAGCCGCAATGTGTCGCATTTGTCGGAGGTCTACACCCAACGCATGAACGCCAACGCTGCCAAACGTGGCGACTACATCATGGGCGACGCCCAACTCGAGTCAGAGCTCAAAGAATGCAGCCTGCCTGAGGAGTTCAAGAAAAAATCGTTGGTGAATTAAAAACGACGCAGCGTAACGTTGTATTTCGTCGTCAAAAAGTCAAAAACCACGAAGGCACAAATCTTGCAATTAATGCAGTCCTTATGACTGTATTCATTGTCAATTTGTGAAGATAAGCCGGTCGCACATCATCTCTGCGATTGCCTTTGCATGCCTTTTTTTAGGGGCATTGGAGGTCTACGACCCCGTTGCGCCCCAAACCCCTCATCAGATTTTGGGCACCATAGAAAACGCCACATCTGGCCAAGCTGGCGACAAAGCCCAAGCAGCCAAAGAAAATACGGACCTGGCCAAAATTGAAATGACCCTTAAAAGTATTCAATTCAAAGGCATCACTATCCTCGGCGATATGGAACTCAAGGGCATTGTGGAGCCCTTCCTGAACAAGCCTCTGAGCTACGAGCAGATGCTCGACGTTGGCACTGCGGTTGAAGACTACTACCGCAAAAACAACTACTTGGCCCATGCTATTTTGCCGCCACAAGATCTAGAAGACGGGATTTTGACAGTCGAGGTCATTGAATCGGTGTTGTCCAAAGTCGAGGTCGAACAAGAACTCGAAGATCTCCCCAACACCCAGCAGCACATCGCGGCGCTCATCAAAGCGCAGCAAAAGCCGGTCGAGCAGCTCGATACCAAATCGGTGGACCGCGCGCTGGCCCTGGCCAACGATGTGCCCGGTATGAGCGTGCAAGACGCACTGCGCGAAGGCCGCGAGGCGGGTGAGACCGATTTGATACTTAAGATCTATCAAAGCCGTACCCATCAAACCGAATTCACCATGGACAACGCTGGTTCTCGGGCCACAGGCGCTATCCGTTACCTGCTGAGCTTGAACTGGTTCAATCCCAATGACATTGGCGACCTGCTCAACATCATGGCCGTCTATACCGAGGGCCGCGAATACATGCGCATGGCCTACAGCATCTCCGTCGGTCTGGATGGTTGGCGCATGGGTGTGAATCTGTCGGCCATGAAATACAACGCCATTGTGGGCGAGCAGGGCATGGTCGGCACTTTTGGCAAAGCCATCACCCAAGGTTTGGAATGGATTTATCCCTTGTTGCGTGCTGACGATTCAGCGGCCATTGTCACCCTCGATGCCGACAAGAAGACTTTGCCAAATACCTCGCTCCAAAGCTTGGTGATGTCGGACTATCAAACCAACGTGTTGTCCGCCCAAGTCTCAGGCATCTATCGAGACCTCAACCCAGGCGGCAGTTCGGGCACGTATTTCTTGTCGTTCAGTCATGGCGGCATCAACCTCGATGGCTCACTCAGCCAGCAAACCGATGCCAACACCGTCAGAGCCGAACGTGTCTTCAACAAGATTCGCCTCAACAGCACCTGGCAAGACTTTCAGCTTTAGTGGACCCTCATGCAATGGCCGGTCGCGACCAAGACATTCACAAATAAAATGAGCACCACTTATGACTGAACTGTTATTTGCTGCCTATTTTTTGCTGCTGATCGCGACCCTGATCTTCAAGACCCCCATCATCAAGGGGCCATGGCTGTTTTTGCTGCGGGCGTTTTTTCCCAATTGGAAGTTTTTTCATGCGGTGGGCTATGTGCCGCATTTGTATGCGCGCTCGGCAGTGCAGTTGAGTTCAGGCGAACTGCAATGGTCGGACTGGATCCTGATTTACCCACGCCGTGTGCGTCGCTTGAGCCATCTGGTGCACAACCCGGATACCAATCTGGGGCTCGGTCAGCAAAACATGGTGGACCACTTTTGGGCCGACTTGCATGACTTGCCAGAAGGTGGTGACCCTCGTGAATTGGTCAGCTACAAAATGATGCAACGTTTGACCCATCAAGTGCTGCGCGAGCGTGATGTCAACTTCAGTCACAGTCAGTTTGAATTGCGCATGGTCTTGGATGGACGTACCGAAACTGTAGACACGCAAGTCATGATGACGTCGCCGGTGGTCGCATGCTGAGTGCAGCGTCCATTCAAACCCTCATAGAAGCTGGGGTACAGGCGCCCACACTGGTCGCCATTCGTGCCACCGAGCTGTTGTTTGCCTGGAGCTTGGCCCTTCAAACACTGGAGTATTTGCGCATGGGTAAATACACCGCTGACGATGCGTTTTGGTCTTGGCAGCTACAGCGTGCAGATATTCCAAACGTCACAGCACGTGCTTGGCTGGATGTGCTGTTCAAGCCACGCATGCATCAGCTGCATTTGGTCTTACGCCTGTGCGCGGCTGCTGTGCTGGCCGTGCAGGGCGCCTCGCTGCCCTTGATGGTGTTTTTGTTTGTTGGCAACTTGCTCATCTTGATCCGTTGGCGTGGCGCATTCAACGGCGGCAGCGACTTCATGACCTTGGTGCTGCTCACGGGCTTACTCATCTCGCACGTGGTGGGCGCGTTGGGTAACGTTCAGTTGGGCTGGCAAGCCGGGTTTTGGTACATCGCGATTCAGGCCATCACGTCGTACTTTATGTCGGGGGCGGTGAAATTGCTGCGGCCTGAATGGCGCAATGGCTCGGCCATGACCATCTTTTTGAATGGGGCTATTTACGGACCGTTGTCTCCCGCACACCCCTTGCGCAACAAGTGGTTGGCATTGTTGGGTTCGTGGGGCTTCATCGTGTGGGAAATTTTGTTTCCCTTCAGCCTGTTGGACCCACGCCTTGCCGCAGTATTTTGTGCCGTGGCGGCGCTGTTTCACTTCTTGGTGTTTTGGTTCTTTGGCTTGAACCGATTCTTCTGGGCGTGGCTCTGCGCGTTTCCCGCCATCATGTGGTGCAGCGCGCAGTTCAGTGCGCGCTTTGTTTAAGTCACATCAGTCAGCGAGTTAAGCCATCGCGGCTTCAATCGCATCCATCGCTTCGGTCAGCTCTAACCAACGCAGCTCAAGCGCAGCCAATTCATCTTCCACTGCTTTGAGGCGTTTGCCTGCTTCGGCAATTTCGGCTGGGGGCAGGGGTGTGGCGAGTTTGTCATGCAGCGCAGTTTTTTCGGTTTCCAGCGCAGCCATGGTTTTTTCCACGCCGTCGAGCTCTTTTTTCAGCGGGCGTTTTTTCTCGTTGATTTCTTTGCGCAGCTGGGCGTCTTCCTTGCGCTGGTCGCGAGAAGCAATGGGAGCCTTCGGAGCTTCCACCACCACAGGCACAGCCACTTCAGCCGCAGGCACCGCAGGTTTGAGCGCCGCCGCATTGGCCGCAGCCACCGCTTCGGCACGCAAGCGTTTGCCTTCCTCGAGCAGGTAGCGTTGGTAGTCGTCCAAGTCCCCGTCAAACGGTTCCACACCACCGCGCGACACCATCCAGAATTCATCACACACGGCGCGCAACAAGGCACGGTCGTGGCTGACCAGCATCACCGTGCCTTCAAACTCGTTGAGTGCCATGCTCAGCGCTTCGCGGGTGGCCAAGTCCAAGTGGTTGGTCGGCTCGTCCATCAGCAAGAGGTTGGGGCGTTGCCACACCAGCATGCACAGCACGAGGCGGGCTTTTTCGCCACCGCTCATGCTGCCCACTGCTTGCTTGACCATGTCGCCACCAAAGTTGAACTGGCCTAAGAAGCTGCGCAAATCTTGCTCGCGAGTGGCTTGACCAGCAAGCTTGCCGTCGGCGGTGAGCTTTTTGCACAGGTCAATCATGTGCTGCAGCGGGTTGTCTTCGGGGTGCAGCACGTCGAGTTCTTGCTGCGCAAAGTAGCCGATGTTCAGGCCTTTGCCTTCGGTCATGTCGCCACCAATGGCTTGCAAATCACGCGCAATGGTTTTCACCAGCGTGGATTTACCTTGGCCGTTCGCACCCAAGATGCCAATGCGCTGGCCTGCCAGCACCGAGCGGCTGACGTTGTGCACGATGACGGTGGGTGGTGTGCCCGCAGGTGCATCGGCAGGGGCGGGGTAGCCCACGCTCACGCCTTGCATGCTCAGCATGGGGTTGGGCAAGTTGGCGGGCTCTTTGAACTCGAAGCTGAAGTCGGCATCGGCCAACAAGGGCGCAATTTTTTCCATGCGGTCCAAAGCCTTGACGCGGCTTTGCGCTTGCTTGGCTTTGCTGGCCTTGGCCTTGAAGCGTGCAATGAACTTTTGCAAATGCGCAATCTTGTCTTGCTGTTTGGCAAAGGCGTTTTGTTGCAGCTCCATTTGCTCGGCACGCATGTCTTCAAACTTGCTGTAGTTGCCGCCGTAGCGCACCAGCTTGCCGTGGTCGATGTGCAGGGTGACGTTCGTGACGGCGTCCAAAAATTCGCGGTCATGGCTGATGACCACCATCGTGCCTTCGTAGCGCTTGAGCCAGGCTTCCAGCCACACCAAAGCGTCCAAGTCCAAGTGGTTGGTGGGTTCGTCGAGCAGCAACAAATCAGAGGGACACATCAGCGCACGGGCCAATTGCAAGCGCATGCGCCAACCTCCAGAAAAGCTGTTCACCGGGTTATCGAGTTCGGTGGTTTTAAAGCCCAGGCCCAAGATGAGCGCTTGCGCGCGCGACTGCGCATCGTGCTCGCCCGCGTCGTACAAGGCCATGTAGGCATTGCCCAAACGCTCGCCGTCTTCGGTGGCTTCTGCGGCAATGACCTCGGCGCGTGCGTCGTTCAGCACGGTGTCGCCTTCAATCACGAAGTCGGTGGCGCTTTGCTCGGTCTCGGGCATGTCTTGGGCCACTTGGCCCATGCGCCATTGCGTGGGGATGTAGAACTCGCCCGAGTCTTCTTGCAAATTGCCATTGAGCAACGCAAACAATGACGATTTACCCGCGCCATTGCGGCCCACCAAGCCTACTTTTTCACCAGGGTTCAAGGTGACGGTGGCGCCTTCGAGCAACACCTTGGCACTGCGGCGCAAGGTGACATTTTTAATCGTGATCATGGGTTGTTTGCGCCTTCGACAATCGCCTGGCGTGTGAGGAGTAAGACCTGGTCGTCACCAGCACTGGTCGATAGCCACACGACATCTAAATTAGGGAAGGCTGCTTCAAAGTGATCGCGTTCATGGCCAATTTCTAAGACCAACACCGCGTGCTCGCGCATGTGTGCGGGGGCGTCGCGCAGCATTTGGCGAATGAAGTCCATGCCGTCGTCACCACCGGCCAAAGCGAGCGCAGGCTCCGCTTTGAATTCAGCGGGAAGTTCAGACATGCTGTGTGCGTTCACATACGGCGGGTTGCACAGGATGAGGTCAAACAGGCCATCGGCTTGGGCCAAACCGTCTGATTCGGCCAGCGTCATGCGTCCTTCAAGGCCATGGCGTTCGATGTTGATCTGGGCCACAGCCAAAGCATCTTTGGACAAGTCCAAGCCTTGCACGGTGATGTCTGGAAAAGCCAGTGCCGCCAAGATGCCTAGGCTGCCGTTGCCCGTGCACAGGTCCAACACGCGCGTGGTGTTGGGTTCTAGCCAAGGATCGATGCTGCCTTCGGCCAACACTTCCGCAATGAGTGAGCGTGGCACGATGACGCGTTCGTCCACATAGAACGACACGCCTTGCAACCATGCTTCGTGGGTGAGGTAAGCCGCAGGTTGACGGCTGGCAATGCGATGCGCGATGAAGGCTTGCACGCTGGCCACTTGGGTGGCGGGCAATTCGATGTTGTGCACCTCGTCCGACACATCGGTGTCGAGCGGCAAACCAAGCTTCCACAACACCAGCCAGGCAGCCTCGTCGGCGGCATTGGTGGTGCCGTGGCCGAAGCTTAAATTGCCTGCAGTGTGGGCAGCGTCAAGCTGCTGCGCGCTCTGTGCAATGAGCGCGCTGAGTGTGAGAGAGGGGTTCATTGTGCGGACGTGTTGGCCGCTGAGGCCAAGCCGTGCAGCTGTTCCAGCACACGGCGGTAAATGTTTTTCAGGGGATCCAAGTCAGCCACGGCCACAAACTCGTTGATTTTGTGGATGGTGGCGTTGGGTGGGCCGAGCTCAATGACTTGTGGGCAGACTTGCGCAATGAAGCGCCCGTCGCTGGTGCCACCGGTGGTGGACAGCTCAGTCTCAATGCCCACTTCGTCACGGATGGCGGTTTGCACGGCGCCTACCAAGTCACCCGGTGTGGTGAGAAAGGGCAAGCCGCCGATGGTCCATGTGAGGTCGAAGTCCAAACTGTGTTTGTTCAACACCGCAGTCAGGCGCTGTTGCAGTTGCTCAGGCGTGGATTCGGTGCAAAAGCGAAAGTTGAAGTCCACCACGCACGTGCCAGGAATCACATTGCTTGCGCCTGTGCCTGCGTGGATGTTGCTCACCTGCCAGCTGGTGGGTGGGAAAAAATCGTTGCCCTGGTCCCATTCAATCGCCACCAAATCAGCCAAAGCAGGGCTGAGCAAGTGGATGGGGTTTTTTGCGAGTTGCGGATAGGCAATGTGGCCTTGCACACCTTTGACGGTGAGCTTGCCGCTCATGGTGCCGCGTCGGCCGTTTTTGATCATGTCGCCCGTGCGTTCCACCGAGGTGGGTTCACCCACGATGCACCAGTCCAGCTTTTCGCCACGGGCTTGCAGGGCTTCGCACACTTTGACAGTGCCGTCTACCGCCGGGCCTTCTTCGTCGCTGGTGAGCAAGAAGGCGATGTTGATCGCCGGATTGCTACAAGCCGCTGCAAATTCCTCACACGCCACCACCATCGCTGCCAGCGAGGCCTTCATGTCGCTGGTACCGCGGCCAAACAGTTTGCCGTCGCGGTGGGTGGGGGTGAAGGGGTCGCTGGTCCATTGCTCGATCGGGCCGGTGGGCACCACGTCGGTGTGGCCTGCGAACACCAATGTTTTGGCGCCTGGCTGTGCGCTGCGTTTGACAGCCCACAGGTTACTCACCCGGAAGGTGTCGGGCCCACTGTCAATCCGTTCGCACGCAAACCCCAGCGGCGAGAGCCGCGCGGTGATGATGTCCAAACAGCCCGCATCCTCGGGGGTGACCGAAGGGCGCGAGATGAGTTGCTCGGTGAGCTGGAGGGTGCGAGACATCGACGAGGGCTTGTGTGACGATCAGTCGCGCAACAAGTCGTTGATGCTGGTTTTGGAGCGGGTTTGGGCATCCACGCGCTTGACGATGATGGCGGCGTACATGCTGTAAGGCGCGCCATTGGCAGCGACTTTAGGAATGTTGCCGCTGACCACCACCGAACCGCTGGGCACGCGGCCGTAGCTGATTTCGCCTGTGGCGCGGTCGAACAACGGCGTGCTTTGGCCGATGTACACGCCCATGCCCAAGACCGAGTTTTCTTCGACGATGACGCCTTCAACCACTTCAGAGCGTGCGCCGATGAAACAGTTGTCTTCAATGATCGTGGGGTTGGCCTGCAAAGGCTCCAACACACCGCCTAAGCCGACACCGCCGGACAAGTGCACGTTCTTGCCCACTTGGGCGCATGAGCCCACGGTGGCCCAAGTGTCGACCATGGTGCCGCTGTCAACGTAGGCGCCGATGTTGACGTAAGAGGGCATCAAAATCGCGCCCGAAGCGATGAAGCTGCCACGACGCGCCACGGCGGGAGGCACCACGCGCACGCCGCTTTCTTTCATTTCTTCTTCGCTCAGGTGGGCGAATTTGGTTTGCACTTTGTCGTAAAAGCCCAGATCACCGGCTTTGATGATTTCGTTGTCTTTCAAACGGAACGACAGCAACACGGCTTTTTTCAGCCATTGGTGCACAGTCCATTGACCCACGGACTCGCGGGTGGCCACGCGTAAACGGCCTGCGTTGAGTTCAGAAATCACATGCTCGACGGCATCGCGCACTTCGTGCGAGGCATTGGTCGCGTTGATGTTGGCGCGGTTGTCCCAAGCGTTGTCGATGATGTGTTGCAGCTGATGTTGAGCCATGGTTGTCTTCTCTTGGTTGAAATGAATCAGGGTTGAAATTTAGGATGCAGAGCTTTGGCGTTGTTTGACGAACGCGACGATGCGTTGCGCGGCTTCCAAACACTCGGCTGTTTCGGCCACCAACGCCATACGAATCCGGCCAGCACCGGGGTTGAAACCCTTGGCATCGCCGATTTGGTGGCCGTTGCGCGCCAGGTAACTGCCCGGTAAAACGGTCACATTGTATTGAGCCAGCAAATCCCTGGCGAAGCCCACGTCATCCCCACCGGGCACAGCGGCCCAGAGGTAAAAGCCCGCATCGGGCAAGCGCACATCCATCACCTCGGCTAGCAAGGGCGTGACGGCCGCAAACTTTTCACGGTACAGGGCGCGGTTGGCCACCACATGGGCTTCATCGTCCCAAGCCGCGATACTGGCGGCTTGCACCATGCCGCTCATGGCGCTGCCGTGGTAGGTGCGATAGAGCAAGAACTGTTTGAGGATCTGGGCGTCACCCGCCACAAAGCCGCTACGCATCCCCGGCACATTGCTGCGCTTGGACAGGCTGGTGAAAGCCACCAGGTTTTTAAAGTCGGTGCGGCCCAGTTTGGCGGCGGCTTCTAAGCCACCCAGGGGGGCTTCTTCGCGGAAATAAATCTCGCTGTAGCACTCGTCGCTGGCAATCACGAAGCCATATTTATCGCTCAGGGCAAACAGCTTTTCCCAATCGGCCATGGGCATCACCGCGCCAGTGGGGTTGCCAGGGGAGCACACAAACAGCAATTGGGTCTTGGCCCAGACCTCGGCGGGCACTTGGTCCCAATCGACGTTGAAGTTCAGTGCGGGGTCGCTGGGGGCGTAATAGGGCGTGGCGCCGGCCAACAAGGCCGCGCCTTCGTAGATTTGGTAGAACGGGTTCGGGCAAACCACCACTGCCTCAAGAGGCTGTCCATCCGTGCCAGTCTTGCTGGGGTCAATCACAGTCTGGGCAAACGCAAACAAAGCCTCGCGCGAGCCGTTGACGGGCAGCACTTGGGTGGCGGCGTCAAGCGCCACGCCGTAGCGACGCTGCACCCAGTGGGCGCAGGAGGCTCGCAGCGCAGGCAAACCCGCGGTGGCTGGGTAGGCGGCGAGCTGGGCGGTGGCGGTGCTCAAGGCATCCAACACCAGCTGCGGCGTGGCGTGGCGTGGCTCGCCAATGCCCAGGCTGATCGGGGCATACGCGGGATTGGGCGTGACGGTGGAGAAAAGTTGTTTCAGCCGCTCAAAAGGATAGGGCTGAAGACTCGCAAGCAAGGGGTTCATGGCTGCTATTATCCCCGCGCTGTGTGACCGTTTTCGAACTCATTTTTCACTTATGTTGCTTGACCTGACCCGCGCCCAAGAATTTGCCCTTGACCCGCAACAGCTGCGCGAATTGGTCATGACGTTTGAGCAGAGCTTGGCGCAAGAAATGGCGGTGATTCAAACCGCCTTGGCACAGCACGAGGCTTTGAAAGTGGAGCATTCCCTGCACGCCCTCAAAGGCTTTATGGCGCTCTTTACCGGGGAAGATTTGGCCCAGCGTGTGACCGCGCTGTACCAGAGCAGCCGCAGCCAGCCCCTGGATACAACGGGTGCTGAATTTAATTCTTTGGTACCCACTTTGAGTGCCTTGCTGACTGAGGTGAGAGCCTGGCTCGGCCCTTTATGATCCTTCCTCTGCATAGAGAGGCTTTTCGGTGCGTCTGAATTCAATCAAATTATCGGGTTTCAAGTCCTTCGCGGAACCCACCAATTTCTTGCTGCCCGGCCAATTGGTCGGTGTGGTGGGGCCCAACGGCTGCGGCAAATCCAACATCATGGATGCCGTGCGCTGGGTGCTGGGCGAGTCCAAAGCCAGCGAGCTGCGTGGCGAGTCCATGCAAGACGTGATTTTCAACGGCACCACCACCCGCAAAGCCGCCAGCCGCTCCAGCGTGGAATTGGTGTTTGACAATGCCGACCACCGTGCCGGTGGCCAATGGAGCCAGTTCACCGAAATCGCGGTCAAGCGTGTGCTCACGCGTGATGGCGGCTCTAGCTACTACATCAACAACCAACCGGTGCGTCGCCGTGACGTGCAAGACGTGTTCTTGGGCACGGGCTTGGGTCCGCGTGCCTACGCCATCATTGGCCAGGGCACGATCAGCCGCATCATTGAATCTAAACCCGAAGAACTGCGTTTGTTCTTGGAGGAAGCTGCGGGCGTCTCTAAATACAAAGAGCGCCGCCGCGAAACCGAAAACCGCTTGAGCGACACCCGCGAGAACTTGACCCGCGTCGAAGACATCTTGCGCGAGTTGAACGCCAACCTGGAAAAGCTGGAAAAACAAGCCGAAGTGGCGCAGCGCTACCACGCCCTGCAAGCCGATGTGAACTTGAAGCAGCACCAGCTGTGGTTCTTGCGCCGTGCCGAGGCCGAGGCCGACCAAGTGGGCATCAAAACCCAAGCTGACAAAGCCTTGAATGACTTGGAGTCGCGCATTGCCGACTTGCGTCACATCGAGGCCGATTTAGAAACCGTGCGCCAAGCCCACTATGCGGCGGGCGACCAGGTGAACCAAGCGCAGGGCGCCTTGTACGAAGCCAGCGCCGAAGTGGGGCGTTTGGAGGCGGAGATCCGCTTTGTGGTGGAAGGCCGTCAGCGTGCCGAAGCGCGCCTGATTCAAATCAAAGAACAAACCGCGCATTGGGCGGCGCAAAGCGAGCAAGCGCAGCAAGAAATTGAAAACCTGGCCTCCATGGCCATGGATGGCGACGAAAAAGCCGTCATGCTGGCCGCGCAAGTGGAAGAGCAAGCCATGCAGCTGCCCGAGCTGGAAGAGGCTTTGCGGGTGGCCCAGCAGCGCAGCAACGAGCAGCGCGGCAGCGTGGCGCAAGTGCAGCAACAAATTCAGGTGCTGGCGGCCGATCAACGCAATATCGAAGAGCAAAGCCGTGCGCTGACGGCGCGTCATGAGCGCTTGAGCGCCGACCGCAATGCCTTGGCCTCGCCCGACGAAGTGCGCTTGAACAACTTGAAAGAACAGTTGCAAGAGGCGCAGCTGAGCGCCGAAGTCACCAGCGCGCAGCTGGAAGAACTGCAAACGCAGGTGCCCCAGTTGGATGAGGCGCGTCGCACCGCCCAGCAAGCGGTGAATGCCGAGCAAGCCAAACAAGCCGATTTGTCGGCCCGTTTGGAAGCCCTCAAGGCCTTGCAAGAAAAAGTGCAAACCGATGACAAGCTCAAGCCTTGGCTGTCCAAACATGGTTTGGACGGTTTGCAAGCGCTGTGGAGCCGCATTCACATCGACGCCGGTTGGGAAAACGCACTGGAAGCCGCGTTGCGCGAGCGCATGGCTTCGTTGGAAGTCAGCCGCTTGGACATCGTGCGTGCTTTCCAAACCGATGCACCACCTGCCAAGCTGGCTTTCTACACCGCGCCCAGTGCCTCGGCGCCTGACACCCAAGGCGCATTGCCCCGTTTGTCAGACCTGTTGCGTTTGAACGATGCTGGGCAAAAAGCCTTGCTGACCGACTGGCTCAGCGGCTGCTTCACAGCTGCCAATTTGGACGAAGCCTTGGCCAAGCGCAGCAGTTTGCAACCCGGTCAGGTGATTTATGTGTCGAGTGGCCACGCCATCAGCGCCCACAGCGTGAGCTTTTACGCACAAGACAGCGAGCAATCGGGCTTGTTGGCGCGTGCGCAAGAAATTGAAAACCTCGACAAGAGCACCAAAGCGCAAGCCTTCATCAGCGATGAGGCACGCAATACCTTGGTGCGTGCCGAGGCGGCGTATAGCGAGTCGTCGCAGCGTTTGGTCAGTGTGCGTGTCGAAGCCACGGCTGCCCAATCGCGCATGCATGAGCTGCAAGTCGAAACCTTGCGCCTGACGCAGCTGGCTGAACAAACACGTGCACGCAGCGAGCAAATCAGCGGTGATTTGTCAGAAGTCGAAGCCCAGTTGGCGGACCTGCAAGAGCGTCGTGTGACAGCCGAGGCCCGCTTTGAAGAACTCGACATGCAATTGGCGGACAGCCAAGAGCGCCATGCCCAGTTGGACGAAGCCGTCATCAATGCCGAGCGCCGCTTGAACGACAGCCGCGAGCAACAACGCAGCTTGGAGCGTCAAGCCCAAGAAGCACAGTTTGCCCAACGCAGCTTGGCCACCCGCGAGGCTGAGCTCAAACGCATCATCGACACCGCCACCCAGCAAGCAGCATCGGTGGCCACCGAAGAGCAACGCGCGCAAGAAGACCTTACGCGTTTGACCGATGCGGCTGCCCAAGCCGGTTTGCAAAACGCCTTGAACGTCAAGATGGAGCGCGAAGCCGCCTTGGCCGCCAAGCGCAGCGAATACGACGACTTGACCACCAAGCTGCGCGCCAGCGATGAGCGCCGCTTGCAGTTGGAGCGCGAGCTCGACCCCTTGCGCCAACGCATCACCGATTTGCAACTCAAAGAACAAGCCGCACGCTTGGGGTTGGAGCAATACACCCAGCTGCTGGCCGACGCGCAAGCTGATCTTGAGGCCGTGGCCGCATCGATTCAGGACAACAACGTGCGCTTGGGCGGCTTGCAAAGCGAGATCGATCGCTTGCACCGCGAAATCACGGCCTTGGGTGCGGTCAACCTAGCCGCGCTCGACGAGTTGGCCAGTGCCACAGAGCGCAAAACCTTCTTGGATTCGCAATCGGCCGACTTGACCGATGCCATGAACACCTTGGAAGACGCCATCCGCAAAATCGATGGCGAAACCCGTGAGTTGCTGGGCGGCACCTTCAAGGTCGTGAACGAACACTTTGGCCGCATGTTCCCCGAGTTGTTCGGCGGTGGCAACGCGCGTCTGGTGATGACGGGCGAAGAAATTTTGGACTCTGGTGTGCAGGTCATGGCCCAGCCGCCGGGTAAGAAAAACCAAACCATCCATTTGCTCTCTGGCGGCGAAAAAGCGCTGACGGCTATTGCTTTGGTGTTTGCGATTTTTCAGCTCAACCCAGCGCCTTTTTGTTTGCTCGACGAGGTCGATGCGCCGCTGGACGACGCCAACACCGAGCGTTATGCCAAGCTGGTGTCGAGCATGTCCAAAGAGACGCAATTCCTCTTTATTTCGCACAACAAGATTGCCATGGAAATGGCCGAACAACTCATTGGTGTGACCATGCAGGAACAAGGCGTTTCCCGCATCGTTGCCGTGGACATGGAGTCGGCCGTTTCGATGGCCGATGCCGTTTGATTTCAAAATAACAACATGAGCACTCTTCAAATTGGTTTAGCGATCGCCGGCGGCGTGGTGCTTGCTGGCGTGGTCGCGCACAGCACCTGGACCTCGCGTAAAAACAAACCGCGTCAGGCCGAACCTTTGCCGCAAAACGAGGCAACCTTGCCCACGCCTGCAGCGGTGGCTCAAGAGCCGTCGTTCGATGTGCCGGTCGAACCTGCGTTTGAACATGCACCGACCTCAACCCCAGCGACTGCGGTGGCCATGGACAACCTGCCTTTGAGCCACGACCCGGTGAGCGACTTGGCACGCAGCATGATGCAAGAAGCCACCTTGCACGCGCAACGTGTGCCCAACGAGGCCGAGTTGGCCCGCATCGCAGCCGACCAAGCCCGCGTGGCCCAACAACACGCAGCCCGTGCGGCCCAACACACGGCCCCCACACCCAGCCCAAGCTTGGCGCCGATGATCGACAAGGTCATGGACGGCGTGGCTTCGCCTGAGTTGCTGCAACCTGAAAAACGACCCAGCTTGGATGCGCTGATTGATGTAATGGCTTCGATTGAAATCGAACATCCCATCTCCGGCGAAGCGGTGCTGACCGCCTTGCCCACCACCCGCCGGGTGGGCAGCAAATTGTTCAACTTAGAAGGCCTGAATGCCGAAACTGGTTTGTGGGAATACCCCCGTAGTAGCCAGCGTTACAGCGCATTTCAAGCCGGTGTGCAGTTGGCCAACCGCATGGGCCCGTTGAATGAAATTGAGTTCTCTGAGTTTGTGCTCAAGACCCAAACCTTTGCCGATGCCATCAATGGTGCGCCGGAATTCCCAGACATGATTGAAGAAGTCGCGCGCGCGCGTGAACTCGATGGTTTTGCCAGTGCGCACGATGCGCAGCTGAGCTTCACGCTCAAGGCTGTCAAAGCCGCTTGGAGCCCTGGATATGTGCAGCAAAATGCGGCCCGCCTGGGCTTTGTGGCGGGGGTAATTCCCGGTCGCATGGTGGTGCCAGCCCCGACTGTGGGTTTGCCACCTATTTTGGGATTGGTGTTTGACACCCAAGCCGCCATGTCTGAAGACCCCGCGCAATCGGCCATCCGCGAAATCACTTTGTCACTCGATGTGCCGCAGGTGGATCGCAACGAAGAACCGTTTGCCCGCATGATTCAAACCGCGCATGAGCTTGCCCGTGTGATGGACGGTGCGGTGACCGATGACAACGGCCAGCCCTTGTCCGAAGCGGCGGTGGGCGCGATTGCGCGTGATTTGATGGCGCTGTACAACACGCTGGATGCACGCGACTTGTCGGCTGGCTCACCGCAAGCGCGTCGCTTGTTCAGCTGATGTTTGCTCAGCATGACAACCGCTGACTTGTTTGACAGCGATTTCGCTGCTGAGCCCACCCCTCCCACAAAGCCAGCGCAGCGCGCTGCTGCATTGCGTGAGCAACTGCATCATCACGGCCATCTGTACTACGTGCTGGATGCGCCCAGCATTCCCGATGCCGAGTACGACAAGCTTTTCAAAGAGCTGCAAACGCTAGAAGCAGCACACCCCGAGTTACGCACGCCCGATTCACCCACCCAACGCGTGGGTGGCCAAGTGCTCGACGGGTTCGCCACGGTCAAACATGTGGTGCCCATGCTGAGCATTCGCACCGAGACCGACACCGATGCCAGTGGCGCAGAGGCCTTTGACGCCCGCATCCGCAAAGAGCTGGGCTTGACCGAAGCTGACCCCTTGGTCGATTACGTGGCCGAGCTGAAATTTGACGGCTTGGCAATGAGCCTGTGCTACGAGAACGGTGTGCTGATGCAAGCTGCCACACGTGGTGATGGTGAAACAGGCGAGGATGTTACGCAAAACATCCGCACCATCGGTCAAATTCCGTTGCGCTTGTCTAGCGATGCTCCAAAGGTCTTGGAAGTGCGCGGTGAGGTCTACATGGCCCGTGGCGACTTTGAAGCCTTGAACGAACGCCAACGTGCGCGTATCGCCGCAGGTGAGAAAGGCGAAAAAACCTTTGTCAACCCACGCAATGCGGCTGCGGGTGCGGTACGCCAGCTTGACCCTAATATTGCGGCGCAACGGCCTTTGAGTTTTTTTGCTTATTCGCTGATTCTTCCCTCGACGACAGGGGAAGGATTAGGAACGATATCTGAAAAATTTTTGGATGGCTTGATTCATCACGGAATCCACACGCAAGAGCAAGCACTACAACAATTACGTGTATGGGGCTTTCCTGTTTGCCAGCATACCCAAGTCGTCAGTGGCAGTGCGGGTCTCGTGGCTTTTCATCAAAAAATTGCACAACTGCGTGACACCTTGCCATTCGATATTGATGGTGTGGTCTATAAGGTGAACTATATTCAGCAAGAAGCGAGTCTTGGCTTCGTTACCCGCGAGCCGCGTTGGGCCGTGGCCCACAAATACCCAGCCCAAGAGCAACTCACCACCGTACAAGCGATTGAGGTGCAAGTGGGTCGCACCGGCAAGCTCACGCCCGTAGCCAAACTCGCGCCCGTGTTTGTGGGCGGCGTGACGGTGACCAACGCCACACTGCACAACGAAGACGAAGCCCGTCGCAAAGACGTGCGGGTGGGCGACACCGTGGTGGTGCGTCGTGCGGGTGATGTGATTCCAGAAGTCGTGTCGGTCATCACCGAAAAACGTTTGCATGAATCGCAGATCTTCACCATGCCCCACACTTGCCCGGTGTGTGGCAGTGCTGCGGTGCGTGAAGAGGACGAGGCCGACTACCGTTGCACCGGCGGCCTGTTTTGCAGCGCACAGCGCAAGCAAGCCATCCTGCATTACGCACACCGCCGCGCGGTGGAGATTGAAGACTTGGGCGACAAGCTGGTGGACCAACTGGTGGATGCAGGCGTGATCAAAACCCTACCTGACCTGTACCGCATGGGTTTCACGGCCTTGGTCACGTTGGAGCGCATGGCCGAGAAGTCGACCAACAACGTGCTGGCCAGCATTGAAAAATCCAAACACACCACCTTGCCGCGCTTCTTGTTTGGTTTGGGTATTCGGCATGTGGGCGAGGCCACGGCCAAAGAACTGGTGCGCCACTTTGGCAAGATGGACGCCATCATGGACGCGACTTTGGACCAATTGCTGCAAGTGGCTGATGTGGGGCCCATCGTCGCGCAAAGCGTTCGTACCTTCTTTGACCAGCCTCACAACCGTGAAGTGGTCGAGCAACTGCGCGCCTGTGGCGTCACCTGGCTTGAGGGTGAACCCGTCGCCGGTGCGAGCTTGCCGCTGGCAGGCCAAACCTTTGTGCTCACCGGCACCTTGCCCACCTTGAGCCGTGACCAAGCGAAAGACATGCTCGAAGCCTTGGGCGCCAAAGTGGCGGGCAGTGTGAGCAAAAAGACGCATTGCGTGGTGGCGGGAGCCGAGGCGGGCAGCAAGCTCGACAAAGCGCAAGAGCTTGGCATCCAGGTGCTGGACGAGGCGGGCTTGTTGGCCTTGGTGACCTCGCATGCCAGCCCTGCTGAAGACGCCGAAGCTTAGAGGAAACACAGATGGCCGTTCGCGAAATTTTGAAAATGGGTGATCCACGCTTGCTGCGGGTGGCCCAACCTGTGAGCGCATTCAATACGCCTGAGTTGCAGGCCTTGCTCAAAGACCTGGACGACACCATGCTGGCAGCCAACGGCGCAGGATTGGCGGCGCCGCAAATTGGCGTAGATTTGCAAGTGGTGGTGTTTGGTTCTGGCGAAATTAACCCGCGCTATCCCGATGCGCCCGTGGTGCCGTACACGGTGCTCATCAATCCTGTGCTCACGCCCCTGGGCGATGACGAAGAAGAGGGCTGGGAAGGCTGCTTGTCAGTGCCGGGCTTGCGTGGCGTGGTGCCGCGTTTCAAGCGTTTGCGCTATCAGGGATTTGACGAAAAAGGCCAGGCGATTGACCGCACGGTAGACGGCTTTCATGCACGGGTGGTGCAACACGAATGCGACCACCTGATTGGCGTGCTCTACCCCATGCGGGTGCGCGACTTTTCGCGCTTTGGCTATACAGAGGTGTTGTTTCCAGGGCTGGATGACGCCGACGATTGAGCCTTCAAAGCGAAAATCATGGCGCCGATGAGCGCATCCATTCGCGTTCATCGCGGCTGTTGGTCAAGTCCCACAGGGCGTGTGTTTTGTTCAACTTGGCGCCACCGTCACGGATCAAAGGTTGCCAGGCAAATGTCATGGCTTGGTTGGACCAGGCCGTTAGGAACGCATCAAAGGGAACCGAAAAAAATACGCCTTTGTCAAAACTGCCTTCACCGAAGACTTCAGAAGGCACATTTGTTTTGGTCATCCACGCGCCCATGCGTGCACCGTTGCTGAAGCGGCGTGCGACTTCCAAGGTCGCCCCGCGATCACCCGCCAAGTATTGACCCACCATCAGTTTCGCTTCCACGCCTTGCCACCGGGTGTCCCAATAGGCCGTCATGTGCCCGCTGGTGACACGGTAATCACGCAGGCTGAAGCGTTGATCAAACTCACGCTGACTCAAGCGGTTGATGTCAGCGCCCAAGGCCCACTGGCTGGTGTGGGGGCGCCACATCACTTCAGCCCCGATGCCTGCGAACATGGACTCTAGGGCCCCTGCGTAGGCGAGGCTATAGACATCATCGCGCCATTGGTTCAATTGCGTGATTTGTGCATTTTTCAAGGTGAGGCGTGGTCCGGTGAGGTATTCACGCATGTAGGTTCTGACGCGCGGCAAGCTGCTGGGGGCTGTGTAATGAAAGTTGTCGTAGTTATCGATCAAACGTCCATTCACCGATCCTTCAGCCCAGCCACCTTGCCACAATGGCCATTGCCCTTTGGCGCTTGCGCTGAATGCGTACAAATAGCCATCAGGCCCGCCAATGTTTTGTTGGTAGCCGAGGTTGACACTGCCTGTCGGTATGAGGGGGGAGGTGTCGTGAGCTTGGGGCATTTCAACCTCAGCAGGCACAGACGCATGAACAGGAACTTGGCCTCGCCATGCATACCGCGCATCGGCCCAAGTGGCTCTGTCGATCAGTCGGCTGCTGACGGGGACGCCTTGCTGCATGAGCACAAAATGAAACGATTGAATGTGGTCAGGCGCCAATTCATGCGCGACAGCCATGCCTCGGTCAAGACGTTCGGGCAGTGACATGCCTCGCACTTGGTTCAATGCAATGACCCATGTATTTTTGTCTTGGCGAATGCTATCCACGGTCCAACCCGTTTGGAGTGTTATCGCCTCTTTGACGGTTTGCATGCGTGTGATCTGCGGGGCCGACTCAGATGGCAAAGTCGAAGCCGCAGGCCGGGTGACCGGCCATGGGGCAGGTTCGGAAGATTTGTTGCGAGACATGTGAGGTAGGTCGGTACTCATACTCAAGCCCAGCATCCAGCGTTGGCCCCGTTCATAACCCAGGCTCCACACCATCGGGCCTTTTTGCCATGCCATGCCCCAATTGAAAGGGCTTCGCGCACCGCCGATTTCATTGTTCAATGGCTCGTGGCGGTAGTTATTACCGTCTAGCTCAACCTTGAGCACCAAGTCGTTGATGGGGGTTTGCCATTGCACGCCGCCGAAGAGGGCCGTTCTTCCTGTGAAAAGGGGCGAAATTTGTGCGGTACCTCCAGCGCCGATATCGCTGTTGGCTCGGTTGGCAAACCGTGATCCAAATATTTTCAAAGGGTTGGGCATGTTTTGACGTGCCCCTAAATATCCCCAACCTATGCCCAGACTCATGTCGAAGTTCTGCCAACGTTTCGAAGCCACCGCATATTCACCAGCAAACAAGCCTGTTCCTCCTGGGTCACGTAAGCCAATGGCAATGGCTGGATGCGTGGCTGCTTCATCGACAAAGCGCCATTTGATATCTGACGATTTGTCTTTGTAGCTTTGATCGCCCGCAATTGACGGGCCGTAGAGCCGGTTACTGATGTTGGTGTAACGCATGCCCAATTCCAACGTGTCGAAAGGACTCATGGACAGGGTGATGTGGTTGTAAGGCCAAGCGCGATAAACCGTCAGACCCACCAAGCCAGCGCGTGGTGTGCGTGCCGTTGGCGTTTGCATGAGCCCCGTGATGCCCCAATCATTCGCCGACATGGGCATGGTTTTGGGCACTTCGCTTGGTAATAGAGGTAATGGCAGGGGCGTTGTGTTCCCATGAGCAACGCCCTGAGTCGATAGAAACTCTGCGATGCGATGGTTTAAATGGGGAGAAACAACCGCCGAAGAAACCCATAACCAAGCCCCGGGTGCAGGCGCTTCTTGGGTTTGTGCATTCCATGCGCTGATCGCCAAGCGTGTGGTTTGTCCGTTCGGTTGTATCAGCCAGACCTCGTCCAAGCCAGCGTGAACACCGCAGGCTTTTAAATAATCGAGGGCCCAGCGCGTGGGCTCGAACCGAACATCGCAAAGCTGGGCATCCGCGCCGATCACGCGCACGCGATCAGGGCGAGGTGTTGCAATGATTTGGTCACCCGAGCTTGTCATGGGCGCCAGATGGCGGTGCGTTTGCATCAACCACGGGTCTTGAAGGCGCAGTTTTTGACGCCCTGTCACTGGCATGGTCTCAAGAAGTTGTTTCAACGCTTCTCGTTGTCGCAACGTTTGTGGATTTTGATCGGCCCACGCATCCAATTCTTGCAACAGCACCGTCTTGTCTTGCGCTTGTTTTTGAGCTTCGGACTGTTCAAGCCACATCAAACCAGGCGCATACATGCGTCCTGCGAGATCGGGATGGTCTTGTGTCAACCACTCGCCCAAATTGACGCCGACGGGGGGAATGAGTTTGACGGGCGCTTCATTGGATGTGAGGGGGCTGGTTTGCGCATGAAGCAACAACGGCCACACCAAGACCAACCCGCTTAAGCGGGGGATGAAAGATGTCATGAGTTGGATGCCGGAGACTTGATCGGCCATGTTTGCCATTGCAAACACCAATCGGGGGTGATGCAGCGCTGTCCAGCCATTCCATCGTGTTCTGAACTCACCGTGTACAGAGTCAGGCGTATGCCAGATAAATGGTCTCTTTCTTCCCCCCATTGCATCTGAGGATGCTTGCCGAACCAAGGCATGGGTGTATCTAAGTTGGGCAGGCTTATTTTTTCAACCGTACGTATGTTGCCGAAGAGAAAGCCAGGTTGTTGATCGGTTGTTTGGTGATGAATGCTGCGGTTGGTTGAGGCAAGGTGGGTGTTCAGTGCTGCAGATTCATCAAGCAATTGCCACTGCCTTTGAGGCTCTGAAACGCCAATCAAACGCCCTTGACACAGCCGCATCACAACGCCATCGGCACTGACCCATACGCTGGCCTCACACAGGGAAGTTCGCTCGGTCCCTACCCAGACCATCAATGCTTCGCGGCCTTCGCTTTGCACCAGCAGGTAACGTAAATCCGCCTGAAGTGGCGCGTGGCGAGCGCTTTGGGGCTCGGGCATGAAGTCTTGCTGAATGCGCCATAGACCAGCGCTCATGTCCGAGCTGCAAGAGCAAAGGAGCAAGCACCCCAGTGCAAGCGCCCTTGCTCTTGTGCGGATCATGATGTTCTAACAATCAAAATTTATTTTGTACCCCCTGTGCCGACGATTGAGCCAGTTGAGCCAGTCGTCCCTGAATCACCATGGTTGTGAAGCAAGATGGCGCCGATCGCAACAATGCCGGCAGCACCCAGTGCTTCTCGGTAACCGATGGCGCCTTGCGCAGTTGTCATGGCTGCGGCAACAGCAGCGGGCTTCACAGCGGGCGCCACTGGTGCAACCGGTGCCACAGGCGTCACATTGGCTGTGGTTGTCGGTGTCACGACCGCTTTGCTTGCAACAGGAGCCGCTGCGACTGGACGTGGCATGTTGGCACCAAACCAGTTGTCACACTGGCGCATGCTTGCGCGTACGGGCAAGCCTGCTTTGTCGAGATAGACGTTCACAGGCATGTCTGGGCTGTAGGGGACGTACTTGCCTTGGAGGATAGGGGCCACACCGTCACGACCTGCTTTATGACCTACACCCACATCACAGGCGCCACGCGTGTAATCTTTGGCTTGGTAATTCATAGAGGTGGCAGTGCCTTCTGGAATCGCGAGGTCTTTCAACGTCATGGCTTGCACACGCTTTTCCCCTGCACGCAGCAACGCAGGTTTGTGTGTGTATGACTTGTAAAACTTGGCTGTGCCAGCGTTCACGGCTGCATCACACTCAGCGGCTGTGTCATAACCCACGTTGCCGTGATTGTCCGAGACCATGCCGGCAAACGCCCCATGGGCTGCGAACAGGGCGGTAAGGAGGATGCTGGAGGAGAAGGTTTTCTGAATCACGTTTGCTTCCTAAGTAGTTAAATTGAAAGCAAAGTGTATCCTTTTGTATTTAATTAAATGAGCTAAATGATGTTTTCTTGCAACTTTTTAAGCGTCGATGGATAAAAAAGGAATTACGACCAACAGCCGTTGCGTCACAGAGGGAATCAAGCCTGCAAGGCCGCGAGTAACTCCGTTTCAATCTCCAACTGCGCTTTGTTTTGTTGCAAAGCTGCGCCATCAATCAAAAAAGTGTCTTCCACGCGTTCGCCCAATGTGCTGATTTTGGCCAGCAGTAAGTTCACCTTGTGGTTGGCCAACACACGTGCCACGCTGTAGAGCAAGCCGACACGGTCGCTGGCCGAGATGCTGAGCAACCACTTTTGAGCGCGCTCGTCGGGCTGCAAACTCACACGGGGGGCAATGGGGAAGCTCTTGACACGCCGTGATACCCGGCCTTTGCCGACGGCAGGCAATGGCTTGGCTTCTTGAATGGTGTCGGTCAAGCCGGTTTCCACCATGTTGATGAGGTTGCGGTAATGCTCTTCAAAATGGCTGCTCACCACTTGAAAGGTGTCGAGTGCGTAGCCGTTGGTGGCGGTGTGTACCTTGGCATCCCAAATATTGAAGCCTGCTTGGTCAAAGTAGCCACAAATGCGGGCAAACAAGTCGGGCTGGTCAGGCGAATAGACCATCACTTGCAAGCCTTCGCCCACAGGCGATAAGCGGGCCCGAACGATCACGCCCATGGCTTTGTTCTCTGACTTGGCGATGAACAAGCTGCGCGAGAGTTGGCGCGTGTGCCAAGCGATATCTCCCGCATCGTGTCGCATGAAATAGCCAACGTCCAGGGTTTGCCACAGGTCTTTGTGCGCTTCAAACGGCAAGGCATAAAGGGCCAGCATGGTCAACGCTTCGCGTTTGCGTGACTCCACCTCTGCATCCGCATCGGGCGCGCGCCCGCCCAACGCACGTGCGGTGTAGCGGTACAAGTCTTCGAGCAGCTTGCCTTTCCAGGCGTTCCATACCTTGGGACTGGTGCCACGAATGTCGGCCACGGTCAGCAGGTACAGCGCAGTGAGGTTGCGTTCATTGCCGACGCGTTTGGCAAAGGCTTGAATCACGTCTGGGTCGCTCAAGTCTTGCTTTTGTGCGACGTTGCTCATGGTCAGGTGTTCGGCGACCAAGAACTCGATGAGCTTGGCATCTTCTTTGTCAAGGCGATGGTCACGTGCAAATTTGCGCACCTCGCCGCGTCCCAGCTGCGAATGGTCGCCGCCACGGCCTTTGGCAATGTCGTGAAACAAGGCTGCGGCGTACAAAATCCACGGTTTATCCCAGCCGGCGGCGAGTTGTGAGCAAAATGGGTATTCATGGGCATGTTCTGCCATGAAAAAGCGACGCACATTGCGCAGCACCATCAAGATGTGTTGGTCCACGGTGTAGACGTGAAACAAGTCATGCTGCATCTGGCCCACGATGCGCCGAAACGGCCAAAGGTAGCGTCCCAGCACCGAGGTTTGGTTCATCAAGCGCACCGCATGTGTCATGCCACTGGGGGCTTGCAGAATGCGCATGAACATGTCGCGGTTGGCCGGGTCTGCACGGAACTTGCCATCCATCAAACTGCGCGCGTTGTAGAGCGCACGCAATGTACGCGCCGACAGGCCACTGATGCCCACAGTGGATTCATACAACCAAAAGGTTTCCAAAATCGCGTGCGGGTTGTTCACATACACATCGTCGCTGGTGACTTCGAGCATGCCAGCCTTGTCCGCAAAGCGCTCATTGACCGGGCGCAACACATGTGGGTTGCTGTTGAGACGCTCTTCAATGTTGAGCAGCAAAATTTGATTTAACTGGGTCACAGCCTTGGCGGCCCAGTAGTAGCGCTTCATCAAGGCTTCGCTGGCGACGCGGGCGTTGAGCGAGCCATCTTCTTCCACCCCCAAACCCAGGCTTTGCGCGACGGCGTGTTGCAGGTCAAAGACCAAACGGTCTTCGCGGCGTTTGGCCGCCAAGTGCAAGCGGGTGCGAATGAGTGACAAAGCGTCTTCATTACGTATGAGTTGCTTGACCTCAAAGTCAGTGGCCAAACCTTTGCGGCCCAGGTTTTCCCAACTGGTGCCCAAGCCCGCCGCTTTGGCCACCCACAGCACCACCTGCAAGTCGCGCATGCCGCCCGGAGACTCTTTGCAGTTAGGCTCAAGGGAATAGGGCGTGTTTTCGTATTTGGTGTGACGCTGACGCATCTCCAAGGTTTTGGCCAAAAAGAAGGCCTTGGGGTCCAGGGCTTGGGCGTAGTGTTTTTGAAAATTCTTGAACAGTTTGACGCTACCGACCAAAAAACGCGCTTCCAGCAACGAAGTTTGCACCGTGATATCAGCCGAGGCTTCTTGCACGCACTCGGTGACAGTGCGAACGCTGGAGCCAATTTCTAAGCCTGTGTCCCAGCAGCTGCCAATGAAGGTTTCGATTTGGGCTTTGAGGGCCTCGTCCTTTTCAGGCGACGTGCCATCAGGCATCAGCAAGAGCACGTCCACATCGGAGTAAGGGTACAACTCGCCTCGGCCATAGCCACCCACAGCTACCAGGCATAAACCGTTGTCAAAACCCGCCGCGTTCCACAGGGTGCGTAAGGTGTCGTCGGTCATGCTGCACAGCTTGTGCAACAAGGTTTTCACACTGCGTGAGGTGGTCGAGCCAGACGCAGCCAGCAACAACGCCGCCTTGTCCTTTCGATACAGATTGGCCAAAGCGTTCATTGCAAAGAGGTGCTTAACAGCAGGTGGTGGTCACGAAGTCGGGCAGAGCGGGGCTGCCCTCTGAGAGGGTCAACACCTCGTAGCCGGTCTCGGTCACGAGGATGGTGTGTTCCCACTGGGCTGACAAGGAGTGGTCGCGTGTGACGATGGTCCAACCGTCGCCCAGCTCTTTGATGTCTTTGCGACCCGCGTTGATCATGGGTTCGATGGTGAAGGTCATGCCCGCGTGCAGCGTCTCGCCGGTGCCAGGCTTGCCGTAGTGCAGCACTTGCGGTTCTTCATGGAACACTTGGCCAATGCCATGGCCGCAAAACTCGCGCACCACAGAAAAACCGTTGCTTTCGGCAAAGCGTTGAATGGCAAAGCCAATATCACCCAAACGCGCGCCCGGTTTGACCTTGACGATGCCATGCCACATGGCTTCGTACGTCAGTTTGGACAAACGCTTGGCCGCAATCGACGTTTCGCCCACCAAAAACATGCGGCTGGTATCGCCATGCCAACCGTCTTTGATGACGGTGATGTCGATGTTGACCGAATCGCCTTTTTTCAGCGGCTTGTCATTGGGAATGCCGTGACACACCTGGTGGTTGATCGAGGTACAGATCGACTTGGGGTAAGGATTGTTACCCGATGGGTCGTAGTTCAGTGGGGCAGGGATGGCTTTTTGCACATCCACGATGTAGTCGTGGCACAGCTTGTCGAGCTGGTTGGTCGTCACACCGGGCACCACGTGCGGGGTGATGAAATCGAGAACTTCGGAGGCCAGTTTGCCCGCGATACGCATGCCTTGCGCGCCTTGGGCGTCTTTGATGGAAATGGTCATGAATGGATTATCCCATTGAGGCGCAATACCTTGTCGTCGATGGTATTTCTGGCTGATAGGGCGACGGCGCTGGCCGCCTTGGCAGAGAGATTGATTGTGTACAAAACCCTTCCAGTGAAAAAGTAAAATCTAGCCTTTGCCGACCAGCCCCAGTCAGCGGCCCGGCGCGATTCGATTTCCGTCTTTTTTCCAAGGCCCTCCGTGTCTCTGCACATCAGCATTTTCGAAGGCGGCAACGCCCTTAGCGATTTCCGTGTTCAACAGCTCTTGCCCCGTTTGGCGGCCATCGCGCCGCAAATCCAAGGCCTGAGTGCCCGCTTTGTGCACTTGGCTGCGACCGAGGCCACGTTGGACGCCGCGCAGCAGCAAACATTGGCGGCCTTGCTGACCTACGGCGAGCCTGCACACAAAACCCCCGCAGGTACTTTGCTGGTGGTCACGCCACGTTTTGGCACGGTGTCACCTTGGGCATCGAAGGCGACCGACATCGCGCACAACTGCGGTTTGCAGCTCAAGCGCATTGAGCGCATCACCGAGTTCCACCTCCAGCTCAAAGACGGCTTGCTCAGCAAAGCCACACTCACACCCGAGCAACTGGCCGCCGTGGCCGATGTGTTGCACGACCGCATGACCGAGTCTGTCATGCGCACACGCGATGAAGCGCTGGGTTTGTTCACCGAGCTGCACCCTGCACCGATGGAACACGTGGACGTGCTCAAGGGGGGCGAAGCGGCTCTGCAAGACGCCAACAAGCGCTGGGGCTTGGCCTTGGCCGAGGACGAGATTGCGTATTTGGTGAACGCCTTCACCCAGCTCCAACGCAACCCCACCGATGTGGAGCTGATGATGTTCGCCCAAGCCAACAGCGAGCACTGCCGCCACAAGATCTTCAATGCCGAGTTCACCATTGACGGCGAAGCACAGCCTCACAGTCTGTTCGGCATGATTCGCCACACCGAAAAAACCAGCCCGCAGTACACCGTGGTGGCGTATTCGGACAACGCTTCCATCATGGAAGGCCACGAAGTCGAGCGCTTCATCGCCACCCACAATGGCAAAGACCTGCCTCAGTACGAAAAAGTGTCTGCCACCAACCATGTGTTGATGAAGGTCGAAACCCACAACCATCCCACCGCCATTTCGCCATACCCCGGCGCTTCCACCGGCAACGGCGGCGAGATTCGTGACGAAGGTGCCACTGGCCGTGGCTCCAAGCCCAAGGCCGGCATGTCGGGCTTCACCGTGTCTAAGCTGTGGGACAGCAGTTTTGGCCGCCCCTCGCACATGGCCAGCCCTTTACAGATCATGACGGAAGGCCCATTGGGCGGCGCGGCGTTCAACAACGAGTTTGGCCGTCCTAACCTGACGGGTTATTTCCGTGAGTACGAACAAGACGTGGCGGGCGTGACACGTGGCTACCACAAGCCCATCATGATCGCGGGTGGCTTGGGCGTGATTGACAGCGAACAAACCAAGAAGATCGAGTTCCCAGCCGGCACCTTGCTGATTCAACTCGGTGGCCCTGGCATGCGCATTGGCATGGGCGGTGGCGCGGCCAGCTCCATGGCCAGCGGCACGAATGCGGCTGAGCTGGACTTTGACTCGGTGCAACGCGGCAACCCCGAGATTGAGCGCCGTGCGCAAGAGGTGATCAACCATTGCTGGGCGCAAGGCAAGGCCAACCCCATCCTCGCCATTCACGATGTGGGTGCGGGCGGTTTGTCCAACGCATTCCCTGAACTGACCAACGACGCAGGCCGTGGCGCACGCTTTGACTTGCGCGCCGTACCGCTTGAGGAATCTGGCTTGGCCCCGAAAGAAATCTGGTCCAACGAAAGCCAAGAGCGCTACGTGATGGCCATTGCGCCTGAATCTCTCGAACTGTTCAAAGCCTTCTGCGAGCGCGAGCGTTGCCCGTTTGCGGTGGTGGGTGTGGCGACCGAAGAGCGTCACCTGACCGTGGCCAATGAAGATGTTTCATTGGCACATCACACAGGCGCAACGGCTGAGGCCGCCGTCAACATGCCCATGAACGTGCTGTTGGGCAAACCACCCAAGATGCACCGCGATGTGACGCGTGTAGCTCGCACCAGCGCCTCCATGGACCTCACAGGCGTGAGCTTGCAAGAAGCTGTGATCAACGTGCTGAGTCACCCCACCGTGGCCAGCAAACGTTTCCTCATCACCATCGGCGACCGCGCTGTGGGTGGTCTGACGCACCGCGACCAAATGGTGGGGCCGTGGCAAGTGCCTGTGGCTGACGTGGCTGTGACCTTGGCCGACTACCAAAGCTTCGCCGGTGAAGCCATGAGCATGGGCGAGCGCACGCCACTCGCGTCACTCAATGCGCCTGCATCGGGTCGCATGGCCGTGGCGGAAGCCATCACCAATTTGTTGGCGGCACCGTTTGAGTTGCCCCGCGTCAAGTTGAGCGCCAACTGGATGGCCGCTTGCGGCGAACCCGGTGAAGACGCTGCTTTGTACGACACGGTCAAAGCCGTGGGCTTGGAACTCTGCCCAGCTTTGGGTATTTCGATTCCTGTGGGCAAGGACAGTTTGTCGATGCGCACGCAATGGAGCGAAAGCGGCGAGACCCACAAAGTCACATCGCCTGTGAGCCTCATCATCAGCGCGTTTGCGTCCATCCCCGATGTGCGTGGCACGCTCACGCCGCAGCTCAACAACACCGACGACACCACCTTGGTGTTGGTCCAGTTGGGTGAGGGAAAGCGCCGTATGGGAGGCAGCATCTTGGGCCAAGTGCTCAATCAAGCCGGTGACCAAGTGCCTGACCTCGACGATGCGCAAGACTTGGTCAAGCTCGTCAACGCTGTCAACGCACTGCGCGCACAAGGCAAGATCTTGGCGTACCACGACCGCAGCGACGGTGGCCTGATGGCCGCCGTGTGTGAGATGGCCTTTGCGGGCCAAGTGGGCGTGGCACTGAATGTGGACATGCTCATCACCGAAGGCGACGGCATCAACGACAGCCGCGCCGAATACGGCGACACCAAAAACTGGGCCTCACAGGTCAGCGCCCGTCGCGAAGAGCTGACGCTGCAAGCCCTGTTCAACGAAGAGCTGGGCGTGGTGCTGCAAGTGCGCACGTCTGAGCGCAACGAGGTGATGCAAACCTTGCGTGAGCATGGCCTCTCCAAGCACAGCCATTTCGTGGGCAAGACACGCCCACAATCGTCCACCATTGACAAAGGTAAGGGCGAAATCAGCGTCTGGCGCGACACCAAAGAAGTATTCGTCGCCAAACTCGCTGACCTACACCAAGTGTGGGACAGCGTGAGCTGGAAGATTTGCCAGCAGCGCGATAACCCCGCATGCGCCGATGCCGAGCACGCCGCAGCTGGCAACCCATCAGACCCCGGCATGCACGTGCATTTGCCAGCAGGCATCACCGACAACGTGGCTGCTCCATTTATCAATGTTGGCGTGAAACCTAAAGTGGCCGTGCTGCGCGAGCAGGGCGTCAACTCACACGTTGAGATGGCTTATGCGTTTGCCGAAGCCGGCTTTGATGCGTATGACGTGCACATGACCGACCTGCAAACCGGTCGTGCCAAGCTGCAAGACTTCAAAGGTTTGGTGGCTTGTGGTGGTTTCAGCTACGGCGACACCTTGGGCGCTGGCATTGGCTGGGCACGCAGCATCACCTTCAACCCGGTGTTGTCTGAGCAAATGCAGCAGTTTTTTGCACGCACCGACACCTTCGGCTTGGGCGTATGCAACGGCTGCCAAATGTTTGCCGAGTTGGCCGACATCATTCCTGGTGCACAAGATTGGCCACGCTTCACCACCAACCAAAGCGAGCGCTTTGAAGCGCGTTTGAGCATGGTGGAAGTGTTGGCGTCGCCTTCGCTGTTCTTCGCGGGCATGGCCGGCGCGCGTTTGCCGATTGCCGTGGCGCATGGTGAAGGCTTTGCCAACTTCCAAACACGCGGCAATGCTGCTCAAGCGATTGCCGCTATGCGTTTTGTGGACAACCACGGCCAGGCAACGATGCAGTACCCGTTCAACCCCAACGGCAGCTTGGCGGGCCTGACGGCGGTGACCACAGCAGACGGGCGCTTCACCGCCATGATGCCGCACCCCGAGCGTGTGTTCCGCAACGTGCAAATGAGCTGGACTGACTTAGGCGCCTCGGGCGGCATCGAAGCATTCAGCCCTTGGATGCGGATGTGGCGCAATGCGCGCAAGTGGGTGGGATAGTCTCGGCTGCGTTGTTCATTTCATCAAGTAGCTCACCCGCTGCTTGATTTTGTCCTGCCAAGCCTTGGCGATGCCAGCCGTTTCGCCCAGCTTTGAGAGCGCATCCAAATCAGGCCGATGCGCACGCCACAACGTCATGGCTTGATGCAAGGTGAGCGCGTCACTGGCGGTTTCGTGCAGCACCAGGGTGTCAGCGGGATTTACCACACCGGTTTGCAGCACACGCCAATACCAACCGGTGAGCAGATGCTGGTCAATGAACAAGGCCATGCCTTCTACGCCAAAACGTTCGTCAATCTTCCAACAGGGGTTGCGTGGCTGGCAAACTTGAATCAATGCGGTGCCGAGTTGCCACACCTCACCCAGTCGCACATCGTGTTCGTCGAGGTCGGGCGTGGCCATGTTTTCGCCCATGCTGCCGGGTTGCATCAACGGTGCTGCGTCAGGAAATTGTGCAGCCAGGCGGGCATAGTGGCGTGTGGGGTAGAGGTGAACTGCTTTGTCCGGACCGCCATGAACGCGCTTGTCGGCTTGCTCGTCGCCAGCCAGACCATCCATGCCTAAAGCAATCGGCGTTTGCAGTGCCGACTTGTACATGCCCGTGAGGCGACCCGATTCAGGTAAGGCTTGCACTTGCCCAATGAAGACGGACACACAGACCAAACGGGGGGTTGTCATGGACGCGTTTTGTAAAACGTCATGGGCGTCTCAGTCATCTCTTTGATGCGTTGGTTGAGCACCGATTTTTTCATCTTGCCCACGACATGCATTTCGCAGGGTTTGCAGTCAAAGCGCAGGGTGAGTTTTTCGCTGCCGTTGATGAGCATCAGCGGCTCGGCTTTGACTGTGCCTTGCACCCCTGTCACGCCCTTGGCCTGTTTGGGGCACAGGCTCATGCTGAAACGCACGCAGTGTTTGGTGATCATCAAGCTGGCTTCGCCCAGCTCTTCGTGGCTTTCGTAAGCCGCTTCGATCACCTTCACGCCGTGTTTGGCGTAAAAGTCGTGCGCTTTTTGGTTGAACACGTTGGCGAGGTAGGTCAATGAGTCTTCGGGATAGCTCACTGGGGGTTCAACGGCTGCGGCACGTGAGGGACGTTCGTAAGCGTCTAAGCGCGTTTGTTCCAGTGCTGCCACAGCATCGCGGCGCAGGGCGTTGAGCGACGAGGCCGGCACAAACCAAGGCTGGCTGAGGTTGATTTGCAGATTGAGCACTTCAAACACGGTTGCACCAAATTTGCTCAGGTGTTCGCGCAGACTGGCATCGTTGCGCCCGGCGTCTTTGGCCAGTTCTTTGTTGCAGGCGAGGGCTGCGCTGGCCATGTGGCCGTCTTCGTCAGTGAGTTGGAGCGCAAAGCCTTGCGGTGTTTCTGAAAACTCCACCCATGCGCCGATGCGGCGTTCGCTGGAGTTTTTCTCAAGCCCGCGCACCCAATCCATGTCGCGGTTGCGGTTGATGACCATGCCTGCCCGCAAATCGCGAAAGCCCTCGATCGGGTCTTTGGGGAATAGGCGCCAAACACCTTTTTTGGCCGTCGTTTCAGCACGGTTGATAGCCACGCCGACCAGTTCTTTTTGCAGGTCGTAGTAGCACAGGCCATCGCCGTTGTGCAGCACGCTGTCTTTGTCGTAAGGCTGCACTTCAAGCCAGTTGGGGCCCGTGCTGACAACCTCACCCAACACAATGCCTGGGTTTTTGGGGGAGTCAAACGCGCCGATGTCCTCTTTGCGGCCTTGCACAAAGTAGTCGGTGAATTCGCGGTTGAAGTTTTGTTCGGGGTTGGGCGTGAAGTACAGCGTGGTGTTGCCGCTCGATGCACGATGGAGCGGTGGACGCTCGGGATCGGTTGAATATTGGCGCGCTTCAATCAGCTCGTCGATCAACACGCGGTAGTGACCGGTGATGTTTTTCACATAGGCCATGTCTTTGTAGCGGCCTTCGATTTTGAAGCTGCGCACACCGGCATCGACCAAGGCTGCGAGGTTCTCGCTTTGGTTGTTGTCTTTCATCGACAGCACATGCTTGTCATGGGCGATGAAGCGACCTTGGGCATCGGTCACGTGGTAAGGCAAGCGACAAGCTTGGCTGCAGTCACCTCGGTTGGCACTGCGACCTGTGTGCGCGTGGCTGATGAAGCACTGGCCGCTGTAGGCCACGCACAGCGCACCGTGCACAAAGAACTCCAATTTGCATCGCTCGGTATCGAGCACATCATGGATGGCTTTGATTTGCGGCAAGGTCAGCTCACGGGCCAACACGATTTGCGAGAAGCCCACGTCCTGCATGAACTTTGCCTTTTCAGGCGTGCGAATGTCGGTTTGCGTGCTGGCATGCAACTGGATTGGGGGGAGGTCCATTTCCAGCAAACCCATGTCTTGCACGATCAATACATCCGCGCCTGCGTGGTACACGTCCCATGCCATTTGGCGTGCGGCTTCGAGCTCGTCGTCGCGCAAAATCGTGTTGAGGGTGATGAAGATTTTGCTGTTGAAGCGATGCGCTTCTTGGCACAAGCGTTCAATGTCTTGCAATGTATTGGTGGCACCGGCGCGTGCACCAAAGGCGGGGGCACCGATGTACACCGCGTCTGCGCCGTGGTGAATGGCCGCAATGCCAATGTCGGCATCACGCGCAGGGGCCAGCAGTTCGAGTTGGTGGTTGAGCAAGGACATACAAGGATTATCTGAAAAACAAAAGCGGCCCGAAGGCCGCTGTCTGCAAGAGGCAAAGGCGAGTTACTCGACCTTGGCTTTGGCGCGCAATTCTTGTTGGAAAGTCGCCATGCGTTGCTGTTGCAGCTGTTGTGCAATTTGGGGTTTCACTTCTTCGAGCTTGGGCAACTGGGCTTCACGCACGTCGTCTAAGCGAATGATGTGGTAGCCAAACTGGCTCTTCACAGCGGCGGGTGTGACTTCACCCTTTTTGAGCGCAATCATGGCGTCTGAGAACTCTTTGACGAAGTTGCCAGGTGCAGCCCAGTCCAAGTCGCCACCGTTGGCACCTGAACCTGGATCTTTGGATTGCTTTTTGGCGATGTCTTCAAACTTGCCGCCTTTTTTCAGGCTGGCCAAGATGGCATTGGCTTGGGCTTCTGTTTCCACCAAGATGTGGCGCGCACGGTACTCTTTGCCACCGTTGGCTGCCACGAACTTGTCGTATTCGGCTTGCACGTCAGCATCCGTCACAGCGGCTGTTTTTTGGAATTCGGCAAACAACTCGCGAATCAGAATGGTTTGACGAGCCAATTCGATTTGAGCCTTGAAGTCATCGGTGGCATCCAGGCCACGCTTTTGCGCTTCTTGCATGAAGATTTCGCGGGCGATGACTTCTTCTTTGATTTGAGCTTCGACATCGGGTGTGATGGGACGGCCTGAACGGGCCACTTGCTGGGTCAGGGCCTCGGCACGTGTTTTTGGCACGGCCTTACCGTTGACGATGGCGATGTTTTGCGCCGATGCGCCCATGCTCAACGTTGCCAACACAACGGCAGCTGCGGCTGTCCAAACCATTTGCTTTTTCATTCAATTGCTCTCAATCGGGTTTTCTGTCATTTCGATGGCCAAGGCATGCAAGCCTTGGTCTATGAAATCCTGCAATGCATCATACACAAGCCGATGGCACGCCACGCGAGTTTTACCTATGAATTGGGTGCCGTAGATGCGTACCCGAAAATGGGTCCCCATGCCCGTGCCGTTGGCGCCGACATGCCCGGCATGGGCAGCACTTTCGTCGATCACCTCCAAAAAACTGGGGGTTAAGCGCTGGTTCAGGCGCTCGCTCAAGGCTTGGGCGGTGATGTTCATGGCTGCGAGTCTTCAGGCGTTTCTTTGATGAATCGGCTCATGTAAATGCCTTGGAGCAACACAAACACGAGCATCAAACCGAGGCCGCCAAATAATTTGAAGCTGACCCAGGTGTCGGTGTCAAAGTGATTCGCGACCCACAAATTGGCGCAGCCCATGAGCGCAAAAAAGCAGGCCCAGCTGTGCAGCAAGACTTTCCATGCGTGATCGGGCAGCTCCAGTTGCGCCCCCATGAGTTGACGCAGGAAATTGCGTTTGAAGACGAAATGTCCGACCCACAAAGCGCCCCCCATGAGCCAATACAACACAGTGGGCTTCCATTTGATGAAGGTTTCGTCTTGTGTCAGCAAGGTGGCGCCGCCAAACACGACGATCACGGCGAGGCTGACCCACTGCATGGGCTCAACCACGCCGTTTTTATGCCGCCACCACGCAATTTGAGCCACGGTGGCGACGATGGCCACGCTGGTGGCCGCAAAAATACCAAACGCCTTGAAGGTTGCAAAAAACAAGGCGATGGGAAAGAAATCAAGAAGAAGTTTCATGTGTTACCCGCGTCATTGGGCACGAAGTCTAACGAAGCCGAGTTCATGCAGTAGCGCAGGCCAGTGGGTGCAGGGCCATCTGGAAACACATGACCCAAATGAGCGCCACATTGCGCACACACGGTTTCGACCCGCACCATGCCATGGCTGGTGTCACGGTTTTCTTGAATTGCCGAGGCATCGGCAGCTGTGTGAAAGCTGGGCCAGCCGCAGCCGGCGTCGAACTTGGTGCTGGCATCAAACAACTTGGCCTCACAGCAGATGCAGTGGTAGCTGCCAGGCGCCCAATGGTCTTCATACTTGCCGGTGAAGGGGCGTTCGGTGGCGGCTTTGCGCGTGACTTCAAAAGCCACGGGTTCGGCGTGTTTGGCTTGAAGCAAGTCACGCCATTGGTCGTCGGTTTTTTGAATTTTCATGAGGAGCAACTGATTTCGATAGAGGCAGCCCATTCTGGCGCAAGTCCTGCCCAGCTCTCAAACGACGGGTGTTCGTCATAGGGCGTGTGCAACACCGTCAACAAATCTTGGACCATCGCAAAGTCACCCGACTTGGCTTGGCGAATCGCCAACTCGCCCAGGTGATTGCGCAGGATGAATTTGGGGTTGGTGGTAAGCATCTGCAAGCCCGTGGCATGCCTGTTGTTGGCGCCTGCTTGATTGGCGTTGTCCAGGCGTGCCACATAAGTATCGAGCCAGGCATCAAACACCTCGCGGTGCAAAAACAAATCGCGCACGGGCTCAAACGCATGCTGGGCGTGGTGGGACTCGGCCACCGCATGGCTGAGCCGACGCCAGAACACGGTGTAGTCAACCCGGTCTTGGTGCATGGCTTGGAGCAGGCTGTTGATCAAGCTGCGGTCTTGTTCGTGTTCGTCGGTCAGGCCCAACTTGGCGCGCATGCGCTGGTCCAAGGCTTGGGGAAAAGTGGTTTTGTAGCTTTCTAAGGCCGCCAATGCCGGAGCTTGTTCGTCAATCAGCGGCATCAAAGCTTGGCCCAAGCAGAACAAATTCCAATACGCGACTTGGGGTTGCCTGGCGTAGGCATAGCGTCCTTGGTGGTCGGAATGGTTGCAAATATGACCCGGATCGAACCCGTCTAGAAATTGGAACGGGCCGTAGTCCAAGGTCAGGCCCAAGATGCTCATGTTGTCGGTGTTCATCACCCCATGACAAAAGCCATACGCCTGCCATTGCGCCATGAGTTTGGCAGTACGGTGTGTGACTTCTTGCAACAAGCCCACATAGCGCTCCGGGCCGCTGAGGGCCTGCAGCTGCGGCATGTGGTGCGCAATCACATGGTCTGCCAGCGCACGCAAAGCCTCATGTTCGCCATTCGAGGCAAAGTGTTCAAAGTGTCCAAACCGCACAAAGCTGGGTGCCACACGGGTGACCACTGCGGCGGTTTCTATTTCCTCACGCTGCACGCGCCCCGGGGAACCTGTGACGCACAAGGCGCGGGTGGTGGCAACACCCAATCCGTGCATGGCCTCACTGGCCAAAAACTCACGAATGCTGGAGCGCAACACAGCACGCCCGTCTCCTCGGCGCGAATAGGGTGTGGGTCCGGCGCCTTTGAGTTGAATGTCTTGCACACCCATGGGGGTCTGCAGCTCGCCCAGGCTCAACGCACGCCCATCGCCCAATTGACCGGCCCAGACGCCAAATTGGTGGCCGCTGTACACGCTGGCATGGGGCGCGCTGCCTACTAGCACCAAGTTGCCGCTCAAAGCCTCCAAGGCCTGTGGGTGTTGCCAAAAGTCAGTGGGCAAGCCCAAGGCTTGACGTAGCGTGTCGTTGCGTCCTACCCAATGCGCTGCCGGCAAGGGCGTGGGCAAACACGGCGTATTCAGCCAAGAACCCAGATGCGCATCGGCCTGCTGCCAGGGGAGTTCAAGTGGCGCAGGTGTGGGTGTAGCAGGGGCGGAAATCATGGCAATGATTGTCCTGGGAAAGCCATAGGCTTGTTTTTTCAGAGGGCTTCGCGAAAAACGCTGAAAAGTCTTGGCACAATGCATTGGTGTGGAATAGCACGACCGTGCGGAAATAAATCAGAGGACAAAACATGCTGGGCTTGATGCAAAACCAACCGTTGTTAATTTCGTCATTGATCGAGTTTGCCGATCGCCACCACGGCGATGGCGAAGTGGTCTCGCGACGCGTGGAAGGTGACATCCATCGTTACAACTGGGCCGGTGTGGCCAAGCGCTCGCGTCAAGTGGCCAATGCCTTGGATGCGCTGCATCTGGAGTTCGGGGATCGCGTGGCCACCTTGGCTTGGAACGGTTACCGCCATTTGGAGCTTTATTTCGGCGTCAGCGGCAGTGGCCGGGTCTTGCACACCATCAACCCGCGTTTGCATCCAGACCAAATTGCATGGATTGCCAACCATGCCGAAGACGAGGTGTTGTGCTTTGACATGACATTCCTGCCCATCATCCAAGCGGTGCACAGCAAGTGCAGCACGGTCAAGCATTGGGTGGCGTTGTGCGATGCTGACAAATTGCCAGCCGACACCGGCATTCCTGGCCTGATGAGCTACGAGGCGTGGATCGCCCCACACAGCAACACCTACGAATGGCCGGTGTTTGACGAAAACACCGCGTCGAGCATGTGCTACACCAGCGGCACCACGGGTAACCCCAAAGCCGCACTGTACAGCCACCGCTCCACCATCTTGCATGCCTATGCGGCGGCACTGCCCGATGTCATGAGCATCTCTGCGCGCGACGCGATCTTGCCCGTGGTGCCCATGTTCCACGTCAACGCCTGGGGCATTCCGTACAGCGCTGCCTTGACGGGCGCCAAACTGGTGTTCCCAGGTTCGGGCATGGACGGCAAGTCAATTTATGAGCTGATTGAAGGCGAGGGCGTGAGCTATGCGGCTGGCGTGCCGACCGTCTGGCAAATGCTGTTGACCCACATGAAGACGGGCAACTTGAAGTTCTCGACCTTGAAGCGCACCGTCATCGGAGGCTCGGCCTGCCCACCCGCCATGATCGACGCCTTCCGTGACGACTATGGCGTGGATGTGTTGCATGCGTGGGGCATGACTGAGCTGAGTCCTTTGGGCACCTTGTGCACGCTGAAGAACAAACACCTCAAACTGCCCGCCGAAGAGCAAATGAAGATTCGTTTGAAGCAGGGCCGTGCGATTTTTGGCATCGACATGAAGATCGTCGACGACGCAGGCAACGCGCAACCGCATGACGGCAAAGCCTATGGCGATTTGCTGGTTCGCGGCCCTTGGGTGGTAGCAGATTATTACAAAGGTGAGGGCGGCAACCCCTTGGTGAAAGATGCCAATGGTCAGAGCTGGTTCCCCACAGGGGACGTGGCCACCATTGACCCCGATGGCTACATGCAAATCACCGACCGCAGCAAAGACGTCATCAAATCAGGCGGGGAATGGATCAGTTCCATCGACATTGAAAACATTGCTGTGGCTCATCCAGCCGTGTTGATGGCAGCCTGTATTGGCATCAAGCACCCCAAGTGGGACGAACGCCCCATCGTGGCGGTGGTCAAAAAGCCTGATGCCCACGTCACACGCGAAGAGTTGCTGGCGTTTTACGAAGGCAAAACAGCCAAGTGGCAAATTCCAGACGACGTGGTGTTTGTCGACAGCATTCCACTCGGTGCCACCGGCAAGATGCTCAAAACCAAACTGCGCGAGCAACTCAAAGACTATGTCTTGCCCACGCTGTGAGGCGAAGCCTGTTCAGTCGCTCGCGCGATAGTGTCTAGGGCATTCCCTCCCTGTCGCTCAATACAAACCTTGTACGCTCTCATGGGCATTAAAACTTCAAAGGAGACAACCATGAAATTCGCACGCAACCTCATCGCCACCGCCGTCTTGGTGACCGCTGGCGTGTCAGCATTTGCACAAGCAGGTGAGACAGTCAAAATTGGCTGGATCGATCCGCTCTCAGGTCTGATGGGCCCCGTTGGCTCCAACCAAATCAAATCATTTCAGTTCTTTGCTGAAAAGTTCAACGCCACCAACCCTGCCAAGGTCAAGTTCGAGATGGTGCCGTTCGACAACAAACTCAGCCCTGCTGAGAGCTTGAACGCCCTCAAGGCCGCCATGGACCAAGGCGTGCGCTACATCGTGCAAGGCAACGGTTCTTCTGTGGCCGGTGCCTTGATCGAAGCGGTCAACAAACACAACGAACGTAACCCAGGCAAGGAAATCTTGTTCCTGAACTACGCCGCGGTGGATCCCGACTTCACCAACAGCAAGTGCAGCTACTGGCATTTCCGCTTTGATGCCGACACCTCGATGAAGATGGAAGCGTTGACCACCTTCATGGCCGAGCAAAAAGACGTGAAAAAAGTCTATTTGCTCAACCAGAACTACTCGCACGGTCACCAAGTGGCCAAGTTCGCCAAAGAGAATCTGGGCCGCAAGCGTCCCGACATTCAAATCGTCGGTGAAGACCTGCACCCGTTGGCCCAAGTGCGTGACTTCGCCCCCTACATCGCCAAGATCAAAGCCTCTGGCGCTGACACGGTGATCACCGGTAACTGGGGTTCTGACTTGGCCTTGTTGGTCAAAGCGGCCAACGAGGGGGGTTACAACGGCAAGTTCTACACCTACTACACCAGCGTCACGGGAACGCCGACTGCGCTGGGCAAAGGTGGCGAAGGCCGTGTGTATCAAATTGGCTATGCCCACTACAACATGGGCGGCCAAAACGACAAATGGGCCGCTGAGTTCAACGCCAAATTCAAAGACGACTTCTACACCAACGCCGTGGTGCACGTGTTCAATGCCTTGGGTCAATCGATGGCCAAAGCCAAATCGACCGATCCTGTCAAAGTCGCCGCAGTGCTAGAAGGCTTGAAGTTCAACAGCTTCAATGGCGAAGTTGAAATGCGCAAAACCGACCACCAGTTGCAGCAACCGCTGTATTTGGCGGTGTGGCAAAAGGCGGACAAAAAGTATCCCTACAGCCCAGAAAACACAGGCATGACCTTGGCACCGGTGAAGACGTTTGAAGCGTATGTGGCGAGCACGCCCACCAGCTGCCAGATGAAACGACCCGGCTAAGAGGTCATTGGCGACGGAGCGCCAAGTTCGCTTGGCACTCCGTCTTGTGAGGTTCAGGGAGAACAGGTTTTATTCATGGAGTTTTTCTTCATCTCCATGCTCAACGGTTTGAGCTACGGCTTGCTGTTGTTCATGCTCAGCTCAGGATTGACGCTGATTTTCAGCATGATGGGTGTGCTTAACTTTGCACACGCCAGTTTTTACATGATTGGTGCCTATATTGGCTACACCCTCAACAGCGTGTTGGGCTTTTGGGTGGCTTTGTTGGTGGCACCATTTTTGGTCGGTATCTTGGGTGCCACGTTTGAGCGCTTGTGCTTGCGACGCGTTCACAAGTTTGGGCATGTGCCCGAGCTGCTGGTGACCTTTGGTTTGTCCTACATCGTGTTGGAAGTCGTGCAGCTGGTGTGGGGCCGTACCGCAGTGGAATTTGCGCCACCGCCTGCCTTGCAAGGCCCGGCTTTCACCTTGGTTCAAAACTCCTTGAACGGCTTATCTTTGGTTTGGGGTGCTGCTGCGCCCGAGCTGTGCAGTGCGGCCGATGCGGCGGTGCGCGTGGTCTGCTCACCGTTTCCAGCCACCCGTGGTTTCATGATGTTGGTGGCCTTGATGATGATGGTGGGTTTGTGGCTCTTGCTCAAACGCACACGGGTGGGCTTGGTCATTCAAGCGGCACTCACACACCCTGAAGCGGTCGAAGCCCTGGGCCACAACGTGCCACGTGTGTTCATGATGGTATTTGGTGTCGGCACCGGCCTGGCTGGTTTGGCGGGCGTGATTGGTGGTAGCACCTTTGTCACCGAACCGGCGATGGCTGCCACGGTGGGATCGGTGATCTTTGTGGTCGTGGTGGTGGGCGGCATGGGTTCTTTGGCCGGTGCGTTTTTGGCCTCGGTGCTGATTGGCGTGGTGCAAACCTTTGCGGTGGCGTTTGACAGCTCCTTGGTCTCGCTGATGCAGGGCTGGGGTTGGCAGCTCAGTAGCGCTTTACAAAACAACTCTGTTTTAAAGCTCACGCTGTCCCAGGTGGCGCCCATCTTGCCTTACCTGTTCTTGGTGTTGATTTTGATCTTCCGACCCAAGGGTCTGTTGGGCACGCGGGAGACTTAAGACATGGCATTGACCAAAACCCATTACGAATTCAAACCCTACAACGTCGCACGTTGGTTGATTTGGAGTTTGTTCACCCTCCTGTTGGTGGTGTTGCCACTGGTGTTCACCAGCAACTTGTCGGTCACCATGCTCACCCAAATGGGCGTGGCCATGATTGCCTGTTTGTCCTACAACATGTTGTTGGGGCAGGGCGGCATGCTCAGTTTTGGCCACGCGGTGTACACAGGCCTCGGCTCTTACATCGCCATGCACGCGTTGAACGCTGCCAGCAACGGCAGTGTGAACATTCCCGTCACGCTGATTCCCTTGGTCGGTGGTGTAGGCGGCATGTTCTTTGCCATTTTGTTTGGTTATGTGACCACGCGTAAATCAGGCACCACCTTCGCCATGATCACCATGGGCATGGGCGAGCTGGTGTTTGCCATGTCCTTGATGTTCTCGGAGTTCTTTGGTGGCGAGGCCGGTGTGTCTGGCAACCGCGTCATGGGCCAAGCGTTTTGGGGCATCAGCTATGGCCCGCCCGTACAGGTGTACTACCTCACCGCGGCCTACACCTTGGTGTGCGTGGCCTTGATGTATGCCTTCACGCGCACGCCCTTGGGACGCATTTTGAATGCCGTGCGTGACAACCCTGAACGCGTGGAGTTCATTGGCTACAACACGCAGCATGTGCGCTACCTGTCGTTCATCATCGCGGGCTTTTTCGCTGGCATTGCGGGTGGTTTGGCTGCGGTGAACTTTGAAATTGTCACGGCTGAAGTGGTGGGCGCAGGGCGTTCCGGTGCTTATCTGTTGTTCACCTTCTTGGGTGGCGCGACCTTCTTCTTCGGGCCTCTGATTGGCGCGGTGTTGATGGTGCTGGCCTTTGTGCTGTTGTCGGAATTCACCAAGGCGTGGCTGCTCTATTTGGGCTTGGTGTTTTTGTTCATGGTGATGTTTGCGCCAGGCGGCATTGCCAGTTTGATCATGATGAATTTGCGTTTGGCCGCCTTTGGTCGTTTGCGCCAAATGTGGGTGGCCTATGTCGGCTTGGCCGTCACGGCGTTGATGGCACTGGCGGGCGCCGCAGCCATGATTGAAATGGTCTACCACCTGCAACTCAACGCCGCCTTGGGGCCTGAGCTCAAGTTTGCGGGGGTCGGCCTGAATGCCGAATCGCTCAACAGCTGGTTCGGTTCTGCCTTTGTCATGCTCACCGGCTTGGGGCTGTTTGAATTGGCCAGACGCCAATACGTGCACGATTGGGATGAGACACAGGTGTTCATCGAAAAAGAAATCAAACGCCGGGAGGCCCTGTGATCGCGCTCGAACTCAAAGACGTACGCAAGAATTTCGGCAAGACCGAAATCATCCGAGGCGTGAATTTAGCGGTCCAATCGGGTGAGCGCGTGGGCATCATTGGCCCGAATGGTGCCGGTAAATCCACCTTGTTCAACCTCATCAGCGGACGCCTTGATCCGAGTAGCGGTGAGATTTGGCTGGGTGAGCACCGCATTGATGGCAAAAAGCCCTTCGAGATCAACCGTTTGGGTTTGTCGCGCAGCTTTCAAATCACCAACATCTTTCCCAAGCTCAGCGTGTTCGAAAACCTGCGTTGTGCCGTGCTGTGGAAGCTGGGCTACAAGTACACCTTCTTCAAATTCTTGGCCGATCTGGAAGACGCCAACGACGCCGCTGAAAAGTTGATGGAAGAAATTCGCCTCGACAAAAAGCGCGATGTCTTGGCCATGAACCTGACCTATGCCGAGCAACGTGCGCTTGAGATCGGCATCACGATTGCAGGCGGCGCCGAAGTGATTTTGCTGGACGAACCCACGGCAGGCATGAGCAAAAGTGAAACCAAGCGCTTTATCCAGCTCATCCGTGAAGTCACCGAAGGCAAAACCTTGCTGACCGTGGAACACGACATGGGCGTGGTCTTTGGCCTGGCCGACAAGATTGCGGTGGTGGTGTACGGCGAGGTGATTGCCTTTGACACCCCCGAAGCCGTCCGCGCCAATGCCAAGGTGCAAGAAGCCTACTTGGGCTCCACTGTGGCCGAATCTCAGGCCCACGGCTGATCGACGAACACGACCGCGCGAGAAACAACGCATGCTTCATATCGACAATCTTCACGCGTTTTACGGCAAAAGCCATGTCTTGCATGGTGTGTCGTTTGACATTCAACCGGGCGAAATTGTGTCGCTGCTGGGGCGCAACGGTTCGGGCCGTTCCACCACGGCGCGCAGCATCATGGGCTTGGTCGACTGCAAGGGCCACATCGATTGGAATGGTCAGTCGATCCTTGACAAAAAGGCTTACCAAATCGCCCACTTGGGCATTGGCTATGTGCCTGAGAGCCGCGACATTTTTCCCACCTTGACCGTGCACCAAAACCTGTTGCTGGGCCAAAAAGGCAAAGGCGAGGGCAGCCGCTGGTCGTTTGACGACATGTACGCCATGTTCCCGCGCCTCAAAGAGCGCGAACACACCGAGGCGGGCGTGATGTCCGGCGGCGAGCAACAAATGTTGACCCTGTGTCGCACCCTGATGGGCGACCCCGATCTGATCATCATTGACGAACCCACCGAGGGCCTGGCGCCCAAGATTGTGGAGTTGGTCGGTCAGTATTTACAGACGCTCAAAGCGCGCGGTATTTCCGTGCTGCTGATTGAGCAAAAGCTCACGATTGCCATGGACATCTCCGACCGCGTGTTGGTCATGGGCCATGGCAGCATTGTGTTTTCAGGCACGCCAGCTGAATTACGCGCCGACGCCTATACGCGACGCGAATGGCTGGAAGTTTGATCTAGAATCAAAAAAGAACGATCGTTCTTTTTTCTTGTCCCTCCATTGCCCAACAAGGAACCCGCATGAGTGCAGACTACAAAGTTCACGGCGACGTGGCCGTGATTTCATTGAACAACCCACCGGTCAACGGCCTGGGTTTGTCCACCCGTCAAGCCATTGCTGACGGCGTCAACAAGGCCGTGGCAGACGCTGCGGTCAAAGCCATCGTGGTCACAGGTCAAGGCAAAGCCTTTTCGGGCGGCGCCGACATTCGCGAATTTGGCTCGCCCAAAGCCATTCAAGAACCCAATTTGCTGAGCGTGATTTCGTTGATCGAGAACTGCAGCAAACCCGTCGTTGCAGCTGTGCACAGTGTGGCCATGGGCGGTGGTTTGGAATTGGCCCTGGGTTGCCACTACCGCATGGCAGCGCCTGGTGCCAGCATTGCCTTGCCTGAAGTCAAGATTGGCTTGATTCCCGGCGCAGGTGGCACACAGCGTTTGCCCCGTGTGTTGGGCGTTGAAGCTGCCTTGAACATGATCGTCAGCGGCGAAGCCATCAAGAGCGAGATGCTCGCCATGTTGCCCGGCCAAAAGCTGTTCGACCAAATGGCCGCATCGCCTGAGTCCTTGATGGACGAGGCGCTGGCATTTGCCCGCTCAGTGGCCGATGTGCGCCCCTTGCCCCGTGTGCGTGACTTGCCTTGCAAGCACCCCCAAGGCGATGCGTACTTCCAGTTCGCCCGCAACATGGTCAAAGGCATGGCCAAAAACTACCCCGCACCGCCCAAGTGTGTGGACGCGGTCCAAGCAGCCACCAAGAAGAAGTTCGACGATGGCATGGTGTTGGAGCGCGAGATCTTCATCAACCTGATGTGGACGCCTGAATGCCGCGCTTTGCGCCATTTGTTCACCTCGCAACGTGCAGCCTCCAAGATCCCAGACGTGCCAGAGACCACACCCACACGCGACATCAAGTCGGTCGCCGTGATTGGCGCGGGCACCATGGGCGGTGGCATCACCATGAACTTCTTGAATGCAGGCATCCCCGTCAAGATGCTCGAAACCAAGCAAGACGCCTTGGACCGTGGCGTGGCCACCATCAAGAAGAACTACGAAGCGCAGGTCAAAAAAGGCAAGCTCAAAGAAGACAAATACGCCCAGCGCATGGCCTTGTTGACCACCACTTTGAGCTACGACGACATCAAAGACGCCGACATGGTGATCGAAGCCGTGTTCGAAGAAATGGGCGTCAAAGAAGCGGTCTTCAAACAACTCGATGCGGTGATGAAGCCCGGTGCTATTCTGGCCTCCAACACCTCCACCTTGGACGTGAACCAGATCGCCAGCTTCACCAAGCGTCCCCAGGACGTGGTCGGTATGCACTTCTTCAGCCCTGCCAACGTGATGAAGTTGCTCGAAGTCGTGCGTGGTGCAGCCACAGGCAAAGACGTCTTGGCCACCGTCATGGCTGTGGCCAAGAAGATCAAGAAAACCGCTGTTGTGTCAGGCGTGTGCGACGGCTTCATTGGCAACCGCATGATTGAGCAATACGGCCGCCAAGGTGGCTTCTTGCTCGAAGAAGGCTGCACGCCACAGCAAGTGGATCGCGCGATCGAGAAATTTGGTTTCGCCATGGGCCCCTTCCGCATGGGCGACTTGGCCGGCAACGACATTGGCTGGGCCATCCGCAAGCGCCGTTACCAAGAAAAGCCACACATGAAGTACAGCAAAACCGCTGACTTGCTGTGCGAAATGGGCCGTTTTGGTCAAAAAACCGGCGCAGGCTGGTACGACTACCAAGCCGGCAAACGTGACGCCATCCCCAACAAAGAGGTGGAGGCCATGATCGTCAAGCACCGCGCCGACATGGGCATCACCGCACGCAAGATCAGCGATGAAGAAATCGTGCAACGCCTAGTGTTCTCACTGGTCAACGAAGCCGCGCACATCTTGGAAGAAGGCATTGCCTCCAAGGCCAGCGACATCGACATGGTTTACATCACCGGTTATGGCTTCCCCATCTACCGTGGTGGCCCCATGTTGTACGCCGACCAAGTCGGCTTGTTCAACGTGGTGCAAGCCATGAACCGCTTTGCCACCAACCCGCACGATGACGCTGAGTTCTGGAAGCCCGCACCCTTGCTCGCCAAACTCGCCGCCGAAGGCAAGACCTTCAACTGAAACCGAATTAAGGACACCTTATGACCAACGCTGTCATTGTTTCTACCGCCCGCACCCCGCTTGCCAAGAGCTGGAAAGGTGCTTTCAACATGACCCATGGCGCCACTTTGGGTGGCCATGCCGTGAAACACGCCATCGCCCGCGCCGGCATTGATGCAGGTGAAGTCGAAGACGTCATCATGGGCTGTGCCAATCCCGAAGGCGCCACCGGTGCCAACATCGCGCGCCAAATCGCCTTGATGGCCGATTGCCCGATTTCTGTGTCGGGCATGACGGTCAACCGTTTTTGCTCTTCGGGTTTGCAAACCATTGCCTTGGCGGCACAACGCATCATCGCCGGTGAAGGCGATGTGTATGTGGCCGGTGGTGTGGAAAGCATTTCTTGCGTGCAGCAAGAGATGAACCAACACATGTTGGGCGACGTCAACCTGATGAAGAAAAAGCCAGAGATCTACTGGAACATGTTGCAAACCGCTGAGCAAGTGGCCAAGCGCTACAACATCAGCCGCGATGTGATGGACGAGTATGGTGCGGGCAGCCAGCAAAAAGCCTGCGCTGCACAAGCCGCCGGTTTGTTCGATGCCGAAATTGCCCCCATCACCGTGGCCGCTGGTGTGATCGACAAAACCATGGGCATGATGACTAAGCAAGTCACGGTCAGCAAAGATGAAGGCACACGCGAAGGCACCACCGTGGACGCGATTCGCGGTTTGCGCTCAGCGCTGCCCGGTGGCTTGGTGACAGCAGGCAACGCCAGCCAGTTCTCGGACGGCGCTGGTGCTTGCGTGTTGATGAGCGAAGAGCTGGCCAGCAAACGTGGCTTGAAGCCGCTGGGCCGCTTCTTGGGCTTTGCCGTGGCAGGTTGCGAACCGGACGAAATGGGCATTGGTCCTGTCTACGCCGTGCCCAAAGCATTGAAACGCTTGGGTCTGACCGTCAATGACATTGACCTGTGGGAACTCAACGAAGCGTTCGCCGTGCAAGTGCTGTACTGCCGCGACAAGCTGGGCATTCCCGCTGATCGTCTGAACGTCAACGGTGGCGCGATTGCCTTGGGTCACCCCTATGGCGTGAGCGGTCAACGTTTGACGGGCCATGCTTTGATCGAAGGCAAGCGCCGTGGCGCCAAGCGCGTGGCTGTGACCATGTGTATCGGTGGCGGCATGGGCGCGTGCGGCATCTTCGAAGTGTTGTAAACCGCGACCTTGTCCAAAGGCCAAGGGTGGCGTGACGCCCTTGGCCTGTTTTTCTGTTGAGGGTGTTGTATGTCTTTGCGTTCCACGGTTGATTTTTTACTGCACGACTGGCTGCACGTCGACACCTTGAACCAACGCGAGCGCTTCGCTGACCACTCGCGCGAAACCTTTGACGCTGTGCTCGACACCTGCGAGCGCATTGCCCGCGACAAATTTGCACCGTTCAACCGCACCGTGGACATTGAAGAACCACAGTTCGATGGCGAAAAAGTGGTGCTACCCCAAGCCACCTACGACGCGCGTGTGGCCTATGCCGAATCGGGCATGTTGAGTGCTGCGCAAGACTACGACATCGGCGGCATGCAACTGCCTTACACCGTGGAGTCAGCAGCCAACGCATTTTTTGCCTGTGCCTCGGTCAGCATTGGCGCGGGCATGTTGACCGTGGGCAATGCCAATTTGTTGATGGCGCACGGCACAGAGCGGCAAAAACAAGTGTTTGCCTTGAAAGAATTTGCAGGGGATTGGGCAGGCACCATGTGCTTGTCTGAACCGCAAGCTGGTTCATCCTTGAGCGACATTGCCACCCGTGCCACGCCCGATGGCGAAGGGTTTGAGGCCGATCCACTCGGACCACGCTACCGCCTCAAAGGCAACAAGATGTGGATTTCCACCGGCGACCACGAGTTGACCGAGAACATCGTGCATCTGGTACTGGCCAAAATCCCCGGGCCTGACGGCAAAACGATTCCAGGCGTCAAAGGCATTTCGTTGTTCATCGTGCCCAAAAAACTGGTGGATGACCAAGGCGTGTTAACTGGCGAGCGCAACGATGTGGCCCTGGCAGGCTTGAACCACAAATGCGGTTGGCGCGGCACGGTCAACACCTTGTTGAACTTTGGTGAAGGCAAGTACCCCTTGCGTGGTGCGGGCCTGGACGGCAAAGGCGCGGGCGCCATTGGCTATCTGGTCGGTCGCCCTGGCGAAGGCTTGCGCTGCATGTTCCACATGATGAACGAAGCCCGCATTGGCGTGGGCATGGCCGCCACCATGTTGGGGCTCGCGGGCTACTACGCCTCGCTGGAGTACGCCAAAAACCGCCCGCAAGGCCGTCCCATGACGTCAGCGGGCAAAGACGCCGCATCACCGCAAGCACGCATCATCGAACACGCCGACGTCAAGCGTATGTTGTTGGCGCAAAAAGCCTATGGCGAAGGCGCCTTGGCGCTGGAGCTGTACTGCGCCCGTTTGGTCGACGAACAACACACCGGCGATGCAGAAAGCGCCAACCAAGCACGTTTGCTGCTGGAGGTGCTCACCCCCATCGCCAAAAGCTGGCCCAGCGAATGGTGTTTGGAAGCCAACTCACTGGCGATTCAAATTCACGGCGGCTATGGCTATACCCGTGACTATCCGGTCGAGCAGTATTGGCGCGACAACCGCCTCAACATGATTCACGAAGGCACCCACGGCATTCAAGCCATGGACTTGCTGGGACGCAAGGTGTTGATGGAGGAGGGACGTGGTTTGTGGCTGCTGGCCGACCGCATCAACGCCACCGTCAAGCGCGCGCAGACCCATGGCACCGACCATGACAACGCAGCCCTCATCGCCCATGCCGATGCGCTTGAGCAAGCCCTGCAACGCGTGGGACGTGCCACCAAAATGGCCTGGAGCACCGGCGTGCCCGGCGAAGCACTGGCCAATGCCGTGCCTTATATGCAAGCGTTTGGGCACACCGTGCTGGCCTGGATCTGGCTGGAAGTTGAGCTGGCCAGCCAGGCGCAAGAAGCCTCGCATCTGGG
>CANGIQ010000006.1 GCA_947453965.1 Comamonadaceae bacterium
AGGTCTCGAAAACGAATACGGCCAAAACGTTTCCCTCAAATCTGTTCATCTCGAGGGCAAACTTGAAGGCCTTCTGCTCACCATGCTCGTGAAGCAGCGGTACCTGAATGATTCAGATGAGACGATCGAAGCCAGCTACACCTTTCCGGCGGGATGGGGCGCAAACCTGATGGGCTTCAGTGTGGAGCTCAATGGCAAGCGGATGCAGGCAGTAGCTCTTGCCAAGAAGAAGGCGGAAAAGAAGTACGAAGAGGCGATCGAAAGCGGTGACACACCTGTCATGCTGGAGAAGTCTCCTCTTGGCCTGTACACAGCCAACCTGGGGAATCTCAAGCCGGGCGAAGGAGCAGTGATCATCATCGAGTATGCCCAGCTACTCAGGTTTGAAAAAGGGCGGGTGCGCATTACTGTCCCCACCGTGATCGGAGAGCGGTATGGTGACGAGGTGTCTGATGGACAAATTGCCCCGCACCAGACGGTGGACACGGACTTACTGGTCGAGTACCCATTCACGGCCACCCTCGACATCCTTGGTCAAATGGCACAAGGCAATATTGCCTGCCCGAGTCATCAAGTTGATGTGGAGAAAATTGAGGGAGGAACTCGCCTTCGACTTGCAAAGGGTGGCTTGCTTGATCGCGACTTCATCGTCACCGTCGAAGAACTAAAGGGTGAGTCGTTCGTTTCGGCAAGTGAAGATGATGGGGCGTATGCAGTTGTTGCTAGCTTCTGCCCGAAGCTGCAAGAAAAAGAGCCCACGCCTCTGGGGCTCAAGATCCTTGTCGACTGCTCTGGTTCGATGCAGGGTGACAGCATTGAACAAGCGCAGGAAGCGATGCATGAGCTGATCCTCAGGCTCACTGAGCAAGACATGGTTTCCTACAGCAAGTTCGGCTCGAAGGTGATTCACACATCTAATCAACTTGAAAAATGCACACCGCGCTACATCAAGAACGTGCTGGCAAAAGCTGTTCACGACACAGCGGCAGACTTGGGCGGTACGGAGCTGAATCAGGCCCTGACATCGACGTTCAAAATTAGCTTCACTAAGGCCTACACAGAAGGCTGTGATCTTCTCCTGATTACCGATGGCGACGTTTGGGAAATCGAAGAAACCGTCAAGCAAGCCAAGATCAGCAACCATCGAATCTTTGCCATTGGGGTTGGTAGTGCGCCAGCCGAAAGCTTGCTGAAGGATCTGGCCGAGCAAACAGGTGGCGCATGCGAGTTGGTTACCCCCTTTGAGAGCATCTCGGAAGCGGTGCTGAGGATGACTCAGAGAATCCGCTCTGCTCGGACGAGCTCGATTGCCATTCAATGGCAAGGCGAAGTCCTCTGGCATTCCAAGCTCCCCAAGCAAGTTTTCTCGGATGAGACGATTCATGTTCATGCACGACTCAAGAACAAGCCCACGGCAACACCGACGCTGCGCTGGACGGTAGAAAACGTCTTGAATGAAGAGTCAGCTCCTTCAATCGACTGGAATTCAACAGGTGCATTGCCTCGCATGGTGGCAGGTGTAGAAATCAGCAGCATCACTGATGAGAAGGCTGCCGAAGAACTTGCCCTGAAATATCAACTCGCCAGCAAGTACACCAATCTGCTTCTTGTCCATGTTCGCGAGGAAGAAGAGAAGGCGGAAGGGCTTCCTAAGCTGCAAAAAATCAAGCAAATGAGTGCAGCAGGTTGGGGAGGATTAGGTTCAGTTCAGCAGCCCCATGTTCTGTATTCGATCTCTGCATCTCGAGTACTTAGGACTGGAACGGATGCTATTGGTTACTCATCCAATGCAGCGCCTGCTGTCTGGCGCGCAAGTCGCACTGCTGCTGCCTCTCGAGTTCGTGATTTGTCGATCCAAGACATGGATAACTTTGAGATCCCTTCATTCCTTCGTAAAGAAGAAAGATCGTCATCCAAAAAGACAGCATTTGAAGTAGATCACTTCACCCCAGAGCAATTGCTTGAGAAGTTTAACGAACTATCTGTTGCAACTACGGAGTTTGGCTACATCACTCGGGAACTCTCGCGGCAAATGTCGAACAGTTTCGTTTGGAAAGTCTTGAGCGATACGGCGGAGTCGTCGGATGAACTTGACGCCTGCTTGGCATGTCTCTTGTGGTGGCTTTCAAACGAAGTCCCGGGTATTGTTTCACTGACCCGGCACTCGCAGAGACTGCTCAATGCTCAGATATCAAACATTGAAGCTGGTTTTGCGCAGGAGGTTCAAGATGATTTCACAGCAACATTCGCCGGTATTTCTAAATCAAGTTGGGGGAACACTACAAGCTCTAAGAATCGATCGTTGCTCTCACGATTCAAAAAATTGATTACGGGCGGATAAAATTTCTGTGAATTCCCGGAGAGAAACTCATCGAGTGGAGTGCATTTAGTTATGAGGCGTTAATTCGCTCAAAAAGCTTTGCCTCTGCTTGTTGGCTTGTGACGCAGATTAAATGGTACTGTGCGCGACTCATCCCAACGAAAAGCTTTCTCAGATCTTTAGGGCTTATTTCTTGGAAGTCGATCTCACAAAAAACAACTACGGCGGATGATTGCCCCTTGAATCGATAAACTGTTTCGCAAAAAATCTCTCCGGAAGAGTAAACAGGTGAGCCTGAGGAGTCATAACTTCCAGTGAACTTGGCAATGTCATATCCGGCAATTTGATCTAGCTTAAGGAGCTTTGAGTTTTCACGTCCTCTGTATGAAAGAAGCGTAATTTGCTCTTTGGCATATCCTGAAGCCACTAGTTTATGGATGCAGCTTTCGAGAATTGAAATTTCATTCTTTTCATCGCACACAACGAACTCAGGGACATCACCTTGATGTACGGATCTGGGGCGAATTTCGCTGTCTGCTAGCCGAAGAGCATTGATGACATCGACTATTCGTTTGGGGCTTCGGAAATTTTCGTTGCACTCCACTGTGACTGCGTTAGCTATCTCAAAGCGCTCTCGTTCATAAATGAGCTGAGATTCGTCTGAGAGTGTGTACAGCTTTCCATCCTCTCTCACCGTAGAAGCTAGTGCTGCCAGCCATTCTGCGTCGAAATCCTGTGATTCATCAATTACCAATAAATCGAGTGATGGGGGGCTAGAGGCCAAATGTGCCAGATAAGCTCGCGAAGCCTTCTTAAAGATGTCCTTGTCGGAAAATTCAACTGAGGCAACAAGTCTCTTGTAGTGCGTGATGGCCAGGTCGTCGAAATTCGAAACGATGGAAGTAGTTGGTGCAATTGTGGCAATGTGATCGGCCAAAGGTCGGTTGTAACAAATATAAGCAGTTCGTTTTCCTTGGATTGATGCATCTCTCAAAAGAGTTAGTGCCAGCTGTGTTTTTCCTGAGCCCGCAGTTCCTTTGATTTGAAAGACGTTTCCGCTGTGGTTGATCCGAGGTACCCAGGTTGCCAAACCTTCAGCCAGTATCTTGTTTGCACGTGCAGTTTGACCAATTCGTACCGATGGATCTGGGATCAATTCGAATTTGTTCTCAATGAATGCTGCCAATCGCGTACGTATATCGTTCGCAACTGGTTCGAAGGGCGTGGAATGCTGAAGGATGTATCCGATTTCATGAATTTGGTTTGAATCAATGATTCTTTCCCTGGGAAACGCTGCAGAACCTTCAATGATCAACTGATCGGGAAGAACCAGAAAGTGATGCAAGGTAACACCAGAAAAACCATTGTTTTTCAGGAGAGTGAACCAGGTCCCTCGTTGTTGATTGACCTGTTGATGAACGTTTTTTAGTCCGGTCTTGTACTGCTTAAACAGACCTTCATCCGTTAATGTGATCGATCCTGCTTTGACCTCTAGGGCGATCAGATGACCTGCTGGGGTCAGAACGAGTACGTCCAGCTCGCCGTAATACTGTTTGTCATTGTGGGTAGTAGAAAAGCCGATGCTGTGAAAGACATCGTAGCCATCTGGAAGACCTGATTCGAGCAATCGAAGGATGTCACGCTCGCGATAGGCTCCTGAACTGGTCAGCAACAAGTTGTCGATCTGGGGATGAAGCGTTGCCATGTTGTTCCGTATAAAAGGTCAAGGCGTCTAGCTGCCTCTGAAAGTCATTTCCTGGGTGTGGTTGATGCTCTAGCTTCTACCAGAACATCAAGCTATAGTACCGAGACCATGTCAGGAATGATAAGGGTCTAACTCTGATCTCTGCTGATTAGCTCATGCCATGAGCCTAGCTAGTGCTAAAAACTAGAGGAAATTCTCGGGTTTTGCCGAAAAACTGACAAGGTAGGCCCCCGAAAACTAGTTCACAAGTCAGATGAGTTTCCAAGCCCTTCAGTTGCAACGCCACTATGACAGCGACAGTACCGATGTACTCCAAGAGTTCTATCGGCCGTTGCTAAAAGACGCACGCCGGTATGACCGAGCTGTAGGTTATTTTTCCTCGAGTACTTTCCGGTCGTGTGCCACTGAATTGGCTTCGTTTATCGGCCAGGGTGGCAAGATCAGGATGATCATTGGATGCCTAACTCAGCCAGCTGATATTGTTGCTCTGCAGGGCGGTGCACCTGAACTCGAAGAGCGTGAGCAGCTAGAAATTCGGCGCGAAATTGAGAAATACCTGATTCAACTAGAAGGAGAGGACCCCAAGGCTGCTCAAACATTTGCACGAATGGTGGCTTCAGGTGTCGCAGAAATAAAATTCGCAGTTCGAGAGCGTGGAATCTATCACGAGAAATTCGGAATTTTTGAAGATGGCTTGGGTATCAAGGTCGCCTTCATTGGTTCATTGAATGAGACTTCGGCTGCCTTGTCTCATGGGTTCAATCACGAATCGATTTCTGTCTACCAATCACTTGAACCCGAGATTTATGCCGCATATGGGCGAGACTTGGAAAGTCGGTTTGAAAATCTGTGGGAAGGTAGAGCCAATACAACGCGCATCTATGACCTCGATGCAGCGTCACTAGAACTCATCAAGAAGGTAGCGACCAACCAGATAGATTCACCAAATGATGGTGTTCAACGAACGCTTGAGCGATTGCCAGAAAAATTTGTACTTCGTGATTATCAAAACGAAGCAATTGAAAAGTGGAAGTCGAACAAATACCAGGGCATATTAGCCATGGCAACTGGCACTGGTAAGACACTTACAGCGATTGGTGCTATCAAGCGTTTTCGAGACAAGGTAAAAGGGGGGTTAGTCGTTGTTACGGTGCCGTACCAAAATCTTGCAGTTCAGTGGATCGACGCACTCCAAGATCAAGGCATAGAAACTATTGCCGTTTTCGATAGTTATCGAGGGTGGTACGACCAAGTTAAAGCTTTGCTTATGGGTTCTTTGTACTCAGACACGATCAATATGCCATGTTTGGTATGTGTTGAGCGAAGCTTTAAGGACGATCGATTCCAGGGGTTAATCAGCATCTTGAAAGATGCAAAGCAAAAAAACCATATGCTAGTGGTTGATGAGTGTCACCACTTTAATGGCGCTGAACACATTAGGAAATTGCCAGAAGTTTTCAAGTTCAGACTTGGACTATCAGCTACGCCATATGATCAATTCGACGGCCATGATGATGATCGACATCTAGAGAAATATTTTGGACCGATCGTCTATGAATTCAGCCTAGGTAGGGCCATTCAGGAAGGGTTCCTGACAAAATACCGTTTCCATATTCTTGCGTGTGAGTTGGATGAAGAAGAGACGGCTCAATATGAAGAGTTGACACTAAAAATAGTCCGAATCGCAGGTAGTGATGACAGCTTCACTCCCGAGACTTGGGCCAAGGTTCAGCCACTCATGCTTGCACGGTCAAGAATCGTTGGAGCTGCTAAAAACAAGCTTTCAAAGCTCAGTAGGCACTTAGAACTCGAGGGAAGAAAGCCGTTCAGCCTCTTCTATTGTGGCGATGGTTCTGTTGAGGAAGACGGCGAAAGGCTGCGTCAAATTGAGGCGGTAAGTGAACTGCTTCATTCTCTAGGCTGGAGATCATCTCGAATAACAGCGTCTGAGTCACTGCAAACCCGCGAGGCATTACTGGACCGGCTGAAGACCCAGGCAATAGATGCTGTAGTTTCGATCAAAGTACTAGATGAAGGTATTGATGTACCCGCATGCCAACGTGCGTATCTATTAGCTAGTCAAAGTTCCGATCGACAAGGTATCCAAAGACGGGGTCGTGTTCTTCGAAAGTCTGAGGGTAAGGACATTGCCGACCTCTTCGACTTCATAGTTGTTGGTGCTGCTACAGACGCAAAAACATTCAAAAAACTCGCAACAAAAGAGATTAGAAGAGCGTACCAATTTGCGAGAGATTCAATCAATAAAACGGATGTCTGCAATGAGCTTGAAGCTCTTCAGCAATCAATAGGACTAGAAACAGGAGATCCAGATGGCGACGAAAAAAAAGCTCCTTGACCTTGATGGTCTGTTGGATGAATTAGAGAACGAAGTCGACGAAGAAATTGAGTCTGAGCGAGTAGGGCAACTATCTCCTGAAGACCGAGTTTTGTCTCAAATTGCCACCGATATTCTTCGGCTAGAGCGTGACATGACAAAACCAGGACAAGCTGTTCAAGATTCCACACGTATTGAACGCCTAGCTAAATTCATTGATGAGGCGAACTTCTAATGAGACTTCTGAGCTTAGTAATTTCAGACTTCCGTGGCTTTTACGGTGTTCAGCAGGTCAATTTTGCGGCTGAGGACCAGAAGCGTGTAACCGTTCTACACGGGGAGAATGGTGCAGGAAAAACCAACTTTCTGAATGCAATTCACTGGTGCATAACTGGAAAATTTACTCCACGTTTCCAGGACCAGAAGTTGCTCGTCAACAAGGAAGCGTTCAAAGAAGGACAACGTGAATGCTATGTTGAAATTTTGTTCAAGGACGAAGAGGCCTCTGGAGGTAAAGAGTACCGAGTCCGTAGAAGTGCAACAAATGAGAAGCAAACCTCATTTGAGGTTTTCGAAATAGATCGTGGAAACTCAAAATTAATCGATCGTGGCGAGAGCCTGATTCAGTTACTTCTGCCACCTGGTTTGATCAGTTGGTTTTTCTTCGATGCCGAAGCCATCGGCGCTCTTGAGCTTTCGGGTAGTGATGAATTCAAGCGTGGGTTGAGAAAAACCCTCGGTTTTGAGCTGATTGACAGACTACTTTTGGATCTCGATTCTGTCCAAGCAAAGATCCGAAGAGAAGTAGCGAACCAATCAAATGACAAGCAGCTACTTGCGCTTCAAAAGGATATGGACAACATTGACCTGGTTCTTCCAGGTCAAAAAAGTACCCTTGAGGCATTGCAAGAGCGAATTAAAGAAACAGGCATCGCCATGTCGCAAAACAGTGCGAGCCTAGGGAAGTTGCCCCAAGCTGAGCCGCTTCAGAGGCAGCGATCCGCTGAGGAAAACAAAAAAAGACGGCTTGAGGATGACCATAAAAGCTATTCAGCAAAAGCTGCTGCGTTGATTGGGCGTGCTGCTCCTGCGTTGATACTAAACGACCTGACCACGAAGCTGGAAGGTAAGCTTGAAGACCAAGAGGTCAAAGGACGTCTGCCAGCTCCTTACAGTGACCAATTGGTCAAGGACATCTTAGAAAGAGAGTTGTGCATCTGTGGCCGCCCTGTGGAAGAAGGGTCGCATGAGGCGCATAAGATCAATGAGTTGCTGCAATTCGCTTCAACTGGGGCACTCAATCAGCGCATTTCGGATGTTCGCTATTTGATCCGTGACATTGAACGTGATTCCTCTGAGTTCCCGGTTCAGATTGCAGAACTGCGTCAGCAAATTACTTCTATAGATCGAGACATTGCAAAGTGCGAGGAGGAAATCAAAGATCTAACTAAGCAGCTGCAGGGCATCGATGTTGCTGAAATTCAAAAGCTGGAAAAAGAACGTCAGCAATTACAACGCGAATTCGCCTCGCTTCATCAACAAGAAGGTGCAATTGCCCATCAAATTGAGCAAAACATGAAGCGCTACAAGGATCTCAAAGTTCAGCACGAGGCCGCATCACGGAAGCTCAAAGTTAGTGAAAAGTTGAAGACTCAACTGAATAAGGTCGAGAAACTGGCGAATTACATTCGTCGTTCTTTGCATGACCAGGAGACACGTGCACTACACATCCTTGCACTTGAGTTGAACTCTGTACTTGAAAAATATTTGACAAAGCACTACAGAGCAAAGATCAACGCAGCTAACTATGCGGTTCAGCTTGTAGATGCTGATGGAAAGAACGTTGGTCATAGTACAGGGGAGGGCCAAGTTCTGAAATTTGCGTTCATTGCCACTGTTGTTGCGCTGGCAGCAAAAAAGACGCAGGAAAAAATCCAATGGATGACCGAGCCAACAATCGCACCACTGGTGTTGGACGCTCCGTTCTCTGCCTTGGATCCCGAATATCAAGGCTCTGTTGCGAAAAATTTAGCACTACAGACTACTCAACTTGTACTGATGATTTCATCTGCTGCTTGGGGTGAAAAAGTAGCATCTGCACTAGATGGAGTGATTGGGAAACGCTACCTCATCATCTCTCAAGAGTCTGGACCTCAGGGGTCTAAGCCCATCAAACCATTGAGCATCAACGGAAAAGAGTATTTGCTCAACTCATACGATGCTGAGCGTACTCAGTCAATCTTGCAGGAGGTGCAGGCATGAGAGGTCAAAGTCACTTCACAAAAGACAGATCTGTTTATTGGCCCGGAGAGTTCGCAGACGTTGTCAATACGTTGACTGGTAAGAATACCCAAGGCGTTTCTATAGGAAATCCGCTTTATCAGTTCAATACAGGTGCTATCGCATTTGCAGCATCAGTCGGATTGAAGCATCGACGTAAGCGGGAAGTCGGCAGCGACAGAAAAGAAATTACTACCGGAACATTCGCCAGCCATCGGTTGGAGATGTACATTTTCTTGATTGCCATGCTAGGAATGGATTCGCCGAATGTTGACCTACTTCGAGCAGAGCAAGAAGATGCAGTTATTCGGGAATTCGAACGGTACGCTGCTGGTGGATTAGAGTATCTACGCACAGAGTTTGAGCAGAATCCTACTCAAAGTCCTGATGTGGTTCTTGAGAAAATGTTTCGTGAAGAGTTGAAGGTCGATCCATCTGATACGGAATTGCCGGATCTCTGAGAGATACGAACTCTCTAGCACTAGCTAGAGAGCGGATACCTAGGCTGCTAGACGGATCAAATCCTCAATTTTGTTCATCTTCGGATTCCCCACAAGGTAAGAGATTCCCCTGTGAAGGTGAAGGCGGAAGTATTTGGTCACACTTTCTTTTTCCAAGGGAAGACCAGCTTTGGTTGCCCGGAGTTGAATCAGTGCTAGATATAGCTCTTCTTCACCGCCAGTGAAGGTCTTCCAGGTCATCTCAATCGAACTGTCTGAGGGAATGTCTTCGTTTGGTGGTTCGGATTTCTCTGCCAAAGATGAGCAGAGCGCCCAACGGCAGAGAACGTTCCAATTCTGAATTCCAGTGCGGCGCTTAAGTGTGATTAGCTGCACTTTCGCCTTCTCGGAGACACGTACTGTTTCAATCATGCGGCCTCCTTTGCTGTTTGAAAGTATCCAGATGAGATGCTAGAGGATTGTTCCTCCTCGTCGTACTGGATCAGATACTGATGAGACAAGTGTTTCTTGAGTGATTGATGGTAAGTCCCAACAATTTCTTCATCAGTGGACAGAAGAATGACCTGTTCACCTGCGTTAGGGAAGTAGTTTTGGACAAATGACTTCCGGTGACTGCTATCGAGACGTCCAAGGGGCGTGTCGATAACGGTTGGTAGTTTCCTACCAGAGGCCTGGGCCAGTGCCCACAATACCGCTACTGCGAGAAGTTGACGTTCTCCAGCAGAAAGCTTTGACGCAGGAACAAATCCCTCTCCAACTATATTGATGGTGAGTGAAAAAGTATCGGGGCAGATCGAAATCGAGTTGATGAATGAACGTTTACGCAACAATGCCTCGAAGCCTTCTTTGATGAGTTTTTCAAGTGTGCTGATGTGCTTGCTTCGGATTTTTTCCTCGAAAAGGTTTAAAACCTCGCGACCTGAATTGAGGCGAAGCTTCATCTTTGCAAGCTGAATCTCGTTTGCTTCATGCTTTTTGAGCTCTTCGGCTGCGTTGTTAAATTGCTTCTGAGATGCATCTAGCTCACGTTGAACACGCTGAATTTGATCATCAAGCGATTTCTGTGAGGACTCAATTGCTCGGGACTCGTCTTCGGTCGATTTAATCTCAAGGAATAGTGGTTCAAGTTTTTCTGCATCTGGTACTGCTAACAAATTTTTCTCGACCTGATCAAGCTCGTTCTGAAATTTACCGAGCTCTAAGATCATCTTTAGACCGTTTGCTTTCTGAATCGAGCAGTCAGTACGATTTCTAAAAATGGCTTCTCGCGACAAATTAATCTCAGGCAGGTTGTCCACATCCGAATTGATGACCATCAGCGCAGAATGGACGGATTGAATCAGCTCAAGTTGATCTGACTTTAGTGTCTTTCTCTTTGAGAGTTCGTTGAGCACATTGGTGCTGAAAGACTCCAAGGCATCTCTTACGACTTCCTTTTGTGATGCTGTTAGGCCACTCATAGAAAGCGTTTCAGCTTCTTTCAAAAGACTTTCAAGTAGCGCAAGGGGTAGAACAGACGAAGACAGTTCAATCATTTCCGAGCGCTTGGTGTCGATCGAGCTCAGCAATTCATTCTGACGCTGTACCAAAATATCCCGCTGGGTGTAAAGATCTCCACCCTGCTGTTTGAGTTGATTCCTGAGTGACTCGAGGTGGGTCTTTAGTTGAGCGTCTTTTTCGAAGACTTCCTGCAGTTCGGTTTGCAGAGAAGTTCTTTGCTCGGTCAATGTGGCAATCTTCGTCTCGAGTCGGGTTAACTTTTCTCGATCAGCTTCGCTAACTCCATCAACTTTCAGTCGTCGTTCGAGCGTGACAAGCGTTTTGCTCAGATCAGTGACTAGATCGAGTCCTAGCAACGAGTTCAGTCCAGTGCGGATGAGTTCGCTGCACCTGGCAGGTTGTGCCAATGATTCAATTCTCTCGCCGTCAAAGAAGAAAAGGTCAGACAGTTGACTCGGGAAGAATGTCTCTGACATTTCAATCCAGCGTTCAGATAGATCTATGTCCAACTCGCCATTGCGAAAGACTTGCACGCTGTCAGTTGGTGTTCCGTTGCTCTTTAGAGACCAGGTACGTACGACTTCATATTTGTGCTTCTTTCCTCGACGCTTGGCGGCAAACTCTACGCTGACGGAAGCTGAGTTCTGGAGATTTCTTCTATTAATCGAGTTGGTCAAGAATTCAACATAGGCAGACTTGTTCTTGCCAAGAAACTTCGCAAATTTCCCGAATAGGGCGAACTGAATTCCCTCGAGCAACGTAGTCTTTCCGGAGCCATTTAATGCGCCGAAAAGAATGATGGGCTTGCCCTCTTTGGGTTCAAGATCGATTTCATGGCGACCGGCGTAGATACCGAAATTATGTAGCGTGAGTTTAGTTAGAAGCATTTTGGTTCTCAGTTTCTACATCTTCGTTTAGTTCAAACATCACACTTTCATCCTGCGTGCTACCGTCACCGGATGGTTCTACCTCTTCGACTATGTCGTTTTGCATCAACTTGAATTCAAGGGCCTCTTCCTTGTTCAGGAAGGCATGTTGTTTTAGGGTCTTCTCAAGAGTTTCAAAGATACCGTGTCGTCGATATGCTCCACGATAGTTTTGCTCGACATGTAGCATCTCTCTGAGCATCTGATAGAGGATTCCATCATCGTCTTTGTCAGTGGCCGCTATTGATTTCAGGATGTCCAGATCCTCTTTAGAGAAGAGCTGACGGTCGTCTGAATCAAGGGCAGGGTACTTCTTCCCTGTGGCCTGCTTGTAGATCTTTGGAAGACTATCTTCGATCTCGTGCTTTTCTTCGACCCATATCCTGCGGATCTCCTCAAGTTCTTCCAGTGAAATAAGCTCAAAATCTTCCATGCCATCAACTGCTTCTTTGCGTATGGTTGTCTGAGCTTTGAGGAGCTCAAGAAGAAGCTCTTCTCGATAGTGCTGTTTGTACGGACCGTGAATCAACGCGTAACCTTCCTTGGTCTTGTACATGTTGATGTTCTTGTCAAGGCGGCGGAAATCACGGTGTTTGAAGTCGTCCGTATTGAGTTTTTCCTCTCTGAAGATTGAAAGAGGAATCATCCACTTCTTGTCCTCATCGTTTTGGATCATTGCCAACATGGACTTGTCTTTCTCGACCATGGTGCAAACAAAACATCCAAATCGACTGTCACCGCAACTCGGGGTACTGCTATCAACTACCAGGGGGCACTCTGCATCGGGAGTAGCGCCTTTGTAGAGGTGAAACAGTTCAATGTTGCTGTGTCCCCAAGGGTTTTCATTCTCAATCAGGTATTCCCAAACTTCGTCACTGCTCCAGTCACCGATTGGTGGGAAAATCCAAACTCTATCCAATCGTGGGTCTGAGTTGCGGCTCAATAGCTCACGAGTGCTGCCAGAATGTTTGGCCATAACTTTGGCGCGGGCTTGGCTCTCACCTGAACGAGTACCAAGGAAAAGAATCGCTTCCCCACGCTCTGTCGCCACATTCCGAACGAAGTCTGTGGATGCGCTGATCTTTAGGCGGCTTGTGCACCAACGAAATTTAGGACGAGGAGCTGGGTAGCCTTTGCCTATCAGATTGACCCAAAAACGGTCTTCAATCTTTGGCGTCAGGCGGTGTGCTTCAATGCCCATATGACTTGAAATTGACGCTAAATTGATCTTTGCGAGAGATAACTCAACCCATTTAGCAACCACAGGGTTTTCAACCAGGGTATCAGTTGAAATTACATGAATTTTCTTCGTGCGCTTTTCATTTGGAATGGATGCAACGGCAAGCCAAACCAGTTGAAGCACTGTTGTTGAGTCTTTTCCACCGCTGTATCCAATGATCCAAGGTAGGTCGTCTGCCGTATAGAGATTTGTTATGTTAGAAATCGCAGTTTCAATTTTTTCAGAGATGTCTGAGGCCATTACTTTCTTGTCCTTGATTTGTTGATTGCTGCTTCTGCCTTTATTTCTTCAGGGCTAAGCTCAATTCCAATTACTTTCTTGATGAATGCAGTTGCCAGAACAACACTATTAGATGCTTTTGTTAGTCGACCACCCATCATGACTCGACCCTCCCAGTCACGCGCGTTCGATCGAGCCCAGTTGATCTTCTTTAGATTAGTTAGGGGGGCGTAATTCGGTTTCTTACCTGCGTTCAAACTGGCGCCAACGCGCCCAAATGCTTGTAACAGAACGCCATGCGAGTGCACGAAATCTCTGCGGATCTCGCCTGCCGTCATTTTCGATTTGCGAACTAGTTGCCATTCAGGGATGTGTTTGGCTAACTCATCCCAGTAAGCGATTGCATCGTCAGCCGCTTCATCCGGACTAGAAAACTCTCGCATTCCCAAGAAATCAGAGGTAGCTGAACACAGCGCACTCAAGGTAAATAATTTTCTTGAGCGCTCGGAAAGAGTGTTTCGCTCTAGTTCGACCATCCCCTTGAAGGCTTCCGACTTGAGTGCAACCAACTTGCCGACCTTGGCTGCATCATTACGCTGATCGTAGAGAAGTCCAAGTGACTTTGATGGTCGAATGGCATGGCGGTTCAAGTCTGCAAACATCTGCTGGCTGCGGTAAAGGCCTTGATCAACGAAGAAAACGACAGCAATCGTTTCATCTCCCAACGTAGGATCTTCTTTGATCGCCTGTTCGATGGCCGCTCGACGATGTTGTCCATCATTGATGATGAACTGATTTTTCATGTCTACATTGAGAATGCCAAGGCGCTCATCGGCTTTTTTGTCATCTACGGGGGTGAATCGAACCGCGCCATTTATTGATGCTGTAATGGCCGAAAAGACGTAGTCATTCTTGTTGCCCAGGATGTACCTGGCCATCTCTGGGATACGGCTGCGATTGAGCGTACGTTGAGCCCGAAGTTCCGGCGAAAGCTCATCATCATCAAAGAGAAAAATCCGAGGAATAAGCCGCAGCGGACACATCGAAACGTAATATTCCTTGCCAGCTTGCATGCCTCTTATTGACGGAAATGCATACTCAAAATTTGACATACGTTTGCAATTCTGTGTGTGATGTTTGTGATTTTACACACAAACAAACACGTCTTGCCAGAATTTTTTTTGTAGGCTCAACAGCCTAAAAGTTGCTTAGTCGTTGTGCGAATGCTGGTATCTCTTCAGGCGCGCAAGCCCGTGGCATGAGCCTGCCCGTGGCAGCGGGAACCATGAAGGTGACGAGCTTTGCGGGGGTATTGCTAAGGCTAATGTGTATCGGCTTGGTTCGCCCGTACAGGTACATCCGATCGAAAGTCAGGTTCTCTGTGATCCACAGTGCCACTTCGATCATGTCTTCATCTTCAATGATGAAGTCAACTGCTGCGCCCAATCGATCACAAATGGCCTTGCCTTGCTTATTGCACTCGTGGCTGGCGTGCTGATCAAGCTTTGGTGCAACTCTGGAACTGATCTTGGCCCCTAGGGCAGGAGAGCAAAATCCGTATGTGAGCCTGATCGCACCGAAATAGTCTATTACTGGATCAAGCACCTGAGTGCTCAAAGAATACAGCGCGTTGTAGGTTTCAGGATTAAGGGGGAGGTTGGGAATTCCCAACCGTGATTGGGTTTCACCGCATTGAATCAAATCTCGAAATTTAAGGTATTGACCGCAATTCTGATCTAAAGACGGAATAGACGTACTTTTGCACAAATTCAGTCCATTTATTTCAATCCTGCGAGCATTCAACTTTTCTTCGATCTGAGCAAGAGTGGGTGACTGAGCGAATTCATCTAGCACTCCTGTCGCATCCAAAGCTTCATCAAATTCGACTTGTTCAGCGAATCCACTCATGTCTTCATGCATGTATCGGCTTTTGTAGAGCAGTGGAGGAGGAGGGTACGTGCTTTCTTCGTATTCGAAAACGTCGTAATCGAGCTTTGGAATATTGATCTTGATTCGTTTAATGAGAAGAGGGATAGCTGATGTGTCAAAGTCGTAGTACTGCAACAAGGATAGTTTCCCTGATTGCACATGGATCTTGATGAGTTGGAATTCACTGACGTTATCCCAAAGGATAAGTCCGCAGGTGACATAAGCTCTGAGTACACTTGGTAGTCGTTCAACCAGTGATATGTGGAGTTGAAGCGAATGGCTGTTTTCCTCTAGCCAGCCAATTCCATTAGAAGCGGCTGTTTCACAGGCATTTCTGATTGCGTCGGGATTAGCAGATTCAAGCAACAGCTTCAATGCTTCTTGATTCGCAGCTTTGTAGTCACCGAAGAAGTGCTTGATGTCAGTTTTGAGACGTAGATCAAGTTCTTTGTAAGGCGCTTTCTTCAAGAATTGCCTTGCTACAAAGAACAATTTAATGTCATCTGCTCGTGTCTGAGCAGCTGCCTCTAGTAGTCTGAGATCGAAGTGAGTTCTCACCAGTCTCCTTGCCCGATTGAAAGTAATCTTTTCCTGAATTTCTCTTATGTTTGAGACTTCAAACGATTCAGGAAATCTTCCAAGGTCAAGCGATTGGTTCCACAGCAACTCAAGTGTGGGACGGAGTTCTTCAAATTCACGCTCGGCTTTCGATACTCTAGGAGTTCGCACCCTACGTTCACGTGGCACACGAGGCGATCTCGGACTCAGTCTGGCGCTCAATAATCGCCGGGCAACGTTCGAGCTTCTGTGCCTACCAATTAAGAAACGTTGCTCTGCTACCTTATCTACGAAGATTAGAGCTATGCCAGGTCCAAGCATGATCGCATCATGACCAAGAACACCTTCAAGATAGTCTTTAAACTCTTCTTGAGAAAAATATTTCTGAAACGTGTTTCTGGAGGTCAAGAACCCATCGAGATAGGGCTTTCCTGGTCGATCTTTGCTGTGTAGCATGACTGAAGCAACCAAGGCGACTTTGGCAAGTCCAAATGCTCGTTGTATTGCTTCTACACGTTCAGCAGGGTCTTCTATTACATTTACAACAAATCCAAGATTTACGATTTCAGCGGGGACAATCGGATTTTCATTGGCAAAGTGCGGGTCCCATCCTCGGCATCTCAGTCCAATCTCAGTGAGTCCCCGGATATCATCACCTCTTCCACAACCATAGTCGAAAACGTCAATCGACTGCGTAATCAGGCCGTTGCTGATCATTAGCTGCATTGGTGCAGACAGGGATGACCTACTCAATGCAGTCAGGTGTCTATGGATGCCTGAACCTGCCTCCAACTCATCTATGTCTGAGAGTGCGTCTTCATTTCCTAAAGGAAGAAGCTGATCTTCGACTATGTGAAAGCCTTTTTCCGCGATCAGTCTTAGCCAATTAAGCCTGAATCCAATGGGTCTTCCGCTCGAAAACAGGCCTAGTGCTTCCGCTGAATTTGTGATCCTCTGCCATTGTTCACGTAGTGGGTGATCGTGTCCCACTAGAAGTTCTTTTCTGTGAAGAATTGGTGGATTGAGAGACGTTGAGTAAGAGCGAATTGAAAATTCTTGCTTTGATGGGTCAAATATCCACGACCCATTTAGGGTCGGAAAAGGATCTTGATCAAAATTCAGGTATTGCAGAAACGATAAGCGATTCCGATGCAAATTGATCTTTGCTACGTTACAAAGCTTCAGATCTTCATTTGTCATAGCCGCCAGCGCAGCTTGAACTAATGGCTGGTACGACGGATCTTCTAAAAATCTGTAGAGATAATCAGTGTGGATGTACAAGTCGTCGATTACCCGTTTGCCTAAATGGGCATTGGTTCGACCATCCAATGTATTTGAGCTCATGAAGCATTGGGTTTCATTTCGACAGTGAACTTGAGATGCGATCTCAACTACTGGCTAGTCTACAGCTACACCATACCCCGCCATCATTCAAACTTCACTGCGCTTTCCCTTTCATGATCGACGGCAGACTGGTATGTCTCCCTCAGCTCTTCGCTGGTTACGCAGATCCTGGCGACTTTGATGTCTGGTGTCAGCTTTTCATATTGGACAAGTGTTTTGGCTGTAATCCTTGCCGCAAGGATTGGGGGAAATTTAAAAACGCCAGTTCCTATTGCTGGCAGGGCAATACTCTTAATTCCATTGTCCCGGGCAGTGTTGAGCAACGAAGCAATTGCAAATGCTAAGTATCTATCTGGTTCTGTGTTGTTGATGTAGTGTGCGGCTCGGACGTGAATGATCCACCGATTGGGAAGCTGAAATCCTGGCGTAATAAGAGCTGCACCAAGCTCTAATGGGGCAAATGGGCGGCAGTATTCTTCAAGCTTGGGTCCTGCTGCAGTATGAATTGCTCCAGCCACTCCAGAGCCCATACGCAAATTTGCATTGGCCGAATTAACGATGGCTTCGATGTCCGGCTGCTTGACTATGTTGCTGATGACGACTTCGATTTTCATCGGAATCACTCCAGAAAAAATTGTTGACGTAGGTCTCTATTGAGAACCTTGGTGAATTGACCCCACTCCAGGTCATCATCTGTACCGCAAACTGACTTCCCTCGGTTGGCAACCAGTCTTCGCATCAGACTGATCGAAGTTCCATCGATTTTGTAGCTTGACTCGTAGCTGAGTGTGGCAGTCTTGTGCTTGATTCCAGTAGGCATCCTTGTTACTCGAGTTGAATCTGGAAGAGTCAATTCAATGACTTCTTCGTGCTTGGATGAGCCACAAATGTGTGGATAGCGACTCTTTTCGTTGGCCTTAATGCCTGCAAGAGTCTGAAATCTTCCTTGAGCCAGTCCGACTGGAACAACTAGCGCAGCCATACCAGGAAGGTTGACAACTGGCTCAAGAGTGAACTCTGCCTCTACATCCCATTGAGCGTCGAGGTCCAGTGGGTTTGGATGCTTGATTGCTCCTGTACCCGACTCGTTAAATCTAGACAGCATGCCATCTACGACCTCTTCTTCGGTTTTTCTCTGGTTGCTGTAGACCTTTGATCGGGACATCAGCTCGAAATATCCACGTTGCTCGACTTTGGTCGAGCCGGTGATGCTCCCATCGGAGTTGAGCGTTAACTTGGTCCTCGTGTTCGTTTTGTCCTTTTCAACATCGTCCAGCGGGGTAATGATGACCTGTCCGGTTGCAGCTATCAAAGCAGGTTTTCCAACCACGCCTGAAGGAAGTAATCCGATTGGTGTCATTCGTGACGTTGAGTCCAGAAACAGGTTTAGAGACGGAACATAGGTGATTACATGGTCAAAGACTGCGAAGCTGGGTACTTTGGGAAGCTCATATGCGTTATCTGAATTGATCAGTGCTGAGGAGCTTTCAATTCCAATAGATCTGAGTAGTGCTTCGAGGAGAGTTGCGTGATCCTTGCAGTCTCCATACTTCGCTTTTAGGATGCTTGAGGCAGAGTGTGGGACGTATCCACCTGAACCCGCATAGATACCCAGGTAGCGAATGTTCCTGGCAACCCATGAGTAGAGCCTTTTAACTTTTTCGTTGTTGCTTTCGGCGTTTCCTATGATTTTTGTCGCAAGTTCACTGATCTCTGGGGTCACTTCTGCTTTAGGGGCTGCACGATCCTGATACGCATTGGCTACTTCCGCATAGCTTGGGAAGCTGCTGGCTGAAAATTGGGGGGCAAAGTCTGCATAGCTCACCATCCCTGATTCGACAGGGTGGGCCTGGTCTTGCGCATATCGGTAGGAGTAGTGAACTGCATCTGATTTTTCTTTGTTGGCCGCGTAAATTCGCCCACCAGTCATGCCTTTCCCTTCGACATGAATCTTCAGGGCAGAGTCATGAGAGAACCTCACTTCAGCATGGCGATATTTTTTGTGGGGAGAGAAGTATTCTGTCCAAGTGAACTGCTTGGGAAAGTCGGGGGTGTGTATGAGTGACTCAACCAAGTAGTAGGTTTTGCTGTCCACTCGAACATTTGGGAAGATGATGACTTTGACCTTCGACTCACTGTAAATACCATTGCCAGCATCAGCTTGGTCATCTTGAGTCCGGATGCGATCCGGAGTCACCATATCCTTGGTGCCATCTGGTTGCAGTGTGTAGGCCTTAATTACACGAACCTTCTCGTGAGCACTGTTGTAGCTGATCTTTTGTTCCCCGAGGATGGAAATTCCTTGATCAGTTTCAACCCGTTTGGTCACTTCCATGCGTTGTATAACAGTCCAATCCTTGTTGACGTGAATATCGGTCAAAGAACTTTGCGTGGAAATCGGTGCGACATATTCGGCATGCGCAATCAACGGTATGGTTAAAGCAAGGAGAAAGCGAACTGATCTGAACATTTCAACCCCATTGAGTCAGAAATTCGGCAACGATCTGTTTGTTGCGAACAATCGCAAAGCCTGAGACGAAATTGTGTGGACCGTTGTAACGCGGTCCTCTTCCATCGGGCGAAGGTGCATAACCGGATGTTTTGAACGACCACATCACATCACCTGGTCTGACTTTTCTGCGAAGTCGTCGCCATCCTTTGTTGAGATGACCGAAGGGCAGATCAGGAACTCTTCCCATGGGATCCAGAATCTTTGAATTGGCTTCAACTTCAAGTGCGTTGACGATTTCCAACAGATCTTTGCTTTTGCACATGAATTCGGGCTCTTCGTTCAAATCACGATCACTTTTTCTCGAGTCTCGCAATCCATTGACTAAGATCGTGAAAGACAGAGGCCAGACAGCGATGGCCAATCCACCTATAGCCACGTTCTTGAAGAACTTGCGTCGTTTCTCTGCTGGGCTCTTGTCGTTTTCTATGGCGGTCATCATCTCTTTCACGAACTCGCTTCTCTTGTCCTTGTAAAACAGCTTCACAAGCAGGCGAGCAACGAGCATAAAAACCAGGCCAGCTGCCAAATACGTTATCCCCCAGAACTGCAGGTCAGTGCTCATTGGTTTTTTCAGTCGAATTTCCAAAAAAGATCCTGGTGATGATTGCGAAGAACATGTTCAATCATCCTCAAAAGTCGTATCGCGCAGCCTGGTGGTACCCATGAGGGGCACCTGGCTCTGCTTTTCCGTTTTCAACGACCCGTTCCGAAAGAACCACGCCTTTTTCCACGTTAATGAACAAGTCTTGCTCATAGGTGCTGGCGTAGCCGCCGTGAACATAGTCGATCAAACCTCCCTTGGGGCAGCGCATCTCACCTGTGTACCAATGGGCAAAGACGCCGTCGGGAAAGTCTGGAAATAAATCCTTCAAACCAACTTCTTCACGTACCTCAGATTCTGAAACGAAGCCGCGCAGCTTGATCAGATACAAGCGTCCTTTTTCGATGGACCAGGTGCCGATATAGCCTCGCCAGAGTGCAGTGGAGGGGGCCTGGAATTTGAAATCCTTGCGAATGGTCTGCAGGTAATTTCTGAGAGGCTCTTCGCACAAGGAGAGTTTTTCTTCCTTGTAGATCAAATGTTCTGTCATCTGTGCTGTCACTTTGACTACCTTTCTCGTTTGGCTGGAGAAAGTGTTCCAGACAGTAAGCTCAGTACGTGAGCCCGGTTTTCGGCTTCAGAAGCTTATGGACTGTATAAAAAACCTGTTCTCTGGGCTCATCTGATTAGCTCATGGCTCACCAAACTTGAGCCTGTTGAATTCCAGGAAATGAGCCACATGAGACAGCACACCAATCGAGAAGCATGGCTGCTTGCAGCCGTCGATCTGATTCGTCCGATTTTTCTGGCCAAACACCATGTGATCCCTGCGGATGTCATGGTTTCCTGTGGCTTTGCCAGTACGGGAACCCGTAGCCATCACATTGGTCAGTGTTGGTCGAGAGGCAGCAGTACGAACGAACTGAATCAGATATTCATTTCTCCAACGCTCCATGAGCCAGTGGAGGTGCTGGATACCCTGGTTCATGAGCTAGTTCACGCTGTAGACAACTGTGAGCACAAGCACGGCAAGGAGTTTAAAAAGATCGCCTTGAGCCTGGGAATGCAAGGCCCGATGCGCAGTGCTGGCGCGGGGCCAGAACTTAGAAAAACTCTGGAGAACCTGGCATTGAACCTGGGGCCCTACCCACATGGTGCCCTGAAGGTTAGTCATCGCAGGGTGGTCAGCAAAGCCAGGGCTCGCGCCAAATGTCCTGAATGCGGCTTTCAGGTGCCCATGTACAGGAAATTCTTAGAGTACGGACCGCCCATCTGTCCCAAGGACAAGATCGAAATGACCCCTATGGGCAACTGGGAACAAGAATGATCCCGATGATTCTCATTTCGTGGTTGTTCTTGATGGTGCCCAGCCCTCAGGTCTTGTCATTTGGTCTTCCTGAAAGCAAGGTGGCCGAAAGTCATCTGAAGATAACGGTGGCTGAATCAAATTTCATACTTATGGACTACGGAACGCGACTGGAGCCCAGAAAGTTAAACAAAAGAGAGCGTCTGGCGTTGGCACTGACCAACTGGCTGGATGACGGACAATAATTGTCAAAACTAAACGCATCATGAGTGAAATAGACCGCCTCTATAGCTATCGCACCCTTTTAACTGGGCGGCGGGCTGTGCCTCGAGATGAAATCCTCTCCAAGATGGAGATTTCGCTGGCTACGTTCAAGCGAGACTTGGCGAAGTTGCGTGATCGGCTCAATATCCCTGTGGTTTTCGACAAGGACTTGGGTGGCTACAAACTCGAGCTCGTCGATTCACGTAAGGAACTTCCAGGCCTTTGGTTCAGCCAGGAAGAGGTGCTAGCGCTACTGACGATCCAGAACATGATCGAGCAACTTGAGCCTGGTGTTTTAGGGCCCAAGCTCAAGCCGTTGCAGTCGCGTCTCAATGACATGCTTGCGTCTCAGGGGGTAGATGCTCAGGTTCTTGCACAGCGGGTCAAGCTGGTTCATGCGGGCAAGAGAAAACTCAAACTCAAACGATTTGAAGTGGTCACTCAAGCAACCCTGAACCGCAAGAAGCTCAAGATTCAGCATTTCAACCGCCAAAACGGGGAGACCGTTGAGCGCATCATTTCTCCCCAGCAATTGGTCCACTACCGTGACAACTGGTACGTGGATGCCTGGTGTCATCTTAGAAATGGTTTGCGAAATTTCTCTATTGATGCAATCAAGGATTGCGAAGTCCTTGACGAAGAGGCTAAGGAAATTCCTCAAGACCAAATCGATTCCGAAGTGGCCAGTGGATACGGAATATTTGGTGGCCAAGATGTTATGTGGGCAAAGCTGAAGTTTTCCGCAAATCGAGCAAGGTGGGTCTCAAGAGAAGAGTGGCACCCAGAACAAAAGTCGATAGTTGGTAAGGATGGATCCTATGTTCTGGAGTTGCCCTATACGGATGAGAGGGAGCTTGTTGGGGACATTTTGAAGCATGGACCTGAGGTCGAAGTGCTTGAACCAACAGAGCTTCGCTCGCAAGTCCAGAAGATGCTATCGAATGCCTTAAAAAACTATGAGTCCTATCGCTAGGGCTCATGTGTCAAGACTTTTGGAATGGTAGGGGGATTGCACCACCTTCAGATCACATCAGAGGGGCCAAGCCTTAACTGCGTGGTTTTCGGCAAGTTCGCGCTGACGAGTGTCAATGCTCTCCTTGGTCCATTGTTCTTCGACCAAATACTTGGATATCGTGGTTGGAGATTTGAGGTGATGGTTCCCAGAAGTGTAGTCTTGTCCTGAAGGATCCTGTATCTTTTGCAAGATTGGCTTGTTTTGAAGGGACTTGTTGATTGAGGCGGGAAGCGGGATGAGATTCCCGATTTTCCATAGATACTCACTAAACTCGTCAGGATTTGCCTTTTTCCATGCAGTCGCATCGGGCCATCTTGCGTTCGGCTTTTTAGGCATTATGTGTTCTAGGTTCTGGTCAACGCCATGGTCATTTGGCGTTGTTCCATTGAGCAAGACCTTTTCAAGATAGTAAACGGTGAAATAGGCAAGCTTGGTGTTCGAAAAAGATGCATCCTCAAACCGCTTAATGAATTGATCATCTGGAGCTTCCTTTCGGAAGTGATTTTTAATTTCATCAAGGGATTTACCCTGGATGACCATGACGCATGCAGAACCAATAGCTGCCGTGAAATTCTCTAAAGGATCTTCAATAACCTTCATGTAGCGAAATGCAAAATTCATCACAGCTTCGACATAAGAGTTGAAGGTCGAAGGATTGTTTGCGTGGGCGTGATAAGCAGCAATGAGAAACGGATAGCAGTGCTTGATGTTGAGAACATTTTTAATGTCTTTCAACATGCTATTTGTCTCAGTTTTCCAGCCCGCATCGAAAGCCTCTGTCAGGCAATACATGGCATTCGCGTCCTTTTCGAGGCCTTCAGCATAATTCTTTGCAAGAGCTGGACTTGAGATGCTCTGTTTGATTTTGTCGTAGAGCTTGTTGGCCTTCTCCATGCCGTTTCGAGAAATGTAAGAGTAGTGCACGAAATCTGGCATAGAGAGCGTTTTAATCTCGATGCTATCGATTATTTGACGAGCGTTTTGCCAGTGCTCACCAACCTCTACAAGATTTGAGTTATCACATGCGTCAAGGATTTCATTTTTAATGAGATCAGACTGAGAAAGTGGGATGCCTCTGTTGTTTAAAGATTCGAAAATTGCGTATGCATTCGAATAAGACATTGCTGTGATGCGTAACACAATTACGCCTTCGGTGAGCAACTGTATAAATGAAATCAGCCGTCTAGTTCTTTTCTCGGGATCATGAACCTCATTGAGGAAAGCTTCAAGTTCTTGATATCCAACACTGATCGCCTCTCTCATCTTGAAGAAAGGAGCCTTCTTACGCTTAAGCTTTTCTTTGCACCATGGATCATTCCAATAAGTCTCTTTCAATGCCTTACTTGAGTTTTTGTGAATGCTGGTGAAAAAGAATTCTGTGATTTCTTGGTCTGAAAAAGAAAGCTTAGGAGTAAAGCCCCCGCCATCAGGGCTCGCAATCATTTGAGTGAGAGTTGCAGTCCACGCCTTTATTTCTTCAGTCTGATTTTCAATTTTCGTCAGAGCGTCGAAACATATTGAGGCTATTGTCGTCAGAGATGTGAGGCGTTGCTGCCCATCAATAACTTCATCTGGAGCACCATCTTCCTTCTCGATGACCACCATTGCCCCCAGAAAGTAGCCTTCAGGATTGATCAAAGACTCGTCCCTGGCATATGCCCTGTAATGTTGAATTAGGTCATTCCAGAGTGCTTTGACTTGCTTGCCCTGCCAAACAAAATCCCGCTGATAGACAGGGATGTGATTGAACTTTACGAATAGAGATCTGACATTGACAGGATTTCCCTTGACGACGGAGGGCGGATTCACGAGTGGCATGGCTAGGCCTCAAAAAAACCGTAGAAACCCTAAGGATAGCTCAATGTTCCCGGTGCAGGAACCCTAATGGGGACTTGATTCCCCGAGGAAAAAATAAAGCCTTAAGGCTCATGCCCTGAGCCTTCGCACAATTACTCTGGCTTCTAGGAGGCAAGCATGTACGAAGTCACTTCAGATCAGGAACTCGATCAGATTGTCTGGTCACTCATCAAGGATAGTTGCAACCCACTGGACTATCTTGACTATTTACGCCACACGCTTAATCGGCCAGCTCAACAGGAAGAGGCATTTCAGGCCGCCTCGAAGTATTGGTTCGCGAGGGAAGAGCCTAGGCACTTTGGCAAGGCAGTTGCAGCCCTTGAAGAATTGGCACACGAGGGCAATGAATTCGCGATGTTTCATCTTGGACGCTGGCATCGCCTTGGATATGGTGTACCCAGTGATTCCGACAAAGGAATGGACTGGTATCGAAAGGGCGCTCAGGAAGGATCCTCCCGGTGCTTGATCAATGTTGCCAGATACACCGCCAAGGAAGATGTCGAGTCTGCCATTGCCATGTTCCAAAAGGCCGCTGAAGAGATGGGCGACCTTTCTGCTCACTGCTTCTGGGCAGATCATGACAAGAAGAACTATGACCATCATCTAGAAATTGGAGCAGCTTCAGGTGATGCCTTTGCGATGTACTGCCTGGCACATGAACGCCTCAAGCACTTGGATGACGTCGAGGATTCGCAGCCCTGGCTGGATTTGCTCAAACGCGCGGCCGAAAAGGGAGAGAGTTATGCCTGCACACAACTTGGGCAGATTTACCGCAGTGGCTATCACGGTTGCACCAAAGATCCGGGGACAAGCCGTTACTGGTTGAAAAAAGCAGTGGCGCTGGGTAATGAAACTGCATGTGCAGTACTTGGCCGAGATCTGCTTGAAGAAGATGAGCCAGCTTCCCTCGAATTGCTCAAGCGAGGCGCAATGCTGGGCGATGCCTTTGCGCAATCGGTCCTTGGTTTTCATCTCACCTGGCATGGCAAGAGTCATGACGATCAAATGGAGGGAGTGACGTGGCTGCGCGCATCTGCTGAACAGGGGCATCGACCTGCAATGAGTAAGTTGGCCGAAGCCCTCCAGAGTGAACGCGGTGCAGAAGTGATGGAAGGTGAATCCCTGCATTGGTTGAAAAAAGGTTCGGCTCTTGGGGTCGCTGACTGCCAAACTGCGCTGGGCATCATCTACATCCAGGGGGCACTGATCGAGCGAGATGAGGAAAAGGCGCATAACCTTTTTCACTTGGCCAGCCTTCAGGGAGACTCGTGGGGTATGTACCTGCTCGGCTTGACCTATGAAAACGGCCATGGCACTGAAAAAGACCTCGAGCAGGCATTCAAGTGCTTTCAGGCATCGGCTAAGAAGGGGAGTATCAAGGGCGCCTACAAAGTGGGCGTGGCGTATCTCTGGGGCGAAGGTGTCGAGGAGGACATTCCGGCTGCTGCACGTTGGCTTAAAACTGCTGCCAATGCGGGACATTCCGACTCACAGGCTTACCTGGGGATGCTCTTTTCCTACGGCCATGGCGTTGAAGAAAGTTCTGAAATTGCTTTGTACTGGTTGCAGCAAGCCGCCAAGCAAGACAGTCCAATTGGCCTAAGAGAGTTGGCCAAGATGTATGAGGGAGGTGAGGGTGTGGATGCAGATATGGCTGAAGCTACAAGGTTGATGGCCAAGGCAGCATCTCTTGGTGACTACAAAGCAAAGGCTTGGATTGAAAAGAACTGCCCTGAGAAGCCTGTTTGGCTCAAGGAGTTGGGAGATCTTGCCCAGAAGTCCCTGCCAGGGGAAAGCCCAAATCAAGTGGGGGGTGACCAATGATGACCATGCAACCTTTTCTTGCTGGTGACATTCAGCAACTCGTGGACAAAGCTCTGACATTGGATTCGGAAAAGCAAGATCATTTCCTGTTCTTGATGTCCTCTTTACTTGACTGCTACCTGAAAGAGGAAGCAAGAGCAGCAGTTATCACCGTCAATGAGATCGAGGAAAAAACGTACATCATTCCGATCAATGCAAGCCAGGAAGATGCTGAGGAAATGATCGATTTCATGGCCGATGCATTTCGTTCAGGTTGTCAACCCATGAGCACAGGCTCACTCAACTGAAGGGTGACAAATGCTTGGAACCATCATTGGAGACATCGTCGGGTCTGTATACGAGTTCAAGAATTACAGGGCCAAGGATTTTAATCCGCTGTTCAATCTGAAATCACGCTACACGGATGACACCGTATGCACCATCGCAGTAGCTGATGCATTGGCCAATGGGGTGGAGCCTCAGAAAAAGTTGCAGGAATGGTGCCGACGGTACTCAGAGAATGGCGGCTGGGGCCAAAAATTTGCTTTATGGATCTTCGATGACGATCCCAAACCCTACGGCAGTTGGGGCAACGGTGCAGCGATGCGGATATCCCCTGTCGGGTTCATGGCCGAATCAGAGCAAGAAGTGAACGATTGGGCTGCAACGGTCACCAACATCACACACAACCATCCAGACGCACTCAAATCTGCCAAGGCTGTGGCGCTTGCCATCTACTGGGCCAGGAACAACGTTTCTGCTGAAGAGATCGGATATCGCATCAAGGATGGATTCGCCTACGACACATCCATGACGCCAGACCAAATTCGTCCGGGATACGTGCGGACGGAAGTTGCATCTGGATCAGTTCCCCAGGCTATATGTTGCGCACTTCACTCTGAGGGATTTGAGGACGCAATCAGGAATGCAGTGTCGATTGGCGGTGATAGCGACACCATTGCCGCCATAGCGGGCGGTATTGCAGAGGGTCTTTACGGGATACCTGATGAACTGGCGTCTCAGGCCTGGGGGTATTTGCCTCCAGACATGAAGGTCGTGTTGGTGGATTCCTACTCTCAAGTGAAAATTTAAAGGAGAGATTGATGGAACGATTTTTCTTGTATGTAAAACGATTCAACACAGTGGTCATCGCTGCTGGCCTATTGGGGATTCTCGGACTTGTTGCCTGGGGTGGTGCGCAGGCCGGAAGAGAGATGCTTCGATCGGAGAAAAAGACCATTGATGTCCCCCGTTACGGTGAAGAGGCCACAGAGGTCAAGGAGACATTCATCTTGCGTCCAACAGACTTTTCGTCAAAGGATGGGGCTCCGGTCTTCAGGCTGATGCTGAAAGGAGAAGGACGCTCCTATGAGGAAGGGCGGAGTTCGGATGTCCGGAATTTGCTTTTTTTCAAGGATGGACAGGAAAAGTCCAAATGGCTTTTCACAAATCAGTCTCAGGTCCTAAACCGTTTCGAGTCCCTGAAGGGGGATGCAGGCGAGGAAGTCCTCTACCTTGAAACTGAGCCTGCGAAGAGGAATGAGAAAAGCGACAGCAGGCAGGGATCACGCAACGTCTATCTCGTGAGAATGAGCGGCGAGGGCTTGGAAAAGGCGCTGTCTGAGGTTGAGATGACTTTGAGGCACCGTGTCGTGAAGGACCAACTGGAGATCATCTACCAGAGCTCAGAGGCTGTTCGTCTTGCGAAATACTCGCTCAAGAACTTTCAGAAGCTATCGGATATCGAAGTGGCTCGAATCGAGTCCAAATAAGTCAGCTAGGAGGTTGTATGGCCATCAATACCGAATTCATTGACTTCATCATTCCCATCGAGACGATCAGGAAAAAATATCCCGGCGGTTGGGAGCAATGCTTGCTGGATCATGCCCCGCTCCTGGGAGGCCGAGTTTGGCACGACGACTTTTTGTTTCGAGACGGATCTATGAATCCCATGGATATGCAGAACTTGGTTGAGGAGTGGGAGTCCATGGGGTTCACTTCTGCCGTTGAAGTGAATGGCAAGAAGCGTTGGGTTGATTTTTGCGTGCACGACATGATGGGGGGAGTAACTCTGCCCTGTGACTGGATTGTCGAGACGAAATTTGGCCACGTGGCCCATATCAATGATCCCGATCCGGAGGTAGTGAAGCACTTGCCACCAAGGGACCTTGAAGAGGAGCCCAGGGGAAACGGGCGGATGAGGATTTCCAAGTAACCATTGGCATTCTGCAAAGACGATGACATAATTCATTCGTCAGTCATAACTGACCGCCCGATTTAGGTACTTGCTGGGGCGTAAAAGACAGCTAAACGTCCCGGCACTCCTGACCTCGTGTGCACTCTGGACGTTATTCCACAGTCGCGAGGTGCAGGAGTTTTTTCATGGCAAAACATTTTTAGACTTCTTTTTCATCAGGCTCGCGCTATGAGCCTGAAGGAGTAGAAGATGCACCTGCGTACGGTAAGTACGCGTCGCCGATTTAAGGACAACTTGCAGGGCGACCAACAAATTCTGCTAAAGCGTCGTCTGCGCCCCGACCCGCACGCAGCGAACGCCAAGGTTCGCAATCCAGCGGGTAGGAGAAAAATCATGGGGCAATTCACCCTTCGTATCGATGAGCAAGTTTTTGACCTCCAGACCGTGCCGGGTTCAGCTCGGATCAGGGTCCGGGGCGCAGATGGACAAGTTTTCTTTTTTGATCCAGATTGGGATCGGTATCTAACTGCAGAAGGCGGTTCCGATTTTGACCCCGGTGCGTTGGGGTTGGATCGAGAAATACTGACCACGAAGTTGCATGAGGTGGTCCGTCAGCGGCGCCGTGAAATCCAAAAGATCAATGATGAACCGTTCAAGCCGAGTGCGCGGGCAACGTTGTTTGATAACGGCGACTTCCGGTACTTCGTTTCTCTGGACAAGGTTCGGTCTTTGGCGGGCGGTTATTCCCTGGCCATTACGAGTCAGTGGGAGTCATCAGCTAACCCTGAAGATGAGCAGTTCAGGTTTAGAGCCTGTATCGATCGATCTGGCCTTGAGCAATTGCAAGCCCTGATCCAACGGGAGTTGGCCAATTGAGTGCCAATGTTGGATGGGCCTGGTGGCACCACAGCAAGCTGTATGTGAATCAGTTCAATGAACCGATTCCCAAGTGGGTCAATGACATCCAGATTTACAACAGGCTACGACTGATCAAACTGGTCACGCGCCTCAACTGGCGTCTTCCAGGGGACGTATTGCCTGATCCATCTACAGACGAGGGCGTTGGGCCAGTCCAGAACAGCAAATGAAGAGGATTTGACCTTTGAAAAGGGTTGGGGGGATTTGATCCAGATTGCGGCCCCCTTCATCTGATAAAGCCGCTAAACAGGAGAAAACCATGGGAATTCACACAGACGGTATCGACCTCAATTACAGGCCAACCACTTACTTTTGGGCGCAAGAGCGAGGAATTGCCTTGCTCTCCGACATAAAGGGGGCTGAGCGGCGGCGTATTTACGCCAAAGCCCTTGAGGACGGAAAGGAAGACCTGCTACCTCAACAGGTCACCGAAGAGGTGCTTAGCGAAGAGGATCGACAGGTGCTCGGGCGAGTTCATCCCGCATTCATGGGGGGTGAGTATTTACCCACACGGGAACGCCAGGAAGTCGAAATTGCGCGAATCACGATTGCTTCAACCACGCAGGATGTGACTTGTGTCTATGCCCGCCAGGTCGGACAACGCATTCATTACAGAGTGGTGGATGAATACGGTGGAGACACCCTCAATGGGACAGGCCTTAGAACCAGCACGAAGCCATTGAAGTTGGAGGAGTTGGTCGAGTTCTTTCTGAAAAGCTGGGACCTGATCAATTGCCTTGACTGCAATTTCGAAGGTGAAGGTTATCCCCGTGACCGGGTTCATTGGTTCATCGTGGATGCTTCAAGCAGTTTCTACTCTGAGTTCGGTGCGCTGATCAGAGCCAAAGTGGATGAGTGGATCGATACCAAGGAGGAAAGCGAAGATGAATGAAGAACAAATCTGGAAAGCCTTCGGACTCATGATGGATATGTACGAAAACAAGGTCTTCTCAGAAACCGATCGCCAGCAAGCGACCGAGGCTGGAATGCGGGATTTTCGAAGAATGCTCAAGGTTCGTCTCCTCAACCGAGAACAGGGATTGCCCACGGTTGATGAGGTGGAGGGATTGAAGATCCTTGCCCTGGATTTCCTCAATTACACCCCCGGCCGTCCACCATCTTCATATGGTGGCGGGCAGTTCTGAGGAAGAATGAAATACAGTAACTTGAAGGACCAATCATGCTGACAGACAAAATCGCACAGGCACTAGCGTTAGCAGTGGAGGCCCATGATGGCCAGAAACGCAAGGGCACCAGCATTCCCTACATCGCTCACCCTATGGGCGTGGCCTCTGTTGCTTTGGACCATGGAGCCGATGAGGAACAGGCAATGGCCGCACTGCTACACGATGCAGTGGAAGACGGCGGTGCCGAGTATGCAGATCGCATCCGCATCGAATTCGGAGACCGTGTGGCGGACATCGTGGCCGGATGCACCGATGGCGTGCCCGATGCGAGCGGAAGGAAACCGCCATGGCAGGCCAGAAAACAGGCTTACCTTGATCACCTCAAATCGGCCAGCGACGACGTGCTGCTGGTTTCTAGTTCGGACAAGTTGCACAACGCGCGCGCCATTGTGGAAGACCTGTTGAATATTGGCCAGAAGGTCTTTGACCGGTTTTCAGCCAGCAAGGAGCAAACGCTCTGGTATTACGAAAGTTTGGCTCAGATTTTTGAAGCCCGTGATACGAAGACCGCCAAAGCAGTTCGAACCGCGGTCGACGAGATGAAACGACTTTCCCTGTGAGCAGTACAACATGAATGACAGTACCAACTTACCTCCTGAACTTATTCAGGCATACCGGGAGACTCACTACCGAGTTGAGGGTGTAGAACCCTTCACGCTCAAGGTTGATCAGGTGTCATCAGAAGTGCAGAGGGCCTTGGCGAAGCGAGGGCTCAAATCCTGTGCCTTTTTTACCGCATGGAACCCGTACAGCATTGCTCTGAAGGCAGAAGAAAACACCATTCTTGAGCGCAAACTGAATCTGCACCTGAACGCACAGAGCTTGAACCACACGCCAGGGGAGGGTGTTCATCCTTCAAACGGATGGCCAGGTGAGCGCAGTTCCTTGGTGTGGGGAGTTTCCGAGAAAAATGCCCGAGAGATAGCAGAAGAATTTCAGCAAAACGCATTCATCTGGGTAGGTGAAGACGGTATTCCTGAGTTGATTCTCATGAGGTGACACAGTCACCGCACGTCGCCGATTTATGACCACTTGCTGGGGCGACTAACAAATTCCCGCTAAAGCGTTGCCCTTGCCATCAGCCCGGCGAGTCCAGGCAATGCCTGTGAATTCGGGGCGGTGGAAATTAAAATGAACTTTCGGTGCAAGTCAGGCGATCTGGCTCTGGTCCTTTATGACGAGCCATGTTGCTCTGAAAACATAGGCAAGGTCGTAGAAGTACGAGGACCTGTCCAGCGAAACTCTCGGCTCAAGTTGATGTGTTGGCTTATCAAGCCAATCAATCGGCAGTTGTGGCACTGTATGAGGCGCAGTGGAGAGCACTACACGGCATTTGTCACCTGGACCAGGCAACTAGAGCACCCAGATGCATGGCTCCTTCCGCTTCGGTCAGAGGCAGGTGAAGACGCTATAGCGGAGGCTTTGGAGCTGGCCCGTTCAATCGGTGTAGGTGACCGCAAGGTTCTGGAACTTGGTCTGAGCGTGAACGAAGCCTAGCTTGGCTGTTCCGGTGGGGCCGTTTCGTTGCTTGGCAATGATGATCTCGGCCACACCGGGCTCCTTACACGCCTCTTTGGTGTAGTACTCGTCGCGGTAGATGAACATGATGATGTCCGCGTCTTGCTCGATGGCACCTGACTCCCGCAAGTCACTCATCATGGGACGCTTGTCAGTTCGTTGCTCGACTCCACGATTCAGCTGAGACAAGGCGATCACCGGGCACTGCAGTTCCTTGGCCAGCATCTTCAGGCCACGGGATATCTCACCCAGGGCGGTGGCTCGGTTTTCTTCACTGGATCCGGCACTGGTGGTCATGAGTTGGAGGTAGTCCACCACGATCAACCCCAGCTTGCCGCCGTTCAACCTGGCCAGCCTGCGTGAATTGGCCCTGAGTTCGCTGACTGTCAGGCCCGGGGTCTCATCGATGTGTAGTTTCACATCCCGCATGCGCTCGATGGCCTCGGTCAGTCTGGGCCATTCGTCATCTGACAATCTGCCGGTGCGCAGGTTGGTCTGATTGATCCGTCCAATGGATCCCACAATCCGGACTGCCAACTGTTCTGCGCCCATTTCCATGGAAAACACTGCGACAGGCTTGTGTTCATAGATGGCCACGTGTTCGGCAATGTTGATGGCAAAACTGGTCTTGCCCATACTCGGCCGAGCCGCCAGGATGATCAGATCGCCTGCCTGCAGTCCGGAGGTCATCCGGTCGAGCTCATAGAAGCCAGATCGAAGTCCCGTCACATCTACCGGGTTGTCGGCGCGATCTTGGATTTTGTCGATCAGGCTGGCAACAAGCTGGTCCAGTTTGTGAAAGCCTTGCTTCAGGCGTGATCCTTCTTCCCCTATCTTGAAAACCAGTTTTTCTGCATCGTCAAGAAGCGCAGCCACATTCTTGCCTTCAGGTCTGAACCCACTTCCTGAAATCTGATCACCAACCGCGATGAGTTTGCGCAAAATCGCTCGCTCACGGACCAATTCCGCATAGCGTCGGATGTTTCCAGCACTGGGGACGTATTGGGCCAGTTGATTGAGGTAGGGCAACCCACCAAAGTCTTGGTTCTTCCCCTGCAACTTAGTTTCCTCGTAGACAGTGATGACGTCAGCGGGCTTTTCAGCGCCGATCAGTGATGCCAAGCTGTGGAAGATCAATCGGTGTTCATGTCGGTAGAAGTCGCTTTCGGTCACCATTTCGGCGACCTGGTCCCATGCCTCGTTGTCCAGGAGTAGGGCACCCAAGAGGCTCGATTCAGCTTCGATTGAGTGGGGCGGAATTCTCAGGTTGTCAAAATCAGTCAGTTGGGAATCAATATTGCGGTCGTGGGTCATGCTGACTCCTTCTTTTGTTGGGAGTCATGGTGGCTGTCCGAGAGCTCACCTTGTGAGCTTGGTGCAGAACATCATTAGGGATGCCGATCCGCTGAAAGTCGTTCACAAAATTCGAGCCAAGCAGTGACGGCGAAAGAATAAATTGGCATTAAGATGAATATCGATGGGCCAGAATGTGAGTAAGGTAATGGAATGTCAGTTTTGCGACTTGCCTGAGAGCAGGGTATGGTTTGATCAAGGGAGCGTACTTGTATTCAGAGATGCGTATCCAATATCGCCTGGGCATACATTGGTTATTCCAAAGAGGCACGTGAAGTCGTTGTTCGAGCTAGGTGGAGATGAGCGCGAAGATCTCTTTCAGGCGCTTTCCCGAGCCAAAGGTTTGCTCGTGTCAGAAATGAAGCCCGACGGGTTCAATATTGGCATCAATGATGGGATCGCGGCAGGGCAGACGGTTTTTCACCTGCATGTGCATTTGATACCCAGGTATCAAGGCGACGCAGAAGACCCACGTGGCGGTGTTCGATGGATTTTCCCAGACAAAGCGAAGTATTGGTCATGACAATCGAAGCGTACATCAATCGGTTCGAAAATCTTCGACGAAATAAGTCTGGAGGTAGAGAGCGTCCGCACAAGATCTGCATGCTTCTTGCGGTACTTGACCTTGCTAAGGCAGGTGGACTTGAAGAAAACAAGATCTATCTGAATCCAGAACTCGTTGAACGGTACACCGGATTTTTTAAGGTTGCCTCGATGACTGATGAGAGGCCAAATCCTCACTATCCATTCTTCTATCTCCGAGGGAAGTTGGCGAACAATGAGCCAAGTTTTTGGCATATTCACCCTATCCACGGGAGGGAGTCACTGATCGAGTCATTGGAGGTCAGTAAAGCATCAGATGTCTCAAACAACATTGAATATGCCTCACTAGATTCTGAGTTGTTCGACTTGCTCCAAGATCTAAAAAATATCGAACGCCTTGAAGAGTCATTGACAAGATATTGGTTCGATCGCGGCCATGCCGATTTACGTTCCGTCGTTAAAGCCAGCGGTGCTATCAGTGACTATGAAAGGCACATCAGAAAGGGTGAATTAGGGACCCTTCGCAGCGGTGAAGCCGACTCGGTTAGAAGTCCTGCGTTTCGTAGGGTAGTTACCCAAATTTATGACTATCGGTGTGCTGCAACAGGTGTTCGTATCCTTTTGCCCTCTGGCGAGGCAATGGTAGAGGCGGCTCACATCCATCCATTTAGTGAGGCTGGTGATGATGATCCAAGAAACGGGTTGGCATTGACGCCCAACATTCACTGGGCGATGGATCGGAATTTGATCGCGCCAGGTCCGGACAGGGTTTGGCATGTCAGTAAGGTTTTAGACAAGAGAATTCCTGATTTTCAGATGCTCACGAGTCTAGAGGGGATGCCGCTTTTTCTCCCCACAGACTTGAGATTCAGCCCCAAAGTGGAATCACTTGTGTGGCGGCTTGAAAGATTACGAAAGTAAGGCTATGTCGTTTGGCCCCTACAAACTAAAAAACTCATACATTTCCGGCAATTGCTTCATCCTTGAACTTGCGGATGCAAACGGAAATGTTTTACATCGACCAAAGAGGTTTGTCTCGTTCAGTGGCCATGACCGTGTATACCGGAAAGCTAAGCAACTCGAGGGTCGTCTTGTAACCACTCAAACGTCCAACCCAAGGAAGAATCCCCCTGAGGATTGGTGGATCGATGTTGATGCGCATGGTGATGGTGCTAATGAAATTGAAGCAACTTCAAAGAGAAATGAACTGAGGTATACGGATGAGCAGTTGAGTTGCATTGAAAAATTTCAATCAGAAAGCCATCTAAAGATTTCGGCATTCGCTGGTACAGGTAAGACAACAACCTTGCTTGGAATTGCGAATGCTGTTCCAAAGAAAAAAGGGTTGTATCTGGCCTTCAACCGAGAGATTGCCGAAGAAGCCCGAAAAAAATTCCCGAGCAACGTTGAATGCAGAACCACTCACTCCTTTGCCTATGAATTCTCGTCAAGAGATTACAAAGCTGAGAAATTGAGTGGCAGTCTCAGTCCAACTGGTGTGGCAGAACTCTTGAATCTAGAACCTGTCAGTCTGGGTGAGCATAGGAACTACTCGGCTAGACAAGTTGGCAAATGGGTAGTTGACACAGTGGCTGCCTTTTGCCGAAGTGAAGATCTCAGTTTCGGCCCTCAGCACGTATCTTGCGAAAGATTGAGTGGTCTGAAGTCTCAATCTGATCAAGAATCTTTGTCTGACTTCTTGCTCAAATGTGCTGATTACATTTGGGTGAATGCCAGAAATCCGAGTTCACCTATTCCATTGGGACACGACGGATATCTGAAGCTATGGAGTATCAGTCATCCAAGGTTTGAACATGACTTCATCATGTTGGATGAAGCGCAAGACACGAATGCGGCAGTCATTCAGGCACTGACCTCTCAGAATGTTCAAACTGTCTATGTCGGGGACAAGTATCAGCAAATCTATGGATTTAGAGGCGCCTTCAATGCGATGGACAAGATTCATGTCCCATCTGAATGCGCTTTGACTACATCATTCCGTTTTGGGGAGTCCTTGGCTGAAGTTGCAAATGCACTGATTGGTAAATTTGGTGAAACGCGCAAGATAGTTGGTGACAGAAGTAAAAACACGGCCATCAATACAACTGCTGCATTGACAAAGATTTACCGAACGAACATGGGCCTACTTTCTGGGTTGGCAGACGCACTGAAAAGTGGGAAGAAGCCATATCTCGCTGGAGGAGTAGCTGATCTTTCTGCTCTGATTTACGACGTTGAGTTGATGCAATCTGGTCAGCCAGCTATCTCCAATTCCGACTTTTTTGGCTTCAAAAATTGGCATGATCTCGTTGCATTCTCGAAGACTTTAGAAGGGGGGTCATATCAAACAGTGGTTCAGATAATTGAGACTTATGGCGCGCGAGTTCTTAAAGAAATGATCAATCGCGTCAGCGCGACCGCAAGTGATGCTGATGTGATCTTGACCACGGCACACAAGTCCAAGGGTAAAGAATGGGCGCATGTAGAGGTTTGTGATGACTTCGCTACAAGCATTCGTTTGTCATACTTGCAGCAGAATTCGTACTCGTTCAGCGATCCTTCGGTTGAAGAAATAACATTACTTTATGTTGCGTTGACTCGAGCAGAGAAATCGCTGGTCATACCCGACTCAATCCTGGACATCCTCAAGTTATCTAAGTACTGCCGGGACCCCTTTTCCTCCCTGGGTGCTGCTTCAAAGACGATAGATGACCCTCGGCTTAAATCTCTTACTACTTCAAATACTGATTTGCCTGAAAGGCCTGTGTTGCCTAGTAAATTCGTAAGGGTTAGCCAGACGAAACAGGTGACTCGCTCATCGGGGATGACATTGAATGATTCAGGTACTGTTTCCTCATCAATTTCACCAGGCGCAGTGCCACTAGGAAGACTGCAATCGATTAATTCTGATGTCGCCAACAAAGAAAAACTTCAAATGTTGGTGACCAAGTTCAAGAAATAGAGGTCATGTTCAATCTGTATAGTTCACTAAGTCGGTTGAGCTATGGCGTGGGACTAAATATGCTCAGGTGTATCTCAGGGTTCTTCCTCGTAGGGCGTATGTCCTAAGACTTAGGAGCAAATTGAGGCTGTTCATGGAGCGGAGGATCCGGGTTCAATTGACCAATTGGTCCACCACATTACTCTCTGGTACTCCCAGATACCAAGGATTACCTAATGAAACTACAGCATTGGGTAATTTTTGGTTTCTATTTGAGTCCTTAAGGTCTAAAAAATAGCCATGAATGCCTTGTGGACGGTCATTCAGGTTAGATCCAGCTTGGCTAGAGATCGTCAAATATTTGTCCTTAATAGCTAAATTTATTAGTCCATCACCCCGTTTGATTGAGGTGTCCAGGTCTGGAAATGGACATTTCTGATGCAAGACCTCGCTGCTTTCTCCTCGATGCCTGCGGTGCGCTCAAGTTGCAAACCGTATGAGGAAGCGAGAGGGATTTATGCTGTTTTCACCGGCAAATTGGTTGAGCAGTTCGCAATTAGTCTGAACGTGCGTCCGGAAGGCGGCTCAATAGGTCGGGTGCTGTCGTTCGTTAACAACTGTCGGTCACGCCGGTACTTTTGCAGAATTGTGGCTAGGATCTTGCCAGGCATATTGTTCGCCTCTCCGCTTCAACGTCCATTACGATGTCTCTGAGCATTCTTCAAGGAGGGGCAATGTTTCATTTCATCGTCAAAGGCGCTGGCTGGACATCAGACCGAGACACGATTGACCGCAGTCGTGTGTTGGAATACACCGAGGATCACATCAAAGATATATACGAGCCAGGCGGCAATCTTGACTTTGAAAAGACGACCAAGATTCCTGCATTGTTCGTTAGTGAAACCGGAGGCCTTGGAGAAGAAATTGGTCGTATTGGAACTATCACTCGCGTACGCGTTGTAGGGCGCAATTATCAGATTGATTACACCCTTGATCCAGATATCCCTGGCATCCCAAATGCAAAACTCGAAGAGATTGCCAATGACTTGGAGGTGGCCGACTTCGAGTTCCAACGTACGCATTGGTCAATCAAGGAAGTAGACCTTTTTAGAGTGTTACTAAAACATGGTGCTGGGCAGCGACCTAGACCTAAAGTATTTCAGTTACCCGATCAAATCGATGATGACCTTGTTTCAGTGATGATGCCGTTTGATGCTGCTTATAAAGGCGTATATGAAACGTTGCAAGCTGCAGCACATGAAATTGGGATGCGATGCCAGCGCGCAGACGACATCTGGGAGACAGATACAGTCATTCAAGATGTGGCGAATTTAATTGGTCGTGCCAGAGTTGTTATTTGTGATCTGACAGGCAGAAACCCGAATGTATTTTATGAAACGGGGATTGCTCATACCCTCGGGCGAGATGTTGTCTTGATTACGCAGAACGCGAGTGACGTTCCATTTGATGTGGCACACATAAGGTATCTGCGTTACTTAAACAACGGTGAAGGACGCCTTCGGTTACAAGATGAGGTTGTGCGTCGCTTGCGTACTCTGACCGGTCGAGATTGAAGACAATCACGAAAATTCACGCAAACACACTTGTACTTAAATTTGTTTTCAGAAAACTACGCTTGATATTTACATGAGGTAACGATGACGCCGAACTTTGAGCCTACCTTTTTGGTTGAGCGCCCAGAAACGCAAAGAATATGGGTGGTCCGGGCATCTGGAGGCCATTACGTTCGCCACTTTCGGCAAGCTGGAGTCATGGCAATCGGCCACTTGAACGAAATTAGTGTTGCCAAAGGGCCTATGTTTGGCGTGCACGCTCTCGATATTGAGAGGGCGTTGAAGGCGGTTCATCGAGATCGCAAGAAGGCCTCAATCACCTCGCACGCCAAGCAGGTCGAAGCTTTCTGCATCGCCATCAATAAGGACGACCTTGTTGTCACGCTTGATTCTCGCGGCTTGATGGTCGGACGAGTGGCCAGCACCCCTGCCTATATTGACACCGATCCAATCGTCTTAAAAAACAGCGATGGGACTGAGGACAAGATGCATCACCAACTGCGCAGGAAGGTTTCTTGGGGGCCATATATCTCCCGCGAAGCCGTACCTATTGCAATGGAGATGACTCTCCGTGCCCATCAAACAGTATTCAACATTGACGGTTATTGGGCCTCTGTTTACCACCTTCTTTACCCTTGTTTTACGTTCCAAGGAAGGCTCTATTTGTCAGCCAACATCAGGCAACAGGACGCCATTGACAACTACTCGGTCTCACAACTTTTTGGATTGCTTAGTGGGGTAGAGGTAATGGCGAAGCTTCTCTCCGCTGGCTCTGACGCTTGGTCGCAATACCCTCATAACCTGGTGGAACTTCGAGAGACGCTTGATCTCAACCTCTCAAGCAAGGCCGAGTTCATGTCTCCCGGCACAGTTTGGTCGACGCTCGAGCTTGATTCAACCGGAATCCTTTGGGCCGCCGTTATCTATGTAATGTTGTTTGGAGGCGATCTAAAGTTCTTCAAAGCAGATGGAATTATCGACACCCACACTCGGCAGAAGATCTGGGATTTGGTCCTGAAGCTACGGAAGACGCACGATGTCGAAAAGATTCAGAAAAAACTGAAAGTCGAGGTCCCCAAGCTTGAGACAGAGAACATTGAGGTGCCTGCGCAGAAGGCAAAGAGAACGCGACGCACGGCAGCTGTTGTTGAGAAGAAAGACTTGGACAAGAATTTTTAAAAATGCGGGCTCCACTTCTACTACAGAGGGTGCGCCATAACAGATCCTTCGAATTCCTTACCTGGCGTCCGTGAACCAGTAAATGAATTTAATCGCGAACGCCCAGCTTTGCTCTATATGCAGTCGGTTCTAGCGAAAGCTGAGAAGCAACATTGCCTGTGAGCATGTAAGTCTTTGCGCTACCTGACTCATCGTCAAATTCATAGAGCCTGAAAAGCACATAGCTCGAAGCATTCTGTGCACTAAACGCAATTTCGTTCGGCGAAATGAAGAAGCTTGTTGCGGCCCCACCTCGGGTCGTTTTGACCTCAATGAACCTGTGCGTCCCATCGGGCTCATACGAGCGAATGTCATAACCTGCGGAGTCACCTTCGATTTGGGATACGTGGACGATCTTTTCCGCGAGGTCTGAACGACCGGCTTTGATGAGCCGTTCTTTTTCATGCGTGATGACGAGCAGCTCTCCCTTGAGACCAAGGTCTCGATTGCGAGCATCCCTAGCAGCGTAATCTGGACTTTTTCGGTTTTGAAAAGTCTCTTTACCTACGCCAACCCTTGTCCGGCTAGATGGGGCCGGGGCTGACTCTACGGTCAGAGATGCAGGGGCACGAGGTGCTGGTGTTTGAAATAAAACTTCACGACTTGCGAGTGGCTTGAGTCCTACGCGTTGCAGGAATTCCGCTGCTGGTGGCCAGTCAAGAAGTTGCCACTGGAAATGAACTGGTTTCTGGCGTGAACCGTCATGCGTTAGATAACCCAACGCGCCGAAGTAGCCGTATGGATTGCCTTTCTTAGTCCGAAGGAACAGGTGAATTGTGTTGATACGGTCGTCATGTTGAATCAACTCTTTGATGATGGTGTCTTCAAGCTCTTGTGCTGGTTGAGACTGCCAGCTCAAAACACCTTCATCGGTAATCGATTCATCAAAGACATGCTCACCTTGAGCTTGGCCATATGTGACAAAGAAGACCCAGTCGCCTGGACGTGAGGGGACACGGATCATTCCATGCATTCCCCACGTTCCGCGTTGAGGCGTGAAGTTCGTCTCAGGTGAAAAGATCGAATGAACGTCTTCGCGGGTGTATTCCTGCCAGAGCTGCAGCGTGCGCATGGGCTTTAAACCTTCTTGGGTGGATCGCTTGATTTGTAGTGCCCTTTGCCAGGGATGACATGCCTGACACCACCCCGCGGGTTGGGTACGTCCCCATCCCTTCTGGGAATCAAGTGAAAGTGGCAATGAAAGACGGTTTGTCCAGCGGAAGCCCCGGCGTTGAGGCCAATGTTGAAACCGGTCACCAGCGGATCTCTTTGTTGAATGCTTTTGCGCAAAGCTTCAAGCAGGTCGTGGCAAGCTTCTCGTTCAGCTGCTGTGAGTCCCCAATAGTCAACGACATGGCGTTTAGGAATCACCAGCCCATGACCATCACTGACGGGGTATCCATCGTAGAAAGCCATAGCCAATTCGTTCTGGAAAACGATTCGCTCGGCTGGGAGTTCGCAAAATGGGCAGGACATGAGTTAGGTGGGCTGTACAAGCAGGGACCTGAAGTAACCAGCCGTTTCTTGGTCAGTGGAATAGACGTAGCACCCCTTCATCCCCCGGGTCATCAAGGTTCTGTAGGTGTTCTTGATGATCAGGTCGGTGATCTTCTTGGCCGACATGGGATCAGTTTTCGCGAGCGCCTTGTGACCGCGAATGGATTTGTCATGACGGTCCCGCGCAGAGGGATCGGTAATCACTTCGCCATTGCGAACGATGAGGTCAGGTCCAATGATGACCCCGATGTAGTCAACCTCCAGACCTTGGCATGTGTGAATGCATCCAACCTGTTCAACCGACTTCTCAGCAATGATCCAGAGACTACCGTCTTGGTCAAGGTTCCACTGGCGTTTGTAGTCGCCAATAACGATGTCATCGGCCGAGGGAGTCTTCTTGCTTGCCCAAGGCCAGCAGTAACCGGCCACTACCCGCGCCCGGTTTGCCGAATTCTTTTCGATGATGGCTTGGTGAAGGGCTTCAGGACTGTCGAATACACGGAAGTCATATTCCTGTGTGGACAACTCAGTGTTGGCTGTCTGGCGAATGCCAAGGGTTTGGTCCAGCCAAGCCAGATAGCCGTCCGATCCGCTGCACCGAAACTGCGACGCCAGCGCGTAACGCTCGACGGTGGCGCCACGCTCTTTAGCGAAGTTTTCGATCATTTCACGGCTGCCGATGTCACTCAACGTGACCCGCTGATCCTCATCGATGAAGAAAACGGTGCACTTGGATGCGTTGATCAATTCCTTGATCTGGTTCTCGCCCATATTGGCGTACAAGCCACTTTTCTCGTTGAGGCGATGTGCTTCATCAACGATCAAGAAATCAAAGGTGTCCCGCTGGGTATCGACAAAGCTTCCTGACCCAGAAAACATGTTCGAAAACTTGGTCCGAGTCATGGTGCCCACCAGCTTGGTTTCATAGACCTTGCGTGGTGCAGCGTTTTTGGAAACGTACTTGCCAGTCAGGCCCGCAGAGGTCAGTCGGACCAGAAGGTTAATGGCGAGAACTGTTTTCCCGGTACCAGGACCACCTTCGATGATGACCACTTTGGGTTTTGCCGGAGATGCCGTGGTTGCTGCGGCCAGAGTGAATTCGAAAACCTCTTTCTGTTCGTCGATCAATACGAACTCTGGCTTTGACGCCATCAGACCTTTGAGGGAGTCAGCCAGTGCTTTCGATGGACGAATGCGACCGCCATCCAGTTCATAGAGTAGGGCGCGGTTGTCGCCGTGCTTGACGTGCTTTTTGATGAATTCACGTAGGCGATCGCGGTCTGTTCCACCTTTAAGAAACAGGGGTGCCTTGTCGATGTAATCGCTGTAGTGCTGATCATCGATCACCCCATCTCGCGGGTAGTTGTGCAGGTAGGCGCAGGGTTGAACCTGGATGCCACCGCTGTACACGGCCTCATTGAAGCCCTCCAGCAGGGCAGCGTACGACCAAGCTTGGTATGACGGGTGGACGACTTCTCGTGAGCCCCCGCCTAAATGGGTGACGACGATGCCGTCTTTGTCACTCTTGAGGGCTTTCTCCCATTGCTTAAGTTCAATGACGATGACATTTTTCTGACCGGCTGCATCGTAGCCAGACAGAGTGACGTCGATCCGCTTGGAGGACTGGGGAATGTGCAATTCAACTGCAACGCCAATGTCCTGTGCGATTTCATCATCACGCAAGACTTTGGCAACATAACTCAGCGATGATTGCCAAGACCTCACTTCGGCTTGGGCAACCCGTTTTCCCGTAGCCTCTTTGAATCTGGTCTGAATGACCTCTTCAATGTCCTCGTAGTCGCAGTCGTGCAGGAATTGTTTCTTGTCCGCGACGTAGACGAGCATTGATATCTCCCTATCAGAGCTTGTCGTATTTCTTGTGGCTTCCGTGGGCCTTGTCCACGGGGTATTTGGCCGCATTCTTTTGGAGCTTTTGGGTCACTGCCTCATTGAGGTCTACGCCCAGTACAGAGGCCAGTCGAACCAAATACAGGGTCACATCGGCCAGTTCTTCACGCACTGCGGTGGCTGTGTCAGGGTTGGTTGCAACAGATTTGGATGCATCTTCAGTCAGCCACTGAAAAATCTCAGAAAGCTCCCCAACCTCGCCGGTCAGCGCCATGGCCAGGTTTTTAGGGGAGTGGTACTGGTCCCAATCCCGCTCGGCAGCAAAAGCTGCCAGCGCCTGGCTCAGGCCCTTAACGTCGATCAGGGGGGCAGAGGCTGCTGAAGGGGAGGTTTTGGCATCCATTGGGAAAGTGAGGCTGGCTAATTTATTAAGTATTGGTCACCATTATGAACAACTATGGGCGGTGTTTTCGCCTGGGAGGAGGTCTGTATGGGTATCTCGTTGTCGCGCCAGCAGTTGTATGACCTGGTCTGGTCCAAACCCATGACCCATGTCTCCAAGGAGTTGGGGATGTCGGACGTGATGCTGGGAAAGATTTGCCGAGAGAAAAATGTGCCTCGACCGCCCCGGGGATACTGGGCCAACTTGCTGACAGGCAAGAACAAGTCTCGGTACATCAAACCGCCCTTGCCGGGAATTGGGACGAAGGGATTGAATTTCTGGACGACGCTTGAGTTCGAGCATGAGGCCCGTGATGAGGCTCGGACTGACAAATTCGACCCCAAAGATTTCAGTGTCCCAATTCCCCCTGGGCCAGAGTTTCCTGAGACGCTTGCGGAGTTCCGCGCCCGCTTGGATGCCACCATGCCTGCCACGGTCGAGCCAAGCAAGATGAAATCACTTCACCCACTGGTGCAGCGACTGGCTGACCGGGATGCTGAGAAAGCTCGTGACGCCAAGCAATCGTCATGGGATAAGTCAGAGTTTCAGGATAAGGAGGGGGCATACCTTCTGCAGTCCATAAATGGCTTGGTACAGAACTGTGCCAATTTGGGAATCAAGCCAGAAATCAGTGGGCGTGTTCATTTGCGGCTGAGCCTGGGTTTTCGTTTCGGTGGCTTGTTCCGCATGCACGTTGAACGACCTACAGATTGGATGGGCAACAAGATTCCCGGGAAGAAGGCCATTTACAAGTTTGCTTGGGGTCAGGATTGGGAGGTCCGAAATCCCAAAAATCAGAAGTCTTACGAAACGTTTGGCGCCAAGGAAATCCGCGAGCTCATCTTGGAAAAAATTGTTGACGGTGAGAAGAGCTATCGAGAGTATGCCCAGCGGTTTTACGGCTGGGACGTGTCATCGCGCAACCAATTACTGGCCGAGCATCAAGAAAAAATCGAAAAGGCAGCGCAAGAAAAACGTGAAGCCATAGAGCAGATGTTGGCTATGCGGGTTGAGATGATGGATGCTGCACTTGAAAACATGCGCAAATCTGACCAGGTGCGTGAACTGATCGCGACTATGAAGACGAAAAGTGAAGCAGCCAAGCATCCTATTGATGGACTAGAGCGTTGGGTCGGGTGGGCGTCACACCACGCCAACACCCTGGATCCTCGGAACATGTCTGCCCATCACTTTGAGCAATGGATCGCGAAGTTCAAACTCCGGGACTGAACGTGCTCAGATTTACGTCGGTTGAATGACGGTCCGGTTTTCGTACTCAATCACATCAGAAATTTTGTAGCGAACGATATCGCTGTTGAGTTTCACGTAGGTGGGCCCCTTTTTGTTGTTGCGCCAGTTTTGCAGCGTGCGAACGCTGATGCCCCACCGGGTGCTCAGTTCTTTTTCGTCCATCATGATTGGCACAGAAAAGTCGGCCATTAGCTTTTGCATTTGGTCAAAAAATTTGGCGCTATCGACTGGGTTGATAGAGGCTGAAGTTGCTTGCATGTGATCTTTCAAGGGGGTGATTCCGTTGCCGAGGTGGCACGAAAATCATCCTTGAAAATCTCCGCCCAGATGAGGGGCGGAGCGGAAGAGATGATCGATTTGTCCACCCCTCCTCTAGGTGAAAAGAAGAAACCGGGACCATTCGGCCCCGGTGATGGTCAATCGTTACTCATCGTAAAAATCAACGCCTTTGGTGGGGCTACACCCCAAAGCGCGCTCTGCTTCAGTGAACTTGTCTGCCCACATCAATATCTCTGCTGTTGAGAACCGAACGTTCCTCACTGCTTTGAGATGAGGAATGCCCATCTGTTTTCGCACCGTTGGTGATCTGAACCAGAACAGTGGCATTCCCGTTTTTGCAGATGCCTCTACAGCGTCGATCAAATCGTTTGGAAGGATCTTGAAAAGATCGTTTTCAGACTCGGAAGTCGATCTTCGTCTACACGAATGCTCAAACAGAATAATTTCGCCCGTAGGGTACAAAACACTGCTCCTCAACTTGATGAAGACGGGGCCAATCCCCTCGCTTCGCCAGCGCTGCAAGGTCTTCAGTGAAAGTTTCCAACGGTGCGCCAGTTCTCTTTCACTCCAAAAATGCCGGGTCTCAGGGAGGTTGAGTTCTTGGACTCGAGAAGGTTTTTTCTCAGTCATGATGGGACTCCCGTTTTTCTGCGGGCGGCCATCTGCTTGGTTCCCTTCGTGCTGGTTCTGATTTCCCATGCCAGCACATCAGGCATATGAAAACGGATCGTCATGCCTCTGTCGAAGTCCCTGTGTGGCATACGAATTTTGGACATGTACTCCGGTGAAAAAAACTTCATGGGCAGGCTGGTCATCCTGCTCATTTCGACGGAGGTCAGAAATATCTCAAGTTCGGAATCTTCTGTAAGTTCGACATTGGGATAAAACGGGTTGACCATCTGGTCCCTTGGCAACTCCTTTCCTGCGCATGCTTCGTTCCATCGATGGATCTCAAGTTCATAGGTCAATATGTCATTGACGTGGTACCGGACAAGTCCAAAAAGAGAATGCCAAGCTGCGCCGAGACCTTCTTTGCGCCATCGTTGCAGGGTTTTAGGGCTAAGACGCCATCTTTTTGCCAATGTGTCCTCGTCGATGATTGGGTAGTCCATGACTAACTCCTGGTTGGTTGAAATCCAGCCAGAGTAGTTCCCAATTCACGATGCGAAAATCAGGGGCGCCCAGGGTCTAAGCCAATTTAGGCGGGTTTTGGTCAGATAAAAGACCGTCAATACGGCCTGGACTCGAGCTACAGTCCTAAGACATAGTTGCCATCTGGGTCCGCCGGTGGAGCGGCTGAATTGGCGTGCTGATGACGGATTGGTCCACCATTTTTTATGTGAGAAAACCACTCTCTCACTTTTTAAGAACCCCGCTGAGGCCCAGTCTCTGCGGGGTTTTTGCCATTTTCGACTGTTGACTAGAGAATGGGAAGTCAACAGTCGCACACCCATAGTGATTGCGATTTGGTGGCCAGGCAAACGAAATGGACACTGGTAGAAATGTTGCAAGAAGCGCGCATCCAAGGGTACGCGATGATTGATGAAGTATTTGCGCCGGGTATGGCAGCGATGGCAGCCCCAGTGATTCGGGGGCAAGAGACTGTCGCGGTGGTGAGCATTGCAGGCCCACGACAGCGACTAACGTCGGCACGTATGCAAAAACTTGCGTCAGCGCTACTTGCAGCTACAGCAGAATTAGGTCCGATTAGCAGGATCTCAACGTTGTCAGGTAAGCCAAAACTTGGAAGAGCTTAAAACAGTGAATGAGACCCAGTCGAACAGCAAAGCATCTCCATGAGGCGTGAGGCTAGCCAACTTTAATCATGTTGAACTCTGAACTTGCATCGCTTTCACACCAGATTGATTCGGAATCACTGGCGGTGTTGCCACGCACCTCTGGTGTTTACATCTTCAAAGGTGAAGGAACGCTACCTCTCTACATAGGCAAGAGCGTGGATATCCGTAGTCGAGTGTTGGCTCACCTTAGAGCCGAGGACGAGGCGGAGATGATCGCTCAATCGCGACGCGTCGATTTCATTGAGACAGCCGGTGAGATTGGGGCATTGCTTTTAGAAGCTCGCATGAGCAAGCAACAAAGCCCACTGTTCAACATCCGACTGCGGCGGTTGCGCAATCTGTGCTCTATTCGTATTTCAGATGAGACAGGTACAAAAGAACTTGAAATTGTGACGGGCAAAGATGTCCCAGTGGGTGAAGTCGATGGCTTGTATGGCCTTTTCGGTTCGGTTCATGCAGCACAGGACAAACTCAGAGCGTTGGCAGATCAGCACAGGCTTTGTCTTGGATTGTTGGGGCTTGAAAAGGTCAGCAAGCGCGGCTGTTTTGGCTTGCAAGTCAAAACCTGCCTGGGAGCTTGCGTGGGCAAGGAGTCTAGGGATGAACACGACCAGCGCTTGTTTTCCGCTTTAGTTGACCTCAAGGTAGAGGCGTGGCCGTTTACAGGTGCAGTGGACCTGATTGAACAAAGTGGTGACTGGGTTCAGCGCCATCGCATCCAGGGATGGCGGCATACAGGGTCATGGTGTTCACGAGCAAAGCAATTCAGCCCGATCGATCAACATGGATTTGATCTCGATACCTACAAAATTTTGGTCAAACCAATCATGCTGGGTACTGCAAGGATAGAGATGGACGGGCGTGTGGTGTGACGTTCCCGCATGTCGCATCGCATCTCTATCCAGATATTAAAAGCCAACATATTTCACAAAGCGCTCGTTGGCTTCGCGGGTGGACTTGACCTGGTTGGCGACAAATTCTTCATCGGGATAGCCCATGGCAATGCAAATCATGATGCATTGATCATCAGGAATGCCCGCGTGCTCATGCACAACCGCCGACTGCATGATGCCTTGCCCATTGATCACGGTCCCCAGCCCACGCTCCCAAGCTGCCAAGACGATCGCATGCGAAAAAGCGCCTAGGTCAAACTGACTGATAGCGGCGGGTTCTAAATTTTTGTCGTACGTCAATACCAATGAGACCGGTGCATCAAACTGCCGAAAACCGCGCATCACCCAATCGGTGCGCCTGACTTTGTCGTCACGTTCAATTCCCATGGCGTCAAACAACTGGACTGCAATGGCCACTTGGCGTTTGCGGTGCTCGCCCTCGTAGGCTTCCTTCATGGGGAAATCACGCTTGGGAGGAACGCCATTCACCATGTTGTGGGAATTGCCTTGGCGAATTCGGTCTAAGGGCTCGCCGCTGACCACGTGCACATACCAGGGCTGGGTGTTCATGGAAGAGGGCGCCCATTTGGCTACTTCAATGATTTCATCGATCAGTTCGCGAGGAATGGGTTTGTTCTGAAAACCTCGAATGCTTTTACGTGCTTTGATCAGTTCAGAAAATTCCATGGCTTGTCCTCACAACAAAATTCCAAAAAATTTTAGGACCTCACACACACCTCGGTATGTCCCCAAGGTGCAACAAGTCAGATGACCTCATGCATCGTGGTGACTCCCCATCCGGCTATGCTTGCGCGCATGACTTCTCCTGTTTCCCTTGCCGGCTTGCGCCCGTTTTTGACGCCTTACCGCCTGGCGTTGTCGTTGGCCGGGGTGTTTCTTGTGCTGGCCGCAGGCGCCACCTTAGCGTTTCCATGGGCGCTCAAGCGTTTGATTGATGACGGCTTGGCCAGCAGCGCCAGTGATGCCGAACTGGCCTACGGCTTTGTGCGGCTCTTTGGTGTGGCCGTGGCGTTGGCCGTGTTTTCATCGGCGCGGTACTACACCGTGAGTTGGTTGGGCGAGCGCATCACCACCGACTTGCGCAACGCTGTCTACAGCCATGTCTTGCAGCAAAGCCCAGCTTTTTTTGAGACCACGCAATCGGGCGAGGTGATCTCGCGCCTGACCAACGACACCACCTTGGTGCAGACGGTGGTGGGCTCGTCCTTGTCCATGGGACTGCGTAACTTGGTGATGGGCGTGGGCGCCATGGTGATGTTGGTGTGGACCAACCCCATGCTGATGCTGCAAGTGCTGGTGGTGTTGGTGATCGTCGTGCTACCCGCCGTCACGTTGGGTCGCCGGGTGCGTCGCCTTTCGCGTGCCACCCAAGATCGTGTGGCCGACGCCAGCGCACTGGCAGGTGAGGTGCTCAACGCGATTCCTGTGGTGCAGAGCTACACCGCCGAGCGGCGTGAGGCCAGCCGCTTTGTGGCATCCACACTGCGCGCACTTGGCACAGCACTGCGCCGCATTCGCGCGCGGGCCATGCTCGTGGGCTTTGTGATCATGGCCACCAGCGCTGTGCTGCTGTGGGGCCTGTACATGGGCACGCAGGCTGTGCGCGCGGGGACCACCAGCCCCGGCGAGCTGGGGCAGACCGTGTTCTACGTGATCCTGCTGGCCAGCGCCTTTGCTGTGCTGGGCGAGGTGTATGGCGATGTGCTGCGCGCCGCGGGTGCGACCGAGCGCTTGATGGAGCTCTTGCATGCCCGTTCAGTGGTGGTGGAAACGCTGCTGCCGCAACAGCCTGTCTGGTACGCAGGCGGCGCCAGTTTGCAACTGCAGCAGGTGCGCTTTCATTACGCCTCACGCCCTGGTACTTGGGCGCTCGATGGCCTGTCGGGCGACATCGCCTCCGGCAAGACCGTGGCCATCGTGGGCCCCAGCGGGGCGGGCAAGACCACTTTGTTTGATTTGCTGATGCGTTTTCACGATCCTCAGCAGGGCCACATTGAGATGGATGGGGTGCCCATTGCACACATGTCGCTGCACGCGTTGCGCGAGCGCATTGCCCTGGTGCCACAGATGCCTGTGATCTTCACGGGCAACGTGCTGGACAACATCCGTTACGGTCGTCCCGATGCCAGCATGGAAGATGTGCATGCTGCGGCTGTCGCAGCACATGCGCACGACTTCATTGAGGCGTTGCCACAAGGCTACGACACCGAGCTCGGTGACCGTGGGGTACGTCTCTCAGGGGGCCAGCGTCAGCGCATCGCGATCGCCCGCGCCATCCTCAAGAATGCGCCGCTGTTGCTGCTGGATGAGGCCACCAGCGCACTGGATGCCCAAAGCGAGCAGATGGTACAGGCGGTACTGGAGCAAGCCATGGTTGGTCGCACCACCCTTGTGATCGCCCACCGTCTGGCCACGGTGCAGCGCGCCGACGAGATTTGGGTGTTAGACCAAGGGCATCTGGTGGAGCGGGGCAGCCATACCGAGCTGATGGCTCGCGGTGGCCTTTACGCCAGCCTGGCAGCGCTGCAGTTCAATGCCGTCGGTCGCTGAGCACCAAGCCCAGTTACTCGCGCCATCAACCCGCGGCCTCTTCTTCGTTTTTGCCTTCGGCGCGGTAACCCGCCAGCACATCGTCCCAAGGCACCACCCCCACACGCTGGGCCCAGTCGTCCCAGTTCGCAACCAACTCACGAACAAGGTCCGGGCGCTGTGCGGCCAGATCCGTTGTCTCGGCCCGATCGGTATCCATGTCATACAGCTCCCAGGGCTTGGGGTACTCCCGCACCAGTTTCCAGCGGCCGCGCCGGATGGCGGCGTTGCCGGTGTGCTCCCAGTACAAGGTATGGTCCGTTGGTGGTTCGCCGCGCAAAGCCGGTAGAAAACTCAAACCTTCGCCTGCCGGAACACCTCGGTCTTTGGCGCGCTCTGGGTAGGGGACCTGCGTGGCTTGCAAGACCGTGGGCAGCACGTCGGTGAGCTGGAAGGGCGCACGGAGAATGGTGCCGTTGGCCAGGCCTCCTGCAGGCCAATGCACGATCAAGGGGGTGGAGATACCACCCTCATGCGTCCAGCGCTTGTAAAGCCGAAACGGCGTGTTGGAGAGGTTGGCCCAGGCACGGCCATAGCTGGCGTAGGTGTCTTCCGGCCCCGGCACGATGGCGGGTTCGTTGCCGACTTGCAGGTCGCAGCCATTGCGTGGTTTCAGACGATCCAGGTCTGGCCTGCGCTTCTTGAACGCTTCGGCGCTGCCGTCGAGCGGCAGAACTTCGGCGCAGGCCCCGTTGTCCGACATGAACATCACCAGGGTGTTCTCCAGCTGACCAGTCTGCTCCAGTGTGGCGAGGATGTCGCCGATGCCGCGATCCATGCTGTGCACCTGGGCTGCATAGACCTCCATGCGGCGGGCCTCCCAGGCTTTGTGCGCGGCATCGTCCCACGCGGGCTCTTCAGGGTCGCGCTCGCATTCGTTCACCGCATCCGCCAGCAACCCAGATTCACGCAGCCGCTGCATGCGCCGTTCACGCAAGACATCCCAGCCTTCGTCGTAACGACCCCGGTATTGGGCGATGTCCTCTTTGCTCGCTTGGAGCGGCCAGTGCGGCGCGGTGTAGGCGACGTACATGAAGAACGGTTGGTTGGCCTGTGACTTTTCACGCACAAAGGTGCAGGCTTCTTGTGAGATCGCGTCCGTGTAGTAATAGTCTTGTTTTTCCGTTGCTTCAGCTTCTACGTTGCTTTCGCCACGGGTGAGCGATGCGGGCTGGAAGTAAGAGCACGAGCCCGCGAGCGTGCCGTAAAAGTGACCGAACCCGCGTCGCGTAGGCCAGGCCTCGTTGACCTGCCGGATGTTGGAGGCCAGATGCCACTTGCCCACGAGGGAGGTTGCATAGCCCGCAGCCGACAGGATTTCGGCCATCGTGATGCAGCGGTCGTTGAGGGAGCCTGGGTAGCCGTGCGGTCGATCGTCCTTGGTGAGAATGCCAATGCCCGTTTGGTGTGGATGCAGGCCTGTCAACAACGAAGCCCTGGATGGGCTGCAGCGGGCCGTGTTGTAGAACTGCGAGAAACGCACACCCCCAGCGGCCAGCCGGTCGATGTGAGGGGTTTCAATCTCGCTGCCGTAGCAACCGATATCGGAGAACCCCATGTCATCGGCCAGGATCAGGAGTACGTTGGGTTGGCTTGTCATGTGTCTTGCATTGAATGGGCAACTTGAATGGGCAAGGCTGGCGGCTCAGATCAGTCGAAGCTGATCTTGGCCTTCTTGACGAGTTGACCAATTTGCTCATACGACTTTTGCAGCGCTTGGCCATACTCTGCTGGCGTTGAGGCCAGTGGCGAGAAGCCTGCGTTTTCGAGCTGCTGGCGGATTTCTGCTTGCTCCAACAGGCGCTTGATTTCGGTGTTGATTCGGTTCACCGCAGCAGCGGGCGAACCGACCGGCATCAACAAGCCCCAATAGTTGCCAAACGAAAAACCTGGCACGCCCGACTCCCCGATGCTTGGCACATTGGGCAGCACCGCAATGCGCTCAGCGGTCACCGCCAACGCTTTGAGCTTGCCGGCCTTGACCTGTGACAGGGCCGTGCCGTCGATCAACAGGTCGATGTGCCCACCGAGCAAGTCATTGAGCGCGGGTGCGCCACCGCGGTAAGGGACGTGGACGATGTCCAGGCCTGCTGCGGCCTGCAAGGCTTCAAGGCACAAATGGCCCATGGTGCCATTGCCTGCGGTGCCGCATTTGTATTTACCCGGGTTGGCCTTGGCCAGGGCCAGAAATTCCTGAAACGATTTGGCGGGAAAAGTCGGCAAACACGACACGACGATCGATACCTTGGCCAAGGTGGACACGGGGGCAAAGTCTTTGGCCGGGTCATAAGGCACGTTGGGTTGTGCATAGCGACTGACAACCAGGTCGCTCAGATTGCCCAGTCCTACGGTGTGACCATCGGCGACGGCTCGGGCAGCGGCCGTCATCCCGATCACCCCCCCAGCCCCTGCGCGGTTGTCCACGACCACGGGCTGGCCGAGTGCCTTGGCCAGCGGCACCGAAAAAATGCGAGCCAGGATGTCCGTGTTGCCACCAGGAGGGTTCGGGACAATCAGCGTGATGGCCTTGCTCGGGTAAGTGGACTGCGCATGCAAAGCGCCAGGCAAAACCGCCACAGCCCAAGCCGCAGATGACGCGCCCAAGAGCGTACGACGCGTGAGAGACATCTCATTCAAGTTGTCACTCGAACGCATGGATGGGCCAGTGATGGGTTTCATAAAGTGTCTCCGGTCTTGATGTACCGGACCGGCGCGACGGTCAGGGCTGCCCCTAATCTAAGGCCGGATGCCTGGCTGCGGTATGCCTCAGAGAAGCACGAGACCCCTGCCTTTGGAGATATACCTTGTCGGCGCTTGCGCATGAAAACTGCGCTGCCGTTGGGCACACCGGCTCGCTATTGGGAGATCGTCGTGAAATACGCCTTCACCTGACGGCGCACCACATCATCAACGGCTTGGCAGGCTTGTGTCGGCGCCGTGTGCGAAGACCGTCGAAGCACAATGTGACGGTCCAGGCTCGGCTGGACGATGCGGGCGGCTTGCAGTTCAAGTCGGGCCACTTCTGAACGCACAGCGCTCATGCCGACGATGGCATACAGCCCGCCTGCGGCGACGAGTTTTTTTTGCAAATTCAGGCTGTCGCATTCGAGTCGGATGTTCAAGTGAATGCCTCGGCGGCTGGCCCAATGCTCGAGCACATGGTGAAAAGCATAGGGGCGGCCTGGCACCACCAGAGGAATGTTGTGCAACAGGTCGAAAGGAATCGTCTGCCCCGCTGTCAATGGGTCACCGGGTGCGCTGATCAGGACATGCGGCATTCTCGCGATACCGTCACCCCGGCCACTGCGGCCTCGGGTGTTCTCGGAGAAAAGCGCGATGTCGAGTTCGCCGCGTTCTAGGGCGGCCGAGACGCGCCCGCTCATGCCACTGACCAAGTGCAGCCTGACCTTGGGGAACAAGCGCTCTAACTCTGCACAGATTGGTGCACACAGAGTATCGGCCAACGAGTCAATCATCCCGAGGCGAACGAGTCCCGCGGGTTCTCGCAGCACGCTGGTGGCGTCATCCGTCAGCTCTTGTCCGGCTTGAACCCAGGCTTTGACGCGTGGATATAGACGCTGACCGATGTCGTTCAGCCGCACGCCGCGTGCTGTTCGTTCAAAGAGTTGGCCGCCACAAGAACGCTCGATAGCCCCCAGCTGGCGGCTGATCGCCGATTGCGCCACATCGCGTGCGGCAGCGGTCTGCGTCAAACTGCCGCACTCAGCAATCTGCAAAAACAATTGCCATTGGTCGACGGAGAGTAGGGACGTCATTTCAAGTTGCATCTTATCGTTTCGGTGCCAAATCGATTTGACCTAGGGTTTGCACGAGAATGCATAATCAGTTTTTTATGCATAATTTTTAAATCATGCAAGAAGTAACAGCCAATACCACTGTCTCAGAGCAAGCATTTCAGGTGCTTCGACAAGATGTTTTATCCGGTCGGCATGCCCCAGATATCAAGCTCAAGCTAGATTCGCTCCAGTCCCTATACGGCTTTTCCAGCAGTCCCTTGCGCGAGGCTTTGAACCGACTGGTCCAAGAGGGCTTGGTCAAAGCCGATGAGCGACGTGGCTTTCGCGTTACCCCCATTTCACCTGCTGACTTAGCGGACATCACCAAAATGCGGTTGATGCTGGACATCCCAGCCTTGAAAGAGTCCATTCAGGCGGGCGACGACGCCTGGGAGGCCGCCATCGTGGCCGCATTTCATCGGTTAGAAAAAATCGAGTCACGGCTTCCACAAGGCCCTGTGGTGTTGGACGCGCAATGGAGCCAGCGGCATCGTGATTTTCATTTTTCGCTGATCGCTGCATGCCCTTCTGAGCGCCAGTTGTCGTGGAGCATGAGTCTGTTTGATCAGGCTGAACGCTACCGTCACTTCGCCGCAAGAAATCGAACAGTTTCCAAGAAGAAAGACGAAGAGCACCGATCTCTGATGGACGCAGTTCTGCGCCGCGATGCGAAGACGGCTGCCGTGCTCTTGGCTGAACATATTGCCAGCACACAAACCAATGTGATGGCGGCGTTCAAGCGTCAAGCCACCACACGCGCTTGATGCATCACAACCACTCTAAGGAGGCTTTATGCTGAATGTCAGTCAACCCACCCCTTCGCATTTCGGTATTTACGTGACCGATGTCGAGAAGATGGTGCACTTCTACAAAACTGTTTTTGGCCTGGTCGAGACCGACCGGGGTGTGGGCAAGACGTTCAAGGCGCCGCTGGTTTTTCTGAGTGCCAATCCCCATCAGCACCATCAACTGGTGATCGCAGGCGGGCGTCCGGCTGAAGCGACCTTCAGCACGGTCATGCAACTGTCTTTTGCCGTGCCCTCTATCCAATCCTTGCGGGACTTGAAAGACAAAGCCGTTGCCCTGGGTGCGAGCAAGGTGTTGCCTCTGAATCACGGCAACGCTTTGTCGGTGTATTTTGCAGATCCAGAGGGCAACACGGTTGAAATTTATATCGACATGCCTTTCTATATTTCGCAACCGCACGGCGACCCTTTGGATCTGAGCAAGGACGACGAGACCCTCTTGCGCGAGACCGAGGCCATTTGCAGAAGCGACCCGAGCTTCATGCCGATTGAGCAATGGCAAGCGAAATTCGCCCACGCCCACTGACACCATTTATTCAACAAGGAACTCTCATGAAACTGCTCTCATTCATCCACCAAGGCCGCGAAACCTGGGGCGCGCTGGTCGGTCCAGACGCCATCGTTGATCTGGGTAAGGCGATGCCGCAATACCCGACGCTGACGGACTACATCGCTTCAGGCGCATACCTGAATGCCCATGCGGATGTTGCGAACAAGAAAGCCGATGTTCAGTTGGCCAACATCACTTTTTTGCCTGTCATCCCCAAGCCCGAAAAAATTGTCTGTGCCGTGCGCAACTACATGGACCATCACCAAGAAGTCTTGGCCGCTGGCATGCAGCGCGAGTTGTCGCAAGAGCCACCCATCTTTCTGCGGGTGTGGCGTTCGCAAGTGGCCCATGGTCAACCGATCATTTGTCCCAAGGTGTCGGGCTCGTTGGATTGGGAAGGCGAGCTGGCGGTGATCATCGGCAAGGAAGGCCGCAACATCGCCGAGGCCGACGCCTTTGACCACGTGGCAGGCTACTCTTGCTACAACGATGGCAGCATCCGTGAATGGCAGTTCCACGCCAAGCAAATTGCTTCGGGTAAAAACTTTGAATCCACCGGCGGCTTTGGCCCTTGGATGGTCACTGCCGATGAAATTGCGCCAAACCAGCAACTCAAACTGGTGACTCGCCTGAATGGTGAAGTCGTGCAATCGAGCCACACGGGCCACATGATTTTTTCGATCGCCAAGCTCATTAGCTACGCCTCCACCATCTTCACGCTAGTGCCCGGCGATGTGATCGCCACCGGCACACCTGCGGGTGTGGGTTGGAGTCGCAAGCCCGCCTGGTTCATGAAGCCGGGCGATGTGTGCGAGGTCGAGATTGAAGGCATTGGCACCTTGGTGAACCCGATTGCTGCACAGGCCTGAACATGAAAGCCATTCAAGTCCAGGTGCCTGGTGGACCTGAAAACCTGATCGAAGTGGATTTACCCGATCCGCTTCCAGGCCCTGGACAGGTGCGTGTCAAAGCCTGCGCAATTGGTGTGGGCCGCCCCGATGTTTTGATACGCAAAGGCACCTACAAATGGATGCCGCCCCTGCCCGCCATTCCAGGCGCTGAAATGGCAGGCGAAATTGATGCGATTGGCCAAGGTGTGCACCAGTGGCAGTTGGGCGATCGCGTCTTGGTGAGTGCCCGTGAACTGACGCAGCGTGGGGGGTGTTATGCGCAAGCCATCGTGGTGCCAGAAGACGCCCCTTATCGCTTGCCCGTGACGCTGGCTTTTGAGGACGCAGTCAGTTTGCCCAATCTTCAACTGGCGTTGGCGCTGATGCGTGTGGCTGGGGCTGTGGCAGGGCCCGCACCCCATGTGTTGATCACGGGGGCGTCAGGTGGTGTAGCAGGCATGCTTTGCCAGGTGGCCAAACACAAAGGCTTGACCATCCTCGGCACCAGCCGAACGACTGACAAAGCAAGCTTTGCGCTTGGGCAGGGTTTTGATCATGTGATCTGCACATCGCATGACGATCTGAAAGAGCGCATACAACACATCACGCATGGCCGTGGTGTCGACCTCGTGTTTGACCATCTCGGCGGTCAAAGCCTGATCGATGGTCTTCACAGCCTTGCACCCTGGGGCACTTTGGTGTCTTACAACATCGTGCAGGGTGCGCCCACAGAAGACGTTTTTCAGGTGCTCAGAAATTTGCTGGGTAAGAGCTTGGCGGTGCGTTGCTTTTCAATGCATACCTTGGATGAGGACGTCTCGCTCAGGCGTGAGCTGATGCACGAAGCCATCGCACTCATGGCCAACGCGCAGGTCAAGGCGCCTGAATGCCAGATATTCAAGTTCAGTGAGGTTCGTCAAACCCACGAGTTACTCGATCGCGGGATGGTCAGTGGAAAGTTGGTGATCAAGCCGTGATATCCAAGCATGCCAGCTTGCGCAGACAAGCGGCATGGTTCATCCATCAGGAGACAACATGCTTCGTCGAAATTTACTCATCGTTTTAGGTGTCGGATCACTGGTCATGACCTCACATGTGGGTGCGCAAACTTACCCTGAGCGACCCATCAAAATTCTCCAAGGCTTTGCGCCTGGTGGCAACGCAGATGCCATTGCCAGAGCGGTGGGGCAAGAAATGACCAAAGGTTTGGGGCAGCCCATGGTGGTGGAGGCTCAGGCTGGAGCAGGCGGGAACATTGCGGCGACCACGGTCGCCAAAGCCAAGCCCGATGGCTACACCTTGCTGCTGGCGACCGGCGGACATGCGGTGGCGGGTGCGTTGTACAACAATTTGGCGTACCGTACCGTGCAAGACTTCGAGATGGTCAGCACGATCACTTATTTCCCTTTCCTCATCGTGGTGCCAACCAGTAGCAAGTTTGCCAACTTGTCCGCGCTCTTGGCGGCAGCGAAAGCGAATCCCGAGCAAATAAGCTACGGCACGGCTGGGATTGGTTCGACCCATCATTTGGCGGGTGAACTGCTGGCCAGTATGTCTAAAACGCAGCTGCTGCATGTACCCTACAAAGGGGACTCGGGCTCGCTCACCGCCTTGTTGTCAGGCGACATCCCCATGATCATCGCGCCACCGACCGCTGTGATGGCCAACATCAAGGCGGGTAAATTGCGCGCCATTGCGGCGACCGGTCCTCAACGCTGGTCTGTGTTGCCGGACGTCCCCACGGTGTCCGAGCAAGGTGTATCAGGCTACGACGTTCGCTCTTGGGCAGGGCTCATGGCACCTGCTGGTACCCCGAAAGCTGTCATTGATCGTCTCAACGCAGAGGTTCAAAAAGCATTGCTGTCGCCCGCGGTTAAAACCCGATTGGAAGAGATGGGGGGAGAAGCACGTGGCAGCACACCAGAAGAAATGAAAGCCATGGTGGCCAGCCAAACACAAAAATGGATTCAGGTCGTTACAGAGGCCAAAATCCCCAAACAATGATCACGGAAAACAAAAGGAAGTCTCATGTCTTTGATTGAAATTCGCAAACGCAGTCTGACCATCGAAACCATTTACCACGAGGGTGGCCCCGTCACAGACAAACCGCTCAAATTGGCAGCAGCCTGTGCCGTGATCAAAAACCCCTATGCGGGCCGTTACGAGCCGGATCTCCTGCCCTTCATGACAGAGCTGAGATCACTGGGTACTCTCTTGGCCAAAGAGTTGGTCGATACCTTGGGCAAAGAGAACATCGAGGTCTATAGCAAAGCGGCCATCGTTGGTGTGAATGGCGAAATGGAGCATGGTGCGGTCTGGCATGAAGCTGGCGGATGGGCCATGCGCTCGGTGTTGGATGAGCCCAAAGCCATTGTGCCCGCGGCCAAAGCCGTCGCCAGCGCCGGGTATCGCCTGATGGTGCCGCTGCATTACATCCATGCCTGCTATGTGCGCAGTCACTTTAATAGTATGGAAATTGGCATTCAGGACGCACCACGGCCCAACGAGATTTTGTTTGGATTGGTGATGGGCACAGGCGCTCGCGTGCACTCCAGGCTGGGTGGGCTGACGAAGGAAAATGTTTCCGTGCATGACGGACAGCGGTAATTTTCATCTGAAAGAAATTACGCACACATGCGAGATGCAGCAGTCCCCTAACTACGAATAAGCAGTGTGTTTAGGGGGTGTTGTTCGGGTTTTTCAAGGCCCGAATCTTGGCGGCATTGCGTTCACTGGCCGACACAATGTGCTCGCGCATGAGGATATCGAAATGGGCCCAATCGGCATCCCGCAAGCTGTTAAGCAAGGACCGGTGGTGATCAATGCCTTCTTGCGAAATGATGTCGGTGGGTGTCACCAGTTGAACCCGCAACGCGGCAATGCGTGCACCAGCCAAAGCGTAGGCATGCTGGATGTAGTGGTTGCCGCAGCGCTGGATGATGGCCTCGTGAAACACGGTGTCTGCCTTGCTGGAGCGGATGGCGTCGTTTTCGGTGCGGGCGATTTCCATCTCTGTCACAGCCTGAGCCAACGTATCGAGTAGGTTGTCTTTGTCGAGCTGGTAGGCCAGTTGTGCCGCCCGTGGTTCGATCAGGCAGCGGAAATCCCCCAGCGACAACAAATCTTCTTCATCAGGTTCAAACACATAGCTGCCGCGTTGTGGTCGCACATTCACCAGTCCTTCGATTTGCAGCAAATTCAGGGCTTCACGCACCGGGGTTCGGCTCACGCCGAAGGTGCTGGCCAGAGATTCCTCCGCAATCAATTCGCCCAATTTGAATTCGCCATTGATGATGGCTTCACGCAGGCGCGCGGCCACTTGGTGCGCCAAGGATTTGGGCTGTTCAAGACGCATTGAGCGAGAGGTCATGGGCTTAGCTGGTGAGAACTTTGCTGCAGAGTATGCCTGAGTCAAAAGATTTTCCGGTAATAAAAACACTAGTATGTAAGATACTAGGGTATCTCCCGATGTTGAGGAAACGTGGTCTGCAAATAATCCCCGCATGACAGAAATACATGCGACGGCGGCTCAGGCTGCTTTGGTGAGTTTGCAAAATCAATTGGGGGCGCAGGCCGTCCTGATCGGTGAGGCGGTGCCTGAGCGCAACCGCAACGACTGGAGCAGCCAGGCGCCGACGCACCCTATTGCCGTGGTGCGGCCCAAAGATGCGGCCGAGGTCAGCGTGACGCTCAAGGCCTGCGCTCAAGCGGGACTCAAAGTGGTGCCGCAAGGCGGGCTGACGGGTTTGTGCGGTGGCGCGCGACCCGAAGATGGTTGGGTGGCGTTGTCGATGGAACGCATGGTCGGCGTCGAAGAGGTCGATCCTGCGGGCAGCACCATGACGGTCTGGGCGGGCACGCCGCTGGAAGTGGTCCAGCAAGCCGCTGACCAGGCAGGGCTGTTTTTCTCACTCGATCTGGGGGCGCGTGGCTCTTGCGCGATTGGCGGTAATCTGTCGACCAACGCGGGCGGCAACCGCGTCATCCGCTACGGCATGGCGCGTGAGCTGGTGCTGGGCATCGAGGTGGTGTTGCCCGATGGCACCATCATCACCAGCCTGAACAAAATGCTCAAGAACAACGCGGGCTATGACCTCAAGCAGCTGTTCATCGGCAGCGAAGGCACTTTGGGCGTCATCACCCGTGTGGTGCTGCGTTTGCATCCCAAACCCCAATGCACCATGGCCGCGTTGTGCGCAGTGAGCGATTTCGAGGCCTTGGTGGGGCTGCTCAAAGCGGCGCGTGCTGGCTTGGGGCCTACGCTGTCGGCCTTTGAGGTCATGTGGCCCGACTATTGGCATGTGGTCACGAACCGCGCCAAGGTCAAGGCAGCGGTGGGGCAGGGCCATGCGCAGTATGTGTTGATTGAAGCGCAGGGCACGGACGAACAAGCCGACCCACCGCGCTTTCAGGCCTGGCTCGAATCTGTCATGGCGCAGGGCCTGCTGGCCGATGCAGCGGTGGCTCAAAGCTTGGCTGATGTCAAAGGCTTTTGGGCCTTGCGCGATGCGTGTGCTGATTTCTTTCAGGTCATCGGCCCCCATGTCTCGTACGACGTGGCCATGCCCATTGGTCGCATGGCCGATTTCGCAGTGCAATGCAAAGCCGATTTGCTGGCGGCAGGCGGCATTCAAAGTATTTACTACGGCCACGTGGGGGACGGCAACCTGCACCTGGTGGTCTGGGCCGATGGGGTGAGCCTGACCGAGCAGCCCAAAGACACCATGGACGCTGTGATCTACGGTTTGGTCAAGGAGCGTGGCGGTTCAATTTCAGCCGAGCACGGCATTGGCACCCAGAAAAAGAAATGGCTGGGCCACTCGCGCAGCGCTGAAGAAATTGCGCTGATGCAGACGTTGAAAAAAGCCTTGGACCCTCTCAATTTGCTGAACCCTGGAAAGGTCGTGTCCGTATGAAACCGCTCATTCGACTGGTTGAGTTTGCCCTGGCCGCCTTGATGCTGGGCATGGTGGTGATGGTGTTTGGCAACGTCGTGCTGCGTTACGGATTTAACTCCGGCATCACGGTGTCGGAAGAACTGTCACGGGTGTTTTTTGTCTGGCTGACCTTTCTTGGTGCGATTTTGGCCATGCACGAAAGTGCCCACCTGGGGGTGACCAACGTGGTGGAGCGCATGACGCGCCGCGGCAAGCTCATCAGCGCAGGCATTTGCCAGGTGCTGATCATCACCTGCAGCGTCATATTGGTCTGGGGCACTTGGAGTCAGCACGAGATCAACGCCACCACCCGAGCACCTGTCACCAGCCTGCCTCTGATTTGGGTGTTTGGTGTGGGCTATTTGACGGGCACTTTGATTGCCGTGCATGCCGTGCACAAACTGTGGCGAATCTTGACCGGTCAAATCACGGATGAAGAGCTCATCGAAGTGATCGAGGAAGACAGCGTTGTTCCCCCGATGTCCTTGAATGAGAAAAAAGCATGACCGTCCTTGTTTTTACGTTTGCTTTGCTCGGCACCATGGCGCTGGGCTTACCAGTGGCCTTTGCTTTGCTGGTCAGTGGCATTGCCTTGATGGTCACGCAGGGGCAGTTTGACACCACCATCCTGTCGCAAAAACTGATCGAAGGCGCAGACAGTTTTCCACTGCTGGCTATTCCTTTCTTCATGCTGGCGGGCGAGCTGATGAACTCGGGCGGCTTGTCCAAACGGATCGTCAACTTTGCGCTGGCTTGGGTGGGGCATATTCGCGGTGGTTTGGGTTTGGTCGCCATCTTCGCCACGGTGATCATGTCGGCCATTTCCGGCAGCGCCGCCGCCGACATCGCAGCGGTTGGCACCTTGCTGATTCCGATGATGCGCAAGGCCGGCTACAACGTGGCCCGCTCCTCCGGCTTGATTGCCGCCGCAGGCGTGCTTGGCCCCGTGATTCCACCGTCCATCGGCATGATCGTGTTTGCCGTCATGGCCAATGTGTCGATCGGCAAACTGCTCTTGGCTGGGGTGTTCCCTGGTTTGATGCTCGCAGTGGCGTTGGTGATTGCTTGGTTGTGGGTGGTGCGCAATGACAAGATCGAAGCGCTGCCACGTCAACCCATGGTGGAACGCATGCATGCGGGCATCGACGGCATCTGGGCGCTGTTGATGCCATTGGGCATCATCGGCGGTCTCAAGTTTGGCGTCTTCACGCCCACCGAAGCCGGTGTGGCGGCTTGTGTCTATGCCTTTGTGATCGGCGTGTTTGTGTACCGCGAGCTGGCCTGGCGCGATCTCTACCGCTTGTTTGTGCAAGCCGCCAAAACCACGGCGGTGGTGGTGTTCATGATTGCTGCTGCGCTGGTGTCGGCCTTTTTAATCACCACCAGCGAAGTGCCCCAGCAAGTGGCCGCCATGTTGGAGCCATTCATTGGCCAACCCAAGCTGCTGATGTTTGTGATCATGGTGCTGATTGTGGTTATTGGCACCGCGCTGGACTTTGCGCCCACGCTGATGATCTTGACTCCTGTGCTGATGCCCGTGATCAAGCAGGCGGGCATCGACCCCATCTATTTCGGCGTGTTGTTCATCATCAACAACTCGATTGGCTTGATCACACCACCGGTGGGCATTGTGCTCAATGTGGTGTGTGGCATTTCCAAAATTTCAATGAACGAGCTGATGAAAGGGCTGTGGCCTTTCCTGATCGCTGAATTGATCGTGCTGTTTTTGCTGGTGCTGTTCCCCTCGTTGGTGCTGGTGCCGCTCAAGTGGCTGATGTAGTGGCGCATTTTTGATTTTCCGTTTTTGATTTTTCATTCCCTCACGACAAACCCAGGAGACACTGACATGACCTCATTCAAACCTTCCTTCAAACGGTTGGCCACCGCTGTGGCGATCGGCCTGCTGGCCGCTGGCGCTGCCAACGCCCAGTTCCAGGACCGCACCTTCCGCATGTCCAACGGTGTGGGCAAAGACCATCCCATGGGCCATGGCACGGCCAAGATGAACGCCTGCACGCTGGAGAAAAGCGGCGGCAAGATGAAGGTTCAGGGCTACTGGGATTTCCAGCTGGGCAATGACTTGCAGGGCCTGCAGGCCACACGCAGCGGCACGGTGGACATGGTCAACACCTCCACAGCGCCGGTGGCGGGTGTGGTGCCCGAGTTGGGTGTGTTCGATCTGCCCTTCTTGTTCAACAGTGAAAAAGAAGCCGACCAACTGCTCGATGGCAAAGTGGGGGACTGGTTCAACGCCAAGATGCCAGCGGCAGGCTTGATCAATCTGGCTTGGTGGGAAAACGGTTTCCGCCACATGACCAACTCCAAGCGCCCGGTCAACCGCCTCGAAGATTTCAGCGGCATCAAGATGCGCGTGATGCAAAACAAGATCTACATCGACACCTTCAACACCCTGGGCACCAACGCCGTGCCACTGGCGTTCTCAGAGGTGTATTCGGCACTTGAAACCAAAACTGTCGATGCCCAGGAAAACCCCTTCCTGAATATCCAGAACATGAAGTTCTACGAAGTGCAGAAGTACCTCACCTTGACCAAGCACAGCTACAGCCCCAACATGCTGCTGTTCTCCAAAAAAGTGTGGGATGGTTTGTCCACCCAAGAGCAAGCCGTGCTCAAGGAATGTGCTGCCCAAGGGCGTGATGTGCAACGCAAAATCAACCGCGAACAGTCGGACGCGAGCGTGGCTTTCTTCAAGAGCCAAGGCATGCAGGTCAACGAAATTCCTGCGGCAGAAATGACCCGCATCCGCGAACGCACCAAGGTGATTTACGAGCAAGCTGCCAAGACCATTGGCACCGAGCCAACCAACCTGGTGTTCAACGAACTCAAGCGCATCCGTGGCAACTGATCACGCTTTGCAGGGCCAGGTCGCCTGGGTCACCGGCGGTGGCAGTGGCATTGGCCTGGCCGGCGCGATCGATCTGGCGCTGGCGGGCGCTCAGGTGGTCATCTCGGGCCGTGACGCGGACAAGCTCAACGCGGCGGTGGCTTCGGCCATTCAGCGTGGTGTGCCCGCAGATCGCTTGCAGGCCATGCCCCTGGATGTGGCCGATGCCGCCAGCGTGACCCGCGTGGCGCAGGCCATCGAGGCCCAGCACGGTGCCATCGACATTCTGGTCAACAGCGCGGGCACCAACTTTCCCAAGCGTTACTGGTGCGACACCGACGCCGAGACTTTTGCGCAGGTGGTGGCCATCAACCTCAACGGTGCCACCTACTGCACCCTGGCTGCGGCCAAAGGTATGCGCGCGCGGCGCCGGGGCACGGTGATCAACGTGGCCTCGTTTGCCGGTTGGCACTTCGAGTACATGACTGGCCCGGCCTACACCTCCAGCAAGGCCGCGATGATGGCGCTCACCCATTCCTTCAACATTGAAGAATGCGTCAACGGTTTGCGTGCTACCGCGCTGTGTCCGGGCGAGGTGGCGACGCCCATCTTGCTCAAACGCCCGGTGCAGCCCAGCGAAGCCGACAAGGCCCGCATGCTGCAAGAGGCCGACATGGGCCGCACCATCCGCTTCATTGCCGAAATGCCCGCCCATGTGTGCGTGAATGAAATGGTGATCTCACCCGTCTGGAACCGCACCTACGTGGCCAGCGAACCCCTGCAACGCAAGGTGGTGTCTGCATGAGCGCCGGTGCACACCAGGGCCGTGTGGTGGCCATCACCGGGTCGGGGCAGGGCATTGGCCGGGTACTGGCCCAGCGCTTTGCGCGTGAAGGTGCGCACGTCATCGTGTCCGACATAAACCCCGATGCCTGTGCACAAACGGCAGCCGAGCTCGACACCCTGGGCGTGAGCGCCGATGTGACCAAGGCTGAAGACTGCGCCGCCCTGGTGGCGCAAGCCGTCACCCGCTTTGGCCGACTTGATGTGATGGTCTGCAACGCCGGCATCATGCAGCTCAAGCCCTTGCTTGAGCTCGACGGTGCTGACTGGGACCGCATGCTGTCGGTCAACGTCAAAGGCTGTTTTTTGAGTTTGCAGGCGGCTGCGCGACAGATGCTGCAACAAGAGCCACTCGCCACAGGGCGCCCACGCGGCAAGATCATCACCATGGCCTCGATTGCGGGGCGACCCGGCGCGGGTCCGATCGCCAGTGTGATTCCCCACTACCGCGCCAGCAAGGCCGCGGTGATCAGCCTCACCCAGTCGGCGGCCATGACATTTGCACCGCACCTCACGGTCAACGCCATATGTCCAGGACTGGTGGAGAGTGACATGTGGCGCCGCATGGATGCCGACTGGGCGGCCTTGCAAGGCATGGCCCAAGGCGAAATCTGGTCCCAACGGATTGCGGGCATCCCCATGGGGCGGCCCCAATCGCCCGAAGACATTGCCGACCTGGCGGGCTATCTGGCCTCGCCAGCCTCTGACTACATGACCGGCCAGTCGATCAACATCGACGGCGGTTTGATGATGAATTGACGATGACACAGCATCCCGCTCTTCACACTGCACAACATCCAGCATTGGCGCTCCAAGCCCTGATCGACAGCGGTCGCCTGGTGCGCGCCCCTGGCGCCTACGACGCCTTGACGGCGCGGCTCGTTCAACGTGCCGGTTTTGAGGCGGTCTACATGACGGGCTTTGGTGCCACGGCCTCGCGTCTGGGTCAGCCCGACATTGGCCTGCTCACACAGACCGAGATGTGTACCCACGCCCGCGACATGGCGCGGGCGGTGAACATTCCCATCATTGCCGATGCCGACACGGGCTATGGCGGCCCATCCAACATTGCACGCACTGTGGACGAATACATCCAAGCGGGCGTGGCCGCCATTCATCTAGAAGACCAAGTCGCACCCAAGCGTTGTGGCCAGATGGCAGGCATCCGCTTGGTCGATGCGCTGGACAACGAACGCCGCCTGCGCTGCGCCGTGGCCGCCCGTGGCGATCGCCCTCTGGTCATCATCGGCCGCACCGACGCCCTGCCTGCGGTGGGCATCGATGAAGCGGTTGACCGTGCCGCGCGTTGGCGTGACGCGGGCGTGGACCTGGTGTTTGTGGATGGTGTGAAAACCCGCAACGAGGTCGAAGCCATTGCGCGCCGTGTGAACGGCCCCAAGGTGGTGAGCCTGGTCGATGGCACCGATGCAGCCAGCCTGACCACGCGCGAATTGAGCGACATGGGTTTCTCGGTGGTGCTCTATGCAGTCACGACCCTGTTCGCCGCCGCGCAAGCGGTTCAGCACGCGCTGGAGAGCTTGCATCAACTCGGTGCGCCTCAGCTGCCTGCTGAGTTGCGCATGAGCTATGCGCAATTCGCGGAGGTGGTGGACCTGCCCTCGCACCAACAGCGCGACGAGCTGTTTGGTTCCTGATCGTCACTTTTCCCAGTTGTTGCCATGACGGATGTGTTCGCCACTCTGAACTACCACGAGCTGCGCGCGATGGCCCAGCGTTTTTTGCCGCGTGGCGTGTTCGAGTACATCGACCGAGGCTCGGAAGACGAGCATGCCTTGCGTGAGTTGGCGCAGGCCTGGCGTCACTGGCAGCTCAGGCCGCAAGTCATGGTTGATGTGGCGCAGCGTGATTGTTCGACCACGATTTTTGGACGCCAGCAAGCGTCTCCCGTGGTGATTGCTCCCACGGCCATGGCCGGGTTGGTGCGCCACAACGGCGAAGTGTTGATGGCTCAGGCGGCGGCCCAGGCGGGCGTGCCATTTTGTGTGGCCACGCAGTCCATCACACCGATTGAGCGCATTGCAGCCATGGCGCCCGAGGCGGACCTCTGGTTCCAGCTCTACCACTGGGAAGACCGCGCGCTGGCGCATGACCTGGTGCGACGCGCGCACGACGCCGGTGCACGGGTGTTGGTGCTGACCGCAGACACCGTCATTGCGGCCAATCGCGAGTACAACACGCGCAATGGGTTTGGCATTCCTCTGCAGCCCAGTGTGCGCGGGGCTTGGGATGTGTTGAGCCACCCGCGTTGGTTGGTGTCAACTTTGTTGCGATCGAGTCTGTGCGACGGTGTGCCCACATTTGCGCATTACCCGCCAGAGTTTCGAAGCGCCGTGACGCGCCCTTCGATTTCCAAACGCATTCAGGTCGCGCAGTCCCTGAGTTGGGATGACATCGCTGCGTTACGCAAACTTTGGCCTGGCCCCCTCGTGCTCAAGGGCGTGTTGCGGGTAGAAGATGCCCGACGTGCCATGGACTGCGGCTTGGACGGGGTGGTGGTCTCGTCACACGGCGCTCGTAATGTCGACTCAGCCCCAGCGCCGATCGATGTGTTGCCCGATATCGCCGATGCCGTGGGCAAACACCTGACGGTGCTGATGGACAGCGGCGTGCGGCGTGGCAGCGATGTGGCCAAAGCCCTGGCACTGGGTGCGCGTGGGGTCATGGTGGGGCGCTTGCCCTTGTGGGGCATGGCGGCAGGGGGCGCACGTGGCGCAGCGCATGCGCTGGCTCTGCTGCGCCAAGAGCTGCTGAGCACGATGGCGTTGACGGGATGCCCATCCTTGTCAGCGCTCGATGCCACGTTGATTCAAAAGTCGCTCACTCAGTAGTAGTTGATTCCGTAGTGGTGGACCGTTCACTGTGACTGACTGCCAAGCCAATTCACAACGTCTTGGTGAGAGGGCATGGCAGCCACTGCACCATGCGCTTGGGTTGACAAGGCAGCAGCTGCATTGGCAGTCCGCAGGGCGGTGTCCCACGCTTCGCCACGGGCCAGAGCCGCCGCCAACGCACCGGTGAAGGTGTCTCCTGCGCCAATCGTGTCGGCCACTTGCATGGCGTGCCCGGGAACCATCAGGGGCGCTTCATCAGGGCGATACAACGCACAACCGTTGGCACCTCGTGTGACCACCACAGCGCCCACACCGCGTGCCAACAATTGGCGGGCGGCATGTTCGGTGTTTGTCTCGTTTGCCAACGCGTGCAGTTCACCTTCGTTGGGCGTGAGCACATCCACCAAGGGCCAGATGTCGTCGGGCAAGGGCATGGCAGGGGCCGGGTTGAGCAGGGTGGTCACGCCCTGCGCGCGGGCCAGACGAAACGCCTGCATGCTTGCCGCCAATGGCACTTCACACGAGGCCATGACCACGTGCGCGCCTTGAATCATGGCCTGTGCATCCTGCACATGGCTGGCCAGCAGGCCGCTGCCAGCACCGGGGTACACCGCGATCGAGTTGTCACCATCGGCATAGACCAGAATCAGCGCCGTGCCGTTGCTCTCAGTTTGCGCACGCACCACATGGCGCGTGTCGATGCCTTCGCACGCCCACAAGTCCAGGCCCATTTGCCCGAAATCTTCTGCACCAATGCGTGCCACCAAACCCACCTGTGCGCCTTGGCGCGCAGCGGCAATGGCAGCATTGCTGCCCTTGCCGCCGGGTTGGCGCTCGAAATGCTGGGCCAGCAAAGTCTGACCCCGCGCGAGCGGTGCCGGGATGTGGGCGATCAAGTCCACGTTCCAGCTGGCAATGCAGACAACATCGGTCATGGGCATCATCCTGCAGCGGGTGCGCCGTAGCCCATGGTGCGCGGCAGCCACAGCACGATTTCGGGGAAGAAGGTCATGGCCAGCAACAAGCCCACCAGCATCACCAAGAACAACCAGCCTTCCTTCATCATGTCGCCGATCGGGATGCCGGTCAGCGCCTTGGTGACGAACAGCAGCATGCCAAACGGTGGGTGGATCAGGCCAATCATCATGTTGAGCACGACCAGCACGCCGAAGTGCACCAGATCAATGCCGAGCAACTTGGTCGCTGGCAGCAGCATGGGCACAAAGACCAGCAGCAACACCGACACGTCTAAAAAGCAGCCCAGCACCAAAAAAAGCACATTGACCAACAAAAGAAACTGAATGCGGCTCAGGTGCATGCCATCCACCCATGCGGCCATCAGCTGGGGAATGCCCTCTGCTGTGAACGCATAGTTGAGCATGAACGAGCCAGCCAAGATGATGGTGATGACTGCGCTGGCCCGTGTGGATTCCAGCACCACAGCCCAAAAAGCACGCCAACTCAAGGCGCGAAAGACCCAGGCTGCGAGGATGAGCGAGTGAAATGCGGCCACGGCGGCAGCCTCTGTGGCCGTGAAGGCGCCGGAGTAAATGCCACCCAACAGCACAATCGGCATAGACAGCGGCAGGGCACCGCGGAAGATGATCTGTGGCCACTCTTTCAGCGGCACCGGTGCTTCGCGGGGCATATTGCGTTTGACGGCGATGTAGTGCACCACGGCCATCATCAGCAGCGCCATGAAAACACCAGGAATCACACCACCCAAAAACAAGGCGCCGACGGATGCACCAGACACCAGGGCGTAGATCACCATCGGAATCGACGGCGGAATGATGGGCCCCAACGTAGCGCTGGCCACCACCACGGCGCCAGCAAAGCCCGGTGTGTATTCAGGTTTCTTGAGCATCTGGCGAATCGTCACCAGACCAGGGCCAGCCGCGTCGGCGATGGCACTGCCGCTCATGCCCGAGAAGATCACGCTGACCAAAATGTCCACCTGCGCCAAGCCGCCGCGCATGCGCCCGACCAGGATGCGACAGAAATCAAAAATGCGCTCACTGACCGTGCCCGCGTTCATGATGTTGGCGGCAAACACAAACAGCGGCACCGCCAGCAGCACGTAGCTGTTGTACAGGCCGTTGCTGACTTGTTCAGCGACCAAGCCGATGTCTTGCCCCTTGACCAGCAGATAGGCCACGCCCGACATCAGCATCGAAAAACCGATCGGCATGCGCAGCAGCATGCCTGCCACCACCACACCGATCAAAGACCACATGGCCAAACTCATAGCAAAACGCCTTCCTGTATCTCAAGGCCTTCGCCTTTGAGTGCGCACCAAATGTTCCAGACGCTGCGAACCACCAAGGAGATCAGCAGCAACACGAAGGGCAGAAATACCCACATGAAGGGAATGTCGAGCACCGGGGTTTTCTCACGGTTCATGAAGTGGACATAGTCCCAGCTGGCGGGAATGGCCACCAGCGCCAGGCCACCGATCATCAGGTTGCCCACGATTTTCATGAAACGACGCACGGGCTTGGAGACACTGTTCCACACCAGGTCGAACACCACATGCTCGCGCGCGGGCACCATGAACGCCGATGCCCAGAGAATGACCCACAGGTACAACACCACAGCCAATTCGTCCGTCCAAGGCAGTGGGCGGTCAAAGCCAAAGCGCGCTGTGATTTGAACCAAAAAGGTCAAAAACAAGGCAAAGAAAATAAGACCGCCCACAGTCTGGGCGGCGTTGTGCAAAAAGCGCATGTGGGGACTCAGCGGGTGTTGTTGATGCGCTCAAGCAGGCCTGTCGGCCAAACTTTGGCGTATTCCGACTTGGCGTAGGTGTCTTGCACTGACTTGCGGAAGGCGTCCACATCGGGTGTGGTCACCTGCAGGCCTTGTTGCTTGAAGAAGTCCACGATTTGACCTTCTTCTTTGATTCGGTTTTCGTTGTTGTACTGCGCAGCAGCCAGGGCGGCGGCTTTGAGGTTTTGCTTTTGTGTCGCGTTCAGTGCGTTCCAGGTCTTGTTGGAAATTGCAATGAAGATGCCGTCCACCAGGTGATTGGTCAGCACCAATTGCTTGGTCACTTCGTAGAACTTGGCAGCGCGCACCGTGGGCAGTGGGTTGTCTTGGCCGTCGATGGTGCCGGTCTTCAGGCCCATATAAACCTCGCCAAATGCCAGCGGCGTGGCGGTGGCGCCGATCGCTTCACCCAGGAACAGCCACTCTTTGGTGCCGGGCATGCGCAGCTTGACGCCCTTGAGGTCAGCCGGGGTCTTGACGTTCCGCGCCTCGCGCAAGTTCACCTGGCGTGTGCCCAAATAGGCGGTGGACAAAATCGTCACATCCATCTTCTCGGAGACGGTTTTGAACAGCTCGTTGCCGATCGGTCCGTTGAACACCTTTTGCTGGTGCTGCGGATCGCGCACCACATAGCCCGCAGTGAAGATCGAGAACTCGGGCACCATCTTGGCGATGTCAAACGCCGAAATGGCCGACAGCTCCAAGTTGCCACGCGCCATGGCGGCTGGTTCGGTGCCTTGCTTGAACAGCGCGGCGTTCAGGTTGATCTGGGTATCGAACTGGTTGGGCGAGGATTTGTCCAGCGAATCTTTGAACACGGTCCACATCTTGGCGTGCCAGTCGTCGGGCACGGCCGGGGTGGAAATGCGCAGCGGGATTTTGGTGTCGGCAGCGGCGGTGCCGGCCAGGCCACCCAAGGCCAGCAAGGAGGCACCGGCGATCAGCAGGTGGCGACGAAGTTGGGTCAGTTTTTTCATGCGAGTCTCCTCAGTGTGAAAGTGAAATCGGACATCATGCCTGGGTGGCGTCAATCTTCAAGGCGCGCCAAGCATTTTGCAGCTCGGCCTGGGCTTGGGGTGTCAGGGCCACCAGCGGCGCGCGTACGCGCAGCCAAGCGTCATCTCCGCTGATGGTGGCCATGATGCCTTTGAGTGCGGGCATCAGGGAATAGGGGCGAACCGTGTCGAGCACGCGGGCAATGGTCTGAATGTCTTGTGCGATGTGGGGGCCGTTGTGCTCTTTGACCATGCGTCGCACGGTGCGTGGCAAAAAGTTGGCCAAGCCGCTGATGGCGCCTGTGCTGCCCAGTGCGCCCATGGTGGGTAAGTCGGGCTCATTGCCCACATACACCGTGATGCCTGGCATATAGGCTTGGCCCAGACCAGAAGAATGCGCGCGGTCACCCGCGCTGTCCTTGATGCCGACGATCACCTGGGGATAGCGTTGGAGCAAGGTGCTGATCACGTGATGCGACAGGCCCACACCCGTTACCTGAGGGATGTGATACAGGTACATGCGCCAGCCCGAAGCGGGCAAGGCGTCCATCACCTGGGTGTAGCAAGCAATCACGCCTTCATCGCTCACGCCTTTGAAAAAGAAGGGCGGCAACATCAGGCAGCCGTGCACGCCGTGCTCGATGGCGTGACGTGTCAGTGCCAGGGTTTCGGGCAGCGCCGCACAGCTGGTGGAGACGATGATGCGCTCAGCGGGAACACCACGTGCGATCAGTTGGTCGATGGCCTCGCGTCGCTCTTGCATGGAAAACGAGGGGCCTTCGCCGGTGGTGCCAAAGGCGGTCACACCGCCGCAACCTTGTGCGATCAGGGCTTGCGCATGCGCAGCCATCTTGGCGTGGTCGATGTTGAGCTGTGCGTCCAGCGGCGTCATCAAGGCGGGCCAAATGCCGTCAAAACCGTTGTGTGCGTTGATCCAGGAAGTCGTCATGAAAAAACCTTTGTGTGAATTCAGGTGGAAAAAGTGGAGGTGGTGGCAGTTGTGCTGGCCACGCGTCGGTCGCGCCCCAACACGCGCTCGTGGGCGCTGTGGATGTGGTGCCCCAGCGCATCGGCCACGGCACTGGGGTCGCGTGTTTTGAGGGCGGCAATCAGCGTCAGGTGTTCTTGCATGGCAGGCAACAGAATGTCGGCCGACAGCGTCGCGCGCTCCAAGTGAATCAGCCGCACGCGCAGGCTGTTGATGCGGTAGGCCTGTGAAATCAGCTCGTTGCCCAGGGTGTCGACCATCAGATCGTGTAAGCCCCAGTCGACCGAGGTCGCGTCGGTGAGCAGCTCGTCGCTGATGCCCTCGCGCTGCGCCCGCTCCACAATGGCCAGGTGCGCCTGTTCGATGGCCTGCAGTTCTTCATCGCTGACCACGCGGGCAAAGTGCAGGGCCGCTTCGCGCTCGAGCAGGCTGCGCAACTGAAACGCGTTGTGAATCAGCTTGAGGTCCACATGGGCAATCTGCAGGCCACGTTGCGGCACAGTGCGCAGCAAGCCTTCGGCTTCCAGCCGTGGAATCACTTCGCGCACAGCGCCCAGCGGCATGTTCAGCAGTTGCATCAGCTCGCGCTGGGAAACAAACTGCCCGGGGCGCACATTGGCTTGCAAAATTTGCTGACGAAAATTTTCGTAAGCGCGTGCGCGCAGGCTTTGCGCGCCAGCGTCGGGTGTGCGCTCAGCCATGCCCCAGCACCCCTTTGCGCAGCAGCAGGTTGGCATAGGTGCGCAGATCGCCGGTCTGCACAATCACATAGGCTTGGCGCGCCTGCTCGTAAAAAGCGTAGCGTTCCAGCGTGGCCACATCTTGGCGGCCCTGTGCCGCCAGTTGTTGTCGGAACTCGTGCACAGCGGGAGGCACTGCCTGCGCATCGCCCACCACTTCCATGGTCCAGCCGCAGGCAGGGCCAAAGGTGTCCAGGGGCAGCACTTGCAACACGGCGTCGAGCACCTGGCTGACGGTCAGCCCCGGCATGCGCACCAAGCGGGCGTGGCCTTGCTGCGCCACCCGGCTGGCCGGGAAGTGTGCATCCACCAACACCAGGTCGTCGCCATGGCCCATACTGGCGAGGGCGTGCAGCAGTTCAGGCGTTAGGATGGGGGGAAGGTGCTTCAACATAACTAGGTAACATGTTAGTCGTTTCATCGCCTCGCACAGAACGGGTAAACCCTGGATGGCCTTGACCCGACGCATCAAATTTCTTGGGGAGACAGCGTGAGCACATCGCCAAAACCGGTTTTCATGTCCTGCCTGGATGGCGCGCGCCTGGGGTTGGGCGGTGCTGCGCTGGGCAATTTGTTTGAGCCGGTGTCGGATGCCCAAGTGCGTGCCTTGCTGGACCGTGCATGGGATGACGGCTGCCGCAGCTTTGACACGGCGCCGCACTATGGCCATGGCCTGTCCGAACGGCGCATGGGGGACGCCTTGCGAGGCCATCCGCGCGAGGCCTTCAGCTTCTCCAGCAAGGTCGGGCGTTTGCTCACACCCGACCGACATGCGCCTGCCAACCAGCATGGCTATGTGCAAACCCTGCCCTTTGTGCAGCACTGGGATTTTTCGGGCTCGGGCATCCGGCGCAGCATCGAAGACAGCTTGCAGCGTCTGGGCCTGTCTTGTCTGGATACGGTGTTCATTCACGACATGGATGAACACACCCAAGGTGAACAGGCCCACGCGGTGTTCAAGCAAGTGCTGGATGAAGCGCTGCCCATGCTCGCGCAACTCAAGACCGAAGGTGTGTTGCGCGCTGTGGGGTTGGGTGTCAACGACCATGCCATCGTGAGCCAGGTGCTGGCCCATGCCGATCTTGATGCGTTGCTGTTGGCCGGTCGTTACACCTTACTGGACACTTCGGCTTTGCCTGTGTTGATGCCGCAGCTGCAACAGCGCGGTGTCGCATTGGCCTTGGGCGGTGTGTTCAATTCGGGCATCTTGGCGACCCGCATTGATGCGGCCCGAACGCTGACGTTCAACTATGCGCCCGCGCAGCAAGTCTGGATCGACAAGGCCTTGCGTTTGCAAGTTGTGTGTGACCGACACAGTGTGCCGATTGAAGCCGCCGCCTTGCAGTTTGCGCTGCACCATCCAGCGACAGCGCTGGTGTTGCTGGGTGCGCGTTCGGTACCGGAGTGGGACCATGCCCGTCAGGCGGCGAAAGTGCAGATTGCGGCTGACTTTTGGGCTGAGTTGCGGCATGAGGCCTTGTTACCCCAAGAGGCACCCACGCCATGATTGACGCGCATTTTCATTGCTGGCAGCTGGACCGCGGTGACTACGGCTGGCTCACGCCAGCCTTGGCACCCATCTACCGCGATGTGGCGGTGCATGAGTGGGCGCAGCACGCGCAAGCGCACGGCATCACCGGCGGTGTGCTGGTGCAAGCAGCCCCCACCGAAGCTGAAACCCATTTCTTGTTGGCCCAGGCCGATGCGCATCTGCAGGTTCTGGGCGTGGTGGGCTGGGTGGACATGCTGGCGTCTGATGCGGCCGCGCGCATCGCACAACTCGCGCGCCACCCCAAGCTCAAAGGCTTGCGCCCCATGCTGCAAGACATTGCCGACCCCGATTGGATTGTGCAGCCCGCGCTCACGCCCGCACTCCAGGCCATGGTTCATCACGGGTTGGTGTTCGATGCCTTGGTGAAACCGGTGCACCTCTCGCGCATACAGGCGCTGACGCAGCAACACCCACAACTGCGGGTGGTGATTGACCATGGGGCCAAACCTTCGCTCGATGCACCACTGTCGGCGTGGGCCGACGGCTTGCGCGAGATTGCGTGCTCAACCTCCGCACAACAAGTGGCCTGCAAATTGTCAGGCTTGTTGACAGAGCTGCCAGCGGGTGCAGACAGCGATGCCTTGACGCCTTGGTGTGAGGTGCTGCTGTCGGTTTGGGGCCCGCATCGCTTAATTTGGGGCAGCGATTGGCCGGTCTTGAACCTAGCGGTTGACTATGCGCGTTGGCGAACCTGGTCGGTCGACTTCTTGCGGCAACACTGTGCGCCTGACGACGTGCTTCGGGTGCTGGATCGCAACGCGCGACAGATGTACCAACTTACCCCTGTTTGACAAGCGGTGTCCTGCGCTGCCCCCGCGTGGAAGATTCAGTAACATGCCTTATCCACCCCAAGGCGTAGACATGGGTCAGAGAAAGACTGTTGACGGGATGTGGAAGAACAAATTTTTAAAGGAGACAAAGATGAAACGCATGAAGCAACTGGTGTTAGCCACTGTCATGGGTGTGGCAACGATGGCAAGCGCACAAAACGTGAAAATTGTGGGTTTGGTGGAGCTCACCGGAACGGGCACCACGTCGGGTACCAACTTTGACAACGGCATCAAACTCGCGGTGAAAGAGATCAATGCCGCTGGCGGTATCTTGGGTAAAAAAATTGACTATGTGTCGTACGACACGCAGTCCAACCCCGGTGTGGCCAAGGGCTTGACGGACAAGGCCGTGGATGAAGGCGCGTATGTGGTGATGGGCCCTGTGTTCTCGGGCTCCATCATGGTGAGCATGGCGTCGACCAAGCGCGCGGAAATTCCAAACTTCACCGGCGGTGAAGCGGCTGCCATCACGCAGCAAGGCAACCCTTATGTGTTCCGCACATCGTTCACGCAGTCCACCGCGATGCCCAAGATTGCCAATTACATCCAAGACAAAGTCAAAGCGAAAACCGTCGATGTGGTCTATGTGAACAACGACTTTGGCAAAGGCGGTCGTGACTTGATCATCAAGGCCTTAGAAGCACGCGGCATCAAAATTGGCGCCGACATTTCTTCTGAACCTGGCCAGGTGGATTTCAGCAGCGTGGTCATCAAAGCCAAGCAATCCAATGGCGATGCCCTGTTTGCCTATACCAACGAGGAAGAGTCCGCACGTTTGTTGCGCGAGTTGAAAAAGCAAGGCTACAAAAAACCGGTGCTGGGTGAAACTGTCTTGACCAGCCAAAAAGTGATTGAGCTCGCAGGCGATGCCGCCAACGGCGCCATTGCACACGTGGGTTTAACCGCTGATGCACCGCAAGCGGGTGTGAAGAAGTTTGATGCCGCCTTCCAGAAAGAATACGGATCGCGCTCTGACCACAACGGTTTGAAGGGCTACATCGGCATGTACACCGTGAAAGCCGTGACTGAAAAAATGGGCAAATTCGATTCCAAAGCCTTTGCAGCGGCGATGAAGAACATCAGCTTGTCGGCCAAAACCAATCCAGGTCTTTTGTTGGATGTGTCTTACGACGAGAACGGTGATTTGGACCGCGAGAGCTACTTGACCACGGTGGTCAATGGCAAGCAAGTGGTGAGCGCTGTGTTGCCACCCGTGAATAAAAAATAAGGAAAACTTGAAGCATGTCAGACAGCAATCAATTCAAGTTGGCGGGCGTCATGGGCATGCCGGTGTTTCAATCGCGCTCGCCCATTCTCCACAACTACTGGATTAAAAAGTACAACCTGAAAGGTGCCTACGGGCACTTCCCGGTGCAGATTGAAAACGTGGAAGCCGCGGTCAGAGGGTTGTCTGCGCTGGGGATTGCGGGTTGCAACATCACCCAGCCTCACAAGCTGATGGCCATGAAGCTGATGGACAAGTTGAGTCCGATGGCAGAGCGCATCGGCGCCATCAACTGCATTGTGGTGCAGCCCGATGGCAGTCTTCATGGGTTCAACAACGATGGCTTTGGCTACATTCAAAGTTTGAAAGATGCCAAGCCCACTTGGCGTGCCGATGAAGGGCCTGTGGTTGTCTTGGGTTCAGGCGGCGCAGCGCGTGCCGTGGTGATCAGCTTGCTGGACGAAGGCGCGAAAGAAATTCGTTTGATCAACCGCACGCGTGCCAAGGCCGACGAGTTGGCCTCGGTGGATCCGGCGGTGGTGAAAACCTACGAATGGCAAGAGCGCCATGCAGCGCTGGAAGGTGCGGCCATGTTGGTCAACACCACCAACCAGGGCATGTATGGTCAGCCACCTCTGGAGATCAATTTGGATGCCTTGCCCAAGTCCGCCATGGTGTCTGACTTGATCTATATCCCACTCGAAACGCCTTTGCTGGCAGCCGCGCGTGAGCGCGGGCATTTGACCGTGAATGGTCTGGGCATGTTGCTGAATCAAGCCATCCCAGCGTTTGAGGCCTGGTTTGGGGTGAAGCCAGAAATTACCGACGAGTTGCGCCAAGCAATTCTTGCCACCTTTTAAGCAATGAGCGTTCTCACAGAAGCAAAAATTGATGCACATTGCCATGTGCTGGAGCCCAGCCGCTTTCCTTACCGCGAGGACACCTCGTACCGACCTGCGGGGCAGGAGATGGGCAGTGCCAAGTATTTCCAGGAGGTGATGGCGTGTTACCAGGTCCAGCATGCCTTGTTGGTGGGACCGAACTCAGGCTATGGATTAGACAACCGTTGTTTGCTTGACGCCATTGCCAGTGCACCGCATGTTTTCAAAGGCATTGCAGTGGTGCCCAACGACATCAGTTTGGAGGCGTTGCAGCAGCTCAAAGCACAAGGCGTGATTGGTGTGGCTTTCAACCCCTCATTGATGGGGTTTGATTTTTATGCCGACATTGAGCCCTTGTTGCAGCGACTCCGACAGCTCGACATGTGGGCTCAGTTTCAAGTTGAAAACGATTTGTTGCTGGACTTTTTGCCCATGCTCTCGCGCGTCGATGTGAAGATGATGGTGGACCACTGCGGACGCCCCAATTTGAACGCAGGTGTGTCGCAACCGGGTTTTGAGGCCTTGCTGGCATTGGGGCGTGAAGGTCGTGCGGTGGTGAAGATTTCTGGGTTTGCCAAGTTCTCGCAGGCAGGGTATCCGTTCACAGACACGCGTGTTTTCATCGATGCGCTGGTGCGTGCGTTTGGTTTGAAACAATGTGTCTGGGCTTCGGACTGGCCGTATCTGAAGGCGCCGTACCGCTTGGATTACGGCCCGATGTTGCGTGCCTACGAGCCCATGTTCAATGCCGAGGAAAGGCATCAGCTGATGTGGCTGTCGGCCAAACACCATTTTGGTTTTTAAGACGAGGGCATTACGCATGACGCGCATGCCTTCCTTGTACATACCGCACGGCGGTGGGCCTTCTTTTTTCATGCAGGGTGAGCGCAAGCAGCGTTACCAAGCCACTGAAGATTTTTTACGTGGCATCCAGAATTTTTTGCCATCTAAACCGAGTGCCATCCTGATCATCACCGCGCATTGGGAAACACACATTCCCTCGTTCACAGGTGGCGCGCATCCAGGTTTGATTTACGACTACTACGGCTTCCCACCCGAAACCTATGCCTTGCAATATCCGGCTCCAGGCTTGCCGGCGCTGGCGCAACGGGCCGCTGATTTGATTGTGCAATCAGGCGTGCCTGCTGTTGTCGATCCGGATTACGGCTGGGATCATGGTGTCTTCATCCCTTTGAAGGTCATGTATCCGCAAGCGGATATTCCTGTGGTGGCCATGTCTTTGCACGAAAGTTTGGATCCCAAGTTGCACGCGCACTTGGGGCAGACGCTGCGTCCATTGAGAGACGACAACGTGCTCATTGTGGGCGCGGGCATGAGCTATCACAACCTCCGTCAGTTTGTCGAACACGCACCGGCCTCGTATGCGTTTCATGACTGGTTGGACAAGACGCTTGCTGGAACGTGGGCAGAACGTTCGCACGGCCTAGCAAATTGGCAACAGGCGCCCGGTGGTATTGACTCTCATCCGCGAGAAGAGCATTTGCTGCCCTTGATGGTGGCCAGCGGTGCGGGGTCCGACTTGCCGGGGCGAGCGATATGGCGCGGTGAGATTGGCCCTACGTGTATTGGCGCGTGGGCATTTGATTGACGTCTGGCTGGCAACACGCCGCCAGTCATCCAGTCGGTTTTCAGGCCTGTGCGAACAGCTGCTCGCACCCGGTTCCTTCCAATACACCATCTAATGCCTGACGCACATCGGGGGCGAGAGCCAGCCTTTCTTGGCGCAAGATTTCTAAGCATTTCACCTGGTAAGGAAACACGGCTTGTTGCCAGCGCTGGCCATCCAGCGTTGTTTCAAACGTTGGTTGACCGCGCACAGCGGCTTGGGCATTGGCGATTAAAAAGGGTGCATAGACCTGCCCAATTTCGCCCAGCAATTCGCCCACATGGGCTGTGATGGCGCTGTGGCTCAACCACGGCGCATCGGTGTGTCCGGAGAGGTCCTCCACTCGGTCTAGCCATGCGCGCAGGCGAGGCGAGCGGCGTTCGAGTAGTCGCGCCGGTGTGGGGTCTATCACGCCGAGTTGGGTCAGTTGGCCGTAGATGGCGAAGTCTGCCGCTGCGGGACGCGAACCCAACACAAAACCGTGGCGTTCAATGATGCGGTCCATGATGCCGACCAGACGCTGAAAACTGGACTCAATGACAGGTGCAGTGAGATCGCTGGAGCCCACCACATGCAGGCGCGAAATTTGACGCTGTGCAAAAGCGTCCGCCATTTGCTGCGCTTTGGCATTGCTGAGCTGCGGGTTCTGCCCAAACATGAGCAGCGGTGCGGCATGTGCGGCATCTTCGGCATAGTGCCAGCGGTAGTGGAACATGGCCTTGGTCAGCCACTCGTCGGCAAAGTCTTCGATCAAGAGGTTCAGAAACCCGAGCAAAGGATCGTCCGGGATGACAGAGCGGTCTGGGTACTCGGTTTCCAGTCGCCCAATGATGGGCGTGGAGTCGACCGCCGCTTCTAGACCTTCTTCAGAGGGAAAGTAAAAGGTAGGCAGCAGTTTCACTTTAGGTGGCGGGTAGCCCACCAGTGGGTCGAAATGGGTGCCCCACACCATGCGGTGCGGGATACGCCGATAGCGCAACAACGCCAACATCTTGCGTGTGTATGGTGAGCCAGGCACCCCCAGCAGTGCGAGGTCTTGCGTCATGTGCCTCAGGCGTCGGCGGTGAATCCAATCGACTTGATCAAGGGGGCCCACAAGTCGGTGTCTGATTTGAGTCGTGCAGCCAACTCAGCAGGCGTGGACGACTGTGCCACCAAGCCCATCAAGGCCAGGCCATTGACTGTTTCAGGTGCAGCCAAAGCGGTGCGCATGGCTGCATTTAGACGGGCAATGACGTCGGTCGGTGTTTTGGCGGGCACGTAAAAACCAAACCACTCGTCGTACACAAAGCCTTTGAGGCCTTGCTCCACCAAGGTAGGCGTGTTGGGCGCAAACTGGCTGCGCTTGGCGCCAGACGCGGCCAGCAAGCGGCATTTGCCAGCTTGCACATGCTGTGTGAATTCCCCAATCGGGCCAGACACGGCGGCAATTTGGCCACCGATCATGTCGAGGATCGCCGGTTGTGTGCCTCTGAATGCAACGTGTTTGAGGTCGATGTTGGCGTGCTTGCCGAGCAAGGCACCAATGAAATGCGGGGTGGAGCCCGCCGCGGGCGAGCCAAAGTTGGCGAGCATGGGATTGGCTTTGCACCAGTTCAAAAAATCTGGGATGTTTTTCACGCTCTCGGGCACCATGGGGCCGACGGCAAAGCCAAAGTCAAACACAGCCCCTAGCGACACGGGGGCCAAGTCGCCCACCGGGTCGTAAGGGAGCTTTTTGTAAATGTGTGGGTAAATGCCGAGCATGGACATCGGCGTTTGCAACACGGTGGCGCCATCAGCAGGTGCGTTGCGGACAAACTGAATGGCAATTTGTCCACCCGCGCCGGTTTTGTTTTCCACGAAAGCCGCTTTGGCGTAGGAGGAGGGCGCAATCTTTTCAGAGACGCGTCGGCAAATCGCATCGGACGTACCACCGGGTGGAAAGCCGGTGATGATTTTGAGTGTCTCTATCTGGGCTTGTGCCCAAGCTTGTTGGCTTGCAACATTCAACAAGCTGCTGACAGCCGCCATTTGCAACACATCACGACGCGAAATCGACATGGACACACTCCTATGGAAATAATGGATGGATCGATTCATTGTGAAGGGACGCCAAGCGCTGCCCCGTTCAGGTTTTCCCTGAAAAAGCAATGCAGCACAATCGCAGACCATGACCCTTGAACTCTCCATCACGGACGGCTTGATGCTGTTGTCCGCCGGATGCCTGGCCGGTGTTGCGAATGCGATTGCGGGTGGCGGGACATTCATTTCATTCCCGGTGTTTCTATGGCTGGGGTTGCCACCTGTTGTGGCAAATGCCTCGAATGCGGTGGCCGTCTGGCCAGGACATGCCTTGGCCACATGGGGCTACCGGCATGATTTGCGTTTGAACCGGGGGCCGTTGAAGTTGGCGGGCGTTGCGGCGGGGGTGGGCGGTGCGCTGGGGGCTTATTTGCTGTCGACGATAGGGAATGCAGCTTTTGTCAAACTCATCCCGTTTTTACTGTTGGCTGCCACCCTCGTGTTTGCCATGGGCCCCAAGTTGAACAGGCACATCGCCACTCGTGAAGACCCGTCCGTCGGGGCTGGCGTTTTGGTCGGAATTTTTGTGTTTTCGGTGTACGGTGGATTTTTTGGGGCAGGGTTGGGCATCATGTTGATGGCGGGCTTGCTCATCCTGGGGGTTCGGGACGCTCACCAAAATAATGCTCTTAAGAATTTGCTGGCCACGGTCGTGACATCGGTGGGGGTGTTGGTGCTGGCTCTGTCAGGCCTGGTCGATTGGCCTGCCACGCTGTGTGCATTTGCAGGCGCCGTGTTGGGTGGCCTGATTGGCGCACGGGTGGCCAAATTTTTATCCCCACAATGGCTCAGAGCCTGCGTGATGGTGCTGGGCTTTACCCTGACGGCCCACTATGGCTACAAATATAATTTTTCTGCTTGATTGTCCTTGGATACGTTTTAAAACTTAAGTGTTTGTATGGAATTTGACTATCATCGCTAACTCTATAAACATTGGAGACTTCCATGGGCAATAGCATGAGTGCGACACACAGCAGCGACAGTGTGATCAAACGTATCTTCACCGAACCCACCACAGCGGCCTTTCAGCGTTGGGTAGCGGTTATCAATTTCTGGATTCTGATTTCTTGTCTTTCGCTCGCAGGCGAAACGGTAGAACCCTATGCCACCATGTATGACCATGCCTTCACCTTGGTGGAGTACGCGGCGGTGTTGTTCTTCACGATCGACTATCTGGGTAATTTGTATTTCGCCAAAGACCGTGTGAAATACTTTTTCAGTTTCTGGGGTTTGGTGGATCTGATTTCTATCTTGCCCACGTACTTGATGGTCATGAACTTGACGGCCTTGCAAGGCTCTAAAGTGTTCCGGGTCTTGCGTGTGGTGCGTGTGCTTCGAGTCTTGAAAATGGCACGCATCGCCTTGCAACAGTTGGAAAACAAGATGGAAAAATCCAACCCCATCTTGACCAACCTGAAGATTTACTTCATTGCCTTGTTCTCAGTGGTCATGATTTCAAGCACCTTGATGTACTACGTTGAAGGTAACTTGTACTCGCCTGAAGCCCTTGCGCACGGCCAAGAATTGCTAGATGCACAAATCAAAGCAGCACCTCTGCCTGCGGACGCACCACCCGAAGCGTCGAAGTTCATGCCCGTCGACCCTGTCAGCGGCAACCCGATTCCTGAAGACAAGCGTTTCTTCACGTCGATCCCTGCCGCCATGTGGTGGTGCATGGTGACTTTGACCACCACGGGTTACGGCGATATGTTCCCGCTCACTTTTGGGGGGCGCGTGATCGCCGCAATCACCATGTTGCTGGGCTTGGTACTGTTCGGTATTTTGTTGAACATCGTGGGTAAAACCATCATGGTCTTGCTGTTTGGCGAAACCTTGAATGACGATAACCAAGAACCAGTCACCCGCGAGGCCGTCTTGAAATCGCTGGTGGCGCGTGGTTGGGTATCACAAGAACGTGCCACCGAAATTGGACTCATGTCTGAAGACGACATCAAATCCAGAATGAAAAACATCTAATCATTTTTCAGCCTTCAAAGCCGTTGTTGAGATTTCAACAACGGCTTTTTTCTTGCCTGTCCAACTTCGATGAGAGCAAACTAAATTATCATTATTGATAATATTTATTGAATAAATTGTCAAAAAATGTAGTTTTTACAATAAAAGTAACAATAAAGTGATTAATTTAAAATTAAAATTACTATTTATAGACAGTAAAAATAATTTGATCGAAGGTGATGGCATGGCGCGAAAAACGAGTGGATGGGTATTGGCATCAGCAATGGCGGCCAGCTGCGCTTATGCGCAAACCACGCCCCCAGATGCCGGTGTTTTGATCCAACAAGTACCGCGCCCCGGACTGTTGCCGTCTCCACGCCCTGCGCAGCCAACTGAGGTGGCACCCCAACCCGCTGTGCGAGCGCCAGGTCCCAAAGTACGGGTCCTCAGCTTTCAGGTGCAAGGCAACAGCTTGCTCAGTCAGGAGCAGTTGGCTCCCACGCTTGCCCCGTATCTCCATCAGTCGCTGGATCTGGGGCAGCTTGAACAAGTGGCACAGGCCTTGGCACACCGCTACCGCGAAGACGGCTGGGTGGTGTCGGCATATTTACCAGCGCAAGACGTGACGCAGGGCAACGTACTGATCCAGATTGAAGAAGCCAAGCTCGGCAACTTGCGCTTGAGCGCGCCTGAGGGATTGCGCGGTTCACAGGAAAGGGCGCAGCGCTATTTCGATGCGCTGTTGAGCACAGACCAAGCTCTCAACGTCGATGCATTGGACCGTGCCCAGCTGCTAGCCAATGAATTGCTTGGTTTGGATGTGGTCACTAACTTCAAGAAAGGCCAGCGCGTAGGCACCACCGATGTGGATGTGAGTCTGCGCGACAAACCTGCACTGGCCACAGACCTGTTGACCGACAACGCCGGCGCACGTGCCACGGGGCGCGCCCGCTTCAATGCCATGATGGAGTGGCGCAACCCGCTGCAAGGGAGCGATACCTGGAGTTTGGCTCTCATGCACGCCGAGGGCAGTGACAACGTGCGTTTGGGTCTGGGTTTGCCGGTGGGCGCACAAGGCTGGCGCGTTGGTGCCTCGCTTGCCCATTACCAATTTCGTGTCATCACGCCTGAGTTTGCCGCTCTCAATCTCAAGGGCGAGGTCCAAAGTTTGGGTCTGGAGGCCTCCTATCCCTGGTTGCGCCAGCGCGATCGCAGCGTGAGCCTGTTGATCACTGCAGATCACAAAATCATGGACAACCGCGCCAACGGCAATATCACCTCGCACTACAACACACAGTCGGGCACGCTGGCGCTGCAAGGACGGCAAAGCGATGGTCTGGGTGGCGGTGGCAGCACCTATGGGCAGCTGGGTCTGACGGCGGGCCAACTCAACCTCAACGGTTCACCCACTCAGGCGACCGATGCGCTGGGTGCGCGCACCGAGGGCTCCTACACCAAGTGGCGCGCAACCATCAGTCGATTGCAAAACCTGAGTACAAATTGGGCGCTGCAACTCAGCCACAGCGCGCAATGGGCGAACCGAAACTTGGACTCTTCCGAGAAGTTGTTCATCGGTGGTGCCGACAGTGTGCGTGCTTTTCCGGTCAGCGAGGCAGGAGGTGCGCGAGGCAGCGTGAGTTCGTTGGAGTTGAGTTGGCGACTCGATAGCGCCACCACCTTGTTCGGTTTTTATGACTATGGCCAAGTGCGCGTGAATGTGGACAACGCCTATGCCCAAGCGCCAGACCCCAATCGCATCAGCTTGCAAGGCGCTGGTTTGGGTGCGCAATGGCGCGCAGCCAACGGTTTGCAACTCAAGCTCAGTTGGGCGCGCCGTCTCAAAGACAACCCACACCCCAATAGCAATGGCTATGACCAAGACGGCAGCCTGCTGCGCGACCGTGTGTGGGTCTCGGCACTCTACAGTTTTTAAGGAGGCGGGCCATGAACAATCAGTACCGCGTTGTTTGGAACGACAGCACACACACCTGGATGGCGGTGGCCGAGACGGCCCGTTCGCACGGCAAGAGCCGAAGCTCACGCACGGGGACCGTCGCACACAACCTTGCGTTGGTGTTGCGCCCCCTCGCCATGGCCTTGGCTGTCTGGTGTGGGCTGGTGCATGCAGCGCCGCCTGCGGCCACGCAATTGCCCACAGGCGGGCAGGTGGTGGCTGGCCAGGCCACGATAGGCCAAGTGGGTCAGAGCGCAGTGCTCAATGTGAACCAAACCAGCGCCTCAGCGGTCATCAACTGGAACACTTTCAACCTCGGTAGCGCGGCCAGCGTGAACTTTGCACAACCTGACCGCAATGCGGCAGTGCTCAACCGGGTGCTCGACGCCAACCCCAGCCAAATTTATGGCCGTATTAGCGCGCCGGGGCAGGTGTTTTTCAGCAACCCCAGCGGCATGTATTTCGCGCCCAGCGCCAGCGTGGACGTGGGCGGCTTGGTGGCCACCACGCACAGCATCAGCACGGCTGATTTCATGGCGGGTAAATACAACTTCACGCGCAATGGTGCCAGCGGCGCGATCGTCAACGAGGGGCAATTGCAAGCCGCGCTGGGCGGCTATGTCGCCCTATTGGCGCCTGAGGTGCGTAACCACGGTGTGGTGCTCGCGCAAATGGGCGCGGTGGCATTGGCTGCCGGTGAAAGTTACCAGTTGCAAATCCAGGGCAGCCGTCTGAGCCAAATCGACGTCACGCCCGCCACCATCCGCACGCTGGTCGAAAACGGCCAGGCGGTGTTGGCACCTGAGGGCTGGATCGTGTTGTCGGCCAAAGCGGCGCAGCAACTCGAAGCCAGTGTGGTCAACACGGGTCAGCTTGCGGCCAACAGCCTGACCGAACGTGGTGGGCGCATCGTGCTCGAATCCACCGGCTCGGTCACCGCAGGCGGCAGCATTCAAGCGAACAGCGCACAAGGGCAGGGCGGACGCGTCACCCTTACGGGTGAGCACATCAGCCTGACTGCCGACAGCGACATTCAAGCCACGGGCGCCAGCGGTGGCGGCACGGTTTTGGTGGGCGGTGATTGGCAAGGCAGCAATGGGGTGCCGCAGGCCAGCAGCGTGGTCATGGCCGAGAGCGCTCGCATTGACGCCAGCGCGACCGACAATGGCAACGGTGGCAAGGTGGTGTTGTGGAGTGATGTGCACAAGGCTGAGGGGCAAACCACGGTCCACGGCAGCATCCGTGCGCGCGCAGGTGTGCAAGGCGGTGATGGTGGGCAGATTGAAACCTCGGGCCACCAGGTTGACATCGTGGGTGCGCGTATCGACGCTGGGGCTGACCAGGGTCAAGGCGGTTTGTGGTTGCTTGACCCTTATAACTACACCGTTGGTGCTGGTGAGGCCGCCACCATCGTGACTGCTTTGAACTCGGGCACCAGCTTCACCGTGGACACTGCGAACGCGAATGGCTCAGGGCTCACAGGTAGCGCGGGCACCGGGGTGATCACGGTGAACAGCGCTATTGCCAAATCAGCTGGAGGTGCGGCAACGCTTACGCTCAATGCAGCAGACAGCATTGTGCTCAACGCAGGTATTTCGGCCACATCCGGCTCTTTGGATGTGACCATGAACGCCACCAGCGGGAGCATCAGCGGCTCAGGCAACTTGGCGCTGCGCAGTGGTATGGCCACGTTCAATCAAGCCACTGATGGCATTTATTCAGGTGCGATAGGCGATGTTATGCCCCTTCAAGTTACCAAATCAGGGACTGGTACGCTAATAGTCACGGGTGCCAACGGTAGTAGAAGCAGCGCCAACATCGTCAGGGTCACTGGCGGCACGCTGCAAATTGGTAATAACGGCACTTTGGGTAGCTTTGGTTCAACCAGTGTGGACGTGGCCTCTGGCGCCACGCTGGCTTTCAAGCGCAGCGATGACCAAACGCTCAGCACCGTGATTAGCGGCGCGGGTAGCGTTAGCCAGTTGGCCAACAGCAACCTGACTTTGACAGGCAATTTTGGCGCAGGGTTCACGGGCGATCTCATCATCAATGCTGGCCAGCTGACTCTTTCGTCGCCGAATGACAACACGTTCACGGGCAGTGCCATCCGCATCAACAACGGCAGCTCGTTGGGGTTGAACTCAATCCGTCTCAACCGTACATACAGGCTTGGCACCAACATTATTTTTGACGCCAATGGCGGCGGGTCGGTCAAGCTGATGCAAAACACGACCAATCTGATGGTCACTGGCAGCCTGACCTTCACCACCAATGGCGGTGCGCAAAACCGTTTCTATAGCACTGTAGGCACATCTTGGGGGTTGAACACTAACTCCGGTAACGTGATCTTCAACACAGCGGCGGGAAGCAACACCGCGAACGGTGATCTGACGATTGAGGTGCCCATGGTCAACGGTGGCGTGGTCACCAAAAACGGGGCTGGTTCGGTCGTCATCACCCAAAATCCCACCAGCGGTTTGACGACCCTGCCTTACAGCACGGTGGCAGTGAACGCCGGCACATTCAAGGTAGGCAACGGCGGCACGGGCGGCCTGCTGGGCTCGGGTACCGCCACTGTGGCGGCGGGTGCCACACTGGAATTCAACCGCAGCGACAACGTCACGGTGGCCAATAGCATCACGGGGGCAGGGGCACTGACCCAGCAAGGGAGTGGCAGCCTGACGCTGTCTAACAATCCCAACTACAGCGGTGGTACCCATATCAACAACGGCAGCCTGGTATGGCAAAACGACGCCCCCAGCACCAGTTCCAGCGGCTTTGATGGCACGGGCAGCTTGACGATCCAGCCCGCAAGCAGCAGCTTCACGTCGGCTTTCAGCACCACGGATTGGAACCTTGCGAATACCCTCAGTGGCCTGACTGTCGGCAAAGTTGGCAACAGTGCGGGCATCACGATCCCGAACGCCATCAGCATCGCGGGTCCGATCAACCTGATCGGTGGTGATTTGGCCATCAACGCAGCGCTCACTGCCACGGGTGGCAACACCATCAGCTTGAGCAGTTCTGGGACGGTCAGTGACGGTGTTGGCGGCGCGTTGTCGGCCAGCAAATTGCTACTCTCCGGCGGCAACGTCACGCTCGACAGCAGCAGCAACGCGATTGGCACCTTGGCCGCCACCGGCGTGAGTGGGCTGACGTTTGTCAACGGTGCGGCCCTCACACTGGGCACGGTGGGCGCCACCAATGGCGTGTCGGCCAGCGGCGTGGTGGATATGTCCACCACCAGTGGCGATTTGACTGTTTCGCAGTCAGTGAGCACCACCAACGCGACAGCCAGTGCGCTCACGCTGAACGCAGGCAGCGCCAGCGCGGCGCTCACCAGCACAGGCGGTAACTTGTTGTTCAGTGGCAGCGGCGCGGTGTCGGTAGGCACGGGCGGAACCGCCAAGCTCTACAGCGGCAGCATCAGTGACAGCACGGGTTTAACTACTCTTGTGGGCGGCAGTGGCTCGGGGCGTTTTCGTTATGGCAGTGATGAAAGTACCACCAACTACTCGTTGTCTTTGAACACAGGGTTGAATGCGATTTACCGTGAGCAGCCTACGGTCACACGTGTGGTCAATGACCAAACCATCAACTACGGCAGCAATTGGACGAATACCTTCTCGATCAGCGGTGGCACCAATGGCGACAACTACAGCCAGGCCTTTGGCAGCGCCACAGCCCCGACGGTAACGGTGGGTGGCAGTAATTCGACCTCCGGCACACCGATTGTGGGCACCCACACCTTATCGGCCACAGGCGGTGCCACCAGCAGCCAGCTCGGGTATGCCGTCAGTAACACCACCACTGCAGGCACCTTGACAGTGAACCCCAGGGCGCTGACGGTCACCTACAACGGTGTCAATAAGACTTACGATGGTAGTTTGGCTGCTGAGGTGACGTACAGCAGTGATAACCGACTGGTCGGTGATCTGCTATCAGTGACCCAGAGTGCAGCGTTTGTTGACAAAAACGTGGGTGCCGCCAAGGTGGTGAATGTGAGTGGTATCAATCTCAGCGGTGTCGATGCAGCCAATTACAGCTTGACGTCAACCACAGCCAGCACCAGCGCTGACATTGCGAAAGCAGTGCTGAAAGTGGTGGCCAACAACGACGCCAAGTTTGTGACCACCAGTGACGCTGCTGGTTATGCGGGCGTGAGTTACAGCGGGTTTGTGAATGGCGAGACCTCTGCCGTGCTGAGCGGCGCGCCCACCGTGAGCCGCAGCAACAGCGGTGTCAACACCGCAGGCACCTACACCGGCGTGTTGGTGCCCGCTGGCGGTACGGCGTCGAACTACAGTTTCACCTACGTGCCCGGCGACTACACCGTGGTGCCTGCCAACCAGCTGTTGGTGAGGATGAATCCTCTGACCACCACCTATGGCACAGCCCCCAGCTACAGCCTCCTAAGTGCCAGCTATTACGACCTCCTGGCTCAACGCGTGGTGACGCTGACGGACACCAATGTGGGGTCGTCTAATGTGGTCACCATCAACGACGGCGCAGGTGGTCGCGCGAGCTTCACGGTGGTCGCGCGCAACGGCAGCTGGTCTTCGACTCAGCAGCTGCGTGTGGGGGCGTATGCCCTTGGTGTGTCTGGCGCGGTGACTGAAAACAGCCAAAACTTTAGCGACACCATCACCCTGATTGGCTCACACACTGTAAATGCCAAGCCACTGGCTGTGGTGTCGGCAGATGGGGTGAGCAAAACTTACGATGGCAACACCGCCATCAATGGGGTGAACTTTGTGCTCGCCGGAGTGGGGGGCGGTACAGGTGTCGTCAATGGCGACTCGGTCAACGCGATCGGCAATGGGGACTACGCCACCCGTAACGCTGGCACCCAACTGAGTTATGTGTTCAACAGCCTGAATCTGACCGGTTCCGATGCTGATAACTATTACATTGCCGCGGGCCGTAGTTTTTCGGGGAACAACGGCACCATCATTCCCCGTGCCTTGATTTTGAAGGCCATGCCCGACAGCAAAGTCTATGACGGCACCAACAACTCTAGCCTGACGCCTGTGTCAGACACCTTGGTGCCTGGCGATAGCTTCAGTGGTTTGGCACAAACCTTTGACAGCAGCGCGGTGGGTTTGCGTCGCTTGAATGTGTCGTCGGCGTTCACCCTCAATGACGGCAACGGTGGGAGCAACTACGTGGTCACGCAGGTGCCAGCCGCGGGGAGCATTTGGTCGCAAGAAATGCCGCAACCAGCCGGCGCAGTCAACATACTGCCTATGGCGGCAACTGTCAGTCGCGAAAGCGCAGACGCCAACACAGGTACGACGGCAGCCTTCTCTTTGGCTTCAGTCGACGAGGTTTTCGCTGTGAGGTCTAGCGAGCAGCAGCGTGCGGTCATTTGTATGAACGGCTTTGTATTGCAGCATCCTGATGACCATGCCGTAGCAAATGTACAAAGCATCCAACCGAGAGACGGACAAGATGTTGCCTGCTTACGCGTCCAGAGAATGCGTGATGTGGCCGACGAATAACGGGTCGTCCAGCTCAACCCAGACATGAATACACCAACCCTCGCTTAGGCGAGGGTTGCGTCGTTTTGTCACCCTAAATATTTGATTTTTATTCGCATGGCAGCTTTGCTGCGTGCGATGGCTTGCCTTGCGTGAGGCTTTGATTGCTTTAGTTTCTACCGTTCCAGACTTGTTGCCATAGTTTTCTGTGGCCTTTTGTTGACATTATTTTCATAAAGTATTCAAAATATTAAAACTTTCAAATACAATATGTTCAATGTTTTTAACAAAAGTAATTGACATGACTTACAAACTCTTTTCCAAGTTGCGTCAAACAACAGGAGTGATTATGGGGCTAAAACTTAAAAAGTTAAAACTTTTAAATTCATATGAGTCGATGTCATTGCTCCAGCGTGTCGCACCAAAGGTTGTGGCACAAAACAGAACCGATTGGGTGTCAAACTGTCGAACTGCGTTACTGGCATTGCTGTGTACTTTGGGGTCTCATGCGCAAGCTACGGCAACGCTCAGCTTGAGCGATTTGCTTGATGCAGCCGCCGCAACCTATCCTTCCATGTTGGCTGCGCGCTTGGAAGCCAAAGCATCTTCTGAGGACGTCTCAGCCACCGAGCGCCTCAAGTGGCCCACCGTCAGTGCGACGGTGGAGTCGTACACGGGGAATTTACGTTCTTACCCCTCTCGTGCGATGCAGGTGGATCAGACCGTGTGGGATGCGGGGCGCAATGATGCACGCATCTCAGAGTCAAAAGCATTGGCCGATATCAGCGTGCTCAAGGTGTATTTGCAGCAGCAAGAACTGTTTTTACAAATCGTTGCGGCTTGGCAAAACATGGTTGCCGCGAACGAACGCGTCAAAGTGGCTCAGCTCACACGTCAACGTCTTGAGGCTTACCAAGCGCAAATGCGCCGTCGTGTGGATGCACAAGCTTCTCCAAAGATTGATCTTGAACTGGCTGATTCGCGTTTGTTGCAAACCGAGGTCGAACTCGCCACCGCTCAAACCAGTTTGCAGGTGGCTGTTTTGCGACTTGAGCAACTTTCGGGCGAAACCGCATTGTCTTTGCGTATTCCTCATGCGATTTATTCCACCAAGTTGGTCGATACGCAAACATTTCAGCGCCAATTGAGCGAGGTGGATTTGTTGTCGGTGGCACGCGAGCATCCATTGGCCGCACGCGCGCGCGTTGAAGTGCAGCAACTGCGCAGCCGCTTGGATGCCAAGCAGGCGGAGGCTTATCCGCAACTCTTTGTGCGTGTGTACAAGCCTGTGGGTACGACACCGACCAGCATCGACACATCGACCACCGCCTTTGTAGGGTTGCGCTATTCACCCGGTGCAGGTTTTTCTAATTTTGTGGAAGCCCAAGCGATTGGGACGCGCATTGCCGGGTCCGAACAATCTGTCGAAGCGGTCATTCGTGAAACGCAGCAAACGCTGCAAAACGACAGAGAGGATTTTGCCAACGCGCGTTTGCGCATTGCCGCGCTTGAAAAATCAGTCACCAGCTCAGCCGTGGTGCTGGAGTCTTACCAACGCCAATTTCAAGCGGGCCGCAAGCAGTGGCAAGACCTGCTCAATCAGGTGCGTGAGTTGGCACAAAACCAATATGCCTTGGCCGATGCGCAAGCCTTAATGGTGGGTGCGATGCATCGGCTTCAAGTGCGCATGGGGCAAGAGTTCAAATAACTGCATGGCCTATTTATGAACTTATCTACTTCGCAACAACAGTTTGTCTGGGCGATGCGACGCCTGGCGCAAATGCAAGGTCACAGCCTGGATGTCTTGGGCCTTTACGCCAACGTCGCTGTGGTGGATCAACCGATTTCACCTTTTCAGGCGTTGATGGTGATTTGCCATCGCATGGGTTTGGCGCAGCCCAAAAATGTCAAGCGTCCTGATCGTGTGCACCTGCCAATGTTGTGTCACACCACCGAATTAGGTTGGGGCGTGGTGGTGGACCGCAACCCGTTGGGACTCTGGGTGATCGATACACCACAAGGCTCACACGCGGTGAAGGAGGGGGCACTTGAAAGCAATCTGGCGATTCTTCATTTAGGCCCGACGGTGAATGCAGATCAAAAAACCTCCTTTTTTTCGCATGTGCGAGAGACCTTGAAGTTGTATCGACGCGAACTCTTCGAGGCTTGCGTGGCGTCTGCATTCATTGGCTTTCTTGCGCTAGCAACCTCGCTGTTTTCCATGCAGGTGTATGACCGGGTCATCCCAACGCGCAGTGAGTACACCTTGGTTATTTTGAGTGTGGGCGTGCTTTTGAGTGTGTTGATTGAGCTGGCCATGAAATATGCCCGCTCGCATCTGATGGACTATGTGGTGGTCGGTCTAGACAATAAGTTGTCGCGCGAGATGTTTCATCGTTTGTTGCAACTGCGTGTGGACCAAATTCCCGCCTCGGTGGGCAGTTTGGCTGGGCAAATGCGTGGGTATGAGCAGGTGAGGAGCTTTTACACCGCGTCGACCTTGTTCACCCTGATCGACTTGCCGTTGGCGTTTATCTTTGTGGTGATTGTGATGCTGATTGCCAGCCCCTGGGTGGCCATGGTGCCGTTTGTGTTTGCGGGTGTGGCTTTGTTCATCGGTCTGTCAATTCGTCAAAGAATCATGGAACAAGCCAAGCAAGGTGCCGCACTCAGCAATATGAAAACGGGCTTGTTGGTTGAGGCGGTGGAGGGGATTGAGACCATCAAATCGGGCTCGGGTGGCTGGAAGTTTTTATCGCGCTGGATGGATGTCAATGGCCAAACCATCGAAAGCGATTTGAAGATGCGTGGCGCCACCGAGAGCGTGGGCTACCTGTCTGCCACTGTGCAACAAATCAGCTACGCCGCCTTGGTGGTGGTCGGTGCCTTGGTGGTCATGCAGGGCCACATGACCATGGGGGCTTTGATTGCCAGTTCTATTTTGAGTGGCCGTATCCTGGCGCCCATCATGGCGATCCCGAGTCTGTTGGTGCAGCATGCCCATGCAGACGCTGCATTGGAAGGTTTGGAGCGGCTTTACAGCTTGAAAACAGATCACCATGGGATTGATCGTCCGTTGGTGCCCTCACAACTCAGTGGCCACTATGTGTTGAGCGATGTGAAGTTCGCCTATAGGGACAACCCACCCGCCTTGGTGGTTCCCAAGCTGGAAATCAAGCCCCAAGAGCGCATTGCCATCTTGGGGCCAATTGGTGCGGGTAAATCCACACTGCTGCGCTTGCTCAGTGGTTTGTATCACCCACAAGAGGGGCAGGTGTTGCTCGATCACCTCGACTTGGGGCACATCCACCGTCAAGTGGTCAGTCAACACGTGGGCTACTTGCAGCAAGACCACCGTTTGTTTCAAGGTACTTTGCGTGAGAACCTGCTGATTGGGCTGCCCGATCCTGGGGATGATGTGTTGCTGGCCGTCATGCGCCGCACCGGCATGGACCAATTTGTGGCAAGTCACCCCAAAGGCTTAGGTCGCCTCATCATGGAGGGTGGTAAGGGCTTGAGTGGTGGGCAAAAACAGCTCGTTGCTTTCACCCGGTTGATCTTGTGCAACCCCAGTGTCATGTTGTTGGATGAGCCCACGGCCACCATGGATGAAGAGCAAGAGCGTCGCTGTCTGCGTGTGTTGGCCCAGGAGGCACACGCTGGCAAGACCATGGTGATCGTGACGCACAAGACCAGCGTGTTGCCCTTGGTGACACGTCTCATCGTGGTGGCAGGACACGGCATCGTGTTAGATGGTCCGCGCGATGTGGTGTTGCAACAGCTTCAAACAAACCATGTGCAACAGGCGACTTCCAACACACACCTGGCACCTGTTTCTGAACCGGAGGTTGCATTCTCATGACACGCCAAATCAAAACCGACGATATGCACAATTTACCCACACCGTCGCGCGCCCGTTGGAGCTTGCGGGTCATGATCGCCGGGTTGCTGTTGTTGTTGCTTTGGTCTTCTGTGGGCGAAATTGATCAAGTCACACGCGCACAGGCACAAATCATTGCTGAAGAACGCACGCAGCTCGTTCAATCGTCGGATGGCGGCGTGCTGACTGAGTTGCATGTGAAAGAAGGCGACATCGTCAAGGCCGGACAGCTGCTCGCCACCTTGCAAAAAGAGCGTGCGGCGGCGGCGGTATCAGACAGCCGGGCCAAAGTGGCAGCACTCAACATCACGCTGGCGCGCCTGCATGCCGAGGTCTATGGCAAACCGTTGGTGTTTGACAAAGACTTGCTCAGCTACAGCGAATACATCCGCAACCAAACCGATCTGTACAACAAACGCCAAACCGCGTTCAACGATGACCTGCGTGCCTTGCAAAACATTTTGGCCTTGGGTGAAGATGAGTTGCGCATCAATCGCCAGCTCGAAGCTTCGGGCGATGTCAGCCGTGCCGAAATTTTGCGCTTGCAGCGCAACGTGGCCGACATACGTGCCCAACTGGTCAATAAACGCAACAAGTATTTTCAAGATGCGCAGACTGAGATGACCAAGGCGCAAGAAGAACTTAGCACCCAGACGGAGCAGCTGCGCGACCGCAGCCAAGTGCTTGAGCATACGGAGCTGGTGGCGCCGGTGGACGCGGTGGTCAACAACATCAAAGTCAACACGCTCGGTGGCGTGGTGCGTGCTGGCGATACGGTCATGGAGTTGTTGCCAACGGGGGATGACTTGATTGCCGAAGCCAAAATTCCACCCGCCGATATCGCGTTTGTTGCCATTGGTCAAAGCGCAAGTGTGAAGCTTGATGCCTATGACTCGTCGATCTTCGGCGCACTGCACGGGGTGGTGAGCTACATCAGCTCTGACGTGTTGACCGAAGAAACACGGCAAGGCCCTTTCTTGTACTACCGCGTGCGCATACGCATCACAGGGTCTGAATTCAAAGGCGATAAAGCCAAAGAAATCCATTTGCGCCCAGGTCTGACGGCCAGTGCCGAAATCAAAGCGATGGAGCGCACGGTGCTGAGTTATCTCATCAAGCCGATTGCAAAAACGTTCAGCCAATCGATGGGGGAGCGTTGATGCCCCCTCCGTGGCTGATCAACCGATCAAATCCACTTTGCCGTTCAAGTCCATGATGCCGGTGATCACGCTCAGCTTGGGCTGGCGCTTGCTCACTGCCGCACGAAAAGCCATCAACGCTTCGGCGTGGGCATGGGTTTCGTCTTCTTTGGTAGCGACTTTGGCTTCTCCAAACGCCAACTTCGCAGCGCCGCAATCGCGGTGCGTCAGAGCGACCACACGTGGGATGTGGTGCAAGGACACGCTGATGTCCAGGTTTTCCCAGAAGGTGTTGTGCCAGGCCGCGAACTTGGGATGAACAGCGCCGATTGGGCCACCCGCAATCACAAATTGGCTGTAGTTGTCATTCAGCTTGTCGCGTGCAATGCCGTGCAACAAACCCATGTACTGCCAGCTCAAGGTTGTAAAGCGTGGGTCAATGCAGTTGAGCAACATGGCTTCGTAGTTGCCGCTGGCCGCTTGGGATTGGCCAGGCGACATGGCCAGCAAACCACCCGTCAAGGCCGCCGCCCCCAAGCCCAAAAAACCTCGACGTGATGGGCCTGTGGACAGGTTGTTGGGGTTGCAGCACGCGCAGCTGTACGCGGATGAATGGGGGGTGTCCAATGCTTGGATGGGGGTCACGGTGCGCTCCTTGTTAGGCCTGAAAAATAAAAATCCAAATTGACAATCGACAGTAACTTGCTTTTATTGAGCAATCTGATCATTCGATTCAGGGTTTTTACTGGATTTCGATTCAAAATAATTGTCCGACAATTATTTTGAATGACTCGTCCATCTGCCAAAGAGATGATGGTCTTGGCTGAGCCCGTCATACGTTGAGGGTGGGCGATGGCTCAAGGCCAGCCTGTCCCCACTTGGTAACTTTCACAACCCTTGAGGAGACTCCCATGAAATTTCTGAACCGTCGATTCGCTCTCAACGCCGTGTTGGCCAGTCTGCTGGGGGCTGTGGCTGCCGCACCTGCCAGCGCGCAAGAGGGCGCACCGGCCAAGATTTTGGTGGGGTTTCCAGCGGGTGGTTCATTCGATGCGATTGCCCGCCTGGTGGCTGACAAAGCCAAGACCGAACTCAACCGCCCCGTGGTGGTCGACAACAAAACCGGTGCCGGTGGTCGCATTGCGGTGGACGCCCTCAAGGCCTCGCCTGCCGATGGCAGTGTGGTCATGTTGGGCCCCGATGCGTTGACCGCGCTCTATCCCTTCACCTTCAAGAAGCTCAACTACGATCCCAAGAAAGACCTGGTGCCCATTGGTACGGTGGCGGAGTTTGCATTTGGCTTTGCCGTGGGCACCAATCCCAAAGCCAACACCTGGGCCGAGTATGTGGCCTGGGCCAAGAGCAATCCCAAAGAAGCCAACTACGGCATTCCCGCGCTGGGCGCGCCGCACCACTTTTACGGCATGGTTCTGGGCGACGCGATTGGTGTGCCCATGCAAAACGTGCCTTTCCAGGGCAGTGCACCGATCAACCTCGCGCTGATGGGCGGGCAGATCAGCTCCTCAATCGATGTGGCCAGCAGTCAGGTGGAAAACCACAAGGCCGGCAAGATCAAAATTTTGGCCGTCACCACCGAGCAGCGTATTCCACAAGCGCCCGATGTCCCGACCTTCACCGAGCTGGGTTTTCCATCGGTCAGTGGCTCGGGCTTCAATGCGCTGTATGCGCCTGCGGGCACGCCTGCGGCAGCGGTGGCGAACTGGAACCGTATCTTGGTCAAGATCATGGCCATGCCTGATGTGAAAGAAAAAATCACGGCCATGGGCTTTATGCCGGTGGGCAAGCCGACGCAAGAGTTGATCGACCGTCAAAACGCAGCCATCAAAAAGTGGGAGCCCGTCATCAAAGCGTCGGGTTTCACCGCCGACTGAGGCCACATAAGTCGCAGCGAGCCCACCGTGGTGGGCTCCTAGAATGGCGGCATGATGGACACGCCCAAACCGCCAGCCACGCCTGCTTACCGTGTGATTTCGGAAAGTTTGCGCCAGCGCATCGTCCGAGGACAGGTGCAAACCGGGCAGGCGTTTCCCACTGAAACTGAGCTTGCCACCCAATACGGCGTGCACCGATCGACTGTGCGTGAAGGCTTGCGCCAGCTGGAGCAAGACGGTTTGCTGCAACGCATGGGCAAACGCTTGATCGTGAGCATTCCGCGCCACAAAGATTTAGCCCAAGCTGCGGAGCGCGCCTTGCGCATGCACCAAGTGACTTACCGCGATGTGTGGGAAGTGGCCTCGACCTTGGAACCCATGTGTGCCAGCTTAGCGGCTGAGCGCATCACGGCAGATGAACTGGCAGAGCTTGAACGCAACTTGGATGTCACGGCAATCTTGGTGGCGCGTGATGAATCCCCCATTTCAGCCACCATCGAGTTTCACTCCTTGGTGGCTGAAGCGACGCACAACCAAGCCTTGCTGCTGGCGCGTGCGCCGGTCAGTTTGTTGATGCGATCGGGCTATGCCGCGATTGCACCGGCGCTGCCCCAGTCCGGCCCACGCTTGTTGGAGGCGCATCGGCAAGTCTTTCACGCACTCAAGCAAGGCGACGCCGAATCTGCTGTCGTGTGGACGCGCAAACATTTGACGGACCACAAACGAGGGTTTGAATTTGCGGGCTTGAACATGGACTCGCCCATCCCTGACGCGGTCTGATGCCGATTTCATCCATGAACGCTTCTTCTATGTCCTACCCCTTGCGCATTGCCGTGGCCGGCGCCGGTGTCATTGGTAAAGCCCATATCGCCGTGATCCAACACAGCGCGCACTGTGTGCTCAGTGCCATTGTGGACCCCTCGGCTGGTGCAGCAGCTGTCGCTGCGGCGCACCATGTGCCGCTTTACGACACCTTGGATGCATTGCTGGCACAAGACAAACCCGACGGCATCATCTTGGCCACGCCAAATGCCCTGCATGTCACGCAGGCCTTGCAGTGCATGGCTGCGAGCGTTCCGATCTTGCTCGAAAAACCAATTGCAACCACGGTGCACGAAGCGCAAATTTTGGTGGACCAAGTTGAGTCCAGCGCCGCCAAGGTGTTGATTGGCCACCACCGCGCGCACAGTGCCATCATGGCCCAAGCCAAACAGGTGGTCGATTCGGGGCGATTGGGATCGCTGGTGGCTGTGATGGGCAGCGCTTTGTTTTTCAAGCCCGACAGCTACTTCACCGACGCCCCTTGGCGTCGCGAGATCGGTGCCGGGCCCATCCTCATCAACATGATCCATGAGGTGCACAACCTGCGCATGTTGTGTGGCGACATCGTGGCGGTACAAGCTTTCAAGTCGCACGCCACACGTGGCTTTGCAGTAGAAGACACCGTGGCGATGAACTTGCGTTTTGCCAGCGGTGCCCTGGGCAGCTTCATGCTGTCCGATACCGCGGCCAGTCCTCGCAGTTGGGAGCAAACCAGCCAAGAGAACAAGGCCTACACCAGCTACGACGACGAAGACTGCTATGTGATCAGCGGCACCCAAGGCAGCTTGTCTGTGCCTACCATGCGTTTGAAAACCTATGCCCGCGCAGAAGACCGCTCTTGGTGGAAACCGTTTGAGATTGATCGGCTCGCGTTGGTGCGTGATGATCCCTTGGCCCGCCAAATCACACACTTTTGTGAGCTCATCCAAGGCAAAGTGCAGCCCTTGGTCAGTGCGCGCGATGGCTTGAACAATTTACGTGTCACAGAAGCTATTTCGCAGGCCGCACAAACGGGTGGGGTGATTGAATTAGCGACAAACTAGGCCCAAAGACGCCATAGAAGATCGGATGACTCAATTTTGCCGATTTCTCAAATGAGAACGATTTGCATTTAGAATTGAGCTTCGTTCTACTTTTGGGCTGTTGCCTTGTTGTCTATGTTCGGACTCCGAACTTATTTCATTGCCTTGTTTTGTGCTGTGCTGTTGAGCGCATGTGGCGGCGGTGCATCTGGCGTCCCATCTGCAGGCTTGAGCCCTGCCGCTGCCTTGGGGCAGCTGATTTTTCATGATCCAGGACTGTCGGCATCTGGGCGCATGTCATGCGCCACATGCCATGACCCATCGATAGGCCACGCCTCGCCGTTCACCACGCCCGTGGCGTTGGGGGGCGTCAACCTTGATCAGCCTGGACTGCGCAACCCACCCGCGATTCGGTATTTGAAATTCAATGGGGCATTCAAATTCGAGACGGATGGCACCCCCATGGGGGGCTTCTTCTGGGATGGTCGCGTCAATTCGCTGGCCGCACAAGCCAAAGGCCCCTTGCTGAACACGGCTGAAATGGCCAATGCCAGTGTGGCCGATGTGATAGCCAAGCTGCAATCGGCGAGCTACGCGAACCAATTCAAAAGCGTCTTTGGTGTGGATATTTTCAACAATCCCTCTGACGCATTTGACCGCATGGCCTATGCCTTGGAGCGCTATCAAATCGAAGACGCAGACTTCGCACCATTCAGCAGCAAGTTCGATGCGGTCAATGCAGGCAAAGCTTCTTTCACAGAAGAAGAAATCAAAGGACTGGCGTGGTTCAACCGAGCAGACAAAGGCAATTGCGCCGCATGCCATCCCAGCACCAAGCCAAGCAATGCCCCTGCTGCGCTGTTCACCGATTTCACCTATGACAACTTAGGCCTGCCGCGCAATTCGAACATTGCAGCCAATGCCAACGTCAATTTTTTTGACAAAGGCTTGTGCGGTCCTGTGCGTCTTGATATGTCAGCACGCACCGATTTGTGTGGTGCCTTCAAAGTGCCCAGCCTGCGCAATGTGGCCCTGCGCAAAAGGTTTTTTCACAACGGTCAATTTGGCTCTTTGCAAGACGTGGTGATGTTCTACGTCACGCGCGACACCAGCCCAAGCGTTTGGTACCCCTTGGATTTGCTGGGCAATCCACTGATTTACAACGATCTACCTGTGGCTCAACAAGTCAACGTCAACGTGACTGAAGGGCCTTACAACCGCCTGTTCGGACAAACCCCCGCATTAACCAGCCAAGAAATCAGCGAGCTCATTGCATTTTTGCGAACGCTCAGTGATGGCTATATGAATTGAAACAAAGACGAGGTCAAACATGATCAAACACACGTGTATCGCCGCTGCTGTGCTGCTGGTGGCGCAGGCCAGTTATGGCCAAACCAACAGCGATGTCGCCGCCGAGATGAAACAGCTGCGCGACGAGTTGCGCCAACTTCGCTTGGAAATGCAAGCCCTCAAGTCGCAGCAAAGCGCAAAAGCAGAACCTGTGCCCGCTGCAGTTGTCCCGGCTTCTGTGAGTCCAGCGATGGTTTCTGCTGTTGCGCCTCCTGCAGCAACACAAGAAGCTGCGCCGAATGCTGTCAGTTTGTTTGGCTACGGTGAACTCAACATGACGCGTCCACGCCACAACGCAGCAGACGCGGTGGCAACCGCACGGCGCGGTGTACTGGGCTTTGGTTATCGCTTCAATGACCGCACCCGTTTTGCGGCTGAGTTAGAAATTGAAAATGCGGTAGTGTCTGCGGGCGACCAAGGCGAAGTGGCTTTTGAGCAGTTGTATGTCGAGCACGACATCCATGAGCACTTGTCAGCCAAGATGGGTTTGTTCTTGTTGCCCATTGGCTATATGAACGAAACCCATGAACCCACCCGCTACATGGGCGTGCACAGAAATTTGGTGGAGACCGCCATCATCCCCTCCACTTGGCGAGAAATGGGGCTGGGGTTGCGTGGCACCAACGACAACGGCCTGCGTTGGGACGCAGGTGTGGTGACCAGTTTTGACCTCACCAAGTGGCCCACAGAGAGCGCGCAAACCAAAGAGTCACCCCTGGGGGCTATTCACCAAGAAGGCCAATTGGCCAAAGCGGCGTCATTGGCTTACTACGGTGTGTTGAATTACGACGGGATTCCAGGCTTCAACATCGGTGGCAGCTTGTTTCAAGGGGGGATTGCGCAAAAACAAACCATCCCTTCGCCCAATGCCAGTGTCACATTGGCAGAAGTGCATACCAAATGGCAAGTTGGCGCTTGGGATTTGGCCGCCTTGGCGGCGCAAGGGCGCTTTCGTGATGTCGGTGCATTCAACGCTTCGGCCAACGGCCTGAACAACCCAGTGCCCGATCAGTTCCGCGGTTGGTATGCCCAAGCCGCTTACCGTCTGTGGCGTCAGGGCGATTACAGCCTGGTTCCTTTTGCACGTTACGAACGTGTGAACACAGCCTTGAGCTTCTCAGGCTTGCCTGTCGGTTTGGCGCCTGCGGTAGACCCCGATACCCGCGTGTGGACGATGGGTGCCAACTTTTACCTTCATCCCCAAGTGGTGTTGAAGTTCGATACGCAAAGGTACCTCAACAACAGCGCCTTTGACCGTCTCAACCTGGGCCTGGGCTTTCACTATTGAGATGTCTATGAAATTTGCAAAGCCTTTCTCCAGTCCACCGTCACGCCAACGGCGTCAATCGCTCCAAGCCTTGGGGGCGTTGGCGATGGGCATGACGTCCCTCATGGCCGAGTCGGTGTTTGCGGCCGTGTTCATGGACATCGAGCAAGCGCAAAAAGTTTTGTGTCCATCGGCCGATGGATTTGAGCTCATGCCTTTGTCATGGGACGACAACCAACTCGCTACCTTGGCCAAACTCAGCGATACCCGTGTGCCGCGTCACTTCAACCCCAAATGTTGGCGCGCCATGGCCGGGGGCAGGGCGGTGGGATGGGTGCTCTCGGATCGGGTGGTGGGTAAATACGATTTGATCGACTACGCGGCGGGTTTCGATGCCCAAGGCGTGGCGGTGGGCATCGAAATTTTGGCTTACCGTGAATCGCATGGCGCTGAGATTCGCCAGACCGGGTGGCGCAAACAGTTTGTCGGTAAAAAGGGACCTGCCGCCATGCGTTTTCCCGATGACATTCGCAACATCTCAGGGGCGACCTTGTCTTGCCAGCATGTGACCGAGGGCATGCAGCGCTTGAGCGCCATGGTGAGTCTGTTGACGGCGGGCAAGTGATGGTCGATCAAACGGTTCGTCGCGCGCGTCCCTTGCTTGGCACGGTGGTGTCGATTCATCTCAACGATGCGGCATTGACCCCTGCTCAGCGTGAAGCTGCATTCTCAGCGGCCTTTGATGGGGTGGCACACATCGGTCGCGTGATGAGCGCACATGCATCGGACTCCGACTTGGCGCGTTTGTCACAGGCCACCGCTGGTGCAGTGCTCACGCTGGACCCCCATACCGTGCATGTCTTGCAGGCGGCACAGTACTGGCAGCGTGTTTCCCACGGCGCGTTCAATCCGGGGTGGGCGGCCACGCGTTTGTCTGCGGCAGGGCAACGTCCGGGCTTGACGCGTCTGCACCCTGCAAGCGCGGGCTTGCACGCTTTGGAGGTGTTGTCTGACACCACGGTCAAACTCCAGCATGCGATCCAACTCGACCTCGGAGGCATCGCCAAGGGCTATGCGGTGGACTGCGCGATCACCAAGCTGCAACAGCACGGCGTGGTCCATGCGTTGGTCAACGCAGGGGGCGATATGCGCGCTATAGGCAGCACCGTGTGGCCCGTGGATGTCAGGCATGCGCAACACCATGCGATGGATGTTCGCCTGCGAGGCTGCCCAAGCCTTCAACACCAAGCATTGGCCACCTCTGTCGCTGCCCCCATCAATCCAGAGTTTGTCCATGTGCGACGCTTTCCAAAGCAGCTTTGGCGCAGTGCCACCGTTCAAGCCCCCGATTGCATGACCGCCGATGTCTTGACCAAATGGGCTTTGCAATCCACGGATTTGTGCCCTCAACTGCGCAGCGTATTGCGCGCCCACCAGGCGCGCATGTGGAGAAGTTCATGAGCAAACCAAAACACCTGGCCGGATGGGGCCGAGCCACGTTTGCCTGGATGGCATCGGTCATCGTGTTGCTATGGCTGACAGGGTTGCTGATGTATGCATGGCCAACTGCAGAGCTGATGGACATGAGCGAACTGCAAGCCCTGTTGCGCCGTGGCAGCGGTGTCATGCATGGTGTGCTGAGTTGGGCGTTTTGCGTGATGTGTGGTCGCGGTGTGTGGCCCCATGTCCGGATGATGTGGCACAAACACAGCGAGCGCGCCACCTGGTGGTGGGGCATGACCAATTTGGCTTGGTTGCTTCTTCTGGCTCTGGGAGGCTTGGTATTGCTCTACGGCAGCCCTGATTGGCATGAGGCCATGTCGCCCGTGCATTTTTGGTTGGGCGCCGTGTTGCCGGTGATTGTGTTGGCACACACTTGGCGACGCTGGTTGGGTAGATCCTAGGCACTCAGATGTGGTGGCTGTCAGAATGACAAAGATGTCATTTAAGGCAACTTGCAAAACTGGGTAATCCCTCGACAATGAAACGAACAGGAATCACCCCATGACTCGCACGGTGCGGGTTGTCCGATGCGTCATACGCTATGAAAATTCTATTGATTGAGGACGAGGCCAAGATTGCCGAATTTGTGATTAAAGGCTTGCAGCAAGCGGGCTATGAGGTCGATCACGTGGGCGATGGTGCGAGTGGCTTGGCCTTGATTTTGGAGGGGCAACACGATTTGGTCATTCTGGATGTGATGCTGCCCAAATTGAATGGTTTTGATCTGTTGCGCCAATTGCGCCAAGACGGCAACACCATGCCCGTGATCATTCTGAGTGCCAAGGTCGACTTGCCCGATCGTTTGCTCGGATTTGAAATTGGGGCAGACGACTATTTGCCCAAACCATTCTTTGTCGAAGAGTTGATTGCCCGCATTCGTGCCGTGATGAACCGCAAAGTGCCCGAGCAGGTCCAGCACATGAGCAGCCACCACCTGACACTGGATGTGGTGAACCGCAAGGCCCAATGGCATGAGGTGTCGGCCATTTTGAGCCAACGCGAATTCAGCTTGCTGGCTTATTTGATGCGCTCGCCCGGCCATATTTATTCGCGCCAGCAAATTCTCAAACATGTGTGGGAAATCAACTTCGATCCCGAGACCAATGTGGTGGATGTGTGTGTGCGCCGCATCAAAAGAAAGCTTAGCCGTAACAGCAACGAACATTCATCACCGATTGAATCCGTGCGAGGCGTAGGTTATCGCTTGAAAGTAGAAGACGCAGCATGAAAAAGTCTTTCAAATTTCACGTTTTCATTCGCATTTGTTTGGTCGCTTTCGGCATTATTTTTGCCAACCGTATGTTCGCGCAGTATTTTTTGGTCGACCAGCTACGCGACCGAACACACCAGGAGATGGGCATTGGCTTGATCAACTGTCACACCCACGTGGGCCATCAGGTTGATTTTTTAAGTTGCTTCAATGCCCGTGAGAAAGGCAACATCACCAACAATGTCTCAGATTTTTATGTGCTGTGCGACAAGCCTTCGTCCGTGGGGTTGCCGGACGCAGATCAAACCTGTTCAAATTTTCAAACCCAAACAGCTTTATGGGGCAAAGAAAAGAAGGAAGTCGCCGATCCCCGCATTGATTACGCCAACGGTGTCATCGATGGCGTGCGCTGGCAAGGCGTGCGGTTCAAAGCCAATCCACAGGGGCCACAAATTTGGCTGAAGGACGATCACATCGGCGATTTGACGTTGCAAATGTGGGCGCTGCGTGACCGTAACTTGATTTATGTCTTGCCTACCATCATCACCTTGCTGGCGGCCTTGATGTTCTACATCATCTACATCGCTTTGCGTCCTATTGCCATGCTGGAGCGCACGTTGGCGCAGTTGACTGCGCGTAATTTGGATCAATCCACCCAGCTGGTGGCGCCTTTCAAAGAGTTTGAAAACGTCACGCAGGTGTTTGAAGACTTGCGTGTGCGGTTGAGCCAAAGCTTTACCAAAGCACGTCGCTTTGCTTCCGACGCCTCGCACGAACTGCGCACGCCGTTGACGATTTTGAGAGGCAATGCAGAGCAACTCATGGCTGATCTGCCAGTTGGTTCAGACGCCCAAGTGCGAATGCGTTCGATGAGTGATGAAATTGAACGTTTGATCGAAATCACTGAAAAATTATTGTTGCTCTCGCGTGCAGACGCCAACAGCATCGTCGAAGAGCTCAGCGATGTCCATGTCAGCCGTTTGCTAGAAGAGCTCATCAAAGACGCCTTGTCATTTCATTCCAAACTCAAAATTACCGGGGATATTCAACCGGGCATTGTGTGGCGCTGCGACAAAACCTTGGTGAATCAAATGATTCACAACCTCTATGTCAATGCCGTCAACTACAACTTGCCCAATGGCTGGATTCACATGGTGCTCAAACGCGTTGAAGGTGGGTTTGAATTGACGATAGAAAACCCCACGCCTGAAGCCCCCAGCGACTTGGCGGAACGCGCGTTTGATCGCTTCTACCGGGGCGATGCATCCCATACCCGCCGGGTCGATGGCTTGGGCTTGGGGTTGAGCATTTGCCTAGAAATTGCCAAACTACATCACAGCACACTGAGCCTGGTGGTGACACCGCAACACACGGTGTTGGCCAAGCTTAAGGCCCCCTTTGAGCGCTTGTAAGCCCTTCAAAAAATGACATCTCTGTCATAGATGATGTCCATGACGGAGATGTCACCCACGTCATAAAGGGCCTTGGTTACTGTGGCGTATGCCCGCAGTCAGCCCGAAATTAGACCTGCTTGAAAACCTCAAAAGCGACATTGGAATCGCTGAAGAGGTGATTGATCAGGTCATTGAACTCACACCGCACCTGGCGTTGGCGGTGGCGCTGCTGTACATGATCGCCTCCGATGGTGAGATTGAAGACCAAGAAAGCAGCCAGCTTCAATCGGTCTTGGGCGGTGACAAAGAGGTGCTGCGCTACGGCTTGGCTTATGTGCAATCGACCTCGATTGAACAATTTTTGCAAGATGCCCCCGAGGTGCTGAGTCACAAGGACTGCTTGTGCATTTTGACGAATGTCTGTGACTCTTTGCTCTCGGATGGCCATGCCGATGACGCTGAGCTGGCATTGTTCCAACGCATGGTCACCGCTTTGGGTTGGGCCGATCAGGCGTTTGATCCGTATTTCAAAACCATAGCGCTCAAAAACGACAAGACGGTGTTGGGAGCCTACCCAGGGACCGCCGACGAAATTACAGCGCTCAGTCCGCACCATGCTTTAGCGATCGCCTTGTTGTACATGATGACGGCCGATGGCGCCATCGGTTCAGAAGAAATTGGCCAACTCGAGGCCGTGATTGGTGAATTCGAGGGACTGCAAAAGGCGGCGCTCAAATATGTGCGCAAAACCAAGGTCAAGCAGTTTTTAGATCAAGTGACCCCCTCACTGACGCCAGAGCAGCGGCTCTATATCTTGACCAATGTGTGTGATTCCATGCTGTCAGACGGCAATGTGGCCTTGTTAGAAAACAAGTTGTTCCAAACCATTTTGACGTCATTTGGTTACAACGAAACATCGTTTGAAACGTACTACCAAACGATTGAAATTAAAAACGTCAAACCATTTGATACCCGAGAGTTCAAGCCGAAGATCACTCACCATCGGCGCCGTGAAACCGATACAGAAGAGGGCATTCAGTTTGAAAAGAAACTGACGTCGACAGACAAGGGACATCAAGCGCCCGCCGATGCTTACAATGCGGCGATGGGGGTGCAAATTCAACGCACCATGCAAGACAACATTGAGCATGTGGCAGAAGACTTTGGAAGCAACGACAACATCATCCAGGTCGGGCACAACGCCACGGATGAATTGAACCTTCAAAAGCTCGCGCAAAGCTTGAGTGCGGACAACGTTCAGCAAATTGACGATGGCATCAGCGCTGCTGAAAACCGCCAAACCTTGCCGACCGATTCGGTGGACATCAACATCCAAACGTTGGCATTGACGCAGGTGACGGTCAATCTTCAAACGATTGATGCGGATCGACCCGAAGACCAGAGCGAGGAGCTGTCTGTTGAAGTCAGGATGCAAACGCTGTATGAAGGCATTGACAGCTTGAACCAACGGTTGAATCGCTTTGAGCGCGAAAACAAAGATTTTCTAGATGCCATACGTGCGGAAATGTTGATTGATGTGCCAGGCGTTGTGGTTGATGTTTCTCCCGAGGAGCAAGAGCTGCTCAGCATGGTGGATGACATGTTGCGTACCGATCATGTGGAACAGATCGCGCTGCCCGGTAGCAGCGATAACGTGCAACAAATACCGGTTCTTGCCGATACGGAGAATGTGCAACACATCCCAATCGCAGATGCCGGCGACAATATTCAAGACATTCCATTGACGCGCGACGTCGAGAACATTCAAACGATTGCACTGACATCGACAGAGCCCAATTACCAACGCATTCATTCAGATCGACATCTGAACGAGATCAGCTTCAAGGCCCCAATGGAGGCCGCGTTGCTGCAAACCGATCTGGCGGGTGCATCACCTATCGACTCTGTGCGTGGCGGTGATGGCGCGTATGCCGCTGCGAGGCTCTTAGAACCGGGACAAACACAAGACAGCGCATCTGTGGTGACGCACGCTGCCATGCCACAAGCACGTCGTTTTTTGACTATGGGCCGTTATGCCCCCACGGGTTTGAATTGGTTCTATGCCCATGCCAAAGTGACGGTGGTTTTTATGTTGTGTGTGTTCGCGATGCCCATGGGCATGACCTTGCCCAGCAGTCGGATCACCTCGGGCTTTTTGATCACATTGGCTGCGCATTCGGAACATGCCAATTCTGCAAAGCAGGATGTGCCATTGGACGAGCATGTGGTGCAACAAAATATGGCAGAAGAGGTTGAGCAGACCTTTGATCAGGTCAGGCTCAAGCGCAACTAATCTAGGCTGGCGCTCCAGCGGTCGTTCCAAGCACGTTCAATTAGACGGCGATCGCGTTTGGTCGGCCGACCGTCTTCAATGCTGTGAGCAGGCTCGCGTGCCAAACGGTTGTGTTCGGCCGCTTGCTGGCGGGTTTGGATGCTTTCAGAGGTTTCTTCGTACAGCAACTGCGCCACAGGGGCCGGACCGCGTGTGCCGCTCAAGCCCTTGACCACCACGGTGCGCTCGACATGGCCTTGGCGCAAACGCACCACGCTTCCAACCTTGACTTCGCGTGAAGGCTTGGCGTCTTGGCCATTGATCTGCACCCGGTTTTTGCTGACCTCGTCGCTGGCCAAACTGCGTGTTTTGTAAAAACGCGCAGCCCACAGCCATTTGTCGATTCTTAAACTGTCCATGTTGAAATTTTGTCAGACTATGCTTGAGGTGTCACCGAAACCCACACCCATACGATCATGACATACCGCCTATACCTTCTTGCATTGTTTTGCGCTGTCTGGATGTGCGCCGCCTTGGCGCAACCGTTCCCATCCAAACCCGTGCGCATCGTCATTGGCTTTCCTGCCGGGGGGCCGCTGGACCAACACGCGCGCTTGTTGTCGGACCGATTGCAGCAAGTGCTTGGCCAACCGGTGCTCATCGACTACAAATCGGGTGCGGGCGGCACCGTCGGCGCGCAAGACGTGATGAAAGCCGCCCCTGACGGTTACACCCTGATGCTCGCCAACACCGGGGTCATGGTCATCAACCCAGCCGTCTACAGCAAGCTGCCCTACGGCACCTTGAAAGATTTCGTGCCCATTGCGCGTACCGCCATGCAGCCCTTGGCCTTGCTGGTCAATCCCCAAGTGCCGGCCAACACCTTGAAAGAATTCATCGACTATGCGCGCGTCCGTCCCGGTCAAGTCAACTACGGCTCGGCAGGCAATGGCGGCATCAGCCATTTGGTGCCGGAGATGTTCAAAACATCCACGGGTTTGTTCATGGTGCACATTCCTTACCGCGGTAGTGCACCGGCTTTCACCGACTTGATGGCGGGCCAAGTGCAGTTCATGGCCGAGTCCATTCCGCAAGCGGCGAACTATCACAAGCAAGGCAAAGTCAGGGCGTTGGCCGTGACCAGCCGCGAACGCAACCCCGCTTTGCCCGAGGTGCCCACTGTCATCGAATCGGGCATTCGTGGCTTTGATGTGGTGGGGTTTTATGGCTTCTTGGCCCCTGCGGGCACCCCCAAAGACGTGGTGCAAAAACTCAGCGAAGCTTTCCGCCAGGTACTCAGCGCCCCCGATGTGCGTGTCCGTATGGTGAGTCAAGGCGCAGATCCTGCGTTTTTAGGCAGCGATGCGTTTGCCACGTTCTTGGCCACTGAGATGCCGAAGTGGGCGGCTGCAGCCAAAGCCTCAGGCGCTAAGCTCGACTGACATGGCGAGGTGAATCAGTTGTCCAGCTTCAAGCAGCATTTGTCGCCGCTGGCCGGACGCTCCACCGTCACACGCGAGATATGAGGCAAGCTTACTTTTAATTGTGTGTGCAAAAACAGGCACAGGTTCTCTAGCGTGGCGGGTCCAATGCCGGGCACTTCGTCCAAGAAGCGGTGGTCGAGTTGGGTGCGCACCTTCTCAATCTCTTGGCGTAAAAACGCCAAGTCCATCATCATGCCGGACGCAGGATCGGGTGTGCCTGCGATGGTGATTTCGGCGTGGTAGGTGTGGCCGTGGATGCGCAAGCTGCCTTCGGCGTCGATTTGGCGACGCAAGGTATGGGCCGCTTCAAAGTAGAAACGCTGGCTGAGTTCAAAAGTCATCGGATGCCAATCAACTTATGGGTCTGCAGGCTCAAGCGCCACTGGGGGTGCTGTTGGCAGTAAGCCACAGCGGCTGCGGTGTTGGCTACAGCGGCAGGGCCGTCCATGGGTTGCAGATAGAAGTTGTCAAAGTTCAAAGCACTGAATTGTCCTGGATCTGCGCCGCGCTGCGGAAACACCAGTTTGAGCTCTTGCCCGCCTGTCACCAGTTGCTTGCTGCCTGCTTTGGGGCTCACGCACAACCAATCAATGCCTGCGGGCGGTAGCACGGTGCCATTGGTTTCCACGGCAATTTTGAAATTGAAGGCGTGCAATGCGTCCACCAAGGCAGCGTCGACCTGCAGCAAAGGCTCGCCGCCGGTCAACACCACAAAGCGGTGTTGGGTGTCGTCGGCTGGCCAAAAGCGCGCAATGGCCTGGGCCAGGGCTTGGGCTGAATCGAACTTGCCGCCGCCATCACCATCGGTACCGACAAAGTCGGTGTCGCAAAACTGGCAAATGGCCGAGCTGCGGTCTTCCTCGCGGCCGGTCCACAAATTGCAACCCGCAAAGCGGCAAAACACCGCAGGCTGGCCCGCATTGGCACCTTCACCTTGCAAGGTGTAGAACATTTCTTTCACGCTGTACGTCATGCCCTGAACTGTACCGGAGTGTCAGAGGCCATGGCTTGAACAGGGCAGGGCCAACTCCCTGGAGGGAGCGGCCGTTGACGGCGTGGTGTGGTTTTTACAGCGTGGGGTAGTCGGTGTAGCCGTGTTCACCGCCGCCGTACAGCGTGGCGCGCTCCACCGTGTTGAAGGGGCCGCCCACGCGCAAGCGATCTACCAAATCGGGGTTGGCAATGAAAGGGCGGCCAAAGGCTACCAAGTCTGCGCTTTCGGCCAGCGCTTGCTGGGCCAGTTCTAAGGTGTAGCCGTTGTTGACCATCCAGGCGCCGTGGCCCCCGGCTTGTTGGTAAGCCGCCTTGAGGGCCGTGTAGTCAAACGGGCGATCAGCCAGCACGCGTTCACCGCCGGTCGACCCTTCAATCACGTGGATGTAGGCCAAGTTCATCGGGCCGAGGTGGCTCACCACGTGTTCAAACAAGGCTTGCGGATGGTCATCGTGCACATCGTTGGCCGGTGTAACGGGAGAGAGGCGAATGCCGGTGCGGTCGGCGCCAATGGCGTCGACCACCGCGCGTGTAACTTCCAGCAGAAAGCGTGCGCGGTTGGTGATGCTGCCGCCATAGTCGTCGGTGCGCTGGTTGCTGCCGGTTTTCAAGAACTGGTCAATCAAGTAACCGTTGGCCGCGTGAATTTCAACCCCGTCAAAACCGGCGTCGATGGCGTTGCGTGCGGCGTGGGCGTAGTCGCGCACGATGCCTGGAATTTCTTCTAAGGTCAGCGCCCGTGGGGTGGAGGTTTCGACAAACCCCGCCGCGCCATCTTTGATCAACACAGTTTTGGTGTTCGCGCGAACGGCCGATGGCGCCACTGGGGCTTCAAAGTTGGCTTGCAAGCTGGTGTGCGAGACGCGGCCCACGTGCCACAGCTGCACCACGATCTTGCCGCCCGCTTGATGCACGGCTTGGGTGACTTTTTTCCAGCCGTCGAGTTGTTCGGTGCCGTAGAGCCCTGGCACATCGGCATAGCCTTGGCCTTGTTGGGTGATGGCGGTGGCCTCTGAAATGATCAACCCCGCGGTGGCGCGTTGTGCGTAGTAGGTTGCCATCAGCGGCGTGGGAATGGCGTTAGGCGCGCGGTTGCGCGTGAGTGGGGCCATCACCACACGGTTGTTGAGCGAGAGAGCGCCGCAGGTCACGGGGTCAAACAAAGTTGTCATGGGGGTGTCTTTCTTGTGAGCAGGTGTGATGCCTTAGAGCGTACTGCGAAATGCGACCAAGTACTGTGCCGTAGCACTTTAACGACTGGCCAAAATAGCCTGTGCCACTTCGTGAAAGCCGGTGCCGCGCTCTGATGGCGTGATGTAGCGCGGCAGGTGTTGCAAGGTGGGCACAAAACGCTGGATGTTGGCAACGCCCACGCTGTTGGCGAAATGGGCAAACATCAGTTGGTCGTTGGTGGAGTCACCGACGTAGGCCCAGGCATCCCGTTCGGCGTCCAGATCACGCTCAAACAGCTCACGAACAATCCAGCGAGCCCCTTCGAGTTTGTTGTGGGTGCCAAACCAACCGTTGATGTGGATGCTGCTGACGGTGGCGTTCATCCCCGCGTTTTGCATCAGTTCGACCACCTGCGCGATGCGAGCTTCGTCGAGATGGTGAAACTCACTGTGATCGATCGCGATGTCTGTTTCGCGGCCGTCAGAGTCATGCGAGGCCTGGGCGCCCGGCACAGTGCGCAACACCTGTTGCATCACCGCTTGCATGCGACTGCGGTTGTGTTTCCGTGTGCTGGCGTCTTGCAGATAGAGTTTGCGCTGGCCTAACAATGCCACCGCACCGTTTTCAGCCACGATGGCATCAACAGGCCAACTTTGCGCAAAAGGTTCACTCCAACCCACCGGGCGGCCCGTGATGGCAATCACCGCATAGCCGGACGATTTGAGGTCCTGTAGCGCCTGCAAGGCGTCGGATGAAATCTGGCCATCGCAGGTCAAGGTGTCGTCAATGTCGGTCAATACCCCTCGAATGCGCTGGCGTTGAGCGATCGGCCAATGAGAAAGTGTGAGCATGGTGAGATTGTCGACTAAGGTATTTACTCAGCTTGGCCAGTGGTGATGCAGGTCAAAATAATGACATATGGCTTTGCCACAATTTTGGTTTTTGATTCAAGGAGTTTTGAATGACTTTCTTCCCACGTTCCAAGGTCGTTGTCTCGTGCTTGGCAGCTTTAAGCGGTTTGACTCATTTGGGCGCCCAAGCGCAAACTGAAATTCAATGGTGGCATTCCATGCTGGCAGTGAACGGCGAATGGGTCAATGACTTGGCGAAGAACTTCAATGCCAGCCAAAAAGAATACAAAGTGGTGCCGGTTTTCAAAGGCAGTTACGACGAATCGATGACGGCGGCTGTGGCGGCCTTCCGAGCCGGCAATGCGCCGCATATTTTGCAAGTGTTTGAAGTGGGTACCGCCACCATGATGGCCAGCAAAGGTGTCATCGTGCCAGTGGGCAAGGTCATGCAAGACGCAGGCTTCAAGTTTGACCCTGCAGCCTATGTGCCTGCGGTGGCGGGTTACTACACCTCGCCCAAAGGCGAGATGTTGTCGTACCCCTTCAACAGCTCCACCACGGTGTTTTATTTCAACAAAGATGCGTTCAAAGCCGCAGGCATTTCCACCGACAAACCGCCTGCCACTTGGCCTGAAGTGGCTTTGGCTGCCGCCAAGCTGAAAGCGAATGGTCACAAGTGTCCCTTGACCGTGGCTTGGCAAGGATGGACCCAGTTGGAGAGTTTTTCCACCTGGCACAACACCGAACTCGCCACACAAGGCAACGGCATGCGCGGCATGAATGCACGCCTGGTGGTGAATTCGCCCTTGCACGTGCGTCACATCGAGAACCTGGGCAATATGGCCAAGCAAGGCCTGTTTGTGTACAAAGGACGCGGCAACGTGCCCGAAGCCACGTTTGTGTCGGGCGAGTGCGCCATGATCACCACCTCCTCTGGTTTTTACGGCAACGTGGCGAAGAACGCCAAATTTGGCTACGGCTTATCGACCTTGCCTTATTACCCCGATGTGCCCGGCGCACCGCAAAACACCGTCATTGGCGGTGCGAGCTTGTGGGTGATGTCAGGTAAAAAAGCAGACGAGTACAAAGGCGTTGCGACGTTCTTCAATTACCTCTCGAACGCCGAGGTGCAATCGGCCAGCCACAAACGCACCGGCTATTTGCCTATCACCTTGGCGGCGTTCAAGTTGACAGAAACTTCGGGCTTTTACAAACAAAATCCCGGCACCGACACCGCCGTGAATCAAATGATTCGCAAGACGACCGACAAATCGCGCGGCATCCGCCTGGGCAACTATGTGCAGATTCGTGCCATTGAGGACGAAGAGTTGGAGCAGGTGTGGGCGGGTAAAAAATCAGCCAAAGAGGCGCTGGATAGCATCGTCACACGTGGCAATGAGCAACTGGAACGGTTTGAAAAAGCCAACACGTCTAAAAACTAATGGCTTGAGCTGATTTTGGAAAAACGCACACCCTTTCGTTCGACGTGGTTGCCCTGGGTGCTGATTGCACCCCAGGTGTCGGTCATTGGCATCTTCTTTTTTTGGCCAGCCTTGCAAGCGTTGCTGCAATCTTTGCAGCAGTCCGATGCGTTTGGCACGTCGGTGGAGTGGGTGGGGTTTGCCAACTTTCAGCGGCTGTGGCAAGACGCGAGTTATCTGGAGTCGTTTCAAACCACGGCCGTGTTTTCGAGCTTGGTCGCTGTGTTGGGGATCGGCATTTCCCTGTGCTTGGCTTACTTTGCCGATCGTGTGGTGCGAGGCACTGTCGTCTACCGCACCTTGTTGATTTGGCCCTATGCCGTGGCGCCTGCGGTGGCGGGTGTGGTGTGGTTGTTTTTGTTCTCACCCAGCATTGGGGTGGTGTCTTATGCCCTGAATCAATGGGGCTTTGAGTGGAATGCCTTGCTCAACAGCCGCCATGCCATGGCCTTGATCGTCATGGCTGCGGTGTGGAAGCAAATTTCCTACAACTTTTTGTTCTTCTTAGCGGGCTTGCAAAGCATTCCCAAATCCTTGATTGAAGCGGCTGCCATCGATGGTGCAGGGCCGTGGCGCAGGTTTTGGACGATTCAGTTCCCATTGCTCTCGCCCACCAGTTTCTTTTTGCTGGTCATCAATGTGGTCTACGCTTTCTTTGACACCTTTGGCATCGTCGATGCTGCTACCAAAGGAGGCCCCGGCAAAGACACCGCCATCTTGGTTTACAAGGTGTACTTTGACGGCTTCAAGGCCCTCGACTTGGGGGGCTCTGCCGCCCAATCGGTGGTCTTGATGGTCATCGTGGTGGCGCTGACGGTGGTGCAGTTTCGCTTTGTTGAGAAGAAAGTGAATTACTGAACATGATCGAACGCAATCGTTGGTTGGATGTGTTGTCGCATGCCGTGTTGATCGTCGGTGTGGTGGTGGTGGCTTTCCCGGTTTACGTGACCTTTGTGGCCTCGACCCACACCATGCAAGAGGTGGTGCAAGCGCCTATGCCCTTGTGGCCTGGGTCGCACGCTTGGGAGAACTACACCACCGCTTTGCTCGGCGATCGTTCGGGGTCAGGCACCACGGCTGCAGTGGGGCGGATGATGATGGTGAGTTTGATCACCGCCCTGGTGATCGCCTTGGCCAAGATCAGCATGTCTTTGCTGTCGGCCTTTGCCATTGTGTATTTCAAGTTTCCTTGTCGGATGGCTATTTTTTGGGCCATCTTCATGACCTTGATGTTGCCGGTCGAGGTGCGCATTGGGCCGACGTATCAAGTGGTGGCGGATTTGGGGCTGCTCAACAGTTATGCGGGGTTGACGGTGCCGCTGGTCGCGTCAGCCACGGCCACCTTTTTGTTCCGGCAGTTTTTCTTGACCATTCCCGATGAATTGGTGGAGGCGGCCCGCATGGACGGCGCGGGCCCGATGCGCTTTTTCAAAGATGTGTTGGTGCCTTTGTCGACGTCGAGCATGGCGGCGCTGTTTGTCATTCAATTCATTTACGGCTGGAACCAATACCTGTGGCCGCTGTTGGTCACCACAGAAGAAAGCATGTACCCCGTGGTGATTGGCATCAAACGCATGATTTCAGGGGGCGATGCGCAAACCGAATGGAACATCGTCATGGCCACGGCCATGCTGGCCATGCTGCCGCCCGCCTTGGTGGTGATCTTGATGCAGAAGTGGTTTGTCAAAGGTTTGGTGGATACAGAGAAATAAATATGGCAGCGATACAACTCAAACAGCTGGTCAAACGCTATGGCGCAGGCAACAAGACCGTGAACGTGCTGCATGGCATTGACGCACAGATTAATGACGGTGAATTCATCGTGATCGTGGGCCCGTCGGGCTGCGGCAAGTCCACCTTGTTGCGCATGATTGCCGGGCTGGAAGAGGTCAGTGCAGGCGATATTTGGATTGGCGATCGTCTTGTCAATGAGCTAGAACCCGCCCAGCGTGATATCGCCATGGTGTTTCAAAACTACGCTTTGTACCCACACATGACGGTGTTTGACAACATGGCTTATGGCCTCAAGATTGCCAATGTCGCGACCGCAGAAATACAAGCCCGTGTGGCCAAAGCGGCGGGTATTTTGGAGCTCGGTCACTTGTTGCAACGCAAGCCCCGAGAGCTCTCAGGGGGGCAACGACAACGCGTGGCCATGGGCCGCGCCATCGTGCGTCAGCCGCAAGTCTTTTTGTTCGATGAACCGCTTTCCAATTTGGATGCCAAGCTGCGCGCTCAAACCCGGCTTGAAATTCAAAAGCTGCACCGCGAGCTGGGCATCACCTCGTTGTTTGTCACGCACGACCAGGTCGAGGCCATGACCTTGGCCCAACGCATGATGGTCATGAATGGCGGCGTGGTGGAGCAATTTGGCACACCCGCAGAGGTCTACAACCGACCCGCCAGCACCTTTGTGGCGAGCTTCATGGGAGCGCCGCCGATGAACTTGTTGGCCAAGGTGCCCGATGTGCTTGCAGGGCGGGTGTTGGGCGTTCGGCCTGAACACATGCACATCTTGCCCGCGTCTGATGGCACAGGCTGGCTCGGCCAAGTCGAGGCGCTGGAGATGCTGGGTGCCGAACGCTTGGTCTATGTGCGTGTGGGGGATGAACCATTGATTGTGCGCATCGACGAGGGGACGCCACCACCTGCTGTGGGCGCCACGGTCAGGGTCAGTGCGCGTGCCGACCGTTTGCATTGGTTCAACGCCCAGACTGGCTTGCGTGTGGCAGACGGCACTGGCGCATGAGCAGCGCATCGTTGACGGATTGGCCTTATCCAAGGTGGATTGCCCACCGTGGCGCAGGCTTGCTCGCACCTGAAAACACCCTGGCTGCGTTTCGTCTGGGCGCACAGCATGGCTACCGGATGTTCGAATGCGATGCCAAACTCAGTGCCGACGAGGTGGTGTTCTTGCTGCACGACGACCGTTTGGATCGCACCTCATCAGGAACCGGTGTTGCAGGCGATGTGCTTTGGCTCGACTTGTCGCTGCTGGACGCGGGGGCTTGGCATTCGCCTGCGTATGCCGGTGAGTCCTTGTGCACGCTGGAGGCCTTGGCTCATTTTTGTATTGCCAACCAATATGCCCTGAACATCGAAATCAAGCCCACACCTGGGCTGGAACATCGCACAGGTGTTTGTGTGGCGACGCTGGTTGAGAAGCTCTGGCAAGGTCAGGCCTTGCAACCGCTGTTGACCTCTTTCAAACAAGACGCTTTGCAAGGTGCCCAAGAAGCGGCGCCTGCGTTGCGACGTGGCTTGTTGCTCAGTGACTGGAAGGACGACAGCTTGACTGTCGCTCAGCGTTTGTCATGCGTGGCCTTGGTGTGCAATCACACCTTGTGGGATGCATCGCGTGTGCAAGCCGCCAAGGCCTTAGGACTGACCACCCTGAGCTACACCGTCAACGACCCGCACATCGCCGAGCATCTCCAAGCCTTGGGGACAGACGGCATCATTACCGACCGGGTCGATCTTTTTTCGCCGGAGTCACCATGGCTGGCTTGATGTTGCCGACCTTGTCGGGTGTGCACACCAGCATTGAAATTGCGGGCACCTTGGCCTTTGCACTGTCTGGGCTGGTAGAAGCTGCGCGCAAAAAGCTCGATGCTGTGGGTGTGTGCGTGGTGGCCGGTGTGGCGGCATTTGGGGGCGGCACCTTGCGCGATGTGCTGCTGGACCGCCGTCCCTTGTTTTGGATTGAGCAATCTTGGTATGTGTGGTGCCTGTTGATGGTGTGCATCACGGCCATGCTGCTCATGCGTGCCAAACACTTTCGACCCACCCAAACCTCCATGCAATGGCCCGATGCTCTGGGGCTTGGTCTGTTTGCAGCCAGTGGCACCCAAATCGCCTTGGGCATGCAGATGCCGGCCTTGATCGCGGTGCTGATGGGCGTGATCACCGCGACCTTCGGCGGCGTGTTGCGCGACATTGTGTGCAACGAAATTCCCACCGCCTTCCATGATCACCACCCGTATGCCGTGTGTGCGTTTGTCGGTGGCTGGGTCGTGGTGTTGCTGCAATGGCTGGGCTTTGACCCCGACTGGGTGATTACCTTGGGCGCGGCCACCACCACGCTGTTGCGTGTGGCCGCCTTGTATTGGGGCTGGCGCTTGCCAAGCTGGAAGTTGGAGGGGGACGACTGAGAATCGTCCCTAATCCGCCACGATGCCTTTGAGCTGAATCACGCGGCCCCAGCGTGGGTAGTCTTTGGTCACGATGGCGCCCAGTTCTTCGGGTGTGGACGCGCTGGCGTCCAGCCCGGCTTTGCCCAAAATGTCTTTCACCTGGGGTTGCTGCAAGATGCTGACGAACTCGGCGTTGAGTTTGTTCACCGTGCCGGCGGGTGTTTTGGCAGGCACAAAGAAGGCGTACCAAAGGTCCACATCAATTTCTTTGTAGCCCAGCTCTTGAAAAGTGGGCACATCGGCCGCGACGGGATGACGCTTGGTGCTGCCCACAGCCAGTGCGTTGAGCTTGCCTGACTTCACAAAACCTTGTGCCACATGCACGGGCAAGAAACCCACCATCAACTCGCCCGCCAGCAAGTCTTGGGTGTAGCCCGCCGTGCCACGGTAGGGCACATGCAACATGAACGACTTGGTTTCCAGCTTGAACAACTCCATCGCCATGTGATGCGGTGTGCCCACGCCGGGTGAACCAAAGGATACAAAGCCAGGCTTGGCCTGCGAGAGCGCAACCAAGTCTTTCACCGACTTGATGCCCGTCTTCGGATTGGCCACCAGCATCAAAGTGCCGTAGGCTGACATGGACACGGGCGCAAAGTCCTTGGTGGGGTTGAACGAGGCGTTTTTGTAGAGCTGCGAGGCAATCAACATGGTGTTGGCGCCCATCAGAATCGTGTTGCCATCGGGGGCGGCTTTGGCCACAAAGTCAGCTCCGATATTGCCGCTGGCGCCGGGCATGTTTTGCACCACCACGCTTTGCCCCATTTTTTCGGCCAGCTGGGCTTGCACCGTGCGGGCAATGGTGTCCATGCCCGTGCCCGGAGTGAAGGGCACGATGATTTTGATGGGGGCGTTGCTGGTCTGTGCGAATGCGCTGACAGCCAACACGAGGCTGGCGCAGCATAGGGCGAAGCGTTGGCGTAATGTGTGGCGTGTCATCAGGCAGTCCTTCAGGGCGTGCGGGGTGCAAGCTTGAACAAAGCTTCGGCGTTGCTTTGGTAAAACTTTTTCTTGGCCACCGGGTTCATGTCCATGCCGTCCAGTGCATGCACTTCGTCGATGGCGTATTGGTAAGGGTAGTCCATGGCGTACAGCACGCGGTCTTCGCCCACCACGTCCTGGGTGAAGGCAATCGCTTTGTGCCAGGCCATGCCGCTGCAGGTGATGTGAAAGTTGTCGCGCAGGTAGTCGCTGGGCTTGCGTTTCAAGGGCTTGACGCTGTCGTAACGGTTCGAGCGCACGGTGGCGGCATGCATGTAGTCCAAGCGATAAGCCCAAAATGGCAGCGCCTCACCCATGTGACCCAAGATGATTTGCAATTTCGGAAAACGGTCAAACACGCCCGAGGTGATGAGCTTCAAGGCGTGCAAACCCGTCTCCACACCAAAACCGTAAATCGCGCCGTCCAAGCCGGACTCCAAGAACGGCTGAATCATGTTGGCAGGCGGTGTGTTGGGATGCAGGTAGATCGGTGTGTCGTGGGCCTGCGCGGCTTCAAAGATTTCCCAAAACTTGGGATCGGACAAGTACTCGCCATGGGTGTGCGAGTTGATGACCACCGAATGCATATTGAGCTTGTTCACACCGCGCTCAATTTCTAATGCCGCCGCCGCAGGGTCTTGCGGTGCGACAGCGATCATGCCGGCAAAGCGTGTGGGATGACGGCGCACGCCTTCAGCCAATTCGTCATTCGCAAACTTGGCGAATGACACAGCGGTGGCCGTGTCCATGCATTGCACGCCGGGCGAGGTCAGCGCAATGATTTGCATGTCGATGCCCGCATCGTCCATGTGACCCAGACGCACTTGGTCGAGGTCGGTCAAACAACGCATGATGTGCTGGGCACGCTCGCTGGGGCTGCTCATGTAAAAGCCCATCAGGCTTTGAAAGCCAGGGTCTACATGGGGTTGGGCCAAGATGGTGCGGTAGATGTCCAGCATCTCGCTGGGGCAAAACGCTTCTTCGGTGGCAATGCGCAAATACGGCGCTTGGCCTGGACGTTGGGTGTGGGGCTGTGTCATGGGTTTAAACAATCTTGACGCTGAGGTTAGGTAGGCCATCGATGTGCATTTCAATCACATCGCCGCGCACCACAGGGCCCACGTTCTCAGGCGTGCCCGCATAAATGATGTCGCCGGGGAAGAGCTCAAACGCTTCGGAGAGCTTGGCAATTTGCTCGGCCACTGACCAAATCATTTGGTTCAAATCGGCTTTTTGTTTGATCTGACCATTGACCTTGAGCCAGATGTCGCCTTTGGCAAAGTGGCCGGTTTGCGCCACCTTGTGCACCGCGCCAATGGGCGCTGATTTGTCAAAGCTCTTGCCAATCTCCCAAGGCTTTTTCTGGTCACCCATGCCGCGCTGCAAATCGCGGCGTGTCATGTCCAGGCCTAATGTGTAGCCGTAGACCAAGTCCAGCGCCTTGTCGACGGAGATGTTGCGTCCGCCCTTGCCCAGCACCGCCACCAACTCGGCTTCGTAGTGGTAATTCTTGGTGAGCGTGGGGTAGGGGTGATCGGCCACGGTGCCGGCTGCCACGTATTGAATGGCATCGGTGGGTTTTTGGAAGAAGAACGGTGGTTCACGTGTGGGGTCGGAGCCCATCTCGCGTGCGTGGGCCGCGTAGTTGCGCCCAATGCAGTAAATGCGACGCACTGGAAACATTTCGTCCGAGCCTACGATGGGTAGGTAGACCGCTGGCACAGTGAACGGTGTTTTGGGCTGGCCACTGGCAAAGCCCGGTGTGGCACAACCTGCCAGCGCACCCGTGGTGACGAGGGCCGAGTTTTGGAAAAAATGACGACGGTCCATGACGGCCTCCTGAAAAAGTTAGGACTTGGCGGCAAAGCCCGCCACTTGTTTGTAGTTGTCTGAGATTTGACGCAACTCGGCTTGGCTGATCAAGTCGTCGATGTGACCAAAGGGTTGGCCACCGCTGAGGGCATCGGCCTTCATGATGATGGCATCCGGTGGCACGGTGCGGTTGGTTTGCACAATCTTGGCGGTGGTGGGCAAGCGCAGATCTTGGTACTGCTGCAGTGCGGCCACCACGTCGGTGGTTTTACTCAACAAGTCAGCCAATGTGCGCGCATCGATCAAGCCCTGGGCCGAGCCGTTGGAGCCGCGTGGGTACATGGGGTGAGCGGCATCGCCCATCAGCGTGATGCGACCAAAACTCCATTGCGGCAGGGCGTCTTTGTCGACCATGGGGTACTCAAACACGCGCTCGGCCGAGAGGATCAGATTGGGCACATCCAACCACGGAAACTTCCAGTCTTTGAAAATGTCGATGCAGTCGTTGGGGTTGCCCGGCTTGTTCCAGTCGTTCATCTTGGTGTCGGCGCGCTGGATTTCTGCCATCCAGTTGATGAGCTGGTTGCCTTGGCCGTCCACGTTGTCGACGATGGGGTAGATCACCATCTTGCCGGTCTCGATCGAGCCCACACGCATGTAACTCTTACCCGTCAAGATGGGTTTGTGCACGGTGACACCGCGCCAGGTGTTGATGCCGGCGAAGCAAACTTTGTCGTCTGGGAAGAATTGCTTGCGCACGGTGGAGTTCACGCCGTCGCAAGCCACGGCCACATCGGCGTGGACTTGGCGGGTTTCGCCATTGGTCAGTTCAAACGTGGCGGTTGCTTGCTGCGCGGTTTGATCGACCCGGATGCAGCGGTGGCCGGTGTGCACGCGATCGGAGCCGAGGCGCTTGAGCACTTCTTCAAACAAAATGCGGTGCAATTTGCCACGGTGAATGCCCAGCTCTGGCGTGGCGTAGCCGTCGTGGCGGCCGCGCAGTTCTTTGTAGATGTACTGGCCGTAGCGGTTGTAGAACACGCTTTCCAGGTTTTCAATGGCGACGGCTTCGAGTTGGGGCAGCAGGCCCAGGGCCGCCAATTCTTTGGTGGCATGGGGCAGCAGGGTGATGCCCACGCCCATTTCCTTGACCTCGGGTACGCTCTCGTAGACCTCGCAGTCGATACCGCGCTCGTGCAGCCCCAAGGCCAAACCCAGCCCGGCAATGCCTCCGCCTAAGATGGCTACTTTCATCGTTTGTCCCAATTCATGTGGATGTGCTATTTGTTAGCATGCAAACGATTATTGTTTTTGCCCGCCATCTGCGTATCCATACAAACCCCAAGCCATGCATTTAAGCGACATGTACCAACGCCCCGGTTTTTTGCTGCGACGCACGCATCAAATCTCGGCCGCCATTTTTGAAAATGCTTGTGCGTCGATCGGTTTGACCCAGGCCCAATACGGCGCGTTGACGGTGCTGGCCAGCGAGCCCCACATCGACCAAAGCCGCTTGGCACGTGCCTTGGCGTTTGACAAAGTGACGGTGCTGCGGGTGCTGCGTGGGCTGGAAGAGCGTGGCTTGGTGGCGCGCGAAGTCTCCACCACCAGCCGCCGCCACATGGCGGTGCAACTCACCCCTGCCGGGCGACGCTTGTTGAAAAAGGCAGAAGCGCCGGTGCACCAGGCGTATGAGGAGCTCATGGCGCCTTTGAGCGACAAACAACGTGCGCAATTCATTGGCTTGCTGCAAACGCTGACCGACGGTTTGAGCGCGCAAGCCCGGGCTGCTTTTGTGCCCTTGCAGGCGCCGGATCAGGACGCATGAGCGTGTGGCTTGACGACACATCCGCGCACACGCCGGTGCTGTATTCCTTTCGGCGTTGTCCCTATGCCATGCGGGCACGCTTGGCCCTGCGTGCCGGCGGTGTGGTGTATGAGCACCGTGAAATTCTTTTGAAAAACAAGCCCGCCCATATGCTGGCGCTCTCGCCCCAAGGCACGGTGCCCGTGTTGTGGCTGCGCGGTCAAGTCAACAGCCCCGTGCTGGCGCAAAGCCTGGACATCATGCTGTGGGCTTTGCGCCAACACGACCCGCAGGCCTGGTTGCCCACCACGCAGGCCGCGTGGACGCACACCTTGGCGCGCATTGCGTGCAACGATGGACCGTTCAAACAACATTTGGACCGCTACAAATACCCGCAACGGTCTGGCCTGTCTGACGGCCTGGTCGACCGTGACCAAGCGGCTGAGCTGTTGCGCGCGCTAGACGCCGATTTGCAAGCCAACCCGTATTTGTCAGGCCCGCATTGGGGTTTGCAAGACGCGGCCTTGGCACCGTTTGTGCGCCAATTTGCCCACGTGGATGCCGCTTGGTTTGCGGCCCAACCTTGGACCGCATTGGCGGCTTGGTTGGCGCGCTTCGAAGCCTCCGATGACTTCGCGGCGGTGATGCAAAAAATACCGTTGTGGGTGCCCGACACAAGCGCCTAAAATCAGTTCATGCGCAAGTTGTGCCTCATTCTTTGTCTCGGTGTCTTGACCAGCTTGTTCCATGCTGCCGTCATGTCGGTCGAGACTTTGCCTGCGCAAACACAGGCGGTGCAGGCCAGCATGCCAAACGTGCATGGCGAACACCATTGCGATGAGCCAGCGGCGAGTACCGCCTTGCCTGCATTCAAATGTGCACTGGGCGCACATCTGTGCTGCTTGGGGCTCACAGCAGCCTTCGTTGATTCGCCTGTGTTCGTGTTCACAGGACACAACGCGCTGATCAACCCTGTGGTTCTCTCGCTCACGCTGCAAACGCGGGCCAACAAATTGTTCAAGCCACCCAAGCGCGCTCTCCTAGCTTAAGACTTCTTGCCGACCTGCATGGTCGGTCTTATCTTGAATTTGGAGAGAAAAATGAACATGACGCATTACATGGAGTTGTTGGCCACCAACCAACCTTGGAACTTGTTGCTCTTTATGGGCATTCCCGTGGTCTTGGCGGAGACCTTGGCGATCACCGAGTTGTATTTGCTATTCACCCGTAACCTGAACGGTTGGGTGCATGGCGTGAACCGCGCGGCGGGCATCACGGTCGGCTTGTATTTCATCGGCGTGATTGCTTACCTGATGACAACTGCGGTGTTGCCTATCACCCAAGCGGGGGAATGGCGGACGGCGATTGATGTGATTGCTGTGGCAAGCTATTTGATCGGTGGCTTGCCCTTGATCTACATCGCCTTGCAAGAACTCGGCATCGTCAACCAAGGTGCCAGCACCGAAAAGAAGATGAAGACCCACGCCATTTGCGTGGCCTTGTTCTTGGTCTTTGGTCACATCGCGATGATCGCTGGCATGTTGGACCCCGCCTTGCTGGGTTTTGGCGCCGGTGCAGAAGACGCGATGCCGATGATGCACAACCATTAAGCGGCCGACTTCAAAAAGTCTGCAATCAATTGCCACTGCGCCGGCACATTCAGTGCTGGCGCGTGGCCGCAACCAGGAATTTCTTCTGTGCGCAACAAGCCTTGGGCACCAGGGCCGCGTGTGCGCATGGCTTGGATGGTGTCGGGCGAAATCAAATCCGAGTTGACACCACGCATCACCAAGACGGGAATGTTCAAGGTGTCGTAAGCGTCCCACATGGGGTACTCGGGCACGGCGCGAAAAAACTGCTGTGTGATGTTGGGGTCGTAGTGCGGTGTCACGCGGCCGTCGGGCAAACGGCGGGTCGAGGTTTCGGCCAAATGCCGCCACTGGGCATCGGTTTGTTCACCAAATGGTGCATAGGCTTGGCGAAAGAACGCCTCCAGTTCGGGCACGGTGTCAAACGCCGGTGGTTGGCCGGCATAGGCCTTGATGCGGTCGACAGCCACTGCTGAAATTTCGGGCGCAATGTCGTTCAAGGCCAAGCTGCGAATGCGGCCTTTGAAGGCGGGCAACTCTAAGGCTGCGGCACAGACCAAGCCCAAGGCGCCGCCCATGGAGGTGCCGACCCAGTGGGCTTGGTGGATGTTGAGCCCATCCATCAAGTCCAGCGCGATGCGTGCGTAGGTGGCAAAGCTGTAGTCGTCCTGAGGCGCGTGGCTCCATTGGCTCAAGCCACGGCCAATGGTGTCGGGGCAAATCACGCGGTAATGGGGTGCGAGTTGCTCGGCCAAGGCATCAAAATCGCGGCCGGTGCGGGCCAAGCCGTGCCACGCGATCACCACGGGCCGCGACGCGTCGCCCCAAGCGGTGTAGTGGATGTTGAAGCCGTGACAGGGCAGGTAGTGTGAGCTGGGTTTCATGGTGGGTTCAGTTTACGATTGACCTATGCAATTACAAGATATTTTGTATTCCCAAGGCTTTGGCACACGCCGTATTTGTGCCGGTTTGATACAACAGGGCTATGTGCAGGTCGATGTCGGCGAGGGCTTGGTCACCTGTGACGAGGCATCGCAAGACGTTGCTGTGCACGAAGGCCTTCAGTATTCGGTGCAAGGCGTGCTGTGGCCGTATCACGCCAAAGCCTATGTGCTGCTGCACAAACCGGCAGGCTACGAGTGTTCGCACAAGCCTTCGGCGTGGCCGAGCCTGTACACCTTGCTGCCGCCGCCCTTGCGTCAACGGCCCCAGAAAAGTGCGGTGCAAGGCGTGCAAGCGGTGGGGCGCTTGGACCAAGACACCACGGGCATGCTGGTGCTCACCGATGACGGCCCGTTGATTCACCGCATGAGTTCGCCGCGTCACCATGTGCCCAAGGTCTACGAAGTGACCACCGACGATCCGCTGGATGCAAAGCAAGTTCAGCGCCTGCTCGACGGTGTGGTGCTGGACGACTCGCCCAAGCCCGTCAAAGCTGCGGCATGCGAAGCGGTGGCCGAACACCATTTGCGCCTGACCTTGACCGAAGGCAAGTACCACCAAGTCAAGCGCATGCTGGCCGCGGTGGGTAACAAGGTGGTGGGTTTACACCGCTCACAGATTGGCGCCATGCCGTTGCCCAATGATTTGGCCCCAGGCCAGTGGCGCTGGATCAGCGAAGACGAATTGAAGTTGTTGGCGACGAACGCGTTGTGAGTTCAGCCGCGCGTTAAGGTTTGTCGCGCAAAAACGTTTCAATCAAGGCCAGGGTGTGCTGAGGCTGATCGCGGTGGGGCGAATGGCCACACGCGGCCAGGGCGTGTCGCTCAATTGGCCCAGAGGCGGGCGCAATGTCTTCAATTTGCGCCAAGCTGCCGTAGGCGTCGTCCACACCTTGCAGGGCCAAGATGGGGGCCTCGATGTCGCGGCACAGCGGGCGAATGTCAAAGCTGCGAAAGCCCTCAGACAGCCACACATCGTTCCATTGCCAAAACGCACCGTCCACGTCGTGGTGAAACTTGGCCAGCCGTTCGCGCAAATGGCCATGCACATAAGCCTCACGGGCGGCTTGTATGGACGTGATTGACACCTCTTCCACCATGACGTGCGGCGCCATGACGACACAGGCGCTCACAGGGTGACGTGCGGCATGCAGCAGCGCGATGGTGCCGCCGTCGGAGTGGCCCAGCAGCACGGGGCGCTCCATGCCTAAAACACCCAGCAGCTCGGGCAAGACGTCCCAAGCTTCTTGGTGCATGTAGTCGGGCGCCAGACGGTTGGCACCGCGCACATCGGCAATCGCTGACGATTGGCCGTAACCCCGGCGCGAATACACCACACCCGCACGGCCTGTGGCTGCGCACACTTGTGCGGGCCAAAAACCGTCCCGGCTGCGCCACATGGCGACCGAGCCTAGGCCTTCATGCAGAAAAACAAGGGGCGAACGTGGGGCTCCTTGTGGGCTGTCAATCAGCTCAACTTCCAGCGTACTTTTTTTGAGTTGTATCAAGTTCATGTCCAAATATTAAAACCCGTACGAGGACGCAGCCAAGACACGCTCGTTACACTGGTGGCTAGTTTTGAGAAGGTTGTTTCCCGTGCTTTTGTTTCAACGATGGACGCTGGCGCTTGCTGGCTTGCTGATTTTTGTAGGTTGTGCGGCGCAAGCTGCGACGCCTATTTTTGTGCTCAATTCGCAAGATGCCAATGTGAGTGTGATTGATCCCACCACTTGGAAAGAAACCCGACGCATTGCCACGGGCAAAGAGCCGCACCACATCTATCTCACGCCAGACGAGAAATCGGTCATCGTGGCCAATGCCGGTGGCGACTCCTTGACCTTCATTGACCCGCGCACCGCCGAGGTGCAGCGCGTGGTGCGCGGCACCATGGACCCTTACCAGCTGCGCTTTTCGCCTGATATGAAATGGTTTGTCACCGTGGCCAACCGCTTGAACCACATTGACATTTACCGCTGGGACGGCAAAGACCTGAGCTTGGTCAAGCGCATTCCTTCTGGCAAAACACCGAGCCACATTTGGATCGACACCAAAAGCACCACGGCCTACGCCACCATGCAAGACAGCAACGAACTGGTGGCGGTGGACTTGGCCACGCAAACCCTGAAATGGCGCGTGAAGACGGGTGAAATGCCCGCCGACGTGTTTGGCACGCCCGATGACAAGCACCTGTTGGTGGGCTTGACGGGGGGCGATCATGTCCAGGTGTATGACGTGACGGGGCCCCAGGCCAAGTTGGTCAAGAGCATTGCCACCGGCGAGGGCGCCCACGCATTCAGAGCGCTGGGCGATGGCCGCCATGTGTTTGTGGGTAACCGGGTGGCCAATACCATCAACAAGATCGACTACACCACCCTCGAATCTGTGGCGCAGTTCAAGGCGCCGGGGGGGCCAGACTGCATGGAAGTCACGGCCGATGGCAAGCTGTTGTTGGTGTCTTCGCGTTGGATCAAGAAAGTTAGCGTGATTGATTTGTCCACCGGTCAATTGGTGCGCCAAGTCAAAGTGGGCAAATCGCCTCACGGCATTTGGACCCTGGACCACGCCAAACGGTATTGATGCCTTCTATGCCAGCTAAGAGGTCGGTCTTTGTCGCGTTGTCTTGCCTCGCAGTTGTGGCACATGCCGCACCCTGCAACAAACCGTTGTACCTGACCTTTGACACCGGCCACATGGGCGTAGCGCCTTTGATTGCCGAGGTGCTCAATCGTCAAAACGTCAAGGTCACGTTCTTTGCCGCCAATGAACCTACCCAAGAAGGCGATGGCACGCTGGGTGAGCACTGGGCGCCTTGGTGGCGTGCCCGCGGCGCCGAAGGCCATGCGTTTGCATCGCACACCTTCGACCATGTGTACTGGCGCGCCGATCAACCCCATGGCACTTGGCAGATGCGCCCCAGTGCCGGGCCGAACAAAGGCAAAACCGAAGTCTGGAACAGCGCGCGTTATTGCGAGGAGCTGCAACGCGCGAACACCCGTTTGCAGCAACTCACGGGGCAAAAGCCCTTGCCTTTGTTCCGTGCGCCTGGTGGCAAAACCTCGCCCTCGCTGTTGGCGGCGGCCAAGCAATGTGGCTTTGCGCATGTGGGCTGGGCGGACGCAGGGTTTTTGGGCGACGAGTTGCCTAGCGACAAATACCCCAATGCCCAGCTGTTGCAAAAGAGCTTGAAAAACATTCGCTCGGGCGATATCTTGATGGCGCACCTGGGCATTTGGTCACGCCAAGACCCGTGGGCACCCGCGGTGTTGGAGCCGCTGATTGAAGGCCTCAAGGCCAAAGGCTTTTGCTTCGCCACCTTGCAAGACCATCCGCAGTTCAAGACATGGACGCATTGATTGCATGGACTTCCTGATCGATTTGTTTGCCAACACGCAAGCCGCGCTCTACGAGCAGGTGATGCAACCCATGGCGTTTGCCATGGGCCTGGGCAGTCGCTTGGAAGATGTGTTCGATGCCACCGGTTGGCTGCTGATTGGCTTGCTGCAAATCGCGGTCATGCTGGTGGTGATTGGGCCTTTGCAGCGCTGGCGCCCTGTGGAGCCTATAACGGACCGCGTCGCCATTCGTACCGATGTGCTGTACACCGTGATTCACCGCTTGGGGCTGTTTCGGTGCGTGCTGTTTTTCACCATCGACCCTTGGGTGGACGACCGCTTGGGCGAGATGCGCACGGCGGGCTTTGGCACCTTCCACCTCGAAGATGTGTGGCCTGGCGTGACCGACGGGCCGTGGACCAGCTTTTTGATCTACCTGGTGGTGTTTGACTTCTTGAACTATTGGCTGCACCGCGCCCAGCATCAGTTCAACCCTTGGTGGGCCTTGCATGCGGTCCATCACTCGCAGCGCCAGATGACTCAGTGGACTGACAACCGCAACCACTTGCTCGACGACGTGCTGCATGCGCTGATTTGGGTGATGGTGGCGCAAGTCATTGGCATTGCGCCCAGTCAGTTTGTGGCAGTGGTGGCCTTGACCCAATTGAGCGAGAGCTTTCAGCACGCCAATTTGCGGGTGAGCTTTGGCTGGTGGGGCGAGCGACTGTGGGTCAGCCCGCGCTTTCACCGCACCCACCACGGCGTGGGCATCGGCCATGAAACACATGGCGCCCATAGCTTGGGAGGGCATAACTTTGGCGTGCTGCTGCCTTGGTGGGACATGCTGTTTGGCACGGCAGACTTTGGCCCTCGGTTTGAACCCACGGGCATTCGCGACCAAGTCGAAGAAGGGCGTGACTACGGCCAAGGCTTTTGGGCCCAGCAGCGTTTGGGGTTGAAACGATTTTTTTCTGCATGGGGCACTTCTTCCGGCCTGTGAGCGCCTGGGGTATGCTTTTGCTATGCGTTTGTTTTTAGATTCATTCTGGCGAGCTCTGGCCTATTGCCTGATGCCTCGCGTGATGACCCTCTCTTTGTTGCCGCTGGCCATGTTGCTGGTGTTGACCTTGAGTTGGGGCTACTTCTATTGGCAACCCACCCAGGACTGGGTCCGTGACATGTTGGACTCGTGGAAAGTGTTGCAAAGCATGCTCGACTGGATGCAAGCCCACGGCGCTGGCGACTTGCAGGTGGTGGTCATTCCCTTGGTGGTGATTTTTGCCATCACGCCGTTGTTGGTGGTCATGTCTTTGCTCGCCGTGTCTTTGATGATGACGCCAGCCTTGGTCGACTTGGTGGTCAAGCGTCGCTTCTCGCATTTGGCGCTCAAGCGCGGGGGTTCAACCGTGACAAGCTTGGTCTGGACCGTGGGCTCCACGGTGGCGGCCGTGGTGGCGATGCTGATTTCCTTGCCCTTGTGGGTGGTGCCGCCCTTGATGTTCATCGTGCCGCCGCTGATCTGGGGCTGGCTGAGCTACCGCGTGATGGTGTACGACGCCTTGCTGGCGCATGCCAGCCGTGACGAGCGCATCGCCATTGGCCGTCAGCACCGACTGTGGTTGCTGTTGATTGGTGTGTTGACCGGGTATTTGAGTGCGCTGCCCAGCATGGTGTGGGCATCGGGTGCTTTGTTTGCTTCCGCCTTTGTGGTGCTGGTGCCTGTGGCGATTTGGATTTATGCCTTGGTCTTTGCTTTCACCTCGCTGTGGTTTGCGCATTACAGCCTCGGTGCGCTGGAAGCCCTGCGGGCTGACTCGGACACTGTGGTGGTGGGCGCCTCGGTTCCTGTGCCCGCGCTAGCATCGGTGGATGACCTCACCACACCTCCCACGCCCTGAATTTGGCTTGATCATCGTCGGCGACGAGATCCTCTCTGGCAAACGTGCTGACAAGCACATGCCCAAAACCATTGAACTTTTGTCGGCGCGCGGTCTCTCGCTCGATTGGGCCGATTACGTGGGCGATTCACCCGATCGCATCACCCGTACCTTGGCGCGTGCCTTTGAGAGCCACAGCATTGTGTTTTCATGCGGCGGCATTGGCGCCACCCCGGACGACCACACCCGTCAGTGTGCGGCACGTGCTTTGGGCGTGGATTTGGTCTTGCATCCGCAAGCCGAGCTGCTGATTCGTGAGCGCATGCAAGACGTGGCCAAAGAGCAGGGCGTGCCCTACGAACCCGAGCGCCACGATAACGTGCACCGCTTGAACATGGGTGTGTTTCCCAAAGGCGCGCAGATCATTCCTAACCCGTACAACAAAATTCCAGGCTTTAGCTGCTACGGCCCAGCGGGCGGTGCCGTGCATTTTGTCCCGGGGTTTCCAGTGATGGCGTGGCCCATGATCGAATGGGTGCTCGACACCCACTATCCCCACCTCTTCCAACACGAGGCTTGGATTGAAAAATCGGTGATTGTGTTTGGCTCGATGGAGGCCACGCTCACGCCTTTGATGGAATCGTTAGAGCGTGCGCACGAAGGCATCAAGGTGTTCAGCCTACCGAGCGTGGACCATCCGCAATATGGTCGCCACATCGAGTTGGGTGTGAAGGGCAGTCCTGAGGCCGTGGCCCGCGCCTATCCCGATTTGTTGTTAGGTCTGAAACCCTTTGGCGTTGAACTAGGCCCCGAATTGGTGCGTTCCTGATATTGCATTAATTTGGTGCATCACTTAAAATTGCACCAGAAAAGTGCTTTTCTAGGTTTGCTTTTCGGATTGAAATCGCAGCAGAAATTGAAGATCGACGCCGAAGTCGGTGCAAAATAAGCCCTTTCACGGTGACGTCGATTGCATCTCTGAATGCCGCTGAGTTGGCATAAAAACTGCATCCCTAAACCTCGAAACACTTTTTAACCCAACCTACCCTAGCAGGAGAACTTGATGGCCAAGACCGTCGCAGACGTAATGAAAATGGTGAAAGAGAACGAAGTTAAATTCGTTGACTTCCGTTTCACCGATACCCGTGGCAAATGGCAGCACATCACTGCGCCCGTGTCGCAGTTTGACGAGAGCAAGTTCGAAGACGGTCAAGCGTTTGACGGTTCTTCAATTGCTGGCTGGAAAGGCATCGAAGCCTCTGATATGTTGTTGATGCCCGATCCCAACAGCGCCTTGATCGATCCTTTCTTCGAAGAAATCACCTTGGTGTTGATCTGTGATGTGATCGAACCCACCGACGGCAAGGCCTATGAGCGTGATCCACGTTCCATCGCCAAGCGCGCTGAAAGTTATCTCAAGCAATCTGGCATGGGTGATACCGCCTATTTCGGTCCAGAACCAGAATTCTTCTTGTTCGACGAGGTGCGTTGGAGCACAGAACCCAACCATTCCTTCTATTCGATCAACGAATACGAAGCCCCATGGAACAGTGGCGAGAAAATCGAAGGCGGCAACCGCGGTCACCGTCCTCGCGTCAAAGGTGGCTACTTCCCTGTGCCTCCAGTGGACAGCACACACGACATGCGCAGCGAGATGTGCTTGTTGCTCGAGTCCGTGGGTATCCCAGTGGAAGTGCACCACCACGAAGTGGCGGGCGCAGGTCAATGCGAAATCGGTACCAAGTTCTCCACCTTGGTTGAGCGCGCTGACTGGACCTTGCTCCAAAAGTACGTGATCCACAACGTCGCCAATGCTTACGGCAAAACTGCGACCTTCATGCCCAAGCCCTACTCGGGCGACAACGGTTCTGGCATGCACGTTCACCAATCCGTTTGGAAAGACGGCAAGAACTTGTTTGCTGGTAACGGCTACGCTGGCTTGTC